>NZ_AQYF01000014.1:0-100653 GCF_000380525.1 Thioalkalivibrio sp. AKL8 | reverse complement strand
CGGCTTCACCTTGCCCGCTGCCAGGTCCCGGACCCACATGCAGTCGAGCTTGTTCTTGCTAACATCAATGCCAATATGAGCCATCTCGTCCTCTCGCCTTGTCCGTACAGCCTCACCCGTCCATCACGGAGGGGGGTCTTGGATACCGTTCAAACTTCGAGATGAGAAAGGACTCGGGGGCCAATCTACAGAACAGGTTCGTGACCTCAGGAGCCTGACGGGTTACCCCGAGCCCAATGCGGTTCATGGTAGCGATCCGTGAACCGCAAGACACAAGGAGCCTGCTTGCAGGCGAACGCCCCTGCCCGCGCCCGACAATGGCAGGGGCTTCGCCTGCAAGCAAGCTCCTACCGGGAGATCCGGCCTGGCGCCTCTCGGGCTGGGCCCCTCCCACAAAGCACAAAGACGGTCGGATTCGATGAACCCTGACACCGCGCACGACGCCGATTCGGGTGGCCCCGGACGGAGATCGCCGCGGCGCTGCACGCCTCGCGATGACGGGCATGTGGGGCGTCTCCCCGCTCCCGTCACAGCGAGGAGGCGCAGCCGAAGTGGCAGTCTTTTGGGGGCCACCCCGGCCCGGGGACCGCGTCGGGAGATCGCTTACAGCCGCTCGCGATGGCGAGTGACGCGACCCTGTCGTTGCGCAGCCCCGCAGGGGCCGCGGCAAGCTCCGGAAGCAGGCCCGGTGCACGGCGCGCCCATTACCCTCGTCGCGAGTGCTTTATACTCGCGGGCCATTGGGGAACCGGGCGGGAGATTCGGGTGGACAAGGCAGAATCAAGGAAGACGCGGCGGGCGGTCGTCGCCATTTTGCGGGCCGGGCTGCTGCTGGCGCTGGCAGCCATCACCGCTGGGTGCTCCATGCTGTCGCCCTCCCCGCCCGATGACCAGAGCAACATCTGCGAGATCTTCCGCGAGCAGCCGCGCTGGTACGATCATGCGCGGGATTCCGAGCGGGAATGGGGCACGCCGATCGCGACCCAGATGTCGTTCATCCAGCAGGAGTCCTCCTTCCGCAGCCACGTGCGCCCGGACCGCGAGCGTCTGCTCGGCTTCATCCCGTGGAGCCGCCCCTCCTCCGCCCGGGGCTATGCCCAGGCCCAGGACCCGGTCTGGGGCGAGTACCAGGACGATGCCGGAAGCCGCTTCGCGCGACGTTCGCACATGAAGCACGCGACCGACTTCATCGGCTGGTACAACGCCCGCACCCAGCGCATGACCGGCGTGTCGTTGTACAACTCGGAACACCTCTACCTCGCCTACCATGAGGGCCAGGGCGGCTATAACCGCGGCAGCTACCAGAGCAAGCCGCAGGTCCGGGCCGCGGCCCGCCAGGTAGCGCAGCGCGCCGACCGCTACGAGTCCCAGCTACAGAGCTGCGAATCCGAGTTCCGCTGCCGGCGCTTCTACCAGGTCTGGCCGTTCTGCCGGCAGTAGCCGAACCGACGAACGCCATGCCTGCCCCGGGAGATCCCGGATAACCGCTGCGCGGTTTCCGGGATGACGGTGCTTTTGGACGCGGGCACGCGCCCCAAGCCCAGCATCTCGTCATCGCGAGCGCCGCGAAGCGAGCACCCCACGCGCCCCCGGCGCCGGGGTAACCCCGACAGACTGCCACGTCGGCTACGCCTCCTCGCAGTGACGAGGATGTGTGTTCCCGGCCGCTCCACCATCCCGTCATTGCGCGCATCGCGAAGCAATCGGCCAACGCCGCCTCCGGCGTCGGGGCATCCTCAACAGACTGCCGGCGTCGGCTGCACCTCCTCGCGGTGACGCAGCCCCAACCGCCCCACCAGGGCCACGCCTCCCGTCATCGCGAGCGAAGCGAAGCGATCTCCCAACGCTGCCTCGCCGCCGGAGAGTACCCCCAACAGACAGCCACGTCGGCTACGCCTCCTCGCAGTGACGGACAATGAACTGGCCGGGCGCGTCACAAATCCCGTGATCGCGAGGCGCGCAGCGCCGTGGCGATCTCCCGACGCAGCCACCGGCGCCGGGGCACTCCCTGAAGCCAGCGACGCCACGTGCGCGACTCGCGATGGCGGAGCCCCTCGCTCCGAGCGCAACGCGTGACGGGCGCACTTGAGGGAACCTCGCCGCCTGTGTTCCAGTCTTCCGGGACACCCCCTTTGGCCGAGACAAGGACGCACCATGAGCGACAATCCCACCGCAGGCTTTCGCTTCAACCACACCATGCTGCGCGTGAAGGACCCGCAGAAGGCGCTGGACTTCTACCAGCGCGTGTTCGGCATGGAGCTGGTGAAGACCCTGGACTTCCCGGAGTTCGAGTTCACGCTCTACTTCCTCGCGCAGATCGGCGAGGACGAACCGCAGCCGCCGAAGGACGCCGGCGAGGCCACCCGCTGGATGTTCAGCCAGCGCGGCATCCTTGAGCTGACCTACAACTACGGCACCGAGAACGACGCGGACTTCCACTACCACGACGGCAACGAGGAACCGCAGGGCTTCGGCCACATCTGCTTCTCGGTCCCGGACCTGGACGCCGCCGTGCGCTGGTTCGACCAGAACAACGTCGAGTTCGTGAAGCGCCCCGACGAAGGCGGCCTGAAGGACATCGCCTTCGTGAAGGACCTCGACGGCTACTGGATCGAGATCCTCGAACCCGGCCGCCTGACCGGGCTGGGCCGCTGAAGACGAGCGGTTCGCCGTATCCAGGCGTAACCGACAGACACAAAAAAGGGGCCTTGCGGCCCCTGCTCCCACCTGGGGAGAACGGCCCCGCCCGTAGCCGGGCGAGGCTGCTGGTCGGTCCGGATCAGACCTTGGTGTAGCGCAGGTAGGAGCGGATCTCCTCGAAGCCCTGCGGGAACTTCTTCTGCGCGTCCTCGTTGCTGACCGTCGGCGGGATGATCACGCGAGCACCCGGAGTCCAGTCAGCCGGGGTTGCGATGCCATGCTTGTCACCGGTCTGCAGCGCATCGATCACGCGCAGGATCTCGTCGAAGTTGCGGCCCACCGACATCGGGTAGGTCATCATCAGACGGATCTTCTTGTTCGGGTCGATGATGTAGACCGAACGCACGGCGGCGGTCTCGCTCTCGCCCGGGTGGATCATCTCGTAGAGCTCCGAGATCTTCTTGTCGGCATCCGCGACGATCGGGAACTCCAGCGTGGTGTCCTGGGTGTCGTTGACGTCTTCAATCCACTTGTTGTGTTCCTCGACGGTATCCGTCGACAGACCCAGCGGCTTGGTGTTGCGGTCCGCGAACTGCTTGGCCAGTTGCGCGGTGCGGCCCATCTCGGTGGTGCACACCGGGGTGAAGTCGGCCGGGTGGCTGAAGAAGAAGCACCAGGAGTCGCCGATCCATTCGTGGAAATCGATCTTGCCCTTGGTGGTATCAATCTGGAAATTCGGTGCGGTATCGCCCAAACGCAGTGCCATGATGTAACTCCTTTCGGTTTAGATAGTGATTCGGAAGCTCATGGGGCCTTGCCTCCATGTACGTTCTACTTTATACGCCCTTCCGAATTTCGTGAATTACTAATTAATTAACGTCCCGATAGTTTGCCCCTAACGATGAGCCGGGCAGGGCTTGCGCCCCTCCGGCCCACCGCGCGCTGACTCACATGCGGCGGAACAGCTCCACGAGGTCCTCGCGCATGTCCTGGCGACCCATCTCCTCGGTCGTGAAGCTCTCGCCGTCGAAGTTCACACCCAGCATCACCGCCTGCCCCGCATCCAGGTCGGGCTGGAGCGCCACCATGTTGATCCCCTGAAGATAGTCGGCCACGGCCGTGTCTGCCTCCGCGACGGCCTGGACCTGCTTCTGCATCCAGGAGGAGATATGCAGCACCAGCGTGCCGTCCCATTCGGAGGCCGCGAGTTCCTGCAGATAGGCGTGGGCCAGGGCCACGTTTTCGTCACGCGCGAGATTTCCCCCGAGTGCGAGATAGGCCACGTCCTTGTCCGCGGTCACGCGCACCGCGGCCGCGGCGTCGTCAGCGGAGCGCAGGGTGGCGATGCGGAAGCCGGCCTGCGGATCGGCCGACAGCATCGACGCACCCAGCCCACCGGCCAGGGCGCCGCAGACGGCGGACGGGTTGTTGATCACGGCCATCGAACCGGCCCCCATCTCGTTCACGATGGCCTGGCCGATGCCGGCACTGGCCATCGAGCGGATGGTCTGGTGCTCGCCGAACGACAGCGGCTCGGCCGAGGCCAGCATCGGAGTGGCCAGCAGGACGGCGGACAGGGAGAGGGTCATTGCAGACTTTTTCATCAGAGACTCCAGTCTTTCGGGTGCATCGGTATATCGCTTTTTCCTGATTCTTCTGGCGGTATGCATGCAGCCCCGTCCTTGGTGACGGGCCGGTGCCGGACATCCGACCGCGGCCGCGGACGCCGCTTCAAGCCGGGCGGGGCGCGTTACCAAGCCCGCCCGGACGGGCAATTTCAGTCCCGTTCGTCGGCGTCGTCCTCGAGCTGGCTCAGGCGCCGGTACAGGCTGCGCTCGCTAATCCCCAGGGTCTTCGCCAGCGCCCGGCGGTCCCCGGGATACACCGCGGCCGCGTGCCGCAGGTATTCGCGCTCGATTTCGTCCAGCGGGCGCAGTGACTGCGGATGCAGCAAGCCGTCCAGGGCACCGGCCTCCGCCCCGCTCGGGGACTGCCCTCTTTCCCGCACGCGATCCGGAAGATGTTCCGGACGGATCGCCTCGCCGTCCGCCAGCAATGCCGCGCGCTCGAGGATGTTACGCAGCTCGCGCACGTTGCCGGGGAAGGAATACTGCTTGAGGATTCGCAGGGCCTCGTCTTCGAGGCGTGGGGGTACGGCCAGATCCAGGCGCTCGCCGAGGGCTTCTACCAGCAACGGGAGATCCTCGGCCCGCGCGCGCAGCGGGGGCACCTCGATCGGGAAGGTGTTGATACGGTAGTAGAGGTCCTCGCGAAACTCGCCGGCCCGGACCATGGATTCGAGATCGCGGTGGGTCGCACAGACCAGGCGGAAATCCGCCCGCCGCGACTCGACACCCCCGACACGGCGATAGGCGTGGGTCTCCAGCAACCGCAGCAACTTGACCTGCTGGCTCAGCGGGATATCCCCCACCTCGTCGAGAAACAGGGTGCCGCCGGCCGCCGTCTCCACCAGCCCGGCCTTGGCCGAGGTCGCCCCGGTAAACGCCCCCCGCTCATGGCCGAACAGCTCGCTTTCGAACAGGGTTTCGGTCAGGCCGGAGCATTCCACGGGCACGAACGGCAACTTCTGGCGCGGGCTCGCTTCGTGAATGGCGCGCGCGATCAGTTCCTTGCCCGTACCGGACTCGCCGAGCAGAAGGGCGGAGGCATTGCTCGGCGCCACCCGACTGATCATCCCCAGCATGGCATTGAAGGCCTTCGAGCGACCGACCAGCCCGCCACTCCCCGCCTGCGGCGCCGAGACGGGCATGTGGTGCAGCCGTTCGATCAGGTAGCGGATCTCGCCGCCCTCGCCCCGGATCGGCAACAACTCGACATCCACGTGCTCGCGCCCGGTCTCGGTGTGGTGCACATGCAGGACGCGTTCGCGGTGACCACTGCCCAGGGCCGCCCGCAGGGGGCAGGATTCGCCGGCCTCGTCGCAGGGGCGGCGGAAACTATGAGAAGCCTCGAAACAGGTGCGACCCGAGCCGTCTCGGTCAGTCCCGTAGACACTCTGGTAGGCCCCATTGGCGGCCAGGATGCGGTAGTCCGGCGACAGCAGGATCGCCGGCTCCCGGAACCCCTCCAGTACCTGCCGCAGGGTCTCGACATGCGTGTCCTGCGGTTCCGGCGCCTTCTTCGTGATGCTCGTCACTTCGCCTCGCACAAGGGGGTCCAGGAATGCGCTTCCGATGCTCGTAACGTCACCGTCGCGCTGCCCAATAGACACGTTGAGTCGAGTGATGTTCAACGGCATGGGTTCACCCCCATAGGTTGCGACAGCATTGAAACCCGTTCTCCGGACGGCGCCGGCGGGTCGGCCGCGACCCACCGGCGTGCTCGCGCGCGCCCGGACAGACCTAGTGATAGCCGGTCTCCGGGGTCACCTTCCCGCGGAAGACCCAGTAGGTCCACGCGGTGTAGCCCAGGATGATCGGGATCACGAACAGCGCGCCCACCAGGATGAACAGCTGCGCATCCGGCGACGAGGCGGCGTCCCAGAAGGTGTAGTCCGGCGGCACCACGTACGGCCACTTGCTCACCAGCAGGCCCAGGTAGGTCGTGATGAACAGGGCAATCGTGGCGACGAACGGGATCCCCTCGTCACGCCGGCGCACCGCGCGAATCAGAATCCAGGAAGAGAACAGCGCCAGGGCCGGGAGCACCCAGAGGTACTGCCAGGTTCCCATCCAGCGCTCCATCACCTTCGGATCGATGAACGGGGTGATGAGACTCACCGCGCCGAACACCAGCAGCACGGCAGCCAGCATCCAGGGCGCGACGCGGTAGGCAAAGGCCTGCGTCTCGCCCTCGGTCTTGACGATCAGCCAGGTGGCCCCGAGCAGGGCATAGCCCGCCAGCAGCCCGATCCCGGTGAGCACGGTGAAGGGCGTCAGCCAGTCCAGCGGTCCGCCGGCAAAACTGAACCCGTCCATCTCGAAGCCCTGGATGTAGGCACCCACGACCGCGCCCTGGGCGAAGGCCGCCACCGCCGAGCCGATCGCGAACGCGGCATTCCACAACCACTTGGAGCGATGCGCCTTGAAGCGGAATTCGAACGCGACACCGCGGAAGATCAGCCCCGCCAGCATCAGGAAGACCCCGATATAGAGCGCCGGCAGGAACACCGAGTAGACCAGCGGGAAGGCCGCCAGCAGCCCGGCACCCCCGAGGATCAGCCAGGTCTCGTTGCCGTCCCATACCGGGGCGACCGAGTTCATCATCACGTCGCGCGAGGTCTCCCCCGGAGCGAAGGGGAAGAGGATCCCCACCCCGAGGTCGAACCCGTCCATCAGCACGTAGGCGATCACGCCCACGGCGATGATGACGACCCAGATCAGCGTGATATCAATCGTGGTTTCCATGACTTAGCTCCTTTCACCGCTGGCCGCGGCGTCATCGATCCAGGTATCGGCGGCCGACAGGGGCCGCTTGGCGTGCGCCGCTGCATGCGTGGCATCGGCCGGTTCCGGGCCCTGGCGCACGATGCGGACCAGGTAGTAGACGCCCCCGGTGAACACCGCCGCGTAGACCGCGACGTAGCCGATCAGCGTGAACAGGGCCATGCCGCCGGTCAGCGCCGGAGTAATGCCCTCGGCGTGGTTCATCACGCCGTACACCAGCCAGGGCGCGCGCCCGGTCTCGGTCACGAACCAGCCCGCGACCACCGCAATGAACGGCGCCGGGATCATCCAGGACAGCCCCCTGAGGAACCGCGGGGAGGCGTACATCCGGCGGCGGAAGCGCAGCCAGGCACCAGCCAGGACGAACAGGATCATCACCATGCCGATCGCGACCATGATGCGGAACGACCAGAAGGTGATGCCCACCGGCGGGCGTTCCTCCGCGGGGACCTCCAGCAGACCCGGCACCTCGCCATCCATCTCGTGGGTCAGGATGAAGCTCGCCATCTTCGGGATGCCGATCTCGAAGTGATTGGTCTCGTTGGCCGAGTCCGGGATGGCGAACAGCAACAGCGGTGCGCCGCGTTCGGTCTCCCACACGCCTTCCATCGCCGCCACCTTGGTCGGCTGATGCTCGAAGGTATTGAGGCCGTGGATATCCCCGACCACCAGCTGCGCCGGGGCCGCGAACAGCAGCACCCACATCGTGGTGCCCAGAGCCTTGCGGTTCATGACCACGTCGCGCTGACGCAGCAGGTACCAGGCGGAGACCCCGGCGACCACAAAGCCCGCCGTCAGCAGCGAGGCCAGCCCCATGTGGAAGAAGCGCGGCCAGAAGCTGGGATTGAAGATCGCCGTGATCCAGGACGTGACGTGGAACACGCCGTCCTGCAATTCGAAGCCCACCGGCGTCTGCATCCAGCTGTTGGCCACCAGGATCCAGAACGACGAGATGAACGTGCCCAGTGCCACCATCAGCGCCGCGAACAGATGCACCCCCTGCGGGACCCGGTCGCGCCCGAACAGCAGCACGCCGAGGAAGGCCGCCTCCAGGAAGAACGCGGTCAGCACCTCGTAGGACAGTACGGGCCCGAGGAAATTGGCCGTGGCGTAGGAGAACGCGCTCCAGTTGGTGCCGAACTGGAACGACATGACCAGCCCGGAGACCACCCCCATGCCGAACACCACCGCGAAGATCTTGATCCAGAACTTCGAGATCTGGGTATAGATCGTTTCGCCGGTCTTCCAGGCGCGGAATTCCAGAAACGCAATAAACGAAGCCAGCCCGATCGTGAAGACCGGGAAGATCGCGTGGAACGAAACGACAAACGCGAACTGGATTCGCGATAGCAGTATGGGGTCGAGCTCCATGGCCTTTCCTCCGTAGTCAGGGGCACGCCGACATGACGTATCGGTGAACCTCCTAACAAGTACCGTGCCAGACTACCTGTCCGCACCACGACCGCTGGCTGCACGCTACAAACCGTGTTTTTCCGCCTGGCGGGCGCAAGCAACCATCGGCCCTTTTCTGCCATATTTGTCAGCCAAGTCTCGAATGACTGCCAGATTCGGCAGCCTGGCCCCGCCCATACCGGCACACGAGGCCCAGTGGAGCGGCCTGCCGGTGTTGGCATGTAACTTGTAAGCAATCCGTCACACGAAGCGCCCGGTCGACGGCGCGACCATCGCAACTGACCCGCCCGGTCTCCGGCGCGGCGGACGGATACGCGGAGAGAGCCATGCATCATCCCGAAGACCCGAAGCATCCCGAGATTGAAAAGGCCCTGGCCCGTCAAGCCGACGAGACGCTGCGGGGCCTGTCCCGGCGCGATTTCCTGAAGATCGCTGGCGCCGCCGGCCTGGTGTCGGCGACCGGCGTACAGGCCGCCCCGGCCCGCGCGGCGGTCTCCAGCCAGGCCCGCATCGTGGTGCTGGGCGGAGGTGCCGCGGGCATGACCATGGCCGCCCGCCTCCGCGACCTGCTGGACGGGGCCCGGATCACGATTGTCGAGCCAAGCGAGATCCATCATTACCAGCCCGGCTGGACCCTGGTGGCCGCGGGCGTCTACTCGGTGGGCGAGGTCCAGCGCCGCAACGAACGCTACATCCCGCGCGGGGTGGAATGGGTCCGCTCCGCGGTGGCAGCCATTGATCCCGAGTCGCAGCGGGTCGAGACCACCGGCGGCGACCGGCTGGACTACGACTTCCTGGTGGTCGCGACCGGGCTGCACCTGGATTACGAGGCGATCGAGGGGCTGCGGCGCGAGGATATCGGCCGTCCCGGGCTGACCAGCCTGTACGCCAGCGCCGAGGCCGCGCGCGATGCCTACGAGCAGATCCATGCGTTCGGCGAGAACGGCGGGGTGGCACGTTTCACCATCCCCAATACGCCGATCAAGTGTGCCGGTGCGCCGATCAAGGCGACCTTCATCGCCGATGACCTGCTGCGCTCGGCCGGTCAGCGCAACGGGGCCGATTTCCACTATCACACGGCATCGGACACCCTGTTCAGCGTGCAGCGCTTCGACCACATGGTGCGCGACCTGTACGCCGAACGCGGCGTGAGCGTAAACGACGGCGGCGCCTTGCTGGCGGTGGATGTCGACGCCCGCCAGGCCCAGTTCCAGACCCGCGATGGCGGCCGCGAGACCGTGGACTACGACTACCTCCACGTAACGCCGCCGATGCGCGCGCACGACTTCGTCCGCGAGGCCGGGCTGGCAGTCGAGGACGGCCCCCTGGCGGCCGGCGGCTGGCTGGCGGTGGATGACCGCACGCTGCAGCACACGGACTACCCAAACATCTTCGGTGCCGGTGACGTCGTCGCAACCGCGATCGGCAAGACCGCCTCCACCGTGCGCTCGCATGGCGCAGTGATGCCCGACAACCTGGTGGACGTGATCCAGGATCGCGAGCCGTCGCGCCAGTTCGACGGCTATACCTCCTGCCCGCTGATCACCGAGGTGGGCAAGGCGGCGCTGGTCGAGTTCGACTACAGCCTGGAGGAGGTCCCGACCTTCACCTTCCTGGACCAGGGCGCCCCAAGCTGGATGTGGTGGCGCCTGAAGGTCCACATGATCAAGCCGCTGTATTTCAACATGCTGCGCGGGCGCTATCTGCGATAGTCGATGACGCAAGTGCCCGGAACAGACGCGGAGGCGACAGACGCCCGGACCTCGCCGGGCCCATGGCTGCGCGCGCGCCAGCGGCCGCACCGCCGCTGGCTTGTGCTAAGTGCCACCAGCACGCTGGTGGCGACATTGGCCACCATTGCCCTGGCGGGGCTCGTGGCCTGGGCGGTCCACGGCACCCTGTTCGCCCCCGAGGCCCCGTACCTCCCGGGCATCCTGCTCGCGGGCCTCGGGTTGCTCGCCCTGCGCTATGCCGCCCAGGCCCTGCGGGATCTGGCCGGACACCGGCTCGCCTTTGCGGTGAAGCAGGAGCTGCGCGCCGATCTCCTGCGCCAGGCCCGGCAGGCTGGACCAGCGCGGCTGGCCGGGCAGACCACCGCGGGCGCCTGGGCGGAGCAGTTCCAGACGCGGGTGGATGACCTGACCGGCTACTACGCCCGTTACCTGCCGGCGCGCCAGGCCGTCATCCTGACGCCGCTGGCCATCCTGGTCGCGGCACTCTGGCTGGACTGGCTCGCCGCCCTCCTGTTGCTGCTCGCCGCTCCGCTGATCCCGGCGTTCATGGCGATCGTCGGCATGGGCGCGGAACAGATCCACCGGCGTCAGCAGGAGGAGGAGAACCGCCTGGCGGGGCACTTTCTCGACCGTATCCGCACCTTGGACTGGCTGCGCCGGGCCCGTGCCATCGCCGCGACCGAGACGGAGGTCGTCGAGCGCAGCCACCAGCAACGGCGCCTGACCATGCGCACCCTGCGGGTCGCGTTCCTGTCCTCGGCGATCATGGAATTCTTTAGCGCGGTCGCGATCGGCATGGTCGCGATCTACATCGGCTTCGCCCTGTTCGGCGCCATCGACTACGGCCCGGCCGGCGACATCACCCTGTTCACCGGGTTGTTCGTCCTGCTGCTGGCGCCGGAGTACTTCCTGCCGCTGCGCCAGTTCGCCCAGAGCTACCATGACCGCGCCGGCGCCCTGGCGGCGGCGGAGAGCCTCGCCCCCGCGCTTGCATCACCCACCGGCCCCGAGGCGTTGGCCGAGGCCACCGAATTCAATAGCGAGGACGTGACCGGCCCCTGGCTGCAACTCGAGGGCGTCACGGTGCACTACCCGGGTCAGCGCACGCCGATCCTGAAGGCTCTCGACCTCGAGATTCAAACCGGGGCGCATCTCGCGCTGACCGGGCCCAGTGGCAGCGGCAAGTCCACCCTGCTCGCGGTGTGTGCCGGTTTCCTGCCACCCGCCGAAGGCCGCGTCCGGCGCCATCCTCTGGCCCGGCACTTCGCCTGGATCGACCAGGACGCCCATCTGTTCCACGGCAGCCTGCGCGAGAACCTGCAGCTCGCCCGCCATGCAACGATCGCCGATGCGGAGATGGCCACGGCGCTGGAGCAGGCCGGGCTGCCCGTAGATGCACCGGAGCTCCCTGACGGCCTGGATACCGCCATCGGCGAGGCCCGGCACGGGCTCTCAGGCGGTCAGGCCCAGCGGGTCGCGGTGGCGCGCGCCCTGCTCTCGGGGCATCGGCTCTGGCTGCTCGACGAACCCACCAGTGCACTCGACCCGGACACCGAACAGGCCCTGCTCGACACGCTGTTTCGGCTGGCCGAGGCCCGTGGCCTGACGCTGGTGATCGCGAGTCATCATGCCGCCATCCACAAACGCTGCCCGCAACGCCTGGACCTGGCGCCCGCGACACCGGGGGCGCGCCATGCGTAACGGAACCCGCGCGGAACTGGCCTTTCTGCACCGCGTATTCCGCCAGCGCCGGGGCTGGTACTGGGGTGCCTGGGGACTGCTGGCGCTGACCTGGATCGCCGGCATCGCCCTGCTGGCATTGTCCGGCTGGTTCATTACCGCCACCGCCCTGGCCGGCGCGGGCCTGCTGGCCACACTCGACCTCTACGTGCCCTCCGGCGGCATCCGTACCGCCGCGATCAGTCGCACCCTGGCGCGTTACTTCGAACGCCTGGTCAGCCACGAGGCGGTGCTGCGCAGCCTGGCCGACCTGCGCGGACGCAGCTTTCGCGGCCTCGCCGCGCTGCCCATGGAACGCATTCGCGCCTACCGCAGCGGCGACCTGCAGACCCGCCTGACCGGCGACATCGACACCCTCGATGCGATGCCCCTGCGGGTGGTCGGCCCCATGATCGCGGCGGCACTCAGCCTGGTGGTCACGCTGGGTATCGCCGTCTGGCTGGCACCCTGGCCCGCCGCGGTCGTACTCGCCACCTCCGGTGTCGCGACGCTCGCGGTCTCCGCCGTGCTCGCCCTTGCCGGGCAGCGCCGCAGCCACGCGCTGGTGCAGGCCCGGGCCGGCGAGCGCGTTGGACTGTTTGACTTCATTGGCGGCCTGGCCGAGTTGCTGGCCTACGACCGTGCCCGCGAGCACGAGGCCCGCCTGCGCCGGGGAAACGACGCCTACGCGCTCCGGCAACGGACGCAGGAGGCGTTCGGGGTCGGCTCCGAGCAGATCGTGCAGGCCGTGGTCGGCGCCTCCGCCCTGCTGATGCTGGTGCTGGCACTGGGCTGGTATCGCGACGGGGTACTGAGCGCGCCGGTCGCGGTGCTGCTGCCGCTGATGACCCTGGGCCTGGGCGAGGTCCTGGGCAGCCTGCCCGGGGCATGGTGGCGTGCCGGAGAGAGCCTGGAGGCCGCCGGGCGGGTGCAGCATCTGGAGGCGGCCCCCACCCATACCCCCGCACCCGCCGAGTACGTGGACCCGACCCCGCCTGACGAGGCCCCGGCGCTACACGCACAGGGCCTGACCATTGGCTTTCGCCACGAGCGCCCGTTGCTCGGCCCCCTGGACCTCGAACCCGCGCGTGGCTATCCCCTGGTGATCAGCGGGGCGAGCGGGCACGGCAAGAGCACGCTGCTGGACACCCTCGCCGGCGAACTCCCGCCCCTGGCCGGTACCGTAGCGCTCGGCCACGACGATCTGGCAAGAATCCCGACCGATGCCCGCTACCGCCACATCAGCTACCTGCCCCAGGGCCTGCAACTGCCGGACACGACTCTCCGAAGCATCCTGTCCCCGGCGCACAGGTCGTTGAGTGATGCCGCACTGTGGGAGGCTCTGGAACAGGTCGATCTCGCCGAGGCCGTGCGCGGCACCGACGAAGGTCTGGACTACCGCATCGGCGAGGGCGGCGCGTCCCTCTCCGGCGGTCAGCGCCGCCGTCTCGCCCTGGCGGCGGTCGTCCTTCAGGACCGGCCGGTCGTCCTGCTCGACGAGCCGTTTTCCGGTCTGGATACCCCCACGCAACAACGAGTGGTGGAACGACTGCTGCCCTGGCTGCAGGACCGTCAGTGCATCCTCGTCACCCATGCCCCGGGACAACTGCCGGCCCGCTGGCCGCGCCTCGAGCTCGCGAAACCGCTCGGCCGGAGCTAAGGCCGGCGACGGGACCTCGCAGCGAAACGTGCCCGACACACCGGCACCCGACTTTCGGTGGCCGCACAAACAGGTTCGGATCACGAAGCAATGGGGGACGGGCTGGGGGACGAACGCCGGGGCCAGACGTGCGAAAGGGGCCACTCGGGCCCCTTCGCAGGATTTGACGGAGAGTGAGGATTACGCCCGGCTGCGCCGGTCGCCCTTCGGGCCGCCTACGCTACGCTGCGGCGTTCCGGTGTCGCTACGCGCCACCGGTCGAACCATCGTTCTTACTTGTATCTCGGGTTCGAATCCCGGAAATCTCGGGGGCCAGACATGCGAAAGGGGCCACTCGGGCCCCTTCGCAGGATTTGGCGGAGAGTGAGGGATTCGAACCCTCGATGGGCTTTTGACCCATACTCCCTTAGCAGGGGAGCGCCTTCGACCACTCGGCCAACTCTCCGGAAACGCGGCACAGGATAAGGCCTTGGGCCTTCAAATGAAAGGCCCGGAAGGCTGATCGCAGCCTCCGGGCCTTTCGCTTTCCTTACGGGAGGTTCAGTCGTCGCGTGCGCCTGCCGCGGCACCACCCGCCCCAGTACCACCGCCACTGGAGTTCTCGCCGCCGCCCTCACCACTGGCGACGTTCGCTTCACGCTGAATGCGCTGAAAGATTTCCTCGCGATGGACCGCGACGTCCTGGGGTGCGTTGATGCCGATGCGGACTTGATTGCCCTTGACCCCCAGGACGGTGACGGACACATCATCGCCGATCATGAGGGTCTCGCCCACACGCCGAGTCAAAATGAGCATGCTCTTCTCCGCAGTGCCTGTGTCGGACGGAGTCGGTCGTCCGGTAACCGTTTTACGGTCTGTCATCCTTAACCGTCCTCCTGTTGACCGACTGGGGTCTGTTCGAGTTCAAACGCATCGTGCAATGCACGCACTGCAAGTTCGAGGTACTTCTCATCTACGACCACGGAGATCTTGATCTCCGAGGTGGAGATCATCCGGATGTTGATGGTTTCGCGCGACAGGGCCTCGAACATCTTGCTGGCGATGCCCGCGTGCGAACGCATACCGACCCCGACCACCGAGATCTTCACGATGTGCGTATCCCCGGAAACCTCGCGGGCGCCCAACGCCTTCGCGGCCGCCTGCAGGATCTCCAGGGCCTTGTCGTAGTCATTGCGATGGACGGTGAACGTGAAGTCGGTGGAATTATCCGCCCCGACGTTCTGCACGATCATGTCCACCTCGATATTGGCGTCCGCGATCGGGCCGAGGATGCGATGCGCGACCCCCGGCTGATCGGGGACGCCCTGAACCGTCAGCTGGGCCTCGTTCTGATTGAACGCGATACCCGCAACCAGCGCCTGTTCCACTTGCGCATCCTCCTCCGTGGTAATCAGGGTTCCCGGGCCTTCCTCGAACGAGGACAGCACTCGTAAAGGGACGTTGTACTTGCCGGCAAATTCCACCGCGCGGATCTGCAGCACCTTGGAGCCCAGGCTGGCCATCTCCAGCATCTCCTCGAAGGTGATGCTCTGCAACCGGCGGGCATGCGGCACCAACCGCGGGTCGGTGGTGTAGACGCCGTCGACATCGGTGTAGATCCGGCACTCGTCGGCCTTCAGCGCCGCGGCCAGCGCCACCGCAGTGGTATCCGATCCGCCGCGGCCCAGGGTGGTGATCGCGCCGTCCTCGTCCACGCCCTGGAAGCCCGCCACGACCACCACGCGCCCGGCGTCGAGATCGCCGCGCACCCGGGCATCGTCGATGCTACGGATGCGCGCCTTGTTGTGCGCGCTGTCGGTGCGGATGGTCACCTGCGCCCCGGTATAGGAACGCGCATCGCAGCCCCGCGCCTCCAGCGCCATCGACAGCAGCGCGATGGTGACCTGCTCCCCGGTGGACAGCAGCACATCCAGCTCGCGACCGTCCGCGCGCGGATTCAGTGCGTGCGCCAGGCCCAGCAGGCGGTCGGTCTCGCCGCTCATCGCGGAGACCACGATCACCAGCTGATGGCCTTCCTCGCGCAGCTTCAGCGCGCGTTCCGCCACCGCCTGGATGCGTTCGGGCGAGCCCACCGAGGTGCCGCCAAATTTGAGTACCAGCAACGCCATTTCAAGATTCCGTTCCGTGCCCGGTCCTTGCGACCGTCCGGACAGGGCGCACCCCATCCATTAGCGTTTACTTAAGAAGCGGGCATTAAACACCAACTGGCCGCCGCATTAAAGCCCACCGCCCCGGCGAACCCCGTGCAGGGCCCCGTCATTGCGAGGCCCCGCCGGGGCCGTGGCAGCCTCCGTCCAAAACCATCGGATCCCGCCGAACCCTCCGGCACCGGGGCTGCCCGCGGAGATCGCCGCGGCGCTACGCGCCTCGCGATGACGGGGATGGACGATCGATCAGGCGCGTTCGCGCACCCAGGCCTCCACCGAGGCCAGGGCCGCGTCCAGCTTGTCCGGGCTCTGGCCGCCGGCCATCGCCATGTCCGGACGGCCGCCGCCCTTGCCGTCGACCTGCGTAGCAACATGGCCCACCAGATCCCCAGCCTTGAACTGGCCGGTCTCGGCCTTGGTCACACCTGCCACCAGGCTGACCTTGCCCTCGCCTGTCGCGGTGCCCAGCACCACCACAGCCTTGCCGAGCTTCTGCTTGAGCTGGTCGACCATGTCGCGCAGGGCCTTGGGCTCCACGCCCTCGACCTTGGCGGCCAGCACCTGGATGCCGTCGACATCCTTGGCCTGCGAGCCGAGGTCGTCGCCGGCCTGGCTGGCCAGCTTGCCCTTCAGCTGCGTGACCTGCTTCTCCAGCTCGCGGGTGCGCTCCTGCAGCTGGGCAACCTTGTCGGCCGCCTCGCCGCGCCCGGCGCGCAGGCGATCGGCGATCGCGTCCAGGTGGCCGATCTGCTCGTCCACCCAGCGCAGGGCGACCTCGCCGGCAACCGCCTCGATACGTCGGATGCCCGCGGCCACCCCGCCCTCGGAGGTAATGCGGAACAACCCGATGTCGCCGGTGCGATCCACGTGCGTGCCACCGCACAGCTCCACCGAGGTGCCGATCTTCAGCACGCGTACGCGATCACCGTACTTCTCGCCGAACAGCGCGACCGCGCCGGACTCCATCGCGGAGTCGATGTCCATGACGTTGGTATCGGTGGCCTCGTTGGCCAGGATTTCGGCGTTCACCTGGGCCTCGATGGAGCGCAGCTGTTCGTCGGTCAGCGGTTCCATATGGGTGAAGTCGAAGCGCAAACGATCCGGGTCCACCAGCGATCCCTTCTGTTGCACGTGGTCGCCCAGCTGATCGCGCAGCGCCTTGTGCAGGAGATGAGTGGCCGAGTGGTGGCGGCGGATGTTCTCGCGGCGGGGGCCTTCCACCGCGGCCTGCAGGGTCTGGCCGCGCTCCAGTGTGCCAGCACGGACCTGGCCTACGTGGATGTGCGCCGCACCCTGCTTGCGGGTGTCGGAGACCTGGAAGCGCACGCCGGAACCGCTAAGCGTTCCGACATCGCCCACCTGGCCGCCGGACTCGCCATAGAACGGCGTGCGGTCCAGTACCACCAGCCCCTCGGCACCGACTTCCAGGCGATCGACGGCCTCGCCATTCTGGTACAGCGCCAGCACGCGGCCCTCGTCGTCCACGGTCTCGTAGCCGGAGAATTCGGTCGCGACATCGACCTGCGGCAGGCCGCCGTCGTCCATCGAGAAGTGGCTGGCCGCACGGGCCCGTGCACGCTGGCCGGCCATGGCGGACTCGAAGCCCTCCATGTCCAACTCCAGCTCGCGCTCGCGCGCAATGTCGCCGGTCAGGTCCACCGGAAAGCCGTAGGTGTCGTAGAGCAGGAAGATGGTCTCGCCGGGGATCACCTTGCCCTCGAGATCGCGCAGGTCCTCTTCCAGGATCTTCATGCCCTTGTCCAGGGTCTCCAGGAACTTGCGCTCTTCCTTTTCCAGGACCTTCTCGACCTGGGCCTGCGCCTCGGCCAGCTCCGGGAAGGCCTCGCCCATCGCGCGCACCAGGTCGCCCACGGTCTGGTAGAGGAAGGCGTCCTGCGCGCCGACCTTGAAGCCGTGGCGCGCGGCGCGGCGGATGATGCGGCGCAGCACGTAGCCACGCCCCTCGTTCGACGGCAGCACGCCGTCGGTAATCAGGAAGGCGATGGAGCGAATGTGATCCGCGATCACGCGCAGCGAGGCGGAATCCTTCTTCGTCGCACCGGTTACCCGTGCGGCGGCCGCGATCAGGTCCTGGAACAGATCGATCTGGTAGTTGGAATGCACACCCTGCAGCACAGCCGCCAGGCGTTCCAGGCCCATGCCGGTATCCACGGACGGGCGCGGTAGCGGGTTCAGCGTGCCGTCCGCATCGCGGTCGTACTGCATGAACACCAGGTTCCAGATCTCGATGTAGCGATCGCCATCCTCGTCCGGCGAACCGGGCGGGCCACCCGCGACCTCCGGCCCGTGGTCGTAGAAGACCTCGGTGCAGGGGCCGCAGGGGCCGGTTTCGCCCATCTGCCAGAAGTTGTCGGAACCGCCGTCAGGGTCGTCGCCGATGCGGATGATGCGTTCGGCCGGGACCTTGATCTCGTCGGCCCAGACCTTGTAGGCATCGTCGTCGGTCTCGTAGACCGTGACCCACAGCTTTTCCGGCGGCAGGCCGATGGTGTCGGTCAGGAACTGCCAGCAGTAGTGGATCGCGTCGCGCTTGAAGTAGTCACCGAAACTGAAATTGCCCAGCATCTCGAAGAAGGTGTGGTGCCGCGCGGTGTAGCCGACATTCTCGAGATCGTTGTGCTTGCCGCCGGCGCGCACGCAGCGCTGGCTGGACACGGCCCGGGTGTACGGGCGCTTCTCGCGCCCGAGAAACACATCCTTGAACTGCACCATGCCCGCGTTGGTGAACAGCAACGTGGGGTCGTTGCCGGGCACTAGCGGGCTGGACGGCACGATCGTGTGTCCGTGCCCTTCAAAGAATTCGAGGAAACTCCGGCGAATGTCGGCGCTTTTCATGCGGTTCCGATAGCAATAGGGTCAAACCCGGAATGCTATCACGCAAGCGCCCCACCCGCGTATTGCCGGGCCCGTCTTCCGGCCATCTTCCTAGTCATTGCGAGGCCCCCAAAAGGGGCCGGAGCGATCGTTTGGGACATGCCCCGCCGCCGGATCCGGTGGCCATGGACACGGATTGCTTCGTCGCGGAGCTCCTCGCAATGACACTGGGTCTCAGGGCTCGTCTTTCCAGGCGGCGAGGGCCTGGTGGGCGACACCGCCGGGGAATCCGCGACCCGCGAGGTGGCGAAGATAGCGGGCCTCGTCCTCGCGGGTCTCGGGCGGGTGGCGGAAGTGGCGTTCGAGCTGGCCACGAGCCTGGTCGATCCAGTCGATCTCCAGGGCATCGATGGCGGCGTTCACGGTGTCGTTGCCGATGCCGTTGTGGGCCAATTCGGCGCGGATGCGCTGTTCGCCGTAACCCTGCTCGGTACGGTGGCGGGCCATGAAGTCCGCGTAACGGGTATCGCTCAGATAGTCGAGCTCGCGCGCACGCTCCAGCGCGGCGTCCACGGCATCCCGTTCGAAGCCGCGCTCACCGAGCTTGCGCGCCAGCTCCAGACCGGAGTGTTCACGCCGAACCAGCAATCGCAGGCCCACCTCAAGCGCAGCCTCGGGGTCGGCCGGGTCAGCCTTGCTCCTCGACCGGGGCATCGACCGGCACGTCCTCTACCGTGGCCTTGTTGCGCTTGGGCAGCAGGCGTTCGCGCAGCGTCTTTTCGACTTCCTCGGCGATGTGCGGGTTGTCCTTCAGGTACTGGCGGGCGTTTTCCTTGCCCTGGCCGATGCGCTCGCCGTTGTAGCTGTACCAGGCGCCGGCCTTGTCGATCAGGCCTTCCTTTACGCCCATCTCGATGATCTCGCCAACGCGGGAGATGCCCTCGCCGTAAAGGATCTCGAAATAGGCCTCGCGGAATGGGGGCGCCATCTTGTTCTTCACGACCTTCACACGGGTCTCGTTGCCGATGACCTCGTCGCCCTTCTTGATCGCGCCGATGCGGCGGATGTCCATGCGCACGGAGGAGTAGAACTTGAGCGCGTTGCCGCCGGTGGTGGTCTCGGGGCTGCCGAACATCACGCCGATCTTCATGCGGATCTGGTTGATGAAGATGACCAGCGTGTTGGAACGCTTGATGTTGGCGGTCAGCTTGCGCAGGGCCTGCGACATCAGCCGCGCCTGCAGGCCGACGTGGGAGTCGCCCATCTCGCCCTCGATCTCGGCCTTGGGCGTGAGCGCAGCCACGGAGTCGACGACCACGACGTCGATCGCGCCGGAACGCACCAGCATGTCGGAGATCTCCAGGGCCTGCTCGCCGGTATCCGGCTGCGAGACCAGCAGGTCGTCCACGTTCACACCCAGCTTCTCGGCGTAGGTCGGGTCCAGTGCGTGTTCGGCGTCGACAAACGCAGCCGTACCGCCGGCCTTTTGCGCCTCGGCGATCACCTGCAGTGTCAGGGTCGTCTTGCCCGAGGATTCCGGCCCGTAGATCTCGACCACACGCCCGCGCGGCACACCGCCGATGCCAAGCGCGATATCCAGTGCCAGGGAGCCCGTGGAGATCGCGGGGACGTCCACCGCCTCCTGATCGCCCATGCGCATGACCGCGCCCTTGCCGAATTGGCGTTCGATCTGCCCGAGTGCGGCGGTCAGGGCCTTCTTGCGATTGTCGTCCACGGTATGCCTCCCGATACTTGCTGCGATGGTTTCCGACCCGTTGCCCAAGACGGGGCGGATACGGGGCCGCAGTATCCCACAGGGCGGGGAGTGACCCAACCCGTGATCGTGCAGGGACAAAGGACTTGCCCAAGACACCCGCGGCGCGGGAGCCACGCCGCCTGGCCCGCGGGCGGGACGCTTGGGTTGGCCCGGGTCACGGCCCCGGGCCAACGAACCGGGCACCCGTCACCGATCCATGGGGTTGCCGGGTTCGTCGGGACCCGCCACCGGGGGCACGGCACGACGCCTCCGGGTTTCGTCGTCGTGCAGGTGAACGTCCATCTGCGGAAAAGCGATCTCGATCCCCTGTTCGCGGAAGCGCTTGATGATCGCGGTGTGGAGCCCGCTCAGCGTGACCAGCCGGTCCGCCATCTGGCAGACGAACACCCGCAGTTCGAAATTCAGCGCGTTATCGCCAAACCGGAGGAAATACACCACCGATTCGGGATCCTCCAGGACGTGCGGGTCTTCGTGGGCCACCTCCAGAAGGGTCTCCCGGACAAGATCGACATCGGACGCATAGCTGACCCCCACCGGGATCACCAGCCGCGTGGTGGTGTCGCTCAGAGTCCAGTTGATCAGATGGTCGGAGATGAACGTCTTGTTGGGAACGACGATCTCCCGGTTGTCCCAGTCGACGATCGTGGTAGCACGGCCCCGGATCTTCGATACCGTCCCGCTGTATTCGCCAACGGTGATGGTATCGCCCACCCGGACCGGGCGCTCCAGCAACACGATCAGCCCGGCAACGAAGTTGGCCACGACCTCCTGCAGACCAAAACCCAGACCGACGGTCAGCGCCGCCACCAGCCACTGGATCTCGCTCCAGCGCAGGCCCAGAAGCGAAAACACCACGATAACCGCCACCACGGCCAGCAGATAGCGCAGGAGCATGGTGAACGTGTAGCGCCCGGGCGCATCCATCTGCGTGCTGCGCGACAGCAGGATCTCCACCAGCCCCGGCAAGTTGCGCGCGGACAACAGAAACAGCAGCCCCAGAAACCCGGCCAGCAACAGATCCTGGAGGGACACGCTGGTGAGGATCTCGCTCTCGCCGATCTCGATCGTGCGCGACCACAGTGTGATCCCGTCCAGCCAGGCCAGGGCCGGCAGGATGTCCGACCACACCCACAACAGTCCCACTACCGTGCCGCCCAGCGCCGCCACCCGCAGCAGCGTGCGGCTTTGCAGATTGACGTCCTCCATGCTCAGCTGCGGCTCGGGGACGTCCAGCCCAGTTTCGCCGCCGCTGCCGCCCTCGGTGACCGCCTCCTGCTCGCGCCGCTCACGGTTCCGGAGCAGCGCGAGCCGCATCTCTCCCAGGACGAGCCACCGGGCCGCCAGGCTGTAACCAAGACCGACAACAATCAGCACCAGCACCGTCCCGATCAGATGCCGCAGGAGCTCGGCCACGGTGTACAGATAACCGGCCAGGGCAAGGGCCGCCAGGCCCACCACCATCACGATCACGAGCCCCCGCAGCAATAACCGGCGGCGCTCGTCCAGCGAGCCGCCTTTCGAACCGTCCGGGACCGGCGCCAGAAGCAGCCAGGCCACCATCGCAAAATTCACGATGACCGCCAGGAGTGCCAAACGGCCATAAAGATCGAATACCTCGTCGCTCGGGTGCCCGAAGGCCAGGGCCACGAACAGGAACAGCAGGGTCTGCACCGGAAGAAACCAGTGCAGGTGACGATACAGACGCGTCAGCAATGGCTCGGGCCAGCCGAAATGCACGGTCCCGACCCCATGGCGGCTGATGAAGAGCAGCAGGAGGTGGCCCGCCATCCACCACACCGAAACCGTGATCAGTGCCAGGGACAGGACCTCCACTGCAAAACCCGGCTCCGGGACCGCATGCAACTGGAATGAGAGAGTCAGCAGCAGAAACGGCACGGGTAAAACGCGCAGCAGACTCCACCCCAGGGCCCGGACGGTGACCGCAATACTGTCCGTGTAGCGGTGACGGGTCGTTTCGGCGAGACGCTCCAGATGCCGGTGGACATTGCGCCCGGCGAGATACAGCAACCCCGCCACCAGCAGAATGAACCCGATGAACCATGGCCGGTGCAGCGTCTGGCGCAGGAATGTCTCCCGCAACTCCGCCCAGGCGGCGGGGTCCACCAGCGCCAGGGTCGCGGCCGGCGCCCGCTCGAACCACGCGACCCCGACCGGGGAATGGCTTGGCCACCAGAGCAACGCTTCTTGCAGGATCCGGTCGAGCTCCGCCACCAGATCGACGACCGCACGCAGCCGCAGGTCGGCCTGGCGCAGTTGTTCGGTCCGCGCCTCCTCGGCATGCAGCTCCGCATTCAGGGTCTGGCGGCGAAGCTCGCGCAAGGCCGCACGGGCCGCGGGTTCCCATTCCGCCACCGGGTCCGCCGGCAGCACAGCCAGACGCTCGCGCAAGCTGATGGTCCGTAACTGCGACTGCGCCAGCTCCCGCTCCAGATCACGTAGCTGGAAACGGACCTGGTCAAGATCGCGCAGGCGTCGCTGCTCCTCCAGGAAGACCCCACCCAGCGCCTCGGTCAGACCACTGATCTCCAGACGTTCGTGGACATGGGACAGGGATTGCGCCAGTTCGCGCTCGACCCGGACCAGCCGGTCACGCTCATACTGCAGGGTGCGGGTCTGTGCCTGGGCCTCTGCGATGCGGTCGAACGCCGCATGCAGTTCCTCGATTTCCTCCGCATGGTGCAGCTGCGCTTCCGGCTGACGCTCCAGCAGGGTACGCAGCTCCGCCCGCAGTTCCTGCAGTTCCTCGCTGGACAGTTCGGTCAACCGGACCTCCAGCCGACTCTGCAGGACACTCTGCCAGCGCGCCTCCAACTCCAGACCGCGGATCAGCAGGCCCCGCGCCTGCATCCGCGGCGGCAGCGAAACGGCATCCAGCTGCGCCGCAAGCAGGCGAGCATCCGCCTGTCGCGCCCGGGCCTCCTGCACGGCTGCGTGAGCCTCCGTCCATTCGACCTCCTCGGGCAGCGGCTGTGGCCCGTCCTCCAGCTCCTGACGCTCCCGGCGCAGGCGTTCCAGGGTCTCCGCCTGAACCTCCGCCTGCTCTTCCAGTTGCGCGTGCAGGATGCGCTGGTCATCGAGTTCCGCTTCCAGTCGCTCGCGGTCGCGCCCCACCCGTTCCAGCTCATCCTCGATGCGGCGGATCGAGACCTCTTCGCCCAGCCCGGCCGGGAATGCCCCGACCCCGTCCAGACCCTGTTCCAACTCGCCCAGACGCTCCGGCACCTCCCGGGCGGTGGTCGCACGGTCCAGCGCTCCCCGCACTCGCTCCACGGCCGCCTGCTCGTACTCGCGGGCCTCCTCCCACAGTGCCCGTTCCGCTTCCGCCCGGTCCTCGTCAGCGCTGCGCGCCTCGAGCTCGTCCAGCGGACTGGCCTCCAGCCACTCCTCCGCTGGCTGGGTATCCACGGCTTCCAGAAGCTCGGGGAGACGGTCGCGGAAAACGGCCAGATCGGTCTCCAGGGCCGCCACTTCCGCCGGGCTGACCACCACCGGCGAGGATGACTCCGGATCCGCGTCCGCCCCGGCCAGTGGACCGGCCACCAACCACAACAACAGGGCGATCCCAAGAAACGCGAGCCGCCACGTCCGGCGGCACTTGTTGCATCCGTCGATCCTTCTCATGATCTACCTGTCCGCGAACCCGCCCGCCGTCGACTTGCGATCCCGCCCCGCCCGGCATACTCCGCGCGTTCCGGGGCATACGACCTCCGTATGCACAACATATACCGTATACCGCGTCGCCCCGGTTCGCCTGCCCGGTTCTGTGACTGCGTTAATCCCGGAGCGGTATCCCCGACCGCGATCCCGGCGGCCATGCAACCCCGACGCTGCGGAACGGACGCCGGCACACACCCGCGCAATCGGGCACCCCCGCCCCGAACGCGGCCCACCCAGGCGTGGCCCCGCACACGTTCCGGCGCGGGGTTCAGGACGAAATTCGGGGTCTGTGAGCCAGTTGGCTTGCGAGGATCAAAGGGGACGAATAGCGTTTCCTGCGAGCACCTCCTCCCCTGTGTGCTCGACGCCCCGTGCCTCCAGAGGCCGGGGCGTTTTCATTGGCGGGGCCCGTGTGCCCAGGAGACTCCAGGCGCGGCCCGCAGGCGTTACGACTCCCTTGTGCCGAGTGACTGCACGGCGGTCACCGCGCCTTGTTCGCACGCAAGATCGACTCGCGCGCGAACGGGTCCCTTGATCAGGGTTTCCCTAGTGCGCCAGCAGCTCGCCCAGGGCATGCAGCATGGACTGCAGGCGGACCTCGTGGCGTTCGCCATCGAAATGGCAGGTCTCGACACGGGCATCCTGGCCTCGCTGTTGCCAACCGAAGCAAACCGTGCCGACCGGCTTGGCGTCGGTCCCGCCCCCGGGCCCGGCGATTCCGGTGACCGAGAGCGCGTGATTCGCCCCGCTGCGGGCCAGCCCACCCTCGACCATTGCACGGGCCACCGCCTCGCTGACGGCGCCGTGTTGCTCGATCAACTCGGGCGGCACGCCAACCATCGCGGTCTTGGCGGCGTTCGAGTACGCCACCCAGCCGCATTCGAACCACTGCGAGCTACCCGGGATATCCGTCATCGCCTGCGCGATGCCGCCGCCGGTGCAGGATTCCACGGTGCACAGGCGTTCGCCCTTCGCCATCAGGCGCTCGCTCAGGTCATAAACCAGGGCCGACAGGCTCGGGGCGTCGGACTCGCGGAGGGTCAGGAGGGTGGTGCTCGATTCTGCCGTCATGGCGCGATCATCCCTCCGGATCGAAGGCGACCGCAACCCGCCAGCCGTTGCCGGATGCGCCCTCGACGGGGGCGCAGCGCACCACGCGGCCGTGGCGCTCAAGACCCTCCAGGCGACCGTCCGGGCTTGGCACCGAGACCGTAATGCCCACACCGGCATCGGTCTCGCGCTGCGCCACAAAGGCGCAACCCATGGCGGAGAGGTCCTCCAACTGCACGCTGATGGACTCGCCACTGGAGCGCCAGGTGACGCGCGCCGCCGTGCTGACCTGCATCCGCCGGTGATCGCGCCGATCCTCTTCCCCGATCATGCTCGCCTCCTCCCTGACATCGCGTCGCTTACGCTGTCCCGAGTGTGGCACAACTGCCGCACCTGACCCACCTGCCATGTCGAGCACTGCATCCGTATACTGCGCGTCTGCCCGGATCGAGCGCCGGCGAACCGATGAGCACCGCCGCCCATACGCCGATTCGATGTCGCATTAGCCGGGCAAATCGGCGGCAGACCGCACCACACAACGATGCCAGCCGCGCGAGTGTCTACCCCGCTACTCGAGGGCGTTACGAGGGCGTTATAAGCAGGGGTGTGGAACGTTAGTTGGCCTGCTTGCGGTCCTGATGTGCGCCGGATAGCGTGACTGAAGAGCACCACCCCCCTGTGTGCTCGGCGCCCCGTGCCTTCTCCCCCTGAGAGGCCGGGGCGTTTCTCGTTGGGGTACGGAGCCCGCACGGGAGCACCGGGGGGGGTGCCAACCGATGCCGCCGCGCGCGTGATACCGTGCGCGGCGAACCACCGAGCATTGGACAAATGTCTGATTGCAAATCCCGATTTTTTGGACAGCCGCTAACAAGTGACTGACAAGACGCCACTTTCCGCACACACCCCGATGATGCAGCAGTACCTCGGTATCAAGGCCGAGTACCCGGATACGCTGCTGCTCTACCGCATGGGTGATTTCTACGAGCTGTTCCATGATGACGCCGAGCGCGCCGCGGGACTGCTCGATATCACCCTGACCCGGCGTGGCGAATCGGCCGGACAGCCGATCCCCATGGCCGGGATCCCGGTGCACACGCTGGAGAGCTATCTCGCGCGCCTGCTGAAGCTGGGCGAGAGCGTGGCCATCTGCGAGCAGACCGGCGCTGTCGGAGAACAGAAGGGCCCGGTCAAGCGCGAGGTCGTGCGCATTGTCACCCCCGGTACGGTCACCGAAGAGGCCCTGCTGGAGGCCCGCAGCATCAACCGGATGGTCGCGGTGTGCCCCGCCGGCTCGGCCGCGATCAAGGGCCGCAAGGAGGGCTACGGGATTGCCAGCCTGGAGTTCGCCTCCGGCCAGTTCCGCCTGCTGGAGGTGCGCGACGCGACCGAACTGGCCGCCGAGCTGGCACGGCTGGACCCGGTGGAATGCCTGATCCCCGACCAGGCCGCGCCCATCCCCGGGATCGAGGGCTTCGCCCCGCAGCGCCACGCCGACTGGCATTTCGACGGTGTCTCCGCCCGCCGGGTCCTGACCACGCACTTTGGCACCCGGGACCTCTCCGGCTTTGGCTGCGACGGCCTGGATCTCGGCATCGCCGCGGCCGGCGCCCTGCTCGCCTACGTGCAGAACCGCCATCGCGGGGATCTCGCGCACATCACCGGCCTGGCGCACGAGCTGCGCAGCCAGATGCTGGTGCTGGACCCGGCCACCCGCCGCAACCTGGAGCTGACCCGCACCCTGGGCGGCGAACGCCACGGATCCCTGCTGGCCCTGCTGGACACCACCCGCTCGGCGATGGGTTCGCGCCGGCTGCTGCAGTGGCTGCACCAGCCACTGCGCGACCGCGCCATCATCCGCGAGCGCCAGACCGCGATCACCGGACTTCTGGAGTCGGGGGCCACCGCGCCCCTGCGCGAGGCCCTGGCCGGCAGCGCGGATGTCGAACGCATCCTGTCGCGTATCGTCCTCGGCAGCGCACGGCCGCGCGACCTGACCGCCCTGCTCGCGAGCCTCGAACGCCTGCCGCCCCTGCACCAGGTCCTGACCCCGCTGGCCGCCAGCGCGGCCTCCCTGCAGGCGCTGTACGACGCCCTGGCCCCGGAAGACGAGCTGAGCGCGACCCTGGCCGCCGCGCTGGTCGAGGAGCCACCGCTGCGCGTCACCGACGGCGGCATGATCCGCGCCGGCTTCGATGCCGAACTGGATCGCCTGCGCGCACTGGAGAATGATGCCGACTCGTTCCTGCGCGAGATCGAGGCGCGCGAGCGCGAGGCCACCGGCATCCCCACGCTCAAGGTCGCCTACAACCGCGTGCACGGCTACTACATCGAGGTCTCGCGCACGCGCTCGGCGGAGCTGCCCGGGCGCTTCATGCGCCGCCAGACGCTGAAGAACGCCGAGCGCTACACCACCGAGGAACTCAAGCGCTTCGAGGACGAAATCCTCTCCGCCCGCGAGCAGGCCATGGCCCGCGAGCGCGCCCTGTTCGACGGCCTGATCGCCGAGCTCCAGGGTCGCGCCCCGCGTCTGCGCGTGATTGCGGACGCGCTGGCCGAACTGGATGCCCTGGCCTGTCTGGCCGAGCGGGCCAGGCGCCTGGACTGGCACTGCCCGGAACTGGTGGAGAACCCCGGCATCCGCATCGAACAGGGTCGCCACCCGGTGGTGGAGGCCGGCCTGGATGCGCCCTTCGTCGCCAACGACACCGAGCTGGATCCCGAAGAGCGCCGCCTGCTGGTGATCACCGGCCCCAACATGGGCGGCAAGTCCACCTACATGCGCCAGACCGCGCTGATCGTGCTGCTGGCCTGCATGGGCAGCTTCGTTCCGGCCGCGCGTGCACAGATCGGGCCGGTGGACCGGATCTTCACCCGCATCGGGGCCTCCGACGACCTGACCTCCGGGCGCTCCACCTTCATGGTGGAAATGACCGAGGCCGCCAACATCCTGCACAACGCGGGCCCCGAGAGCCTGGTGCTAATGGACGAGATTGGCCGCGGCACCAGCACCTTCGACGGCCTCGCCCTGGCGCTCGCCTGCGCCGAGCGCCTGGCGCGCCACAATCGCGCCCTGACCCTGTTCGCCACGCACTACTTCGAGCTGACGGCGCTGGCCGAACGCGAGCCCGCGGTCGCCAACGTGCATACCGATGCCATGGAACACGAGCACAGCATCGTGTTCCTGCACCAGGTCCGCGAGGGGCCGGCCAATCAGAGTTACGGCCTGCAGGTAGCGCAACTGGCCGGGGTACCGGCCGATGTCCTGAAGCTCGCGCGCCAGCACCTGCGCGAGCTCGAGGACCGCGCCGCCGAGAGCGACTCGCCGCAACTGGGGCTGTTCACGCCCAAGCCCGACCCGGCCAACGTGGCCGTACCCGAACCCGAGCCGTACGAAGCGGAGGCACGCGCCCTGAAGGCCCTGTTCGACACGCTGGATCCGGACGACATGTCCCCTCGCGAGGCCCTGGATGCCCTCTATCGGATGAAAGACGCCCTGCGCGAAAAGTAGCCGCTGCGTCGAGGGTCAGTCGTCCGGATCCGCGGGCGTGACCGCCTCTTCCTCGGCATCGTCCGGATCACCATCTTCCAGCACATCCGACGGGATCGCCGCGCTGTCCCAGCCGCCACCCAGCGCACGGAATAGCGTCGCGGTGGCCGCCAGCCGATCGCGCGAGGCCTCGGTCAGGGTCAGGCTCGCATCCAGCAGGGCGCGACGCGCGTCCAGCACCTCCAGATAGCCCACGAAGCCGCCGAGATAGCGCCGCTCCGCCAGGTCAAGGACCTCGATCCGGGCACGCATCTCGCGCTGGCGTGCCTCCACCCGCTCGCCTCCTGCCCAAACAGGGCCGCCAGATTCAGGCTCGGCAACCATTCGGCCCGCGCCTGCACCACACGGGCCGCGGCGATCCCAGCGTCGAGGTCGTTCTCCAGGGCGTCGCGCACTAGGCGGTCGAGCCGCGGGTCCTCGAACCTCTCCCACCAGAACTCGGCATCGGCGGAGTCCTTGTCCATCTGCTCGCCAACCGCCCCCGGCCACGCCTCCGGGAGGGCGACCTCCGGGCGCTCGCAGTCCGGCCCCACCGCACAGCCCGCCAGCACGAGGGCCACACGGGGACGCCACCGACCCATCCCGTAAAGGCTGTTGCAGCCCATCGGATCCCGAAATGACGCCGGCCCGCGCCCGGGATTCACGACTCCGGTGGTGGAGGCGTTACAATGCCGCCATATCCTGTCGGCAGGGCCAGGGACACGTGCCGCCGCGACCATGACCGGGCCTCAAAAATCCCGGTCAACTGACTGAATTCAAAGGGAGACAAGCATGGCTTTCATCGTTCTCGATAACTGCATCAAGTGCAAGTACACCGATTGCGTCGAGGTCTGCCCGGTCGACTGCTTCCATGAAGGACCGAACTTCCTGGCCATCGACCCCGACGAATGCATCGACTGCACCCTGTGCGAGCCGGAATGCCCGGCCGAAGCCATCGTGCCGGAGGACGACGTCCCCGAAGACCAGCTGCAGTTCATCGAACTGAACGCCGAACTCGCCCGCACCTGGCCGGTCATCACCGCGCGCAAGGACCCGCCGGCCGACGCCGAGGATTGGGACGGCGTGGAAGGCAAACTCCAGTACCTGGAACGCTAACCCCGGCAAGACCGGTCCCAGCCAGCCGCCAGCCTGGAGCTGCGCCACCACCCGGGGAGCGGCTCCTCCACTGGCCCCGCGCAACGCCCACCCGCCCTGCTACGCACCCGCGCCAGGAAGTGCTCGATGCGCGGCCGCCTCCGCTGACGGCCGCATCGTCCCGCGGGCGGCCCTGCACACCATTGATGATCGACCCAGTACGGGAAGACCCGACGACGATCCGGGGCTCGGAAGTGCCGCCTCAGGCGGCAGGGCGATCGGGGAACAGGTGGCAGGGAATCCACCACAGGTACACCATCATTCCGATCAGCTCGACCAGGGACTGGAACACCACCACGACCACGGCGAGTTCCAGCCCCTGCGGCAGGGCGAGCGCGATGGGCAGGACCACGAAGGAGTTGCGCGAGCCGAGGCTGAAGGCGAGCACCCGCCCTTCGGCCACCGGCAGGCCGAAGGCCCGGGCCAGCGCCCGCGCCAGCAGGGCCGCGACCACCAGGAAGCCGGCGAAGATCAGCAACAGCGGGAACAGCACACCGGCACCGTCCAGCACCGTGTTGAATTGGGAGGCCGCGATGATGAACACCACCACGGCCAGCAACGGGACCGGCAGCCAGGCGAGGCCCGAGATCAGGTGTCCGCGGCCGGGGTCGTCGTCGGCCCAGCGTTCGGTCAAGTACGCCAGGATCAGCGGGACCAGGATCAGGCCGGAAAAGGCCTTCAGCACGTCCTCGCCGGCCAGCGCCAGGGTGAATTCGCCACCGAAGAACAGCCACAGATAAAGCGGCAGCAGCGCCAGCTGCAGCAGGAGCGAAATGGGGGAGAAGGCGATGGCCCGGCGGGTATCGCCGCCGCCGAGATGGGTAAAGGTGATGAACCAGTCGGTGCAGGGCACCAGCAGCACGAGGGCGATCCCCAGCAGGATCGCCGGATCGCCCGGCGCCACCTGGAGGATCGCCCAGACCAGCGGCGGGATCACCACGAAATTGCCGATCACCGCGGCCAGCAGCAAACGCGGCTCGCGGAACCCCTCACCCAGGTGGATCAGCGGCGTCTGCGTAAATGTGGCGTACAGCAGCACCCCGAGTACGGGCCAGAGCACCACATCCAGCCACTCGCTGGCCCCCGGCGCGGACACTCCCAGGAAAAGCCCCAGGGCGATGGTCACCAGGTAGATCAGGACCTGATACTGCTCCAGCCGCTCACGCATCCGCGAACGCGGCTCGGGCACGACACAAGGCGTTTACCAGAGCCAGGTTTCGGGTTGCTCGATAGCGCGGTTGTCGTTGTTGGCCAGCAGGCCCTTGATGCAGCGCACCAGCAGCCAGATCACCAGGGCGAGGAAGATCACGAAGCCAATGCCGATCGGCGTCGTGATGACCCCGAGCACGGCAAATAACAGCCCGATCCAGAACGTGCGGATCTGGTAGGTGAAGTGGGAGACGCTGACGGCATCGGCCTCGCCGCGCTTGATATAGGCGATGATCAGGCCGGCGATGGCGGTCAGCGCGGTCAGGAAGCTCACCAGATAAAGCACGTATACCACGGTGACCATCGTGCCATCCTTGCGCGGGCCGAGCGTGGGCTCGCTCACGTTGCTGCGCACAACTTCCGGTTTCGGATCTTCGGACACTTCGCACCTCCTGTGGCGTGAATGACGGGGACCAACTTATCAGACTCGCCCGATGCCTATCCGGGCCCGCCCAGCACGATGAGCAGGATACCGACAAGGGCAAAGAAGAACCCGGCCAGTTGCACCCGTGACATGCGCTCGGCCTGGAACAATCGCGCCATCAGCGCCGTCGGCGCCGGGGACAGCGCCCCGGCCACCGCGATGATCGACAACAGGCCCATGCGCACCGCGACCACGAAGGCTACGGTCGCCGCCGCCTGTAACAGACCTGCCAGCGACAGCAACACCAGGGTCGAGCGGCTCATCCCCAGCTGCGGACGGCGGATCAGCATCACCACCAGAAGGGCCAGGGCACCCACTGCCGAGGTCGCGACCACCGGCCACAGCGGCGAGCCGGCCTCGGCCTCGTTGAGGAACACGAATATCAGACCGAAGCAGGCCCCCGCGATCGCCGCGTCGAGCAGGCCACGAACCGGATGCTCCCCCCTCGCCAGCGCCATCAGGCCACGTACCGGTTCATCCAGGTTGCGCGGACTCGCCTTGCGCGCCCCGCCAGAAATCATCCCGATCGCGATCACGATCGCGGCGATCCCGAGCAACGCCAGCAGCCCCGGCTGTTCACCCAGCGCGAGTCCGACCAGCAGCGGCACCAGCGCCGAGATCACCCCGGTCACCGCAGCGACCAGCCCCATCGAACCCTGGGCCAGGCCGTGGTAATACGCCAGCAGGCCCAGCGCCAGGGCAAGCCCCGCGGCCCCACCCCAGATCAGGGCCTGCGCTCCAGGCAGACCCGCCAGCGGAAGGGCGATCACCAACAGGGCTGCGGTCGCAAGGATCTGCGAATAGCAGGCCACCACCAGCGCCGGAATGCGTCGCGAGGCCAGCCCGCCGAAGAAATCGCCGGCGCCAAACCCCAGGGCCGTCAGCAGGCCCAGAAAGAACGCCAACTCAGACCCTGCCGCGGTTCGAACCCATCATGCGCGGGCTTACTCGTGCGCGCCGTCGAGCATGTCCTTCAGGGCCTCTTCGCTACCGGCATGGCCGACGCCGGTCACCACACCCTCGGTGTCCAGCAGGATCACGGTCGCCTGCTCGCGCTGATGCGGCAGGAAGCCGGCATCGGCCTCGCTGGAGGTCACCACGATGGAATAGTCACGCGCCTGCATCCGCGGCAGCACCACGTTCTGCATCGGCTGCGGCGGCATCTCGTGGATGTCGGCGATGTAGACGATGCCCTCGCGTTCTTCGGCGGTCATGCCACTCAGAACCGCATTGGCGATACCGGCCGGCGCGGCCTCCACGGTCTTCAGGATCACGCGGGCATTGCCCGGCAGCTCCACCGGATTACCGTGCTGGTCGTTCAGGGTGCGCTCGGGAAAGGGCTGGCCTTCGGCGAACTCGGGCTCCGGGCCACCGCCGGACATGCAACCGGCAACAAGCCCGGCCGCGGCCAGCAGGACGGCGGGCAGAAAGGATCGGGCGATACGGGACATGACAGTTCTCCTGCGAATCGAAACATGGAATCGAGCGCGCAGCACGGGCGCGCTTCAGCGCCGCCGATGGTAACGCATCGAGTGCGTCAGTAGACTGCAACGACCTTCACGACCGACGCCTGCATGCTGTATTCGCTGATCAAACTGCTGCGCCCGCACCAGTACATCAAGAACGGGTTCGTGTTCCTCGGCGTGGTGTTCGCGCACGAGTGGGGCGAACCCGGCACGGTGCTGGCGGCCAGTCTCGCCTTCCTCGCCTTCTGCGCGATCGCCAGCGCCGTGTACGTGCTGAACGACATCGTCGATGTCGAGGCCGACCGCCAGCATCCGACCAAGCGCGACCGCCCCATCGCCAGCGGTGCGATCAGCGTCCCCACCGCCTGGGCAATCTTCGCAACGGCGGCGGTCCTCGCGCTGGTCCTCGCGGCGATGGTCAGCACCTGGGTCATCGCGCTGATCCTGACCTACCTGGTGCTGAACGTCGCCTATTCCTGGTCGCTGAAGCACATCGTGATCCTTGATGTATTCAGCATCGCGGCCGGCTTCATGCTGCGCATCCTCGCCGGCACCCTGGGCCTGGGCATCGAACCCTCGCAGTGGCTGCTGCTGTGCGGCCTGATGCTGACGCTGTTTCTCGGCTTCGCCAAGCGCCGCGCGGAGCTGGCCGACGACACCATCGAACGCCGCGGCAACACCGATCGGCCGCGGCGCGTGCTCGACGACTACAGCCTCAGCCTGCTCGATCAGTTCACCTCCATCAGCGCCGCCTGCACGGTACTCGCCTATGGCCTGTACACCGTCAGCGCGGAGACCATGGCCCTGCACGGCACCGACGGGCTGATCTACACCCTGCCGTTCGTGATCTACGGCATCTTCCGCTACCTGTTCCTGCTGCACGCCCGCGGCGGCGGCAACGACACCTCGCGCGACCTGGTCACCGATCCCCACCTGCTGGCCACCGTTGCGGTGTGGCTGGGGGTCACCATCGCCGTGCTCGCATGAGCACCATCCGGCTCTCCGGATGGCGCCTGCGCGCGGTGATGTTCTCGATCATCGTGGCCGTCGCCCTGTATCTCGGGGTCGCCCTGTGGGCCGGTGCGGACGAGGTCTGGCGCGCCCTCAAGCTGGTGGGCTTCGGCGGACTGCTGCTGGCCCTGGCGCTGTCACTGTTGAACTACAGCCTGCGCTTTACCCGCTGGCAGCTGTACCTGCGCACCCTGGGCCATGCCGTCCCGGCCCGCGCCAGCCTGCACATCTACGTGGCCGGCTTTGCCCTGACCACCACCCCCGGCAAGGCCGGGGAGGCGCTGCGCGGAGTGCTGCTGAAACGCCGCCACGTACCCTACCCCGACAGCTTCGCGGCGTTCGTCTCCGAACGCCTGTCCGACCTGATCGCGGTGGTGCTGCTGTCCATGCTGGGGCTGACCCTGGTCGCGCAGGGCACCTGGCTGATCCTGATCGGTGCCGCCTGCATCCTGGCCGCGCTGGTGGTGCTCGCCTGGCGCCGGCCGCTGGCGTGGCTGCAGATCGTGAGCGACCGCCCGGGGCAGCGCCTGTGGCGCACCCTGCACCATCTAGTTACCGTCCTGCTGCAGGCGCGACGCTGCCACCGGCCCGCCCTGCTGGCCGGCGCCACCGTGCTCAGCGTGCTCGCCTGGAGCGCGGAGGCCCTGGCCTTCTGGTGGATCCTCAACGCCATGGGCTTCGAGGCCACGTTCGCCTTTGCCGCGTTCGTGTTCGCCCTGGCCATGCTGGCGGGCGCGCTGAGCTTCCTGCCAGGGGGGCTCGGCGGTACCGAGGCCGTGATGATCGCCCTGCTGCTATGGGCCGACATGCCCCCGGCCGAGGCGGTCGCGGCGACCATGCTGATCCGCTTTACCACCCTGTGGTTCGCCGTGATCCTCGGCCTGATCGCGCTGGGCACCAACCCCGAGGCCCGCGGCCGCGAACTCCCGGACCCGCACCATGGCTAGGCTCGCCACGCCAATCCCGTCATTGCGAGGCCCCGCAGGGGCCGTGGCAATCTCCCGAAGCTGTTCCGGGCGTTGGGGGCAGGAGACGGCGATAACTCGCTGCGCTCGCCCGTCGGGCCGGCCTGCGGCCGTTCAACGCGCTACGCGCTTTTGTGCCGCGGCCCCTGCCGGGCCTCGCAATGACCGGGACATTGGGCGCGTGGAGCCCAGGGCATGACCGCCAGCTGGAACCGCATCCCTCGGGTGGAACACGCGGCCGAGGTCGCGCTCGGTCGCCGCGGGCGGGCATTGCCCGACGTGCCGCGCCCGCTGCTCGCCCACGGGCTGGGGCGCAGCTATGGGGACGTCTGCCTGAATCCCCAGGCCTCGCTGCTGCACACGCCGGGGCTGGATCGCTTCGTGGCCTTCGACGCCGCCACCGGAGAGCTCACGGCCGAGGCCGGGGTATCGCTGGATGCGCTGCTGCGCTTTGCCGTGCCGCGCGGCTGGTTTCCGCCGGTGGTGCCCGGCACGCGCTTCGTTACCCTGGGGGGTGCGGTCGCCAATGACGTGCACGGCAAGAACCACCACCAGGCCGGCAGCTTCGGCGACCATGTACGCGCCCTGACCCTGCGTCGTTCCGAAGGCCAGGTGCTGGAGGTCACCCCCGAGAACACACCCGACTGGTTCGCCGCGACCGTCGGCGGCCTGGGCCTGACCGGCCTGATCGAGACCGTGACCCTGCAACTGACCCCGATCCGCAGCGCCTGGATGCGCGCCTGGTCGCAGCGCTTCGACTCGCTGGACGCATTCTGGGAGCTGAACGCCCAGTCCGAGCGCGAGTGGCCCTACACCGTGGCCTGGATCGACTGCCTGAACCCGGGAGCCGGCGGCCGGGTCGGTCGCGGCATCTACAGCGGCGGGCGCCATGCCACCACCGCGCCGCGCAAGGACGCCTGGCACGAACGCCGCCGCCGCATCCCGCTGGACCCGCCGGTGTCGCTGGTCAACCGCCTGACCCTGCGCGCGTTCAACCACCTCTACTACCGCCAGCCGGTGCACGCGACCCCGCGCGCGGTCCATCACCTGCCCTGGCTGTTCCCGCTGGACGCCATCCGGCACTGGAACCGGATCTACGGTCACAACGGGTTCTACCAGTACCAGTGCGTGCTGCCGCCGGCGGCTTCAAAGGACGGCGTGCAGGCCCTGCTGGATGCCATCGCCGCCAGTGGCCAGGGCTCGTTCCTCGCGGTGCTCAAGACCTTCGGCGACCGCGCCGCCCCGGGCCTGCTGTCCTTCCCGCGCCCGGGAGCCACGCTCGCGCTGGACTTCCCGGAAAAGGGCCGCGACACCGAACGCCTGTTCGCGCGCCTGGACGCGATCGTGCAGGAGGCCGGCGGTGCCCTGTACCCTGCGAAGGACGCACGCATGCCGGCCGACGTCTTCCGCCAGGGGTTCCCCCGCTGGGAGGCCTTCGCCGAGTATGTGGACCCCGAATTCTCCTCCGGCTTCTGGCGCAGGGTGACTGCATGAACCCAATGAAGAACGTTGTCCTCTTTGGTGCCACCTCGGCCATTGCCTCTGCGGTGGCGCGGGAGTTGGTGGACACCGGTGCCCGGCTGTTCTGCGTGGCCCGCGACGGCGAGGCGCTGGAGGCCCTGCTGGCCGACCTGCGGGTGCGTGGTGACGACCCGGACGGCGCCCGCATCCTCGGCGCCACGGCGGATCTGGCCGACGTCGACGGCCACGCCGCCATCTGGCAACAGGCGCAGGAGGCCCTGGGCGAGGTGGACAGCGTGCTGCTGGCCTGGGGCACCCTGCCCGACCAGGCCGCCTGCAACGCCTCGGTGGACGAGACCCTCGAGGCGATCCACGTCAACGGCACCAGCGCCATCGCCCTGCTCGCCCGCATCGCGCCGGACTTCGAGGCCCGCGGCCGGGGCGTGATCGCCGCCATCGGCTCGGTCGCCGGCGACCGCGGGCGCCAGAGCAACTACGCCTATGGCACGGCGAAGGGCATGCTCGCGATCTACCTGCAGGGCCTGCGCAACCGGCTGTTCTTCAGCGGTGTGGACGTGGTCACGCTCAAGCCCGGCTTCGTGCGCACCCCGATGACCGAGGGCTTCAACCGCGCCGGCGCCCTGTGGGCCGAACCGGAAACGGTCGCCCGGGGCATCGTCCGCGCCATGCACCGTGGCCGCGACGTGGCCTACCTGCCCGGCAAGTGGTGGGTCATCATGACCATCATCCGCCTGATCCCCGAATACCTGTTCAAGCGCCTCAAGCTCTAGGTGTGGAGTCTCACGAGGTTGTCCTCGGGTAGGCCGAGGATGCTGATGGGTGGTTGTTGTTTCAGGCTACCGTGTGGACGGTGCCAGTTGTAGTCATGGATCCATCGGGGAAGATGGTTTTTGCGTTCCTTTGACGTGGCGTAGGTGAAGGCATAGGCCCACTCGCGCAAGGCGGTCTGGATGAAGCGCTCGGCCTTGCCGTTGGTTCGGGGCGTGTAGGGCCGGGTGCGACGGTGGCGGATCCCCAGTCGTCGGCAGGCCTGACTGAACGCCCGGGCGTGATAGCAGGGCCCGTTGTCGGTCAGCACCCGCCGGATGGTGATGCCCAGGGTCGCGTAGTAGCGCACGGCCGCTTCCAGGTGGGCGATCGCATCCCGGGCCCGCTCGGCGGGATGGATCTCGCTGAAGGCGATGCGCGAGCGATCGTCGATCGCGACATGCACGTACTCATAGCCCACACCGATGGAGTCCTTGGCCCGGACCCCGGTCCTCCGGTGCCCGGGATGGCGGAAGCGGGCCAGCTTCTTGATGTCGAGGTGCAACAGGTCGCCGGGATGCTCGTGCTCGTAACGCCGCGGCGGCTCGACCGGCTCCAACGCCGCCAGGCGGTTCAGCCCCTCGCGCCGCAGGATGCGGCTGACGCTGGCGCGCGAGACACCCACGAACCGGGCGATCCGATCCATGGTCCAGCGTTGCCGGCGCAGGGCCACAACTTGACGCTGACACCTACGCGGCGTTCGACGCGGCTGACGCCGAGGCCGGGAAGAACGATCCAGGAGGCCGGCAGGGCCCGCCTCCTGGAACCGTTGCACCCAGCGGCGCACGACTTTCGGGTCCACGTCACAGGCGCGGGCCGTGGCTCGAATGCTCCAGCCTCGATCCACGACACAACGGACCATCCGCTCTCGACCGCGCGGTCCAAACAAGGCATTTTGGTGAAGGTTCACGGGGCGTCCTCCTTGGAATGGCTAAGTCGGCAAACTCAGCATCCTTCGGAGTCGCCCCGTGGACAACCTATTGAGAGATCACATCTAGGGAAACACTGATCCATGTACACACTCGCGTTGGAACCCCAGGTTTGCCGAGACCAGGCGCGGTGCGCAGCCGGTAGTGGTTCTACCGGCAAGGGCCGCAACGCAGGATCGGGGAACCTGGGGTGCCAACCCCACAAGCGATTGAATGCAGGGGCTCGGCCGCTTTTGCGTGGGAACGGCGTTGCGGTTCCCTTGTGCAGAATGACTGCACGGCAGTCACCGCGCCTTGTTCGCACGCAAAAGCGACTCGAGCGCGAGCGTGTACATGGATCAGTGTTTCCCTAGCCATGTCCGCCCCCACCCGGCCCGGCCCCGCGCGGCAGATCGTGCTGTTCGACTTTGATGGCACCCTGACCCGGCGCGACAGCCTGTTCCCCTTCCTGCGCCACGCACTGGGGACAGTGGAATTCCTGCGCCGGCTGCCGGACTGCCTCCCCGCCCTGACCGGCCTGGCGCTGAAGCGCCTCTCCAACCAGGATGCGAAGGAGGCCGTGCTGACCCGCATGCTGGCCGGCGAGACCCTCGCCCACCTGCAGGCAAAGGGCCGCGAGTTCGCCGAGGGCCGCCTGGACCGTCTGCTGCGCCCGGCGGGCATGCGCGCGCTCCAGGCCCACCAGACCGCGGGCCATGACTGCGTGCTGGTGTCCGCCTCGCTGGATCTCTGGCTGCAGCCCTGGGCCGAGCGCCACGGCCTTGCCGGCGTAGTCAGCTCGCGCCTGGCAGTCGATGACAGCGAACGCGTGACCGGGCGCCTCGACGGTACCAACTGCCGGGGCGCGGCCAAGCCGGCCGCCATCGCCGCCTGGCTGGCGACCCTGCCCCCGGAGGAGCCGGTGGACCTGGTCGCGGCCTACGGCGACAGCGACGCCGACCAGCCAATGCTGGAGCTGGCCCGCAGCGGCTACCGGCTGCGTCGGGGCCGCTTCCGGCGCGTCCACGGACCCGCCCTGGAGGACACCCCCGAGTGAGACCGACACCCACCGCGTGGCCGTGGCTCGCGCGCCACTACGGCGCGATCCTGCTGGCCGTCCTGCTGGTCAAGATCGGCATGGCATGGGCGCTGCCGATCACCGGCGACGAGGCCTATTTCCTCATCTGGGGCCATAACCCGGATCTGGGCTATTACGACCACCCGCCGATGATCGGCTGGTGGCTCGGCGCCATCCTGCCGCTGTCGGACCACCCGCTGGCGATCCGCGCGCTGGGCATCTTCGCCTCCATGGCCCCGGCGCTTGCGGTCTTTCTCTGGTGGCGACATACCGATCCGGTCCGGGCGCGCCTGGTCTCGCTGCTGGCGCTGTTCATGCCGCTGTTCTTCATCGCGGTCATCACCGCGACGGACACCCCGCTGATCCTGTTCGCCCTGCTCGCCACCGGCCTCGCCTGGCTGGCGCTGCGCACCGGGCGCGCGGCCTATTTCCTGCTCGCCGGGCTGGCCCTGGGGCTGGCGTTCCTGTCCAAGTACTTCGCGGTGCTCCTGGGCATCGCGCTGGGGCTGCACATCCTGCTGTTCGCGCGGCAGCACTGGCGCGGCCTCTTGCTGATCCTCGTCGGCGTGGTACCGGCGGTCGCCCTCAACCTGTACTGGAACTGGGACAACTGCTGGTACAACGTGATGTTCAACGTCGTGAACCGGCATGGCGACGGCGGCTTCGATCCGGGCAACTGGCTCACCTATGCGATCCTGCTCGTCTATCTGTTCACGCCCTGGCTGCTGTGGTTCTACGCCCGCCAGTGGCGCGCCCTGGCCGCCGGCATCCGCGAGTACCAACTGGGCGTGTTCCTCTCCGCCGGGCTGATCCCGCTGATCCTGTTTGCCCTGCTCGCCCCGTTCAAGAGCATCGGGCTGCACTGGCTCGCCGCCTTCGCGCCCTTCCTGCTGCTGCCCGCGCTGTTCCTGGCCCGACGCTCGCTGACGCTCGGCGTCTGGCTCTCCGGGGCCCTCGCGGTGCTGCACGCCGTCGCGATCCTGACCCTCGCGCTGATGCCGGTGGAATGGCTGAAGGGCCAGGACCGCTACGCCGACGCCGTGTTCTACCTGGCCCCGGAATCGGTGGCCGGGGTGGTGGGCGAATACGACGCGGACTGGCACGTCTTCACCCGCAGCTACTCGCGCTCGGCGGTACTGGGCTACTACGCCGGCCGCGAGGTCGGGGTGTTCGGCGCCGGCTCGCACTATGGCCGCCAGGACGACCTGCTTACCGACTTCCGCGCCCTGGACGGGGCCAACCTGCTCTACGTCCCCACCCGCGGCGAGCTGGACCCGGCGCATGTGGAGCCCTTCTTCGACGAGGTGCGCGTACGCGAAGTGACCATCCGCGGCGTCGACTGGACCCTCGCCGAGGGCCGCGGCTTCGACTACGCCGCCTACCACGATCGCGTCCTGGAGCCCGTGCTCGCGCGCTACTACGACCTCCCGGACTGGCTGCCCGAGGGCCGCTGCGACTTCGTCGAGCGCTACACTCGCTGACCCACGGACGGGAGGGAAATGCGCCTACCGCGTCCCCGAAACCGAAGCCGGTTCGAGGCACCGACTTGTGCGGCGCGCTAGAGTAGGGGCGTCATTTCAATACCGGAGATACCTCGACTCATGCATACGGCCATCCAGTGTGTTCGCCGCGTCCGCCGCGGTTCCTCCATCGCCCTGCTTGCCTTGCTGCTCGCGGGCCTCGCCGCCCCGGGGGCGGCGCAGGACATGGAACAACCCGGCCAACCGCAGCAGCCCGTGCAGCAGGAGCCGGAAACCACCGTCTACCAGGACTGGGAGGTCGCCTGCATCGACACCCCGAACGGCGAGCGCTGCCAGATGCAGCAGACCCTGCAGATTCAGGACGAACAGGCGCAGGGACTGTTTCTGCAGGCCACCATCCGCCGTGAAGGTGACCAGCATGTGATCGAGGTGCTGGTGCCGCTGGGCGTGGATCTGCGCCCCGGTATCCGCATGCAGGTCGATGACGCGGGCGAGGAAATGGATGCCGGCTACGTGACCTGCGTACAGCAGGGCTGTGTCGCCGGACGCGAACTGAACGGCCAGCAGATGAGCGCGCTCCGAGGCGGGCAGGCCCTGACCGTGGCCTTCCGCGCCCTGCACCAGGAGCAACCGTTCGTCTTTGACGTGTCCTTGATGGGGTTCACCGACGCCAGCAACGAGCTGAGATAAGAGCGCCAGGATCACCGCGGCACCTCCGCCAGTCAGCGACTCGATGACGCCCGCGTCTCGCTCCTCGCAACCGAACCCCGGCTTCCCGGGACGCGCGCGGTCACGTGGCAGGCGGGCGATCGGGACTGCGGCCGCGGCCGCGCTGCTGTGGTGGGTACTCGCGGGCCACGAGGCCCTGCTGGAACCGCTGGCCCTGCTGGCGATCGTTCTGGCCGGTAGCGCCAGCCTGCTGCTGCCGACCGGCCGGCCGCTCCCGTTACGCCTGCGCGCCCTGCCCGGCCTGCTGGGCTTTTTTCTTCGCAACTCGTTTCTGGGCGGCCTGGATGTCGCGCGCCGCGCCCTGGATCCGCACCTGCCAATCCATCCGGCGTTCGTGACCTACCGAACCGAACTGGCCCATGGGCCGCCGCTGACCCTGTTCATGGCGGTCATTAGCCTGTTGCCCGGCACGCTCAGCATTCGGCTGGAGGGCCGGTTGTTGACCCTGCATGTGCTGGATCGCGACGCCGACACCCGGGCGGCGCTGATCGCTCTGGAACGACGCATCCGGGCCGCCTTCCGCGACCCGCGTGACCACCGCGACAAACGCAACGGGCAAACCTCGTGAGCGTCTTCTACCTGGCCGCGGCGCTGTTCCTGCTGGGCACCATCCTGCTGGGTCTCGTTCGGGTACTGCGCGGGCCGGGTTCCGGGGACCGGATGCTGGCCGCGCAACTATTCGGCACCACCGGGGTGACGATCCTGCTGCTGCTGTCGCTGGCACTGGAGGAATCCGCCCTGGTGGATGTGGCGCTGGTCTTTGCGCTGCTGGCGGTGGTCGCCGCCGTGGCCTTCGTCCGCCAGCACGGCCTGCCGGAACCGCCGGATACCCCGACCCACCGCCAGCATCCCGAGTCCACGGAATCAAGGGAGTCGAACGATGATCGCTAATACCCTGACCGTACTCCTGGTCCTGGCCGGGCTTGTGTTCTTTGCCGCCGGCACCGCCGGGCTGCTGCGCTTCCCCGACGTCTACTCGCGCCTGCATGCGCTGACCAAGGCCGACAACGTCGGGCTCGGGCTGGTGGTACTCGGACTGATGTTCCAGGCCAGCGGTCCGGCGGACATCCTCAAGCTGCTGCTGATCTGGCTTCTGGTCCTGGCCGCGGGGACCACCGCCGCGCACATGGTGGCGCAACGAACCTGGACCCACGGGGAGTTCGAGTCGGATCGATGAACGGGCTGCTGGTCCTCTTCGATCTGGTCCTGCTGGCCGGCATCGTCGGGGTAGCCTGGCGCTGCCTGGCGAGTACCGACCTGTTCCGGGCCGTGGTGCTGTTCATTACCTTCGGATTGCTGCTGGCGCTGGCCTGGGTGCGGCTGGAGGCCCCGGACATCGCGCTGGCCGAGGCCGCGATCGGCGCGGGCATCACCGGGGCCCTGCTTCTGGTCACGCTGGAACGCCTGCGCAGCATCATGGCCGAGCGGCGCAGTGGCCGCCCGCATACGCCCCCGCCCGACCCCACCGGGCCGCATGCCCTGCTGCGGGCGCTGCACGACCCACCGCCCGAACGCCGGACCTTCCTGCCCGCTTTGACCTTTGCCCTGGTGGTCGGCGGCCTGCTGGTCACCGCGCTGTGGCACCAGCCGCAGTCCACCGGGCTGGAACCGGTAGTGGATGCCCACATGGACATCTCCGGCGTCGATCACCCGATCACCGCGGTGCTGCTGAACTTCCGCGCCTACGACACCTTCCTCGAGCTGGCCATCGTGCTGATCGCGCTGCTGGGCGCCTGGTCCCTTGGGCGACATGACCTGATCCCGGCGCGTCCGGCCCCGGGCCCGATCCTGCCCGGCACCCTGCGCCTGCTGGTCCCGGTCGCGATCGTCACCGGGGTGTACGTGCTGTGGGCCGGGAGCCACGCCCCCGGCGGGGCCTTCCAGGCCGGGGCCATCCTCGGTGCAGCCGGGATCCTGCTGGTACTGGCGCGGCCCCGCCAGCTGCCGATGGCGCCGGGGGTGCCACTGCGCCTGGGCCTGACCGCCGGCGTCGCCCTGTTCCTGCTGGTGGGGCTGTACGGCCTCGTGGCCGGACACGGCTTTCTCGGCTATGCGGACGCCTGGGCCTACCCGCTAATCCTCCTGATCGAGGTCGCGGCGACGCTGTCCATCGCACTGGCCCTGGTGGCCCTGTTCGTGGCCGGGCGCCCGGCCGGGGACGACGCATGAACGGCCTGGCCGAAACGCTGGCACCGGGCCTGTTGTACCCCACCGCTGGCGCCATCCTGTTTGCCCTGGGGCTGTACGGGCTGATCCGCCGGCACCATCTGGTCCTGCGCATCCTGGCCCTGAACATCATGGGCTCGGGCGTGTTCATGGTGCTGCTGGGTGTGGCCGCCCGCGGCGAGGGCCCGCCGGACCCGGTGGCGCAGGCCCTGACCCTGACCGGCATCGTGGTCGCGGTCAGCGCGACCGCCTTCGCCCTGGCTTTGGTGGTGCACCTGACGCGGCTGACGGGCCATGCAGTGATGCTCCCCGGGCCACCGGACGACGACGCCCCGGTGGAAGACATCTCGCGCGGCGAACATCACGCCGACGGCGGCCCCGCCGCCTCGGACGAGGATCGGCCCTCGTGACCCCGGCAAATGCCGAGTGGCTCCCGGCGGCGATCGCCGGGCTGGTCGCGCTGTCGCTGGTAGTGGCCGTATTGGCGACGGCCTGGCCGCGCCAGGCCCATCGCGTCGGCCTGCTGGGGGCGCTCGCGATCACGGCCTGGGTGCTCGGTCTGAGCGCGCTGTTCCTGAACGCCGGACCGGTTCCGGAGGCCGCCGCGACGCGGGTGGCACTGGGGGGCTGGGAGGCGCCACTGGGCCTGATGCTGCATCTGGACGGGCTGTCCATGACCCTGCTGGTGCTGACGGCCGTCGTGGGGCTTGCGACCAGCCTCTACAGCCTGGGCTATGTGCATGATCGCATCGAGCGGCGCCAATTCTGGCCCTTGTGGCTCTGGCTGTGGGCCGGCCTGAACATGCTGTTTCTCTCCGGCGATGCCTTCAACCTGTACATCACGCTGGAGGTGGTCTCGCTGTCGGCAGTGGCATTGGTCGCCTTCACCGGAACGGCCGCCGCGGTCTCCGGCGCGGTGCGCTATCTGCTGGTCAACATCCTCGGCTCGCTGAGCTTCCTGATGGGGGTGGTGCTGCTGTTCGGAGAGCACGGGGTCCTCGACCTGCTGCTGCTGGAGACGCGCACCGAGGCGGGCCCCACAGAACGCATGGCTGCCGTACTGATGACCGCCGGGCTCATGCTCAAGGCTGCGCTGTTCCCACTGCATGTCTGGCTGGCGCCGGCCCACGGTTCGGCCCCGGCGCCGGTCAGCGCGGTGCTCTCAGGGCTGGTGGTCACCGGGTCGTTCTATCTGATCCTGCGTCTGTGGATGGGCGTGTTCGCCCCGCTGGCCACCCCGGCCTTCGGCATCCTCGTCGGGATGCTCGGCGTGGCGGCGCTGGTCTGGGGCTCGCTGCAGGCCCTGCGCGCCGGCCGCCTCAAATCGATCGTGGCCTATTCCACCGTGGCCCAGTTCGGTTATCTGCTGGTGGCCTTCCCGCTGATGCTGGTGGATCCGGGTGCCTGGCGGGTGGTGGTGTTCTTCGCGGTCGTCCACGCGCTGGCCAAGGCCTCGGTCTTCCTGGCGGCCGGCACGCTGCAGCACGCCGCCGGGCATGATCGGCTGGCCGATCTCGGCGATGTACTGCGGGCGCGGCCGCGCACGGTCTTCGCCCTGGGGCTGGCCGGCGTCAGCCTGATGGGGCTGCCGTTCACCGGCGGATTCATCGCCAAGTACCTGCTCCTGGAGGCCGGCCTGGGCACGGTCCTGGCCGGTAGCGTCATCGGCGTGCTGTGGGTGCTGGCGATCGCCGGCGGCGGCCTGCTCGCGGCGGCCTACGTGCTGCGCATGGTGGCCCCGTCCTTCCAGCGCGGACGTGCGGACGCCGGCGAAGCGGTCTCGCCGTGGATGGACTGGGTACCGCTGGGCCTGGCGACTGTCGCGGCGCTCGCCGGACTGGCCGGGACGCTGACCCTCAACACGCTCGCGCTGACGCCGGGGGCCCCCTGATGGACGGCGGCTGGCTGCTGCTCGCGATCCTGTTCAGCTCCCTCGGGCCGGGGATCGCGATCTTTTTCCTGCCCGAGCATCGCCAAGGCCTGCGTACCGCGCTGAACCTGGGTGGCGCCGGCACCAAGCTGGCACTGGTCGGAGTCCTGCTGGCCGGGGTGCTGCGCGGCGACGAATACCGCTTCAGCCTGCCGCTGATGCCGGGCATCGACCTGGTCCTGGCCGCCGATGCGTTGTCGCTGCTATTCGCCAGTCTTTCGGCCGTGCTGTGGTTCGTGACCACCGTCTACGCGATCGGCTACCTGGAGGGTTCGCCCCGGCGCAGCCGCTTCTTCGGGTTCTTCTCGTTGTGCGTCAGTGCCACGGTGGGCATTGCCCTGTCCGGCAACCTGATCACCTTCCTGATCTTCTACGAGATCCTGACGCTGGCGACCTGGCCGCTGGTGGTCCATCGCGGTACGCCGGCGGCGCTGCGGGCCGGACGGCTCTATCTCGCCTACACGCTGACCAGCGGGCTGGTGCTGTTCACGGCGATTGTCTGGCTCACGCTCCTGGCCGGAGCCGAGGGCTTCACCCCGGGCGGGTACCTGGACGGTCTCGCGGAGACGCACGCGACCACCCTCCAGATCCTGTTCGTGCTGCTGATGATCGGCTTCGGGGTGAAGGCGGCGCTGGTGCCGCTGCATTCGTGGCTGCCCATTGCGATGGTCGCGCCGGCGCCGGTGAGCGCGCTGCTGCACGCCGTGGCCGTGGTCAAGGCCGGCGCCTTCGGCATCATCCGCGTCGTCAACGACGTCTATGGAACCGAGCTGGCCATCGAACTGGGCCTGACCGCCGGGCTTTTGGTGGTGGCGGCGATCACCATTGTCTACGGTTCCATCCAGGCCCTGCGCACGGACGACCTGAAACAGCGCCTGGCCTTCTCCACCATCAGCCAGGTCTCCTACATCATCCTCGGCGTGGCGCTGGCCGGGCCGCTGGGCATCATCGGCGGGCTGGTGCATCTGGTGCATCAGGGCATCACCAAGATCACCCTGTTCTTCTGCGCCGGCAACTTCGCCGAGACCCTCGGCATCCACCGCATCAGCGAGCTCGACGGGGTCGGCCGGCGCATGCCGCTGACCATGCTCGCCTTCACCCTCGGGGCGCTGGGTATGATCGGCCTGCCACCGCTGGCGGGATTCGTGACCAAGTGGCATCTCGGGCTGGGGGCGCTGGAGGCCGGCATGCCCTGGGTGCTGGGCGTGCTGGTCCTCAGCAGCCTGCTGAACGCCGCCTATTTCCTGCCGCCGGTGATCCGTGGCTGGCTCGGTGAGCGCCGCGAGCCGTGGCACGAACCGCTGCAGGCGCATGCCGGGCCGACCCGCTTCGAGACCCACTGGATGCTGCTGTTTCCGGTAGTCTTCACCGCTGCTCTGGGCCTGCTGGTGGGACTCTTCGCCGGGCTGGGGCTGAGCCCGCTGGGCTGGGTCAGCCTGATCGTGCGGCGCGACTATTCGCTGCCGGAGTTCGGGCTGTGAGCAGCATCCTCCTGCTCGCCGTCCCACTGCTGCCGTTGCTGCTGGCGGTATTCATCGGCCTGCGCCCGGGGCAGGCGCGGCTGAACCGCCTGGTCCCCTGGGCCGCGCTCCCCGGGCTGCTGCTCGCCGCCCTGGCCCCGACCGGGCTGGAGGCGACCTTCGATAGCCTGCTGATGGGGACCCACCTGGCCGTCGACCCAACCGGGCGGGCGTTTCTGGCCCTGACTGCAGGCCTTTGGCTGGCAGCCGGACTATTCGCCCTCGGCGAGCGGCGTGACGACGTCCGGCGCGAGCGCTTTTACGTGTTCTGGCTGCTGGCCCTGGCCGGGAATCTGGGCCTGGTCCTCGCGCAGGACGCGGCATCGTTCTACCTGTTTTTCTCCCTGATGAGCCTCTCCGCCTACGGGCTGGTGGTCCACTCCGGAAAGCCGGAGGCGTGGCGCGCCGGGCGGGTGTACCTGATCCTCGCGGTACTGGGCGAGGTCCTGCTGCTCGCGGGCCTGCTCCTGGCCGTCCACGCCGCAGGGCAATCCAGCCTGGCGGCGGTGGCAGCGGCCCGCCCCGAGGGCTGGGCGCTCGCACTGCTGGTCGTAGGCCTGGGGATCAAGGCCGGCATGCTGCCGCTGCACTCCTGGCTGCCCCTGGCCCACCCGGCGGCCCCCGTGCCGGCCAGCGCCGTGCTGTCCGGGGCGATGATCAAGGCCGGGCTGCTGGGCTGGATGCGGTTGCTGCCGCTCGACGCCACCGGGCATGCAGTGCTGGGCGAGACCCTGGTCCTGCTGGGCCTGGCAGCGGCCTTCCTCGGGGTCCTGGTGGGCGTCCTACAGGTACGACCGAAGACCATCCTCGCCTACTCCAGCATCTCGCAGATGGGACTGATGACGGTCGGCATAGGCCTGGCCCTGTTGCTGCCGGAGGCGCGCGGCTGGCTGCTGGCCGCCGTCACGCTGTACGCCGTTCACCACGGCCTGGCGAAGGGCGCGCTGTTCCTGACGGCGGGCATGCAGAACCAATGGCCCGGTACGCGCCTGGCCCGGGCCGCGTTTGTCCTGTTCACCCTGTTGCCGGCCCTGGCGCTGGCCGGGTTGCCGTTCACCAGCGGCGCGCTGGCCAAGAACACGCTAAAGGGCCCGCTGGCCCCCGACGCGCTGCCCGGCTGGCTGGCGCATACGGAGTTGCTGCTGACCCTCGCCGCAGCGGGCACCACCGTACTGCTGCTGCGTTTCCTGTGGTGCTGGCAGGCCGGGCTGCGGGCACCCGCCAACGGACTTGACCGGCACCGGTGGTGGGCCTGGGGCGCGCTTGCACTGACGGGGTTGTTGCTCCCGTTCGGGGTCCTGGTCGTCGGGCCCGGCGGCCTGCCCGTCGAGCCACGGGATCTGTATGGCCTGGCCCTGCTGTGGCCGATCGCCCTGGGGCTCGTCCTCGCCGGCATCGCCTACCGGCTGATCCGTGACCGCGAGACCCCACGCGTGCCGGAGGGCGATCTGGCCGTGCTGGCCGATGCCGCCTGGAGTGCCGCCCGCCGTACCCACCGAAGCCTGGCCCTGCGACCACCCCGGCCGCACCGGATGCCGGCACGCCTGCGGCTACTGCGCCTGAAACTGCGCCAGCGTCTGGAAGACGCCGAACGCGTCCTGACGCGATGGGAGACCATCGGGCTGCTGTTCTCCGCCGCGATGCTCGGGCTCTACCTGACGTTGCTGGTCGGATAGCCCCTAACACGGGCACGAAAAAGGCCGGCCCGGGGAATTCCCGGGCCGGCCTTGCACTAGCGCCGACTTGTTCTTGAGGGCTTACCGATCAGTTCTGATCGATGAAGTCCGCGGTGAAATCGGCCACGTCATCCGCGAAGAAGTCGCGGAAGAAGTGATCGGCACCGTCCACGGTCATCAGGGTGATGTCGCCGCTGTCCTTCACCGCCTCGACCTTCTGCGGCAGGTCCGGCACCACGTCATCCTCGGAGCCGACGATCACCAGCGTCGGAATCTGCATCCCGCGGATCACCGAAGGGGTATCGTTCTGGCGGGTCGGTTCGTAGTAGCCAAGAAAGGCGCGCGGGGTCACGTCCAGCTCCTCGCAATAGAGGAAGCGCACGTCCTCCATCAGGGTCTCTTCCTGGTTCATGCGCTGCAGTTCGCGGGCACGATCCAGCATCACCTGCAGCGGCAGGCCGCTTTGCTCCTCGAAATCCGCCGCAGCCTCATCCTCGTCAAAGGTGGAAGCCGCCACCAGCACCAGGGCGCGGATGCCGTCCGGGTCGTGCTCGATCAGGTAGCGGGCGACCTGATTGGCGCCACGGGAGTGCCCGAACAGGGTGACTGGACCGTAGCCTTCGTCCTGCAGCCATTCGTGCCACAGGCTGACCTCCTGCAGGTGATCGTCGACCCCGTGACGCACCGGGGCGTCACACTCGAACATCCCTTCACGTGCATCGATCCCGTAGCTCAGGTTGATCGACAGGGAGTTCAGTCCGTGCTCGGCCAGCAGGTCCTGCACCCCCGCCATCACCTCCATGCGCCCGTGCGCCAGGGTGCCGTGCAGCATCAGCACCACACCGTCGGAGGGGCTCGCCCCCATGCCTTCCTTCATATGCCCGACCAGGGTCAGATCATCGTGTTCCAGCGTGACCTTCTCCGCGGCTTGAGCGGCCGAGGCCACCAACAATGCTGCGGCCGCAAGGGCGGCCGTGGCGATCCAACGGGACATGGGGAACCTCCTGGGTGGTTAGCGTGATCCAATAGACTCAGTAGCAGTGGGAAAATTCCGCCCGAACGGGCGGGCGTAGTCCTGACAGCGCGACCTGCGCAGCGCATGATAGGCAAATCCGGAACGGCCCCGCCGCCACCTTGACGGTAGACGCATGAGCAATCGTGACCCATCCCTCGACTGGCACGCCCTGAAGACCGACGAGGTCCTCAAGCGCCTGGAGGTGGACGAGCACGGGCTCAAGTCTCCGGATGCCGAACAAAGGCTGCAGGACGTCGGCCCCAATCGCCTGCCGGAAACCGCACGCACCGGACCCATCCGGCGTTTCCTGCTGCAGTTTCACAACGTGCTGATCTACGTACTGATCGCCGCGGCCATCGGCACCGCTTTCCTCGGGCACTGGCTGGATACCGGCGTGATCCTGGGCGTGGTACTGATCAACGCGATCATCGGCCACATCCAGGAGGGCAAGGCGGAAAAGGCGCTGGATGCAATCCGCCAGATGCTCTCGCCGAAGGCGCAGGTGCTGCGCGACGGCCAGCGCCGGAGTATCCCTGCGGAAGAGCTGGTCCCCGGCGACATCGTCTACCTGCAGGCGGGAGACCGCGTCCCGGCGGACCTGCGCCTGACCGGGGCGCACAACATGCGCATCGACGAGGCCGCGCTGACCGGCGAATCGGTCGCCAGCGAGAAGCAGACCGCCCCGGTGGAGCCAGAGGCCGACCTCGGCGACCGCGTCTCGATGGCGTATTCCGGCACACTCGTCGCCTTCGGCCAGGGGCGCGGCGTGGTGATCGGCACCGGGGCCGATACGGAGATCGGACGCATCTCCACCCTGATCGGCGAGGTGGAGACCCTGACGACGCCGCTGCTGCGCCAGATCGCGCAGTTCGGCCGCTGGCTGTCGGTGGCGATCGGCATACTGGCCGCGGCCACCTTCGCCTTTGGCTTCTGGGTGCGCGACTACGACCTGGTGGAGACCTTCCTCGCGGCGGTCAGCCTCGCGGTCGCGGCCATCCCCGAGGGCCTGCCCGCGATCATGACCATCACCCTGGCGATCGGGGTACAGCGCATGGCCGCGCGCCACGCGATCATCCGCCGCCTGCCGGCGGTGGAGACCCTCGGCTCGGTCACCACCATCTGCTCGGACAAGACCGGCACCCTGACCCGCAACGAGATGACGGTGAAGAGCATCGTCACCACCGCGGCGGAGTACGAACTGACCGGGGTCGGCTACGAGCCGCACGGCGGGATTACCCGCGACGGCCAGGAGGCCGATCCGGAATCCGACCCGCTGCTCGCGGAGATCCTGCGCGGCATCCTGCTGTGCAACGATGCCGAGGTCTACCCGAAGGACGACGCCTGGACCATGGAGGGGGACCCCACCGAGGGGGCGCTGATCACTGCGGCGATGAAGGGCGGGCTGGACCCGAAGGAGGTCAACGAGCGCTATGTACGCGACGACGTGATCCCCTTCGAGTCGTCCTACAAGTTCATGGCGACCCTGCATCACGATCACGAAGGCGGGGCATTCGTCTTCCTGAAGGGCGCGCCGGAACGCGTGCTGGCCGTCTGCAGCACCCAGCGCACCGCCGACGGCGAAGAGCCCCTGGACGCCGAACACTGGCAGCAGTGGATGGACGGCGTCGCCGCGCGCGGCCAGCGCCTGCTCGCCCTGGCCACGCGGAGCATGGAGGATCATCGCCGGGAGTTGGAGTTTGCCGACATCGAGGATGGCGGTCTCACCCTGGTCGCCGTCTGCGGCATCATCGACCCGCCCCGCGAAGAGGCCATCAAGGCAGTGGCCCACTGCCAGGAAGCCGGCATCCGCGTAAAGATGATCACCGGCGATCACGGCGTCACCGCGCGCGCCATCGCCGACGAACTGGGCATCCGCACCGAGGGCGGCGTGGTGGTAGGCCACGAACTGGAGAACGCCACCGACGAAGAGCTGGAGGAGCAGGTCCGCCACGTGGACGTGTTCGCCCGCGCCACGCCCGAGCACAAGCTGCGCCTGGTGCGCGCCATCCAGAGCCATCACGAGGTGGTGGCGATGACCGGCGACGGCGTCAACGACGCCCCGGCGCTCAAACGCGCGGATGTCGGGATCGCCATGGGCATCAAGGGCACCGAGGCCGCGCGCGAGGCCTCCGAGATGGTGCTGGCCGACGACAACTTCGCTTCCATCGCCAACGCGGTGGAAGAAGGCCGCACGGTCTACGACAACCTGAAGAAGGCCATCCTGTTTCTGCTGCCCACCAACGGCGGCCAGGCCTTCACCATCGTCGCCGCCATCCTGCTCGGCCTGACGCTGCCGCTGACCCCGGTGCAGGTGCTGTGGGTGAACATGGTCACCGCCGTGACCCTGGCGCTGGCGCTGGCCTTCGAACCGACCGAACCCGGCGTGATGCAGCGCCCTCCACGCCCGCCGCGCACCCCCCTGCTGTCCGGCTTCCTGATCTGGCGCGTGGGGTTCGTCTCGGCACTGCTGGTCGCCGGCACCTTCGGCCACTTCCTGTGGCTGGAACAACAGGGCGTGGCCGACGAATTCGCCCGCACCGTGGCGATCAACACCCTGGTCATGGGCCAGTTGTTCTTCCTGTTCAACAGCCGCTACATCCTGGAACCGTCCTGCAATCGCGAGGGCCTGTTCGGCAGCCGCCCCGTGCTGATCGCCGTCGGCGCCCTGATCCTGCTACAGGGCATGTTTACCTACGCCCCACCGCTGCAGTTCCTGTTCGGCACCACCGCCATCGGCCTGGAGGAATGGGGCCGCATCCTCGTGTTCGGGATCGTCCTGTTCACCCTCGTCGAGCTGGAAAAGGCCTTCCTGCGCCGCCGCGGCTTCAACCCGCACCAGTAAATCCCGGTGCTGCGCAGGAACGCCATAACCAGGGGAAATCCGATCTGGAGGGATTGCGGCTTCAACCCGCGCTGACTTCTACCCGGTTGCGCCCGCCCTCCTTGGCGGCATACAGACCCAGATCAGCACGCTTGACGATTCCGCGTCTCTGATCACCCTCCCGGTATACCGCCACGCCGAAACTGGCGGTCACACTGCCGTAGTCACGGATCTCCAGGCCCGCGATCGCCGCGCGCAACCGTTCTGCCAGGCGGGTTGCACCCTCGAGACCGGTATTGGCAGCCAGTACGAGGAATTCTTCACCGCCCCAGCGACCCGCAAGATCGGCATCGCGCATGAAGGTCGAGACGGTCCGCGCCACCGTGACCAGCACTTCGTCACCGGCATCGTGACCCCAGGTATCGTTGAAGCGCTTGAAATGGTCGATATCGAACATGACCAGCGCGCAAGGTCGCCCGTAGCGTTCGGCCACGGCGACCTCCTGGTCGATCGCCTCCTCCATGCGGTAGCGGTTCCACAGGCCGGTGAGATGGTCACGGGTGGCCAGGCGCTCGAGCCGCTGGTTAAGCTGACTGATTTCGCCGGCCGCGATCAGCACGGCCAGATCGCTGGCCAGGTCGGTCGCCGCACGCAGCTCCGCCGATTGCCACGGGACACTCTGTCCGCGCACGATTTCCTTCCAGGAGGCGAAGCTCTCGCGCGGCGAAATTCGCCCACTTTGTCGGTCGAGTGTCTTTTCGGGGTTGCCCGCCCAGATGCGCGTTTCGGCCTTCTCTGATCGAAAGAACAGCAGCCAGGCGTCACGCGGGTTCCGGATCGGCAGCGGTACCGCCAGCAAGCCCGAGGCCCGGGCGGGTTCGCAGAACCTTCCCAGTTCGGTCCGGCCGAGTTCTCGCGATGACCAGGCCAGATCGCCGGAGTGATGCCTGTTCAACCAGGCGACGATCCCGTCGATCGATTCCGCATCCGGCACCGTGCCCACGCCGGCGCTCTGATCACCGGCGGCCAGAACCGCGCCACTGGCCCGGAAGATCCGCAACCATTCCTTGCCGTGGCTTGCCAGCAGTTCTTCCGGTTCGGGAAACTCCCCACGCTGATCGACCAGGACGTCACGACTGTCGTTGGCCCGTTGAATCAGCGCGGCCTCCTCGCGGGCCTGGACCAATTCGAGCTGAACACAGGTGGTCTGCACCATGGCGCGCAGGGCATCACGCAACGCCGGCGACAGGATATTGCGTGCCGCTGCATGGCAGGCCAGCAACCCCCACAACCGTCCATCGAGGTGCAGGGCGATCGACATCGAGGCGACCACGCCCATGTTGGCCAGGTAGGTGACATGGATCGGTGCGACCGCCCGCAGGATGCCGCACGAAAGATCGAGGGGAGAAGCGTCGACCGGGTCGCTTGTCGGGACGAGCGGCACGGCTGCCGCCGAAGCATCCGGGATGTCGCGCACCCGCATGATGCTGTAGAGCTGCCGCACCTGGGCGGGAATGTCGCTGGCCGGAAAGTGGTGACCCAGGTAGGTGTCGGCACCGTCGGCCAGGCTTTCGGCGACGACGCTGCCGTTCCAGTCCTCGTCGAACCGATAGATCATCACCCGATCGTAGCCGGCCAGTTCGCGCACCAGGGCGGTAAGCGCGCGCAGCAGCCCGTCACGGGTCGTGTGTCCGGACAGCTCGGTCTGCCAGTCGGCCATCGCGCCGAACAGCCAGCGTTCGGGATTGCCGGAAATCGGTTCGAGTTCGACCACCACGCGCGCACCACTGCGATACGACAGCAGGCGAAAACGCTGCGACCGGCCACGGCTACGCAGCGACACGATCAGCGCACCGTAACGGTTCCGTGAATCGAGCTGGATGCGGATCTGATCGAGCCAGCGGCGAGTGAACATCCGCTCGGGTGTCATGGCAAGGGCATCGGCCGGCGCCACACCGAGGATGGCTTCGAGGTTGGCGCTGACCTGGCGAACCTCCTGGAGCTGCTCGTCCATGGCAACCAGCGCACCATGCGGCTGAATCGCTCCCGGGATATGCACCGGCTCACGGTCGCAAGCCTCGAGCGCGGCATCCAGTTCCGGCTCGTCCATATCCTTCATCTCCTTCGCGGAGTGACAGCGGGCAATGAATTTATCGCATTTCGACAGCGCGTTTCCTGCTGTCGAAGGCATCCAGCTCGGCCTTGTAGTCGGCGAACGCCTCTCGGGCGCCTGCTACAGCCTGCGCGAGAGCGTCCTCGACTTCCAGCTCGCGCTCGAGCGTCGCCAGCAAGCGACCAAAGTCGTCGGGCACGATGGTCTCACCGAAAAAACGGCAAGGCACCGTATCGCCCAGGTTGGAACGAATGCACCGGGCAATCACCGCACTGCCCTGACGCGATCCCTCCAGTACATAAACCCGGCCCCACCAGGCCGCACGTCCATCCGAAAGGTCCGGCGGCGTCTGCGAGACCGGAGGGACGGGCTGGCCCAACGCGACCAGGTCCGCTTCCAATCGCGCGAGACGTGGTAACAGCTCAAATCCCGACTCCGCATGATGGCGGCTTGCATGAACCCGCCGCTCCAGTCGGGCATGCGGTCGGCACATGGCCGCAAGCGATTCCGCGTACTGCTCGCGGGTAAGCTCGCTACCGGTCAGCCGCTGCATCAACCGGTGCTGATCCAGCGCCTTGTGCGCGGGCACCGTGCCCCTGCGCAAGGCCTGGTGCGCGCGCCCCCTTTGATACCTTCTCATTGCATGAATGGTAGCAGCTTGCGCTGAGCCTGTGCCGTCCAGCATTCCGAGTATTGGGGCTTTCGCGCCGATATTCCTCGAGCCCCGGCTTGATGCCTCCGGGTCCAGTCCCGGGTGGCAGAAAGGAGGCGCAGTCGCATGTGGCACCGTCGCAGGGCCGCTGCGCTCCTCGATTCATGGGACGACCCGAGCTTTCCAGGGCGTGCCAGTCCCCCCGCCCGCTCGTTGAACGCCTTGATCGCTTCATTCGACACACACCTACAAGGATCGCGGAGTTGCGGGGACCGCCCGCGGTGGAACCCTGGCAGTCCGCGAGACACGCCCCTGACCCCCTTGGGATGGTAAAGTGCCGACCCAGCGCGGGCCACGAGTGGCCAGCCCCCTCATCCAAACCGAATTCGTCGCAGGAGCACCATGGCGCAGTACATCTTCACCATGAACGGCGTGGGCAAGATCGTCCCGCCGAAGAAGTACATCCTCAAGGACATCAACCTGAATTTCTTCCCGGGCGCCAAGATTGGCGTGCTGGGCTACAACGGCGCGGGCAAATCTACCCTGCTGCGCATCATGGCAGGCGTGGATACCGACATTGTCGGCGAGGCGCGCCCGCAGCCGGGCATCCACATCGGCTACCTGTCGCAGGAGCCGCAGCTCGACGAGAACAAGGATGTCCGCGGCAACGTGGAAGAGGCCGTGGCCCCGGTCAAGGAAGCCCTGGCCGAGCTGGATCAGGTGTATGCCGCCTATGCCGAGCCGGAGGCCGACTTCGACGCCCTGGCCGCGAAGCAGGGCGAGCTGGAGGCGAAGATCGAGGCCGCCGACGGCCACAACCTGGAGCGAAAGCTGGAGGTGGCTGCCGACGCCCTGCGCCTGCCGCCGTGGGATGCCGACGTGAAGAACCTCTCCGGGGGGGAACGCCGCCGTGTGGCGCTGTGCCGGCTGTTGCTGTCCAACCCGGACATGCTGATCCTCGATGAGCCGACCAACCACCTGGACGCCGAATCCGTGGCCTGGCTGGAGCGCTTCCTGCAGGAGTTCCAGGGCACCGTGGTTGCGGTGACCCATGACCGCTACTTCCTCGACAATGTGGCCGGCTGGATCCTCGAGCTGGACCGTGGCCAAGGCATCCCGTTCCAGGGCAACTACTCGCAGTGGCTGGAACAGAAGGAAAAGCGCCTGAAGCAGGAAGAAAAGTCCGAGGCGGCCCGCGTGAAGGCGATGGAATCCGAACTGGAGTGGGTGCGCTCCAACCCGAAGGGCCGTGGTGCCAAGAGCAAGGCCCGCCTGAAGCGCTTCGAGGAGATCGCCTCCACCGACTACCAGAAGCGCTCCGAGACCAAGGAGATCTACATCCCGCCGGGCCCGCGTCTGGGCGACAAGGTGCTGGAGGTGGACAACCTGTCCAAGCACTTCGGCGATCGCGTGCTCTACCAGGGCCTGTCTCTCTCCGTTCCGCGCGGTGCGCTGATCGGCGTGATCGGCCCGAACGGCGTGGGCAAGACCACCCTGTTCCGCATGATCGCCGGCCAGGAACAACCGGACGAAGGGACCATCGAACTGGGCGAAACCGTGCAGCTGGCGTATGTCGACCAGAGCCGCGATGCCCTGCAGGACGAGAAGACGGTCTGGGAGGAGATCTCCAACGGCCAGGACATCATCCAGGTCGGCAACTTCCAGATGCCGTCACGCGCCTACGTCGGCCGCTTCAACTTCAAGGGCACCGACCAGCAAAAGCGCATGAAGGATCTCTCCGGTGGGGAGCGCAACCGCGTGCACCTGGCCAAGCTACTGCAAAGCGGCGGCAACTTCCTGCTGCTCGACGAACCGACCAACGACCTGGACGTGGAGACCCTGCGCGCGCTGGAAGAGGCGCTGCTGGACTTCCCCGGCTCCGTGATCGTGATCTCGCATGATCGCTGGTTCCTCGACCGCATCGCCACGCATATCCTCGCGTTCGAGGAAGACGGCAACGTGGTGTTCTTCGACGGCAACTACCAGGAGTACGAGGAGGACCGCCACAAGCGCCTGGGCGCCGCGGCCGACCAGCCGCACCGGGTCAAGTACAAGCGACTCGCCTCCTGATCCACCCCGAACGCCCGGCACCCGCCGGGCCTTCGCCTTTCCGCGCCCCGGCACGCCACGATCCGTTCACGGGCAATGCCCGTTTCATCGGGCGCCCGGCCCGGCTGGAGACTACGGGCCCTGCGGCCGGGTCTTCTCCTCGAATTCCGTGGTAAACGCTTCCAGCTCCGCATCCTCGATCAGCCCCTCGCGCCGCATGCACGTGAACTGGTCAAGCGCCTTCGAGCGGGCGTGGCCATCGAAGATGAACGCAAGCCGCTTGTCCGCTTCGCGCACTTGCTCGTACAGGTCCAGAAAGCGTTCGTGATTCGACCGGTCGTCCTGTTCCATAGTCGCCCGACAATCGGCCAGGGCTCGTTCGCAGTAACGATCCAGCGCGGTTTCCTTCAACCGGCTGAACCGCTTCCAGTCCGACTCCTTGATCATTCCGGCCGCCTCCTGAAACTCGACACGTCAGGTGGTCAGGCGAGTGCGCGCCCAACAGACCGAAAATAATGCAACGGCAGCGATAGGCCCGCCAACCCTATCGGTGATCGCAGGTTGCGGTCAGGCGCCCGTCCACCGGCTCCCCCGTCATCTCCATATCCACGAATCGGCCGTCGGCCTGCAGTTCGCTTCCGTCGATCTGGAGCAGCGGCTCGGCAGCCCCTCCGGCGGCACTAATCCACTGCTGGCCCATGCGGGTCCGATTGGCCTCCAGCACCTCGCCCCCCGCACGAAAGTCCCCAAACTGCAGCGACACCGAGTGCGTCAGCATCCCCGCAACCGCATTGCGCGAGGCAAATACCCGCAGCGGGCCGCGATCCGTATCCGCGCGCGCCACCAGCGTCTGGTAGCGGTCATCCGACTCACCCGAGAAATCACAGACCTCCATCTCCAGCACGTACTCATCGCCCTCCAGGACCAGTATCGCGGCCCCGGCCGCGTGGGCATTCCCGGAAACCAGCGCAACGGAAAACAACGAGACCAGACAGGCGGGCAGGACCAGCGCTCGACGCATACGGGAGCTCCTTCGCATGGGTGGGGGTATGCCGGAAGCTTACCCCATCACCCCGCGAAGCTCCTGCCTCCTGCCATGCGGTCCATCCCGACGGCCGTGCCCCAGTTTCTGGGCGTTGGCCGGCGATGCGGATTCCCTTCGTTCGGGATGTGGTCCATATTCGGGTTAGCGGTCGGATTGCCCGGCCGGTCTGCCTTCGGGACGGAGGGCGATGCAGGGATCCATCAGCAGTACAGGAAGCGCGGGGTCTGCGGACGGCCGCGAGAGGCGACAGGCCCAACCCGAGCGAATCGCGACTTGTCGCCTGCAGCTGCACCCGGGGTTCACGCTGGACGACGCTGCCGCGATTGTTCCCTATCTCGCGCGGCTGGGGGTTTCGCATGTCTATCTTTCGCCGATCCTGCAGGCGGTGCGCGGCAGCACCCACGGCTATGACGTGGTCGACCCCTCGCGCGTCAACGAAGAGCTTGGCGGCGAGCCAGCACGCCAGCGCCTGTGCGCGGCGCTGGCGGCGGCCGGGATGGGCCTGGTACTGGACATCGTGCCCAATCACATGGCGGTGGCCGGGGACCAGAACCCGTGGTGGTGGGATGTGCTGGAGAACGGCCCGTCCAGCCCGTTTGCGACGTACTTCGACGTCGACTGGGAGTCCTCGGAGGAGCGCTGGCCAAACAAGGTCCTGCTCCCGGTGCTGGGCGATCATTACGGCCGTGTCCTCGAGGCCGGCGAGATCCGCCTGCAATATGGCGCCGGGCTGTTCGACCTCGCCTATTACGAGCACCGCTTCCCGCTAGACCCCTCCTCGCTCAACGAGCTGCTCGCCCGCGCCTGTCGCGCCACGGGTATCGAACTGCTGGGCTTTCTCGCGGAATCCTGTGCACGCCTGCCACAGCCGCATCTGATCGCACACCATTCGGTGCAACGGCGCCACCGCGACCAGGACGTGATCCGCCAGCTTCTGGACGACACGACCCGCCAGAACCCGGCGGCCGCCGAGGCGATCGCGACCGAGGTCGAGCGGATCAACGCCGACCCCGATGCCCTGGATGCGCTGATCGAGAAGCAGAACTACCGGCTGGCCTGGTGGCGCACCGCCGGCCGCGACCTTGGCTACCGGAGGTTTTTCGACATCAACGACCTGGCCGGGCTGCGGCAGGAGAAGGAGGAGGTCTTCCAGGCCCTGCATGCGTTGCCGGTCCGCTGGGTGGCGGAAGGCTCGGTGCACGGCCTGCGGGTCGACCACCCGGACGGACTGCGCGACCCCCGGCAGTACTTCAGCCAGTTGCACCGCGCCTGTCCGGACACCTGGATCGTCGCCGAGAAGATCCTCGAGCCCGGCGAGCAGCTGCCGGACGACTGGCCAATCGCCGGCACCACCGGCTACGACTTCCTCAACCGCGTGCAGGGGCTGTTCGCGGACCCGGCCGGCGAGACCCCGCTGACACGGCTGTTCGCGGAGCTCACCGGCGAGGAGGCCGACTACCCGGGACTGATCTACGAATCCAAGCGACAGATACTCAAGGACCTGCTCGGCAGCGAACTCAATCGCCTGAGCTCGCTGTTCGTGGATATCTGCGAACGCCACCGCCGCCACCGCGACTACACCCGTCACGAGCTGTACCTCGCCCTGCTGGAGGCGGCGGCCTGCTTCCCGGTCTACCGCACCTATGTCACCCCACGCGAAGGCGGCGTGACGGCGGCCGACGTCGGCTGCGTGGAGACCGCGATCCAGCAGGCCGCCGAGCGCCGCCCGGAGCTGGACAGCGAGCTGCTGCAGTTCCTGCGCAACCTGCTCCTGCTACGCATCCCCGGCGAGCGCGAGACCGAGCTCGCCCTGCGCTTCCAGCAGCTGACAGGCCCGGCGATGGCCAAGGGCGTGGAGGATACCGCGCTGTACCGCTTCCACCGCCTGACGGCACTCAACGAGGTCGGCGGCGACCCGGGAAGCTTCGGGTTGTCGGTGGACGAATTCCACGAGGCCAGCGCCCGGGCCCGGGCGCTGCACCCCGAGGCGATGCTGGCCACCTCGACCCATGACACCAAGCGCAGCGAGGACGTACGCGCTCGCCTTCTGCTGCTCTCCGAGATGCCGGAGGCCTGGGCCAGGAGCGTGCGTCGCTGGATGCGTCACAACGCCCGCCACCGCAGTGGTGGGTGGCCGGACCCGGCCACCGAGTACCTGTACTACCAGACGCTGGTCGGTGCCTGGCCGATCGACGCCGAGCGCATGACGGCCTACATGGAAAAGGCCGCACGCGAGGCCAAGCAGCACACCAGCTGGACCCATCCGCAGGAGGACTACGAGCAGGCCCTGCGCGATTTCGTGGCCGGCACCCTGGACGACCCGGGGTTTCGCGAATCGCTGGAGTCGTTCCTGCAGCCACTGGTCGGCCCCGGCCGCACCAACAGTCTGGCGCAGACCCTGATCAAGCTCACCGCACCGGGCATCCCGGACATCTACCAGGGCAGCGAGCTGTGGGACCTGAGCCTGGTCGACCCGGACAATCGCCGCCCGGTGGACTTCGACACGCGGACCCGCCTGCTGGAGGAACTCGCGCACCTCTCGCCGGCACAGATCAACGCCCGCGGCGACGAGGGCCTGCCCAAGCAGTGGGTGGTGCACCAGGCCCTGGCCCTGCGCCGCCGCCACCCGGAGTGGTTCCGCCCGGACGCGGCCTGTACCCCGCTGCGCGCCAGCGGCGAACGCGCCGGGCACGCGGTCGCCTACCTGCGCGGCGAAGGGGCGCTGGTGCTGGTGCCGCGCCTGACACTCGGGCTGGCGGGCGACTGGGGCGGCACCCGGCTTGCGGTTCCACCCGGCACTTGGCACAACCGCCTGTCCGGCGCGGCGTTGCAAGGCGGCGACTACCCGGTCGCGGAGATCCTCGATGCGTTTCCGGTGGCCCTGCTCGAACGCGAGGAGGCCACGTCATGACCACCGTTAGCGTGTGGGCCCCCGAGGCGCATCAGGTCGAACTGGAGTGCGGTGGCAGCCGCATGCCAATGGACTGCCGCGCGGACGGCTGGTGGTCGCTGCAGACCTCGCGGGTGGTGCACGGCAGCGACTATGCCTTCCGCGTCGACGGCAACGGCCCGTTCCCCGACCCGCGCTCCGCCTGGCAGCCACAGGGCGTGCACGGCCCGTCGTGCTGGCTGGAGCATTCCCGCTTCGTCTGGAACGACGCCGGCTGGCAGGCGCCGCCGCTGGCCGCGGCGGTGATCCAGGAGATCCACGTCGGCACTTTTACCCCGGAAGGCAGCTTCGACGGCGTAATCGACCACCTCGATCACCTGGTCGACCTCGGCATCACCCACCTGGAGCTGATGCCGGTGGCGGCATTCCCCGGCGAGCGCGGCTGGGGCTACGACGGGGTCGACCTGTACGCACCGCACCACGCCTACGGGGGCCCCGATGGCCTGAAAAGGCTGGTGGATGCCTGCCACCGCCGCGGCATCGCGGTGCTGCTGGACGTGGTCTACAACCACCTCGGGCCGGACGGCAACTACCTGGCGCAGTTCGGCCCCTATTTCACCGACCACTACCAAACCCCCTGGGGCGACGCGATGAACCTCGACGGCCCGGACAGTGACCCCGTGCGCCGCTTCTTCGTCGACAACGCCCTGATGTGGCTGCGCGACTACCACATCGACGGCCTGCGCATCGACGCGGTACACGCGATTGTCGATACCTCGGCCACCCATTTCATCGAGCAGCTCGCCACCGAGGTGCAACGCCTCGGGCGCGCGCGCGGGCGGCACCTGGTGGTGATCGCGGAGAACGACCGCAACGACCCGCGCGTGGCACGGCCGGTCGAGGCCGGCGGCTACGGGCTGGACGCGCAGTGGAACGAGGACTTCCATCACGCACTGCATGCCCTGCTGACCGGGGAATCCGACGGGTACTACGCGGACTTCGGACGCCTCGCGGATGTCGCCCGGGCGCTGACGCGCGGCCTCGTCTATGACGGGCGCTACTCCCACTACCGCCGGCGTACCCACGGGCGACCGGCCTCCGACCTGCCCGGACGGCGTTTCATCGGCTGCCTGCAAAACCACGACCAGATTGGCAATCGGGCCCTGGGGGACCGAATCAGTGAAGGCGTCTCGCCGGGACTACTGAAGATTGGCGCAGCCCTGGTGATGACCAGTCCCTTCGTGCCCATGCTGTTCCAGGGGGAGGAATGGGCGGCCGCGACGCCGTTTTTGTATTTCACCGATCACACGGACACCGACCTGGGGCGCGCGGTGACCGAAGGCCGCCAGCGCGAGTTCGCGGCCTTCCGCCGGGGCACCGATCCCGGCAACGTCCCGGACCCGCAATCCATCGAGACCTTCGAACAATCCCGCCTGGACTGGGACGAGCTCGGACGCGAGCCGCATGCCGACATCTTGCAGTGGTACCGGGCCCTGATCGCCCTGAGGCATGCCCACTCGGCGTTCGGCGACGACCGTCTGGAGGCGATCGAGGCGCATTTCGACGAGGCGGCACGCTGGTTGATCGTGCACCGGTCGGGACTGCGGGTGGTGTGCAACCTGCACCCTGCCCCGCAACGGCTGGCGTGCCCGGGCGCCGCGGCCGGTCACCTCCTGCTCCAGTCCGATACAGGTATCGTGGTGGGTCCGGACACCCTGGAGCTGCCCGGCGAGTCCGTCGTGATCCTGGACGCACCTGCCCCCTCCTGCCTGCCCGGCCAACCGTCCATGTCAAAGGAGTGATCCAGTGACCGTATCCGACCGCCCCGTACACCGCATTGACGGCTACCTGCCGATCGAGGAGCACGGCCTGATCGGGAACTGCACGACTGCCGCCCTGGTCGGTCGCGACGGGACCATCCCCTGGATGTGCGTCCCCCGCTTTGACTCCGAACCCTTGTTCTGCGCGCTGCTGGATCACCAGCGCGGCGGCGCCTTCACCGTGGCCCCGGAACCCCTGGTCACCTCGCACCAGCGCTATATTCCGGATACCGCCGTCCTGATTACCGAGATGACCGGACCAGAGGGGCGCGTCCGGGTGACCGACTGTCTGCCCCTGCGCGCAGGGGCAGACCTCTCGGAGGACGCACCCGCCGGACGGAATGAGCTGCTTCGCCGGATCGAGGTGCTGGAGGGCCGGGTACACCTGCGGGTCCGCGTTACTCCCCGGGGCGGGGCGGATTTGTATCCGCACGGGGCCGGGCTGGGCCTGGCGTTGCACCGCCAGCCCGACCTGGAACTGGCCCTGAGCTCGTCCCTGCCGCTGGAGGACGCGGACAGCCTGCATGAACTGGAGGCCGGGGAGCAGCATCACGTGCTCCTCGGGTGGGGGCCGCATACGCATCGGTTCCAGCCCCGCACCCCGCAGGACCTGCTCGAGGCCACCCTGCTGGTCTGGCGACGCTGGATGACGCACTTCAGCTATGAAGGGCCTCGCGAGGACCTCGTCCGCCGCTCGGCTGTCACCCTCAAGCAGATGGACTACACCGCGACCGGGGCCATGATCGCGGCACCGACATCCTCCCTGCCGGAGGCGATCGGCGGCCCGCGCAACTGGGATTACCGCTACGCGTGGATCCGCGATGCGGCGTTCTCGGTGTATGCGATGAGCGACATCGGCATGACCCACGAGGCCGCCGGGTTTATCGGCTGGGCCCTGGACGCCGTCGATCGCGCGGGCTGGCCCCGGGTGCTGTACGACGTGGACGGCCACCTCCCGCAACCGGAGCGCAGCGATCCCGAACTGGAGGGCTACCGTGGTTCGGGACCCGTTCGCTGGGGGAACGGCGCGGTCGAACAGCGCCAGCATGACGTGTTCGGGGAGATCCTCGATTGCGCCTGGCGCTGGGTACGCTGGGGCGGCACGCTGGACGATCACCTGTGGCAGCGCCTGCGGCGCCTGGTCCAGTCCGCCAAGACCGAATGGAAAAACCCCGACCACGGGATCTGGGAGGTCCGCACAGCCGGACGACCGTTTACCTACTCCGCCGCCCTGTGCGCGGTCGCGCTGGAGCGCGGGGCCGCGCTGGCCGAGAGCAACGGCGTGCAAGGCGACAGTGCGCTCTGGCGTTCCGAGGCGCGGCAGATCCACGAGGCGATCCTGGAACAGGCCTGGGACCCCGAACTCCAGAGCCTGACCGAACATCTGGGCGGCGGCGGCATCGACGCGAGTCTGCTGGCACTACCCGGACGCGGCGTCATCCCCGCGGATCACCCGAAGATGGTGGCCACTACCGAGGCCGTCGTCCGGCGCCTGGGTGCCGGCAACGGCCTGCTCTACCGCTATCTGCCGGAGGAATCCCCGGACGGACTGCCCGGGCACGAGGGTGCGTTTGTGCTGTGCAGCTTCTGGCTGGTCGACAATCTGGTCGGGCAGGGTCGACTGGAGGAGGCCCAGGCGCTATACGACTCCCTGTGCGACCGCACCAATGCGCTGGGTCTGCTCCCGGAACAGATCGACCCCGCTAGCGGCGCTTTCCTCGGCAACTTCCCGCAGGCGTTCAGCCACGTCGGCCTGATTTCGAGCGGCATCAAGCTCGCGCGGGCGCTGGAGCGAAGCCGGGAGCGTTGAGAACAGTCAACTCACGTTAAGCGGTGCCCGAGGCCCGAAAGGCCTCCGGACTGGGGAGACACCCTCTTCAGGCGGTCGGCATCATCGAGGAGTGGTGATGGACGATCTTCCATCCCCCGTCGCGATTCTCGTAGACGAAGGTGTAGCGCGCGGGGACATCCTTGGTCTCACCGCCATCCGTCACGCGAAAGGTGTAGGTGCCGGCATCGGTGAGCTTGTTGCAGCCAAGCTTCACGTTGCGGGTGTTGATCGTCCCAAAGGGCTTCTTCTCCAGGAAGTGCTCGAAGTAGTCCTGGATCTCGGCGTGCGTGGTGCGCGGGACGTTGGAGACGGTCGGGAGCAGCACAGCGTCCTCGGCGTAGCGCGCGGCGACCTTGCGCGCGTCACCTGTCTGGAGGGCGGCATTCCAGCCCTCGAACAGTTCCTCGGCCAGTCGGCGGGTCGCCGGCGCACAGACCACGCAGCTCTCGTTGGCCGGGGTATCGATCGCGCCGAACCGGGGGTCACCGCCGGTCCCGGTTACCGGATGGTGTTGATCGCGGTGCGAGGCACTCAGGCTCAGGCGCGCGCGCGGCGCCTGGTCGGCGTTGATGAACTGGGTGCCGCTGATACGCGGTCGGCTGCTCGTGGTCACTGACTGATCTCCGAGTTCGGCCGTTAGCGGCCGGGTAATCCGTGAATTGTAAGGTACGCTCCCGGGCCTGTCATTCCGGGCCCGCCCCGAATGACTCCGCTGTCAGCGCCCCCTGCAGATTGGGCCGCTGCGCTTGCAATGGCCGTTTGTGGTCAGCTCGCCTGGGCCTTGAAGGCCGCAAGGAGATCCTCGACCTGGCCGCGCACGCGCGCCTCGTCCTGGATCGCGAAGTCGAGAAAGGTCTGCGCGACCACCGACAGGACCTTCTGCCTGGGGTGAACGATGTGCCACTGGCGGTGAATCGGGAAGTGCTCCACATCCAGCAGTGCTACCGGCCCGCCCGCCCCCTCCGCGCTGAGGGTGTGCAATGACAGCACCGCAATCCCCAGGCCGCCGATTACCGCCTGCTTGATCGCCTCGTTGGACCCGAGCTCCATGCGCACCGTCGGGCTGATCCCGTGCTCCTGGAACAGCTTGAGCGTTGCCTCGCGGATCCCGGAGCCCGGCTCGCGCATCAGGAACGTCTCCTGTTCCAGGCGTTCGATCGGGATGTTGCGCTGTCCGACGAGCGGGTGATCGCGGCTGGCCATCACCACCAGCGGGTTCGGTGCGAACGGATACACCGCGATGTCGGTCAGCCGCTCGGGCACGTGTCCAATGATGTACAGATCGTCATCGTTGTTGGCCAGGCGCTGCAGCACGCGATCGAAGTTGCTGACCTCCAGCGACAGTTCGATGTCCGGATAGCGCTTGGCGAACTGCCCGAGGATCGTCGGCGCGAAGTACTGCGCGGTGGTGATCACCGCCAGGCGCAGCCGCCCCCGCTTGAGCCCGTGCATTTCCGCGAGCTTCATCTCCAGGTTGGTCAGCGCGCCGAGCATCTCGCGACAGGTGTCGTACAGCAACAGCCCGACCTCGGTGGGGAAGGCCTTGCGCCCAACGTACTCGAACAGCGGCAGGCCGAGGGCGCCGGAGAGCTTCTTGATCTGGATGGAGACGGTGGGCTGGGTCAGGTAAAGCTCTTCCGCCGCGCGGGTAAAGCTACCCAGGCGCACGATCGCTTCGAACACCTGCAGCTGGCGCAGGGTGGCGTGCCGGATCAGGTGCGCCGGCAGTTCGGATTTCAGCATCACCTGCGGAAGGCCGGACTCCTTCTGCGGTGTCGTGCCGGTCCCTTTCCTGGCCATGCTAGTACCCGTGACCCCTACCGGGTGAGACCGGCGTACAGCATCGGCAGCTTTTCCGGGAGCCGTTCGATACGATCCAGCACCATGAAGTGCTGTGCCCCGAAGATCCGTTCGACGTACTCGTCGGCGTTCGGGTCCAGGCTGATACAGAAGCTGTAGACGCCGTTCTTGCCCACCTCTTCCACCGCACGTTTCGCGTCCTGACGCAGGTACTGCGGGTCGCGCACATCGGTATCCGCCGGCTCGCCGTCGGTCACGATCAGCAACAGCTTCTTCTGCGTCCCCTGTTGCTGCAGCAGATGCCCGGCATGCCGAACGGCCGCGCCCATGCGAGTGGAGAGCTGTCCCTTCATCCCGGCCAGTCGTGCCCGGGCGTGATCGTCGTAGGGGGCGCCGAAGTCCTTGAAGCGGTAGTACTCGACATCGTGGCGACCATCCGAGGCAAAGCCGTGGATAGCGAAGGGATCGCCAATCTTGGAGATTGCGCCGCCCAGCAGAGCGGTGGCCTCGCGCGCCAGCTGTACCACACTGGTATCCGTACCCTGGACCATCTCGTTGGTGGACTCGGACAGATCCAGCAGCACCAGCACCGACAGATCGCGCACCTGGCGGATATTGCGCACGTAGATGCGCTCGTCGGGCTGCCGCCGCATGCGCAGATCGATCTGTGCATCGACCAGCGCGTTCAAGTCCAGCTCGTCGCCCTCGGCCTGCTTGCGCAGACGCTGGACACCCTGCGGTTGCATCGCCTCGATCAGGAACTTCAGGCGCGAGATCAGCGGCTTGTGCTTTTCGTTAATCGCGTCGATCTCGGCCACGTCGCCCTTCTGCGGACGCCGCTCCAGCAGGGTGACCCAGTGCGGCCGTTCCAGCTGCATCTGGTAATCCCACTCATGGTAGTGATACGGCAGCGAGATCGGCTCCTTGCCCTCCTGCTGGTTGATGCTTTCCTCTTCGCCGTCCCGGAACCATTCGGTCGCCAGCACCATGATCATCTGGGCATCGTCCCCAGCGCCAGGGACATCGAGGGTGTTGATCATCTCCATGGGGGTCACGTAGACGCGTTCCTGGTTCGAACCGCTGGCCATCAGCGTCTCGAAGTCGTCTTCCTCGCGCCCGAACGCCCACATGTAGCGATTGTCGTCACGGTAGAGCACATCCGGCGCGACCTGCCGCGGGTTCATGTAGCCCTGCTCCGGAAATTCCGGCGCCAGGGCCTCGGCCAGGGCGCGCGCCAGGCCGGGGGCCTCGAGATCCTCCGTCCGTTCGGCCAGCGCCGCACGGGCCCTGGTCGCGAACGGATGGTCGTCGCGGTAGTCCGGGTCCAGCAGGGCCCGGGCGGTGCGGGCCAGCAGGGCCTGCGGCGCTTCACCGTCGTCCGGGGTCGCGGTATGCAGGGGTGTCCAGAGGTTGCGCAAACCCGGGAAACCCTGGCTTGCCAGGGCCTCCACGCGGGCATCCTCGAACAACTCGGTCAGCACGCCGGTCACGCCGCGCGGCGCCTCCTCTGGCTGCATTTCCCGCGTGTAGACCACATGGGCCGCGGCATGGGCCGCCGCCGCACGGTAGAGATCGAGCCCGGTCAGGCCTTCCCAGTCGTCGAAGGCATCCGGCAGGAAGATCGTGAAGCCCTCGATATAGGGCTTGTAGCCCTCGCGCGACTCGAAGTCGCCACTCGTCGGCCGCATGAAGAAATCGCGCGCCCAGAGCGAACGCAGGTAGAGGTTGATGCGCCGCTGCACATCCACGAACAGCGTGCCGCGTCGCTCCTTCTGGAATACTGAACGGGACTCGGGCGATTCCAGACCAAAATAGGCGATCTGTTCCTCGAGGTCGGTACGGTGGGCCTGCGCGCCCCAGGTCGCCCAACGGCGCAACCCGCCCAGCGTCAGTTGCGAAAGCAACTCGTCGAGGCGTTCCAGCATCGGCCGAACGCCGCGTGGCGCCTGCCCCAGCAGGTTGTCGACCAGGCGCAGATATCCCCCGAACAGGCGCAGGTCGCCCAGGCGTCGCGCCGCAATCGGGCTGGTGGAGATCAGCAGGGTAATGACCGCCCCACTCGTCTTGGAGTACATCTTGATCGCCGAGCTCACCAGCTCGCCGACAGCATCCTCGCCCAGCTCCTGCGCCAGATCCGGCGCCTCCTGGACGAAGGCCACGACCATCTCCGAACCTCGCCCCAGGGAGTGCAGGCTGCGTGCGCCTTCCAGGTAGTAGCGCTTCAGACCACCCGTACTGAAGGCCCGCGTCGCTTCCTGCCACGAGGCCTCGAGTACCTCGGCGGCCTGCCCCCCGAGGTCCTCGAGGAGGTCCTGGTATTCCTCCAGATGGATGCTCATCGTGTCCGGCGCACGCGCCTAGAAGAACGTCGTGACGGCGGAGTCGAGGGCGTCGCGCATGTCCGGATCGTCCGTGATCGGACGCACCAGGGCCATGCGGCACGCGGCGAGCGGCGCGACGCCCTTGGCAATCAACGACGCGGCGTACACCAGCATGCGGGTCGAGATCCCCTCGTCCAGCCCGTGGCCCTTCAGATTGCGCGCGCGCTCCGCGACGCTGACCAGCTTGCTGGCCATGTCCTCGTTGACCCCGCCTTCGTGGACCACAATCCGCGTTTCGGTTGCGTGATCCGGGTAGTTGAAGTCCAGCGCGCCGAAGCGCTGCTTGGTCGACTCCTTCAGATCCTTCATCAGGCTCTGATAGCCCGGGTTGTACGAGATCACCACCTGAAAATCCGGATGCGCCTCGACCATCTCGCCCTTCTTCTCCAGCGGGAGCATGCGACGATTGTCGGTCAGCGGGTGGATCACGACGGTCGTATCCTGGCGCGCCTCGACGATCTCGTCGAGGTAGCAGATCGCCCCGTGGCGTGCCGCCTGGGTCAGCGGGCCGTCCTGCCAGCGCGTGCCGTTGGCATCCAGCAGATAGCGCCCCACCAGATCCGAGGCGGTCATGTCCTCATTACACGAGACGGTAATCAGCGGCTTGCGCAGCTTCCAGGCCATGTGCTCGACAAAGCGCGTCTTGCCGCAACCCGTGGGGCCCTTGAGCATCATCGGCATGCGCACCGAATAGGCAGCCTCGTACAGCTCCACCTCATCCGCCGTGGACTGATAGTAAGGCTCCTCGGTGATCAGGTGATCGCGTAGTTCGTCCTGCATGTTTCGACTCCTCAATCAGAAAGGCCGGGGCGCAGGCCCCGGCCACCGGCACGCATCGGCGTCAGTCAGGCCAAACCCGATCCGGATGCAACGCGTTGCCGCCCTTGTTCGCCTTCGGCTCCTTCTTTGCAGCCGGCTTTTTCCGGCCCGGGGTTGCCTTGGCCTGGGTCGACTGGGCGGTCGTCCCCGTCTTCCTCGTCGCTGCCGGCTTCTTGCGCGCCGTGGCCGCCTTGCGGGCCGGAGCCTTGCGGGTCGTGGTCGCCGCCTTCTTGGTGGCGGCCGCCTTGGTACTCGCGGCAGCCCGCGGGCTGCTGCTCGCCGGCTCCTGGCTCGTGTCCTTCTGTGCCGCGGCCGGCGCGTCGGCCGTGGCCGTGTTGTCCGGGCTCTTGTCCTTGTCCTGGTCCTCGCGCGCACTGCGCACGCCGGCTGCCAGCTTGTCTTGCAGATTGCTCATTGCGACACCTCCTCGATGATGGCTTCGATCTCCGCCGCCGCCGCCTCGCCCGGCTTGCCCAGATCAAAGACGGAACAGCCTTCCAGCGCAGAACGCCGATATATGGCCCGCCGGCGGAGCGACTGCTCCAGGGCGGGGATGTCGATCTCCATCAGTGCGTGTTTCATCGCACGCGACAGCGCACTGCGGACTTCGAGCTGATTAATCACGATGTAGGGGCGCAGGGCGGGATTCCTGAGCTTGGCCTCTTCGAGCCCGCGCCCCATACGGACGCTACCCCACAGATCCACCGGCGACGGAAGCACCGGGATCAGGACCTCGTCCGCGGCCGCCAGGGCACCGGTGACGGCCCCGCCCTCGAGCGTCGGCGGGCAATCCACCACGATGTGGTCGTAGTCCTTGCGCAGGGCCTTCAACTCGCGGTCGAGGGGCCCGGCAACCGCAAACACCGACGCCGCAAACGGACGATCCTCGGAGGCCATGCGGGCCCATTGACCGGCCGAACCCTGAGGGTCAGCGTCGACCACCAGCGTGCGGCCCCGCCGGGCCAGCCCCGCGGCCAGGTTCATGGTCAGGGTGGTCTTGCCAGTGCCGCCCTTCTGATTGACTACCGCGATTACCCTCGAACCCACGCAACAGCCTCCTGCGGAAGGGGACCGGGCTCTCAACCCGGCCCATCAAGAATCCCCCGGCTCAGCCGGTGGTGGCATCGGCCAGGCGGTCGACTTCAAGGGCAAAGGCCTTGTCGCCTTCCCCAAGCTGTTCGCCATCACGGGCGTCGATCGTGATGTTCACGTAGGTCGTGCCGAAGCTGATGTTCGGATGATAACCATCCTGCTCCGACAGCTCGGCCACGTGGTCTAGAAACTTCCGCGTGATGCCGTAGCGGTCGAACGTGAACTGTTTGCTCATGGACGCCGAGGTCCCCTTGCCGGGTTCCCACCCGGCCGGAACCACGAGATCGGTATCCGCCATTGCCTACTCCGCTTGTGTTGCCGCGTCCGCGCTCGTCACGCGGTGCTGCCCTGGGCATCGATCTCGCGCACGTGTTCCAGTTCATCCTCGAGGATGCTCTCGAACAGCGCCGCATCATCCACCGCACCGACGCGCCGGCAATAGACGGCTGCTTCGTCGTACAGACGAATCGCCTCCATCTCCAGCTCGCGCGAGTGCGCCAAAAGCTCGGCCATGGAGCGACCAAGCCGCACCGGCGCCAGCTGGCTACCGTTCGGCGCCACCCCGTAGTGGAACATGCGAGTCATGAAGCGATCCGCATGATCCAGCTCTTCCTGGGCGTCCCGACGCAGGCAGTCGCTTACGTCAGTCATCCCCCACATCGCGGTCAACCGCGCCTGGGCCAGGTACTGCTGGACCGCCGACAGCTCGTGTGCCACCGCCCGGTTCAGGTACCCCACGATCCGTGGATCGGACATGGATGTCGCCTCAGCTGGCCGAACCGCCGGCAGTCGGTGCCGTCGGCAGGATCCCTTCCACTTCCGAATGCACGCGAGCAATGATGTGCGCAGCCACCAGGCCGTCACCCACACGCTCGCAAGAATCCGCGCCCGCACGCACAGCGGCGTTCACGGCACCGGTTTCACCACGGACCAGGACGGTCACGTAACCGCCACCGACAAATTCACGACCGATCAGGCGCACTTCGGCGGCCTTGGTCATCGCATCCGCGGCTTCGATCGCCGGGACCAGACCACGGGTCTCGATCATGCCAAGGGCCACACCAGAAATTTCGTTAGCCATCATCTACCTCTTCATGAAAAAGCCGTCGGGCCCGATCCGGGCCCGACGGGGTTCGGCCGCCGTGAGTTACGGCTTTTCCGGGAGGATGTTTTCCACCTCGGAATGGACGCGAGCAATGATGTGCGCAGCCACCAGGCCGTCACCGACACGCTCGCAGGAATCCGCACCGGCACGCACGGCGGCGTTCACGGCACCGGTTTCGCCACGGACCAGCACGGTCACGTAACCACCACCCACGAACTGACGCCCGATCAGACGCACCTCGGAGGCCTTGGTCATTGCGTCCGCGGCCTCGATCGCCGGCACCAGACCACGGGTCTCGATCATGCCGAGTGCCACACCAAAGTTTTCGCTAGCCATTACTCAACTCCTATCAAGCGTTACTGATTATTTACTTTTCAACCTGCTCGGGCAGGATGCTTTCCACTTCGGAATGCACGCGGGCGATGATGTGCGCGGCCACCAGGCCGTCACCCACGCGCTCGCAGGAATCCGCACCGGCACGCACAGCGGCGTTAACGGCACCGGTTTCGCCACGGACCAGCACGGTCACGTAGCCGCCACCGACGAACTGGCGACCGATCAGACGCACTTCGGAGGCCTTGGTCATTGCATCGGCCGCTTCAATCGCCGGCACCAGACCACGGGTCTCGATCATGCCCAGCGCCACACCAAAACGTTCAGTTGCCATTGTCTTCTCTCCTGGATTTACGGTTTTTTAAAACAAAAATGACGCTCACGCCGCCTTGCGGGAACCAGCAGAGCGCTGTGCATCGGTCTGGTCTTGTCCTGCCACGTCCTTCGACCCTTCCGTCTTCTTACCACCATCGTCCCAGTGGTCGATGATGCCGCCGATCGTCAAATCGGTCTGGATAGTGTTGTCGTCCAGCGCGAGCCGCGCGGCCGACCCGCTGATGGTGAATACCCAGTTACCCGGATGCGCCCCGACCGGATCCACGGCCACACTGAGCGCGCCCTTCTGGTCGACCAGCACGCGCAGCGAAATGGTGCTCAACCCGTCGACGCGACGGGTCACCACCAGTTCATCCTGCACCTGCATGATTTCCATGGAGCTACTGCTCCTCCCAGTAATCGATGATCCCGACGATCGTCGCGTCACTCGGGTAGGACTTGTCACCGGCCGCTTCGCGCGCCGCCGAGCTGCCCACTACGATGACCCAGTCCCCGGGCACGCACCCGACCGCATCGACCGCCACGGTGCGCGGCCCACCCGCCTTTTCCTGAACCACCAGCAACGGCCGGTGCCCCAGATCGCGGATGCGGTTGGTCGAAACCAGCGTCTTCTCAACCTTGCAGATCTTCATTCCCGTTCCCGTGTGCGTCAGGCGGCCAGTGGTTCCAGACGGCTTCCGCTGCGTTTGTCGCGGATCACCATGTGGCAGCCGATCAGGCCCTTTTCAGCCAGGTCGCGATAGCGATCCATGATCGTGTTGCGAATCCGGCGACAACGCGCCTCGACCCGCTCCCGCGATCCCGGCACCTTGCGGTCGTAGCGGTAATGCACCACCACCGGAATTGGCAGGCCGCGCTCGACATTCAGCTTGCGAAAAATCTTGTTCACGCCGACATCCATCCCCTCGGCGCCCTCTTCCATCGTCTCCAGGTGAGCGAAGTACGCGAAGTTGCGAACCTGCATCTCCTCGATTTCCTGGCCGACGATAATCACACGCTCGCGGTGGCCGACATCGGCGTAATGGCCTCCGTGATAGCGCGCCACATAATCCAGCTGCGAAATATTGCTCAGCAGCAGCCGCGAGATCAGGCGCAGCATCCCTTCATGCGGCGCGCCGTTACCGCGCCCCCAGCCCTGCTGGTGAATCGTGTCCTGGATCGCCTGATACACCCGCAGCGATGCGGTCTGTTCGTCCAGCCCCTGCGTCGCCCGGTACAACTCCGCGCTTTCCACGAAGCGATACAGGCTCATCCGTGTGTCCGCGTCCGGGATGTGGATCTTGATCGCATCCGTATCGGTATCCACCCCGATCAGCAGCGTGTCGACCGAGGCCCCACAGCAGTAGGTGTTCTCGATCGCCTGACGAAACGCGCGCAGCTGGTGCAGGGCGCCGTCCGCCGCATCGCGCTCGCTGTTGCCGTGCGCCGCGCAGCCCTGATGCAGCGGATCCGCGCCACTGTAGTGGTAAGCCGCAATCTTCAGATAGCGGCTGGGGACATCGGCCGTGGTCGGCCGCCCCTCACGGAAGCGCAGCAGTTCGCGCTTGGTCCAGTGACGTACGTCCTCTTCGATGTCGAACTGCGCCCCGGCGTAACTCTTCACTCGCACCGCGAGATCAGGAAGCCGCAGGATGAAGCGGCGCAACCCCAGCAGTCGGCCGTCCGAGCACGGGGAGATGTCCACTTCGTGGAAGTCGCAGTCGAGGAAATACGCAATTGCGCTTTCCGCTTCGGCGACCAGGTCATCACGGCCGGCCCAGTATTCGTTGACCACCTGATCGAACAGCTCGAACGTCCCGTGCAGATACAGTTCGCGCGTATCCAGATCGTTGATCCAGGCATCTTCCAGCGCCTTTTGCGGCAGCTGATACCCCAGGCGCTCCTCGACGATCGCCTGCGCCCGCGCCTCGAAGTCCCGCTCGTGCTGCAGCGCATGCACCTCCTTGAGCACCGGAACCAGCTGCGCGAAGCGCTCCCGGAACCCCTGCTCGAAGGCGTGCAACCGCTCGTTCATCGGGACATCCGCCAACGCGTGACCCGCGGTCAGTTCACGCGCCATGTCCGGAGACGACGAGCCGCAGGCCGGCACCGCGGACACCGGGACCGCACTACTCGGCGCCGCGGCGCGCGCAGCCGCAATCCGGGACTTCGCGAAGCGCGAGCCCATGGAGCTGTTTTTGCGGCGACCACGCACCATGACGTTCTTCAGAGTCCTCGCCTGTCCTTAACCGCGCGCCCCGCCGGACAGCGTCACCAGAGAACCGGCGTCGCTGTTCCCGGAGGAACCCGTGATCCTGCTCGTGGGCGCTTCCTTGCGCTCGAGTTCCCGATTGATATAAGCGCTGCGGCCTTCACCACGCGGGTTACCCTTCTGCGTCTGGTTGCGGCGCGTCGAGAAGCCCTCGGTCCCGGTCACGTGGTCACCGCGCCCCCAGTCGTCGCCGGTAATGGAGACGCCATTGCTGCTGCCGTTCAGCGTCACCCGGTTGGCACCGACCTTCTCCGCTTCTTCCACCGGCTCCGCGGCCACGGACTGCTTGCTGGCGCCATAACGGAACTCTTCGGTGCCGGAGACCAGACCCATCGCCTTGTTAATGGAACCGGTCAGGCTTCCGCTACTGCCATAGGCCGTCCCCGTCACGCGCTCCCGACGCTCTGCGGCGACCCGCGCCGGGGTGTCCACGCTGAAGCCGGCGTTGGGCATCGGGCGAGAAGCGGCTTGCGCCACTGGCTGCGCCGGCGCGGCCTGCATGCCCATCCCTTCCGGGCGCAGACGCGGATGCAGACTGCTCGCGGCACTGGCGCAACTCTTGGCAAATTCGTTACCGCCCACATACGGGGAACCGGACACGTCCTGACAGGCGCCCCGTTCGGTACCGGTCACGCGCTTGTCGTAGCCCGGTTGGCTGCCGGACAGCGAGTGCCCCGGCGTGGACTGGCGCTCGGCCACACGGGTCCCGGCCTCCTTCGAATCCTGCGTATCGCAGAACTGGTCGTACTGATCCGGACCGATATAGGCCGTGCCGCTCACCGGCTTGCAGGCGCCATATTCGTCACCGGTGACCCGCGAGGAACGCCCGATCGCCGAGCCGGACACAATCTGCTGATTCCAGGTACGGCCCACAGTCACTTTCTCCGGGCTGGCTTCCGGGCGCTGACCGCCACAAAAGGCGTCATAGTGCTCGGAGCCGGCATATTCCGTGCCGGTGATCGGCTTGCAACCACCATATTCGTCACCCGTCACGTGGATCGAATGATCCACCTGGGTACCGGAAACCTCGCGACCCCGCAGGGTGTGCATTACACCGACCTTGGGGACGCCCCCGGCGTCCGGGCGCTCGCACAGTTCACCAAAGTCGGACTTGTTGTAGTACGGCGTACCGGTCAGCGAGGCACAGGAGCCGCGCTCGTCGCCGGTTACATGCCGGCTACGCCCCACGGCCACACCCGTCACGCTCTGGTCTTCCATGGTGTGCGACTCCTGGACCTTGGCCGGGGCCGGCTCCGGGCGAGTACCGCAAAAGCCCTGGAACTGCTCGGTGCCCAGATACTCGGTCCCGGTCACCGGTTTGCAGCTGCCATATTCGTTGCCGGTTACGTTCACGGAGCGCCCGACTTCGGAACCGGTCAGCTCACGACCGCGAAGCGTATGCATTACGCCAACCTTCGCCGGCGCCCCGTTCGACTTTCCCGTGTTACAGGGAACCTCGCTGGCCGCGGTGTTCAGGTACTCAGTACCGGTCACATCGCGGCAAGAGCCGGCTTCGTCGCCGGTAACGCTCGGGCTACGCCCGACCGAGGTGCCCGATACGCCTTCCCCTTGACGGGTGACCATCACGCTGGTTCGGGCCGGCCCGGCCTGCGGACGCGTGCCGCAGAAGCCTTCGTATTGTTCGGTACTGAGATATTCGGTGCCGGTGATCGTCTCGCAGGACCCACGCTCGTCGCCGGTCACACGGTTCGACCGCCCTACTTCGGTGCCACTGACGGACTGGCCGTGCGCCGTGTGCGAAGCGCCCACCTTAGGCGGATTACCTGCGGGGGACACGCCACAGTAACGCTCGTAATGTTCCACCCCAAGGTATTCGGTCCCGGTGACCGACGAGCAGCTGCCCGCCTCGGTGCCGGTAACGCCGGAGCTCCGCTCGACTTGCGTGCCACTGACGTGGCTGCCGGCGAGCGTGGTGCCCTCTTCAACCTTCGGCGGCACATCGCCCTCGACGGGGCGTGGCCGGCCACAGGGACGCCCCGGCTCGGAGGAGCCACGGCCCAGCTTGCACAGTTCTTCACGGCGCTGCCGAGCGACTTCGCGGGCGGACATCCCTTGGCGCTTGGCGGCCTTCCAGGCGCCTTCCTGCGGCATGGTGCCGCGGGCCTGACCGCCGTTAAAACGCCGACGCTGGGCCTTCTTGCCGCTCTGCGCCATGGCATCCCGGCGCGCCATACAGATCGCGCGAACCTCCGAGATCATCGGATGCGGACCGGCGGCTTCGCCCCCGGACTCGACCTTGTGGCACAGCTGGTCCAAGCCGCTTTCGACCACCGCGGCGTCGCGGCTCGGGGCGCTGTTTACCGACGCATCGCGCTCGGCCTTCTCGCCCTTGCAGCCGCAGCCGCAATCCTTCTTGGATTCCTGGGTCGCGGCAGCCACCGGTTCCGATCCCTTGATGCGATCCCCACGGCGCGGTTCCGGCGCAACGGCCTTCTTCCCTTCCGTGGAAAGCGCCTGACGCCGCAGGCGGCAGATCTCGCGACCGCTCATGTTCGAGCAATCGACCTCGACGTTCTGCGACTGGGCCAGCGCTTCCAGCTGGCGCGAACGTTCGGCGCCGGCGGGGGCCATGCCACCCGCGGCCTGCGCACGCGTGTTGGTTCGGCCCACAGCCTTCTTGCCCTGGCGCGCCATCTTCTGGCGGCGCTCAAGGGCGGCCTGGCGGCCATTCGAGATACCCGTGTGCGCGCCCGGTTCCGGGCGGCGCTCGGGGGTGGTGTCGCGGGTCTCGACGGAGACCTGCGACGAGGATTCACTGGAGTGCATCTCCGGCTCCCGCGCCTGGGGTGCCGGGGCAGGGTCCGCCTTCGCCTGGCGCGCATCTCGCGCAGCCCCAGCGGAGCGGCTGCTCCCTTTGGTTTGGTCGGTCGACTTCACGGCAGCCTTGCCATTGCGAGACATGGCTTTGCGCCGTTCCAGGGCACGTTCACGCCCCGAGAGACCTTCAGACGCAGATGTCGGATTACTCATGGCACTTCCTTACAGTTGGCGGCAGCAACGGTAAATAACGCTTTACTGAACTGCCGGGCCCGAAGGCGGACCCGGCAGGTACCGGGCCCTAATTAGCGACCGCGATCGACCACGAAGGCCGTGCCCTGACTCTGGGCGTAGTTATCGTAGGCGAGGAAGCGAACCATCATGCCGGGGTTGGCACGGCGGCACTGCTCGATCTCGCTCAGCACGGTCTCGACGGACTGCTCGCCGAACATCGGGAGCTTCCACATGTACCAGTAGTTGGACATGGCGTGTTCTTTTTCGCTGTACTCGACCGCCGGATTCCAGCCCTGGGCAATGGCGTATTCGATCTGACGGCGAACCTGATCGGCGTTCATCTCGGGCAGGTAGGAGAAGGTCTCGTACTTCTGCACCGGCTTGAAGTTCTGAATATCGGACATGTCGTTAATCCTATGCGCTTGTTCTCTGAAGGTGCGGGCAGCCACTCAGGCCGCCCGCACACGGACGATCACTTGTGTTGGACGTCCAGCTTGTCGGTGGTGTCGAACTCGAACTTGATTTCCTTCCACGTTTCCATGGCGATCTTCAGTTCGGGACTGTGCTGGGCGGCCTGGGTCAGGATCTCCTTGCCTTCCTTCTCGATCTCGCGACCCTCGTTGCGCGCCTGGACGCAGGCCTCGACGGCCACGCGGTTGGCGGTCGCGCCCGGAGCATTGCCCCACGGGTGGCCCAGGGTGCCGCCACCGAACTGCAGCACGGAGTCGTCGCCGAAGATGGAGACCAGGGCCGGCATGTGCCAGACGTGGATACCACCGGAGGCCACGGCGAACACGCCCGGCATGGAACCCCAGTCCTGATCGAAGAAGATGCCGCGCGAGCGGTCTTCCGGGATGAAGGATTCACGCAGCAGATCGATCCAGCCAAGCGTCGCGGCGCGGTCGCCTTCCAGCTTGCCGACCACGGTGCCGGTGTGGAGGTGGTCGCCGCCGGACAGACGCAGGATCTTGGCGAGCACACGGAAGTGGATACCGTGCTTCGGATGACGGTCGATAACCGCGTGCATGGCACGGTGGATGTGCAGCAGCATGCCGTTGTCGCGGCACCAGTTGGCCAGGCCGGTGTTGGCACAGAAACCGCCGGTGATGTAGTCGTGCATGATGATCGGTGCGCCAATTTCCTTGGCGTACTCGGCACGCTTGTACATTTCTTCCGGGGTCGGCGCGGTGACGTTCAGGTAGTGACCCTTGCGCTCGCCGGTCTCGGCTTCGGCCTTTTCGGTCGCTTCCTGGACGAAATCGAAGCGGTCACGCCAGCGCATGAACGGCTGGGAGTTGACGTTTTCGTCGTCCTTGGTGAAGTCGAGACCGCCACGCAGGCACTCGTAGACGGCACGGCCGTAGTTCTTCGCGGACAGACCCAGCTTCGGCTTGATGGTGCAACCCAGCATCGGGCGGCCGTACTTGTTCAGGCGATCACGCTCGACCTGGATACCCATGGGCGGACCGCCACAGGTCTTCACGTAGGCGATCGGGAAGCGCACGTCTTCCAGGCGCAGCATACGCACGGCCTTGAAGCCGAACACGTTACCGACCAGGGAGGTGAACACGTTCACCATGGAGCCTTCTTCGAACAGGTCGATCGGGTAGGCGATGAACGCGTAGAAGGACTCGTCGTCACCCGGGACGTCCTCGATCATGTACGCCCGACCCTTGTAGTAATCCATGTCGGTCAGGAGGTCGGTCCACACCGTGGTCCAGGTACCGGTGGAGGACTCGGCTGCCACAGCGGCGGCAGCTTCTTCGCGGTCGATACCGGGCTGCGGGGTAATCTTGAAACACGCCAGCAGGTCAGTATCCAGCGGCGTGTATTCGGGCATCCAGTATGTTTCGCGGTAATCCTTGACGCCCGCGGAGTACTTCTTGGCGGCAGACATGTGGCCTTCTCCTACGCGTTGGTTAATCGTGATGGTCGCCTAGATTAGGGAGGGCAATCACTAATAACAAATAAATAATCTAGATGCGACCGATAGACAATCGTTTATATAAAAGCCGGGCAGCGGGAGGGCCGCTGACCGGCAGGGGTTCGGGTTCGCAAGGATGCAGTCAGGCGCCGAAACGCCGACCGCGACCCATTGCGGACGTCGATTGTAGTCGAAGACCGTAGCCGTTGCATGCCTTCGGCGCGACCCGCCGCACAGGCCCTGTGACGGGCCGCCGGGAACGCCCCGTCACGCAGCAACGACCCCGGGTATCAGGACGTGGCGGCAGTGGCGGGCTCTCCGTCACCGGCGGCATGGTGATCCCGCGCCAGGTAGAGATAGATGGCGGGCACCACGAACAGGGTGAACAGTGTCCCGATCGCCATGCCGCTCGCGATCACCAGGCCCATCGCGAAACGCGAGCCGGCACCGGCCCCGGCGGCCATCAGCAAGGGCACCATCGCCACCACGGTCGCGGTGGTGGTCATCAGGATCGGCCGCAGGCGCAGGGCAGACGCCTCCTCGATGGCTTCGCGCAGCGTCCGGCCCTGGCGTTGCAGCTGGTTGGCAAACTCCACGATCAGAATGCCGTGCTTGGCGATCAGGCCGATCAGGGTCAGCAGCCCCACCTGGGTATAGATATTCAGCGAAGTCACCCCAAGGCTGATGAAGATCAGTGCCCCGGCGATCGACATCGGCACCGTGGTCAGAATGATCAACGGGTCGCGGAATGACTCGAACTGAGCAGCCAGGACCAGGAAGATCACCAACAGGGCAAAGAAGAAGGTGACCACCAGCTCACTGCCCTCGGCCTTCAGCTGACGCGACTGTCCGGCATAGTCGACGCTGACATCCGGTGGGAGCACATCGGCGGCAATCTCGTCGACGATGTCCAGGGCCTCGCCCAGGGTCACGCCCGGCCGCGGCACGCCCGACAGGGTCACGGCATTGAGCTGCTGGAAGCGCTTGAGCGAGCGCGGGGTCACCGTTTCTTCCAGTGTCACGATGCTGGACAACGGGATCGGCTCGCCGTCGCGGGTACGCGTGAACAGCTCTTCCAGCTGCTCCGGATTCAGGCGCTCGCTGCGCTGCACCTGGGGGATCACGCGATAGCTGCGGTTCTCCATCGCGAAGCGCCCGGCAAACCCGCCAGACAACATGGTTGCCAGATCGGCATTGAGCGTGGCCATGTCGATCCCGAGCTGGGCGGCGCGTTCGCGGTCGATCTTGAGATCCACCTGCGGCTGATCGAAGTCGAGATCGGAGTCCATGAAGATGAAGCGCCCGGTCGCCATCGCCCGCTGCATGATCTCGCTGGCGAACTGCTCCAGCTCCTCGAACGAACCGGTGGAGCCGAGGACCACACTGACCGGTGCACCGTCGCCCGGAGTGGGCAGCTGCGGCGGCTGGATCGCGAACACCTCCAGCGCCGGGATGCGGTCCAGGCGTGGCTGCAGCTCCTCCTGCAGGATGGTCTCGGTATCCCGATCACGCTGATCCCAGGGTGCGAGGACGAAACCGCCCAGGGCCTGGTTGCCGGCACCGGCGATGCCCGGGCCTCCGCCAAAACCGTTCACGATAAAGATGTTATCGAGCTCCGGGATTTCGTCGAAGAAGCGGTCGGTCAACTCGGTGTTGCGTTCCAGCCAGTCCAGGCCCATGTAGGCGTCGCCCTCCATGATGGAGAACGCGAAGCCCTGGTCCTCCGGCGGCTCCAGCTCGCTCTGCGAGGTGACGAACAGGAAGTAGCACGACACCAGCACGATGGCACCGAACACCGCGATGGTGAAGCGGTCATTCAGCGCCCCATGCAGGCGCCGACGATAGCGTTGCTGGAGGGAGTCGAAGCGTGCATCCAGCCAGCCTTCGATCCGTCCGCGCTTCTCGGTGGCGCCATCGCGCAGGATCTTCGAGCACATCATCGGCGACAACGTGATCGCGACAATGCCCGAGATCACGACGGTCGCCGCCAGGGTGAACGCGAACTCGATGAAGAGCGTCCCGGTCAGCCCGCCGATGAAGCCCAGCGGCAGGAACACCGCCACCAGGGTGGTCGACATCGCCACGATCGGCCAGGCGAGTTCGCGCGCCCCCTGGATCGCCGCGTCCATGCGCGACATCCCCTCCTCGATATGGCGGGAGATGTTCTCCAGCATGATGATGGCGTCATCCACCACGATGCCGATCGCCAGCACCATCGCCAGCAGGGTCAACAGGTTCAGCGAGAACCCCATCAGCAGCATCAGCATGAAGGTGCCGACCAGCGACAGCGGCACCGCTACGGCCGGGATAATCACGCTGCGCAACGAGCCGAGGAACAGGTAGATCACCACCAGCACGATCCCCAGCGCCAGGCCGATGGTCACCAGCACCTCGTCGATCGCACTCTGGATGTAGTCCGTGGAGTCGTAGACGATCTCGCCTTCCAGCCCCGAGGGCAGGCGCGGCAGGATGCGCTCGTCGAATACGTCGCGGACCTCGGCAATCACGTCCAGGGCGTTGGCATCCGGCGCCATCTCGATACCGACGAAGGTGGCCGCCTCGCCATTGAAGCGCACCGAGGTGTCGTAATTCTCCGAGCCCAGCTCCACCTCGGCCACGTCGCCCAGGCGCACCAGGTCGCCGTCGGTCTCGAACAGGATCAACTGCTCGAACTCCTCCGGACGACTCAGATCGGTATCCGCCGTCAGGTCCAGCCCAACCATGGAACCCCGCGTCTGGCCCACGGCGGACAGCACATTGTTGCGCTCCAGGGCCTCGCGCACGTCGCGCCCGGTCACACCGAAGGCGGCCATGCGATCGGCATCCAGCCAGGCGCGCATCGCAAAGCTCTGGGCACCCAGGATCTCGGCTCGCTGCACGCCGTTGATGGTCGCCAGTTCCGGCTGCACCTCGCGGATCAGGTAATCGGTGGTCTGGTTGTTGGACAGCCGTTCGGAGTAGAACGACATGTACATTGCGGCCACGTCCTGCCCCACGGACAGATCCACCACCGAGTCCTCGGCCTCCGCCGGCAGGTCGCTGCGAATCTTGTCCACCTGGGCCGCGATCTGCGTCAGGGCCACGTTGGGATCGTAGTCCAGCTCCAGATGGGCCTCGACGATGCTGATCCCCGCGCGGCTGGTGGAGACGAGGTAATCGATCCCCTCGGCCTCGGCCACCTCGCGCTCCATCGGCGTGGTGATGAAGCCCTGCACCAGATCGGCATCCGCGCCGATATACGCGGTGCTGACGGTCACCACCGCGTTCTGCACCTCGGGGAACTGGCGCACGTTCAGGTCAAATACCGCGCGCACCCCGAACAACAGGATGAACAGACTCACCACCGTGGCGAGCACCGGCTTCTGGATGAAGATATCGGTAAAGCGCATGCCAGCGACCCCGCTCTAGCGGTTCGCCGGGCGCGGGTCGCGCTCGGCATCGGGCTGGGCATCCTCGGTGATCTCGACCGGGGAGTCGTTTTGCAGCTTGAGCAGGCCACTGGCCGCGATACGCTCACCCGGCTCCAGCCCGTCAAGGACCTGCACCAGATCACCGCGGCGCGCGCCGGTCTCGATCAGGCGTTGTTCCACCCGCAGCTGGCCTTCGTCGTCCTCCGCGATCACGAATACCGATTGCCCCCAGGGCGCAAAGCGGATCGCGGTCTGCGGCGCGACCACCGCCTCCTCGGACTCCCCGCGATCCAGCGTCACCCGGGCGAACTGCCCCGCACGCAGGCGACCCTGTTCGTTTTCCAGCAGGGCCTGCACGCGGAACATGCGCGAGGCCGCGCGGACCCGCGGCTCGATGGCCGTGACATTGCCGGTGAACTCTTCGCCAAAGGCATCCACCTCCACACGGACGTCCTGACCCAGGGCGATCTCGCCCAGGCGGCGCTCCGGCAGGGTGAAATTCACATACAGCGGCTGCAACGCCTCCAGCACCACGATCGGATCCCCGGGCCCGACGAACTGCCCGACGCTCACCTCGCGGATACCCAGCTCGCCAGCGAACGGCGCGCGCAGGCTCTTCTGCCGGATGCGCGCCTCCTGCGCCCTCACCGAGGCCTGGGCCTGCTCGGCCTCGGCGACCCGGCGCTGAAATTCCGAATCCGAGATGTCGTTGCGCTCGATCAGGCCCCTGGCGCGCTCCAGCTCGCGGCGCGCCAGGCGCTCGCCGGCCCGCAAGTTTTCGAGCTCGGCCTCGTCCAGAGTGGTATCCAGGTCGACCAGTGGATCGCCGGTCTCGACCCGCGCCCCGTTCTCGAAGTGAATCGCCTGGACAATGCCCTGCGCCTCGAAGCTCAGGGTCGCGCCCTGCACGGCCTCCAGGCTACCGATCGCACGCACCTGCGGAGTCCAAGAGTCCGTCGTGACCTCGGCGGCGTTGATGGTCACCACCGGCTCCGGCATGTCTTCGAAGTACTCTGCGATCTGCTGATCGACAAAGGCCTTGAAGCCGAAAATACCGCCGAGCACGATGGCCACCGCCACCAGCATGAGGATAAAACGCTTCATCAGGGTCTCCTGGAGACACCGGCGGGGGCATTCCCACCGGCATCATGAAATGAGTTCAACAGACTCGCCCGTCGCCGGACTCTAAACAGCGCCCGGGTCGCAGAGACCTGCATCGCGCAGGGCGGCACGCACGCGCGCCGTCTCCGCCCGAACCACCGTGGGCTCGTCCGGATCCAGCCGCGGCTCCCAGCGCCAGCCGGTCATCAGGGCATGGAAATGCCGGATGAGGTGGTCATAGGGCCGATGGATGTCGTAGGCATCCAGCAACCCCTGCGCATTGGCAAGGCTCTGCATCCCCACGTTCAGCGCCCAGGGGCCCAGCCCCATCTCGTCTTCGGAGATCTCGCGGGCCGGCGGCAGGTCGCCGCGGTCACGCGCCTCGGCCACCACCGCATGCACCGCCTCGCTGATCGGCTTCCCGGCCTCCAGCAATGCCATGCGGCGCGGAGCCGACACATTGGCCCAGACCACCTCGGTCACCAGGTACTGGGTCAGGCGATAGTAGTCGGGGTTTTGCGCGGCAAAATCGATGTCGGTCAGCACGATCGCCAGCATGCGCGAGCGCGTGCCGAGGGAGAGCTCGGGGATGGCCCGGAAAAGCGCCGCCCGTTGCAGCGTGGTGCGTGCCGCGACCGCCGCCAGCAGGTCCTCTTTCGACTCGAAGTGCTGGTACAGCGTACCGGTCGCGTACTCGCAGTCCGCCGCCAGCTTCGACATCTGCAGGGCCAGCAGGCCGTCCTCGCGGATGCGCTCGTGCGCCCGCTCGATGAACAGCGCCTCGCGCGTCTCGCGCTCGCGGCGTTTGCGATCCCCGGTAGTCATGGCGCTCAGCATATCGAACCCACTACGTTTTTTGAACCCGATTCGAGTTAGGTCCCGAAAAAGGCCGGGGACAGCATGCCCCGGCCCCCCCGATTCGAGTATTCAGCCCGTCTCGCGCAACAGCCGCACGATCGCGTCGGCGACACTCTTGCTGGACTGCGGGTTTTGCCCGGTCACCAGCTTGCCGTCCACCACCACGTGATCGGCCCAGTCGTCGGCGGTATCCACCTCGCCGCCGAGCTCCTGCAGCTTGTCCTGCAGCAGGAACGGCATCGCAGTGTCCAGCTGCACCGCCTTCTCCTCGCTGTTGGTGAAGGCCGCCACCTTGCGCCCCTTCACCGCGGAAGTGCCATCCGCCAGCATCGCACCGACCAGACAGGCCGGCCCGTGACAGACGGCGCCAACCACCTTGTCGTTGTCCATGAATTCCGCGACCAGGCGCTGGACATGCGGGTTGTCCGGCAGATCGAACATGGTGCCGTGACCGCCGGGAAAGAAGATCGCGGCATAGGCCCCATGGTTAGTGTGGTCATTCAGCGCGATGGTGTCATCCAGGGCCTCCTGCGCGGCCACCGCCGCGGAGCCCGCATGACTGGCCTCCAGGCTTTTCGGATCCAGCGGCACGGGGCCGCCCTTCGGACTGGCCACCTTGACCTCGAAACCCGCCTTGCGAAAGCGATCATAGGGCTCGGCGAACTCGTCGAACCATACGCCCGTCGCCTGGCCTGGAGCGATCTCGCCGTGACTGGTTACTACCATCAGGATCGTCTGGCTCATCCCTTGTCTCCTTGCATCCATGTCTCCGGTGGACTCGCCGGCCGGCTACAGGTTCCTGGTGTGCAAGGCTTGGGTGAACGAGCAGCGAGTCTGACGGCGAAAAACAGACGCGGAAGGATCAAGCAAACGAGAGAGCCGAAGAACCACGCGGCCGGATGGCCGCGGGCTGGGAATCAAAGGCGGTAGTACTCGCGATACCACTCGACGAAGCGCGCAATGCCGTCTTCCACCGCGGTCGCGGGGGCATAGCCCACGTCCTGACGCAGGGCCTCGACATCCGCATAGGTGTCCGGCACGTCCCCCGGCTGCAACGGCAGCAGGTTCTTCTCGGCCTTCTTGCCCAGGCAGTCCTCGAGCACCTCGATGTAGCGCATCAGCTCCACCGGCTCGTGGTTGCCGATGTTGAACAGGCGGTAGGGGGCTGCGCTGGTGGCCGAGTCGGGCTCGGCCCCGTTCCAGTCGGGATTGCGCGGGGCCACGTGATCCAGGGTGCGGATCACGCCCTCGACGATGTCGTCGATATAGGTGAAGTCGCGCCGGTGGTGGCCGTAGTTGAAGACGTCGATCGGCTCGCCCGCCAGGATCTTCTTGGTGAACATGAACAGCGCCATGTCCGGGCGGCCCCAGGGGCCGTAGACAGTGAAGAAGCGCAGTCCGGTCACCGGCAGGTCGTAGAGATGGCTGTAGGTATGCGCCATCAGCTCGTTGGCCTTCTTGCTGGCGGCGTACAAGCTCAGCGGGTGATCGACATTGTCGTGCACCGAGAACGGCATGGTGGTGTTGGCGCCGTAGACAGAGCTCGAGCTGGCATAGACGAGGTGCTCGACGCCGTTATGGCGGCAGCCCTCCAGGATGTTGCCGAAGCCGACCAGGTTGGTGTCGACATAGGCCGCCGGGTTCTCCAGCGAATAGCGCACGCCGGCCTGGGCCGCCAGGTTCACCACCCGCTGCGGCCGGTGCTCGCGGAACACCCGCTCCATCGCGGCGCGATCGGCGATGTCCTCGCGCACCTCGGTGAAGTTCGGGTGATCCTGGGTGCGCGCCAGGCGCGCCTCCTTCAACGAGACGTCGTAGTAGTCGTTCAGATTGTCGACGCCGACCACCTGGTCGCCACGCTCCAGCAGGCGCAGGCTCAGGGCGCTGCCGATGAAGCCGGCCGAGCCGGTCACAAGAACTTTCATCACGTTAGTCCTGGTCGTCCGGCAGGGTAATGTTCAGCTCGAGGACCTCGCAGTCCCCTTCGCGGTCCACGTTCATCTGCACGGCCTCGTCGTCTACCTGAACGTATTTGCGGATCACCTGCAGCAGCTCCTGCTGCATGGCCGGGAGGTAGTCGGGCCCGGAGCGCGCCGCACGCTCGCGCGCCACGATGATCTGCAGGCGCTCCTTGGCAACGCTGGCGCTCTTCTGCCGCGGCTGACGGAAGTAATCGAAAATCCCCATGATCAACCCTTGAACAGGCGCCCGAAGAAGCCCTTCTTCGGTACATCGACAAAGCGCAGCGGGCGTTCCTCGCCCAGGAACCGGTCCACCGCGTCCTGGTAGGCCTGCCCGGCGTCGGATTCCTCGTCCAGCACCACCGGCTGTCCGGCGTTCGAGGCATTCAGCACCGCCTGGGATTCCGGGATCACGCCCAGGAGTTCGATCGCCAGGATCTCGCCGACATCCTCGATGCTCAGCATCTCGCCGCGTTCGGCGCGCTCGGCGGAGTAACGCGTCAGCAGCAGCTTGCCCTCAATCGGCTCACCGCCTTGCTCCACCTTGCGCGTCTTGCTCGCCAGAATGCCGAGGATGCGGTCGGAGTCGCGCACCGAGGAAACCTCGGGGTTGGTCACCACGATCGCCTCGTCGGCAAAGTAGGCGGCCATCAGTGCGCCGCGCTCGATCCCGGCCGGGCTGTCGCAGACGATAAAGTCAAAGTCGCCGGACAATTCGTTCAGCACGCGCTCCACGCCATCCTGGCTCAGGGCGTCCTTGTCGCGGGTCTGCGAGGCGGGAAGGATGTAGAGGTTGTCCACACGCTTGTCGCGGATCAGGGCCTGCTTCAGGTTCGCATCGCCGTTGATCACGTTGACGAAGTCGTACACCACGCGCCGCTCGCAGCCCATGATCAGATCGAGGTTGCGCAGACCGACGTCGAAATCGATCACGACGGTCTTGTGACCGCGCTGGGCCAGGCCAGTGGCAATCGCGGCCGAGGTGGTGGTCTTGCCCACCCCGCCCTTGCCGGAGGTAATCACTACGATACGTGCCATGTTGGCGGTAGCTCCTTGTCGTCTTGCACGCGCCCGGTGTTCCCGGGGCGTGCGGACGGGTTCCTGTCATTCGTGACCGGCAGGTGGCCGGTCAGATCTCCGCGATCTTGAGGCTTTCGTCGTCCAGTGTCACCAGCCGATTCTCGCCGCGTTCGGCTTCCGTGATGTCTTCGGCGATCCGGTAGTGTCCGGCGATGGACAACAGCTCGGCGTCCAGGCGCCGACAGAAGATACGCGCGGTCACCAGACCGCGCACCCCGGCCAGCGCACGCCCACGTAACGGACCCAGCACATGGATATGCCCGTCCGCCAGCAGTTCGGCGCCCGGCGAGACTGCGCCGGTCACGATCAGGTCCCCCCCGCGGGCGTAGATCTGCTGCCCGGAACGCACCGGTTGATCGACGATACGAGTCGCGCTGTGGACCGCCGCCACGGCGGTCGGCGGGCGTTCCTGCTCGGGCTCGACGGCCTTGTCCTGCGCCGGGGGCTCGTCTTCCAGCGGCACCTCGCCGGAGGGTGCGCCGCCACGCCCGCCCAGTTGCAGCACCGGCAGGACGTCGAACAGTTCGGCATAGCTCTGCAGGCGCTCGGCGGCGGCGCCTGCCTGCAGGCCGATCAGCTTGAAGCCCTCGGCGCGTACGCGCTCGATGGTTGCCTGCAGGTCGGACTCCGGGCTCTCGGCCACTGCCTCCAAATCGAGCACGATGGGCATGTCGCGCATCAGATCCGGGGCCTGGTCGCGCCGCGCGGCCAGCACCTCGCCCAGAACCTTCGGATCGGTCTGGTACACGCGCAGCACAGAGACCAGCATCATGCGGCCTTTCAATTCAATGGCCTGGACAGAACTCGGGGACGCGCTCATCGGATCGGCTGGCTCGCTGGCGGTGACGTGCACAAAAAAGGCGGCGTCCGCAATCTGGGGCGCCGGACAGGACGTGCGCTTTATAGCGCGGACGGGGAAAGCACAGCAAGGGTGCGGGATCACTCCTGCCGCCACATCAGCTGCGCGGCGGGCCCGGGATCAGCGTGTTGGTGCGGCGCACGTAGTCGGCATAACCGGGGCGGGATTCATGCAGACGACTTTCCAGCAACGTGACACCGGACACACGCAGGATCAGCAGGATCATCAGCACCGCCGAGGGCACGGCCCACCAGCCGCCCGCCGCCAGGGCCAGCAGGCCGAACCCGACCCAGACCACAATCTCCCCGAAATAGTTGGGGTGACGGCTGTAGCGCCACAGGCCACGATCCATCACCTGCCCGCGATTGCCCGGATCGGCGCGAAAACGTGCCATCTGCGCATCCGCCACCGTCTCGAAAAAAAGCCCCACCGCCCAGAACAGCAACCCGGCGACGGCCAGCGGCCACCACACCACCTCGGCCCGCACCACGGCCAGCATGGGCAGACCGATCACCGCCACCAGTGCGCCCTGCAACCAGAAGATCGTGACCAGACTGCGCGCGGCAAAGGCACCCTCGCTCCGGCCCGCACGCATGTCCGTGTAGCGCCCGTCCTCGCCGTGGTCCCAATTGCGCCAGGTAATAAAGGCGGACAGCCGCAGCCCCCACAACAGCACCGGGATCACGATCCACAGCCCCAGCAGAGGCCACCCGGCCAGCCCCCACCACACCAGCGTGACCAGGACGAAACCCAGACCCCAGTAGCGGTCCACCAGGCTCGCGTCGCGCCGCAGCACGCTCGCCGCCCAGACCCCCGTCATCAGGGCCAGCGCCGCGCCGAACCCGACCAAGAACATCACCCAACCGGCCATCCGCTAGGCCTCGGGCCGGCGAAACAGGATATGCGACACGAACCACTCGTTCCCGCCGCGATAATCGAACAATTCGGCGCAGGCCATGTAGAACATGCGCCAGCGCTGGAACCACAGCGCGGCATCCTGTGCGCCGTAGGTCTGTTCGAACAATGGCATCAGCTCGTCCCGCGCGGCGTCCTGGCGCGCCAGCCAGGCGTTCAGGGTGCGCGCGTAGTGGTGGCCGTTCACCCGCCACTGGCGCACCACGCGCAGATCCTCCTGAAAATGCCGCGCCAGATCATCCGATGGCATCAACCCGTCGCGGAAGAAGTACTGCCCCATCCAGTCGTGTTCGCCCTCGCTCTCGAAGAAGTAGGCGAACTCGCGATGGGCGAAGACATGCATGAACAACTGCCCGCCCGGACGCAACCAGGTCGCCACGCGCCGCAACAGCTCGGGCCAGTTGCGCATGTGCTCGAACATCTCCACCGACACCACCCGGTCGAACCCGGTCTGCTCCGGCGCAAAGGTGTTCATGTCCGCGGTCATGATCGTCAGGTTTTCCAGCCCGCGCGCATCCCGCCGGGCCTCGATCGAGGCCCGCTGGGTCGCCGAGTTGGACACCGAGACGATGCGCGACCTCGGGTATTGCTCGGCCATCCAGAGCGACAGCGAACCCCAGCCACAGCCCAGCTCCAGGACCTGCTGCCCGTTCTCGAGGCCCGCCCGTTCGCAGGTCAGCTGCAGCATGGCCGCCTCCGCCCCGCGCAGGTCATCCACGCCCTCCGGCCACCAGGCGCAGGAGTATTTCAGCCACGGCCCGAGGCAACGCTCGAAATATTCGGTCGGAACCTCGTAGTGCTGCTCGTTCGCCACCTCGGTGGACAACGCCACGGGCGCGGCGCGCATCGCCTCGATCAACGCATAGCGACGCTCCATTGCTTCCTCGGCCGGGGCACCACTCGCGCGCAGCCGCTCGGCCAGCAGCCGACGAATCCCCGCCCGCACGAGCGGGTCCGGCACCCGTCCCTGTTCCGCCCATTCGATCATCCGCTGCATCTGTCGGCCTCTGTTGCAATATTCAGGGAGACACTGACCCGTTCGCACTTTGGCGTTCGAGTCGGCCTTGCGTGCTAGCCCCGGCACCCGCCGCGCCGGGGCTTGTAGAAAGATAGAAGGATCAACGCCAACGTGCGAATGAATCAACATCAACCTCGTTGACCCGGGGCCCGATATGCGGTTCCCCGTCAAGCCAGGGAAACGTCGCGGGTGACTGACACCTTTGCTTGCCGGGGTGCTAGATTGGCAACCTTGATCTCAGCTACTGAACCGACATGGCGCAACCCCAACGGATCCCGGCCCGCACCCTCCACCGCATCTGGGCACCTTTTTTCAAGGCGGTCCAGGAGCGACATGACGCCTTTCTGAATGACCTCGACGACCGCCTGATGGAGGCCTCCGAACGGGCCATCGATTCGCAGCGGGCGGCCCAGAATTTCGCCCTGTCGCGACAGGTTCGAATGGGGAGCTCGACGATCAGGCAACACTTCCGCGAGCGACTACACGCGGCCCTGATCTCTGTTGACGAAACAGAGGGCGCAGGCGACCTCACCGGTGACGGCCTGGAATTGTCCCTGATGGATGACGCCGACACCGAACGTGAAGTTGCCCTGCGCAAGCTCGTCAACAGCGCGCGCTCCAGCCTGTCCGAGGAGATCGACGCGCTGGAGACGGTCACTCGGGATTATGACCTGGCCACGCCGCCCGAAGCCGCGCCCTGGCACCCCCACGCACTGGGCGAGGCGTTCCTCGAGGCTATGGAGGCCGTCCCGCTGTCCGCCGACGAATGCCTGCTGCTCCTGCACTGGTTCGATCGTGACATGCTCAGGGAAATGCAGCCCGAAATGCAGGCGCTGCTGCAGGATTTCCGCGAGGCCGGCTTCACGGTTCCCCAGGTGCGCCAGACGACACGCAGGCCGGCCGGTCGCAGCGACACCAACGCGGGACAAACCGCCCCCACCGGCGCCCCGCCGGGGACCGACTTGCCCGGGACCGGCGCCGCATCGGGCAACTGGGGCCAGTTCGGGTACCAGGTACCGCTCGCCGGCCAGGTAATGACTGCAACCGGACAGATGCCCGCCGGCAGCCCGGTCGAGGCCATCACAACCGTGTTGAACACATCCCCGGCCAGCACGCTGGAACCGTTCATCATGGATCTGCTGCAGGGTCTGTTCGACCTGATCCTGAAACGGGACGACCTCAACCCGGCCCTGCGCGAACCGCTTGCCGACCTGCAGCTGCCACTGGTGCGTATTGCGATGCGCGAGACCCACTTCTTTCGCGATCGCACCCACCCGGCGCGCCAGATGACAGGCCTGCTACTGAACATCGCGTTGCGCATCGACCCCGACCTGCCCCTGGAGGAGGCTCGGCAACTGCCGCTCACCCGCCTGGTGTTCGAGAACGTGGAGCGCGTGCGCAACGGTGGCCTCAGCGACAGCGCAGCCTTTGACGAGGCCCTGGATCGACTGCGCAACGAACTCGCGACGGCCGAGGACCAGATCGCCCACCAGGCCGCGAGCGAGCAGGCCGATGCACAGCAGGAAGAACGCACGCTGGAGATCCGTTACAGCGTCGAATCCACGGTGGAGCGCACCGTGATCTCCATGGGCCAGGACATCCCCGACGAGGCCCGCGAGCAGCTGATGGATGCCTGGGTACCCCTGATGACGGCCCAGAAGACCGCTGACGCCGAGACTTCGGCGGTCGGCGATACGCCCCCGGACCCGGCCAACCCGGACAACGATGGCATGGCTCTGCTGCACGAACTGCTGGCGCTGATGCAGAAAGAGCCGGACTTCCAGTCCTCCGCCCCGCTCCTGGCCCGTATCCGCGCCTTCCTCGATCGCGCCCCGCTGTCGAAGGAGGAGCGCGCCCGCATCAAGCAGGACCTGGTCAGTGCCCACCTGGTCGCCGCCGGGAAACGCCGTTCCGCCACCGCCGATCGGCAGTCGCCAGCCGAACAGGCGCCGACTGGGCCAACCGGCGAGGCTGGCACCAGCGAAGAACGGTCCGAGCCGGCGCGCAAGCGAGCCAGCGCCCGCCCGGGTTCCATCTTCGGCAGTTCACCGCGCCATCCGGACGACGACCCGTCCCTGATGCGCGACCATGACGACGAACATGTCGAGCATGCCGACAACCTGATCTCCGGCACCTGGATCCAGTTCACCTCCCCCGCCGGCACCCGGGTCACGCGCATGAAGCTGGTCTGGCGCGGCAGTCACGCCGGACGCCTGCTGTTCACCGATGCCGCGGGACGCGCCAAGCGCCAGCACAGCATTCAGGGTCTGGCGCACGAATTCCGCAGCGGGCGCGCCCAGATCATTCCGGAAGAATCGCTGTTCGATCACCTGATGGACCAGCGCCTCGGCCAGACCGCCTGAGTCCAACCCTGGCCCGGTTCGGCACGCGACCTGCCACCCCAGCCGGACCTTTTCCGCCGCGAAGCGGTCCATCTCTCGAACCCCTTTGGGATGCATCGATGACACGCTCACTGGCGGCCCTGTTCGCGGGCCTGGTACTGGGGATCCTGATGACCGGATGCAGCAGCCCGCAGAAGATGCCGACGGTGGATCACGTCGACCTCGACCGCTACATGGGCGACTGGTACGTGATCGCGAATATCCCCACCTTCCTCGAGCGCGATGCCTACAACGCGCTGGAGCAGTACGCGCTGAACGACGACGGCACCATCGCCACCACCTTCTCGTTCAACAAGGGCGGCTTTGACGGGCCGCGCCGCGAGTACAACCCGACGGGTTTCGTGCAGAGCGAGGACAACGCCGAATGGGGCATGCGCTTCCTGTGGCCGTTCAAGGCCGAGTTCCTGATCGTCTACCTCGACGAGGACTACAGCCAGACGGTGATCGGCCGCAGCAAGCGCGACTACGTCTGGATCATGGCGCGCGAGCCGGCGATGCCCGAGGACGACTACCAGGCCATCCTCGCCTACCTCGACGAACTCGGCTACGACACCGACGCGATCCAGCGCGTCCCCCAGCGCTGGGACGACTGACGTCCCCGTGCTGCGGCGAGCCTAATCCCTGACGCGCCCGTAGCCGCCACCCCCCGGAGTCCGGATCTCCACCGCATCCCCCGGACCCACCGACTGGCGATCACAGCCTGCCATCGGCTCGCGCGTGCCATCCGCGCGCAGGATGGCATCCTCGCCCAGCGCCCCCGGCTCGCCACCCGCCAATCCGAACGGGGGTACGCGGCGCCGATTGGCCAGCAGCACCACCTCCATCGCCGCATCAAAACCCAGCCGCCGGATCACGCCATCACCCCCCCGGCGCTGCCCCCGGCCACCGGAGCCGTGGCGATAGCCGAACTGTTCTACCCGCACCGGAAAACGGCTCTCCAGGACCTCCGGGTCGGTCAGGCGCGAATTGGTCATGTGGGTCTGCACGGCGCTGACCCCGTCATAGCCGGGTCCGGCCCCGGCACCCCCGGCGATGGTCTCGTAGTACTGCCGCTCGGCATCGCCGAAGGTCAGGTTGTTCATCGTGCCCTGGGCCGCGGCCTGCACCCCGAGGGCGCCGAACAGCGCGTCGGTCACGACCTGCGAGGTCTCGACGTTGCCCGCCACCACGGCAGCGGGTGGGGCCGGGTTCAGCAGGCACCCCTCCGGGATCGCCAGGTCCACCGGCGCCAGGCAGCCATCGTTCAGGGGAATCTCGTCCTCCAGCAGCGTGCGCAGCACGTACAGCACCGCCGCACGGACGATGGAGCCCGGGGCGTTGAAGTTGTCCTCGCGGGCCGGCGAGGTCCCCGCGAAATCGATCCGCAGGCGGCGCGCTCCCGGATCGGGTGTCACGGCCACCCGGATCTCGGCCCCGTTGTCCAACGCATAGGTGAACGTGCCACCCTCCAGGCCCGCGATCAGCCGTTGTACCGCCTCGGTGGCGTTGTCCTGCACATGCCTCATGTAGGCCGCCACCGTGGCCGCGCCATATTCGTCCAGCAGCCGGCCCAGCTCTTCGAGCCCCTTGCGGTTGGCCGCCACCTGGGCCTCCAGATCGGCCAGATTCTGCTCCGGATTGCGCGCCGGCCAATCGCCCGATCCCAGTAGCGTCCGCATCTCCCCGGTCGCGAAGCACCCGTCGCGCACGAGAAGGGTCGGTGGGATCAGCACCCCCTCTTCTTCCAGACGACGGGAAAAGGCCGGCATCGAACCCGGCGTGATGCCGCCGACATCGGCATGGTGGCCGCGCGAGGCCACGAAAAACGCCGGTTGCGCGATCCCGGCCTGCGGATCCTCCGTCACTGCATCCCCGGGGCCCACGAAGACCGGTGTGACCACGGTGATGTCCGGCAGATGGGTGCCGCCGTTGTAGGGATCGTTCAGCACCCAGGCGTCTCCGGGACGCAGATCACCCTCCGCCGCCGCGATCACCGCGCGCACGCTAGCGCCCATCGAGCCCAGATGCACTGGCATGTGCGGGGCATTGGCGACCAGGTTCCCGCTGGCATCGAACAGCGCACAGGAGAAATCCAGGCGCTCCTTGATGTTCACCGAATGGGCGGTATTGCGCAGTGTGAACCCCATCTGGTCTGCGATTGCCATGAAGCGATTGTTGAAGACTTCCAGCAGGATGGGGTCGCGCGGGATCGCGTCCACATCGGTGGTTTCGGCTGCCCCCCGCCGACCGGCGCCCGCCTCGCGCTCCAGGCACAGCGTGCCCTCGTCCTCGATCCGACCCCGCCAGCCCGGCTCCAGCACCAGCGTTGCGGTGTCCTCGATCACCAGTGCCGGCCCTGCCAGCGTCATCCCGGGGCTCAGGGCCTCGCGCCGGTACAGGGGTACGTCGCGCATCTCGCCCGCCACGACCATCGCGACCGTATCCGCCTCCGGTGCGGGACGCTCGACCATCGAATCCGGTACCCGATCCAGCGGCCACTCGGTCCCGGTCGCGATGGCCTCGGCCGCCGCGACCGCTACCACCAGCTCGCGATCCGGCGGGGCGAAGCCGTAGCGCCCGCGATAAGCCGCAGCGAAGGCCTCCATCAGAGAAGGGGTGGATCCGGCCGAGACCTCCAGCGCCGTATCCGAGCCGGCTAGCCGCAGATGCAGCCGTCGCTCGATGCGCATGTCCCCGGATTCCACCCCCTGTTCCGCGAGGGCCGCGGCCGCCACCGTGGCCTGATCGTCCAGTGCGGCCTCGATCGCTGCGACATGCTCCTCGTCCAGGGGCCACTCCAGGCTGCGCTCGCGCAGGGCCCGCAGCTCGCCCAGCCCCATCCCGTAGGCGGACAGCACGCCTCCCAGCGGATGGAACAGGATGTGGCGCATGCCCAATTGCTCCGCGACCCGGCAGGCATGCTGCCCACCCGCCCCGCCAAAGCAGACCAGGGCATAGCGCGACACGTCATGGCCCCGCTGCACCGAGATGGTCTTGATCGCCTGGGCCATGTGCTCCACCGCGATCTGCAACAACCCCTCGGCCAGCCCCTCCGGCGTCACCCGTTCAGCCGTCATCGACATGACCTGAACCGCCAGCTCATCGAACTGCTGCCGGACCGGCTCCGGGTCCAGCGGACGGTCGCGCTCGGGGCCGAACACGGCCGGGAAATACTCCGGTCGCAAGCGCCCCAGCAGCACATTGCAATCGGTCACCGTCAACGGCCCACCCTGGCCGTAACAGGCCGGACCGGGCTGGGCCCCAGCGGACTCCGGCCCGACCCGCAAGCGGATCCCGTCGAAGCGGCAGACCGACCCACCGCCAGCGGCCACGGTATGGATATCCAGCATCGGCACGCGCAGACGCGCACCCGCCACCTCGCTCTCCTGGCGGCGTTCCAGCTCCCCGGCCAGGTGTGCGACATCGGTGGAGGTCCCGCCCATGTCGAAGGTGATCAGGCGCTCGAACCCCAGGGGCGCGGCGGTCTTCAGCGCGCCAACGATGCCGCCGGCCGGCCCGGACAGGATCGCGTCGCGGCCGCGAAAATGCACCGCGTCCACCAGCCCGCCATGCGACTGCATGAAGCGCAGCGGCACATCCCCCAGTTCGCCGGCCACCTGATCGACATAGCGGCGCAGCACAGGCGACAGGTAGGCATCCACCACCGTGGTCTCGCCACGCGGCACCAGCTTGATCAGCGGGCTGGTCGCGTGGCTGGTCGCTACCTCGGCAAAGCCCATCTCCCGCGCGAGCGCCGCGATGGCCTGCTCATGCGCCGGATAGCGATAGCCGTGGATGCAGACGATCGCCACCGAACGAATGCCCTCATCCAGCGCCGCCTGCAGGCGCGGACGCAGCTCATCAAGATCCACCGGCTGGAGGACCTCCCCGTCCGCGTTCACCCGTTCGCGCACCGGTGCAACCCGCGCATAGATCGGCTGCGGCAGGCGGATGATGCGCGCAAACAGGTCGGGCCGCGCCTGGTGCCCGATCGCCACTGCGTCCTCCAACCCCGCAGTAATCACCAGCAGGGTCGGCTCGCCCTTGCGCTCCAGTAGCGCGTTGGTCGCCACCGTGGTGCCCATGCGCAGCTCGTGGATCACCCCGGCGGGTATCGCGGCGCCGGCGGCCAGCCCGAGGAGGTCGCGGACGCCCTGCACCGCGGCGTCGGCATACGCCTGCGGGTTGTCCGACAGCAGCTTGCGGGTATGCAGGCGGCCTTCCGGGTCGCGTGCGACCAGGTCGGTGAAGGTGCCGCCGCGATCCACCCAGAACTGCCATTGGTTGTCGGTTCGGGCTTGAGTCATGTTTGCCGCTCTGGTCTGATCCCGTGAACTCGGGCGCCGCGCGCCAGTCGCAAGCGCGTCACCTAATAGGAAATGCTCCCGCATGGATCCCGTCACCCAAGCCAGCCTGGGCGCCGTTGTCGGCGGCCTGACCCTCGGATCACGCCTGGGCCGAAAGGCCATCCTGCTGGGCGCTGTAGTGGCCATTATCCCGGACCTGGACGTGCTCATAGCCTACGGGGATGACGTCTCCGATTTCATCCATCACCGCGGCTTCAGCCACTCCCTGCTGCTGCATCTACTGGTCGCGACGGGCATAGCGGGCCTGCTCGCACGCATCCCGGCCACGCGCGATATCGGCTTCGGACGCTGGTGGTGGTTCCTGTTCCTGGTGCTGTCCACGCATGTGCTGCTGGATGCGCTCACCACCTACGGCACCCAGATCCTGTGGCCCTTCGCCGGACCTGTGGGGACAGCCTCGATCTTCGTGATCGACCCGCTCTACACCCTGCCCCTGCTGGTCGCCGCGATCGGCGCGCTGTTCTACCGCTTCGCGCCGCGGCTGCTGGTGGCCGGACTGGTCCTTTCCACCGCCTATGCGGGCTCGGGCCTGGCGCTGAAGGCCTGGATCGACCACCGCATCCAGCCCGCGCTGATCGCGATGGACCTGCAGGACCAGCCGCGCATGGTGCAGCCTACCCCGTTCAACCTGCTGCTGTGGCGCGTCACCGTCGTGGATAATGAACGCTTTCTGGAGGCATGGGTGGGCATCCTCGACCAGCCGATCCGCCCGGACTTCGAGGCCTTCGAGCGCGGCGCGCACCTGCAGCACGAGGCCCTGGCCCTGGAGGATGGCCGGCGCCTGCAATGGTTCGCCGGCGACTTCCTGCGCTTCCACCGGGCCGAGCACACCGACGGCCCCGACCGGCTGGTCGTCACCGACCTGCGCCTCGGCGCACCCGGCTACTTCCCCTTCGGCTTCGAGATCGCCGAGGAACGCGAGGGCGACTGGCAACCCATCACCAGCCGCCAGGTCCGCGAGACGGGCCCGCGTGAAGACGCGATCCGTGCCATCGCCACGCGCATCATTGATCCGGAGGGTGCGCCCTGCCTCATGGACCTGGCCGAACCCGATTACGCCATCACCCGGCCGCCGCCGCGCTGCCGCCTGCAGATGCCGTGATCGGATCCGACGAGCCTGAACCGGGACCCGCGGCCGCCTGCGAACTGTGTGGCCGCACGATGGACGCGCTGACCCGCCACCACCTGATCCCGCGCAAGCAGCACCGGCGCAAGCGCATCCGCCGGCGATTCAGCCGCGCCGAACGCGAAGCCCGCATCCTGTGGATCTGCCGCCCCTGCCATGACCACATCCACAAACACTTCGACGAACAAACCCTTGCGGAACGCCTGAACACGCGCGAGGCACTCCTCGCCGAACCAGTCATCCACGATTTCGTCACCTAGATCGCCCGCCACCCACCCAGCTTCAAACCCCACGGCTAGGCCCCGCGGACACTGGACATCATTTTTCGAGCCCCGATCTCTTTCGCCTGCGCCTGCGGTGGCTGGCCCTGGTCCGTCGCCAGTCTTTACGTGCCTCCGTCCGGCCGCCTGCCGGGTCAGGCTGGCCCCGGTTCGTCCTCTGTGTTTCCGTACTTTCGGTCCGCCACCTGCCATGCGCTGACTCGCCAGCGCGCCGCGAGGTACTTCTTTGCTCGTGCAAAGAAGTACCTGTCAGGTCTCGGCTGGTTATAAACGCGTTTTCGAAAGCAGTCGGGGTGGGTTTGCTGCCACGCCTTGAGGGCCGCTACGGGCGTTCGGTGACCCAGGGCCTTTTGCTGGATGGCGTGGTTGTACAAGTACAGGTAATGGTACAGGGCATCCTGCATCTGCTCGCTGGAGTCGATGTGGTACGTGCGCAGGAGATCGGCAATGCGCCCGTTGAAGCGCTCGACCATCCCGTTCGTCTGGGGCTTTCTGGGCTGGGTCAGGCGGTGTTGGATGCCGTGTTCGGCGCACAGCCGGTCGAATGGGTGACGGCCGGTCGGCTGGCGCTCTCCGGTGACCACAAAACGGTCGGTGAACTCCTTGCCGTTGTCGGTCAGTACATGCGTGACGTAGAACGGTGCCCGTTCGAGCAGCCGTTTCAGAAAGTCTCGCGCTGCCGCCCCGGACTTGGATGAACGAACTTCGAGATAGACCCAGCGAGTCGCCCGATCGATCGCCACGAACAGATAGCGACGCGAGGACTCTTCAGCCAGCTTCGGCAGGTACTTCACATCCACATGCACAAAGCCCGGGACGTACGCCCTGAAGGCCTTGCGGGGTGGCGCCGGCTCCCCCTCGGCCTGCTGCCGCAGCGCCTTCAGGCTGGCCACGCCGTGGCGGCGCAGGCAGCGGTCCAGGGCGGCGCGGCTCAGGTCCGGCTGCACGAACTCGCGGGCCACGACCAGCAGATCATCCAGCGACAGCCACAGCCACTCGCGTACCGCGATGAGGATGGCTTCCTCTCCGGGCGTCAGGGCCGTCTTCATCTGGTGCGGGCGGTGAGACCGGTCCTGGGTGTCTTCCCGGTGGCGCCACTTCATCACCGTATGGCGACTGATGCCCAGGCGGCGTGCCAGGTCCCGGTGACGGACCGACGGCGGTGCTTGCTGGATCTCGCGCCGGGTCCGCGGGGTGGTACGGGCGTTCACGTGAATCGCACTGGACATCGAATCACCTCCGGTGGGGCTCTGCCAACAGGGTAGCTAGCCACTCCCGAGCTCGAAACAGCGGCTCCTTCTCCGACGGTAGGTAACCACCTGAGACCTGACAAGTACCCAAGAAACACGCCCGACTGCCGCGACCCCGGCCCGCTGTGCGGGCCGGGGTTTCCCTCGCTCCGAGGCTTTTCGCGGG
>NZ_AQYF01000013.1:0-56867 GCF_000380525.1 Thioalkalivibrio sp. AKL8 | reverse complement strand
AATGGCTATCGCCTCAATCGCTACCGCGAGAGCATCGGTGGCCGGGCCAAGACCGATGCCGGGGATGCTCGGCTTCTGGTGCGTTATCTGCAACGCGAACAGGACGAACTGCGCCCCTGGACACCGCCACCCGAGGGCTACCGGACCCTGCAAAAGCTGCTGCGCCGGCGTGCCACGCTGGTGCGGGCACGGGTCATGCTGGAGCAGAGCCTGCGAGGCGTACCCGAACTGCAGTCCAATCTGAAGGATCTGCTCCGGGAGATCGGTCGGCTCGACGCTGTCCTCCAGCGTGTGCTGCGCGAGACGGTCGGTCGCGCCGGCTGGTCGGATCACGCCCGACGCTGCCAGCAGATCGAGGGTGTGGGCCCGCTCACCGCCACCGGCTTGACGATGGCGTTCCATCGCGGCGCCTTCCGCAGCGGTGATGCGTTCGTTGCCTTCCTGGGGTTGGATGTCCGCATACGCGACTCCGGCACGAAACGGGGGCAGCGCAAACTCACCAAACAGGGCGATCCAGAGTTGCGACGGCTGCTCTATCTGGCCGCGATGCAGGCCAAGTCGAAAGCCGCCTGGAGCGACTACTACCAGCGCTGCCTGGACCGTGGCCTGGCGACGACCCAGGCACTGAACGCCTTGGCTCGAAAGCTGGCCCGCGTCGCCTTCGCCCTGATGAAAAATCAGACCGATTACCAACCGAAGATCCCTTGTGGAGAGACATAGAATCTCCTACAAAGGCAGGGTTCATCAGGCGAGGAGTTGGGCGAGGTCGTTGGGGCCAAGGATGGGGATGTCGAGGGATTCGGCCTTGGTGACCTTGGAGCCGGGGTCGGCGCCGGCGATGACGGCGGTGGTCTTTTTGGAGACGGAGCCGGTGATCTTGGCGCCGCGGGCCTCGAGGGCGGCCTTGGCCTCGTCGCGGGTCATGGTGTCGAAGCTGCCGGTGAGGACGTAGGTGCAGCCGGCCAGAGGCGCGTCGTCACCGGTTTCCGCGGCTTCTCGCCGGGGCGGGTCGGGCCAGTGCACACCGGCCTCGCGCAGGGCGCGGATCACCTCGAGGTTGTGCGGCTCGGCGAAGAAGTTGGCGATGTGCTCGGCAACGATGGGGCCGACATCCGGGACTTCCTGCAGTGCCTCGGCATCGGCCTGCATCAGCGTGTCGAGGTCGCCGTAGTATTCGGCCAGGTTGCGGGCGGTGACCTCCCCCACCTCGCGGATGCCCAGCGCGAAGATGAAGCGCGCCAGCGTGGTCTCGCGCGCCTGCTCCAGGGCGTTGACCAGGTTCTCGGCGAGCTTGGGGCCGACCCGTTCCAGCGCCTCCAGGCGTTCGGTATCCAGGGCGAACAGATCCGCCGGGCTTTGCACGACGCCGCCGTCGGCCAGCTGCTCGATGATCTTCTCGCCGAAGCCCTCGATATCCATCGCGCGGCGCGAGACGAAGTGCTTGAGGGCCTCGCGCCGCTGCGCCGGGCACACCAGCCCGCCAGTGCAGCGGGCCACGACCTCGCCTTCGGTGCGCTCGATGTGCGAGTCGCACTCCGGGCAGGCCGCGGGCATCTCGATGGCGCGGGTGTCCGCGGGGCGCTCGCCGCCGGCGCGGCCGACCACCTCGGGGATCACGTCGCCGGCGCGGCGCACGATCACGCGGTCGCCGATGCGCACGTCCTTGCGCGCGATCTCGTCCATGTTGTGCAGCGTGGCGTTGCTGACCATCACGCCACCGACCAGCACCGGCTCCAGGCGCGCCACCGGGGTGAGCGCGCCGGTGCGACCGACACGGAACTCGACATTGCGCAGCGTGGTGGTGCGCTCCTCCGCCGGGAACTTGTGGGCGATGGCCCAGCGCGGCGCGCGCGAGACGAAGCCCAGCTGCTGCTGATCCGCCAGGGCATCCACCTTGTACACGATGCCGTCGATCTCGTAGTCCAGCCCCGCGCGGCGGGCGGCGAGGCGCTCGTAGTAGTCGAGGCAGGCCTCGACGCCCTCCAGCACCTCGCGCTCCGGGCAGGCCGGGAAGCCCAGGCGCTGCAGCCAGTCCAGGGTGCCGGACTGGGTGTCCGGCAGCGTCCCGCCCTCGACGAAACCCACCGAGTAGGCAAAGAAGCTGAGCGGGCGGCGCGCGGTCACCTTCGAGTCCAGCTGGCGCAGGCTGCCGGCGGCGGCATTGCGCGGGTTCATGAACCCGCGCAGCCCGTCGGCCTCCAGCCCGGCGTTCAGGCGCTCGAAGTCGGCCCGGCGCATGAAGACCTCGCCGCGCACCTCCAGCACCCGCGGGGCGTCGTCGGTGAAGCGGTCGCCCAAATGCAGCGGGATCGGGCGCACGGTGCGCACGTTCGCGGTCACGTCCTCGCCGGTCTCGCCGTCGCCGCGGGTGGCAGCCTGGACCAGGCGCCCGTCCTCGTAGATCAGGCTGATGGCGAGGCCGTCCAGCTTGGGCTCGGCCATGTAGGTGACCGCTGCCTCGACCCGTGTCGCATCGCCAGTCTGTTTCGCCAGACGCTCGCGCACGCGGCGGTCGAAGTCGCGGATCGCGTCCGCCTCGAAGCCGTTGGCGAGCGACAGCATCGGCAGGCGATGTCGGACCGTGGCAAAGCCCTCGGCCGGGATGGCGCCCACGCGCTGGGTGGGCGAATCGGGGGTGACAAGCTCCGGGTGGTCCGTCTCCAGTTGCTCCAGCTCGCGCATCAGGGCGTCGAACTCGGCGTCCGAGACCTCGGGGTCGTCGAGCACGTAGTAGCGGTAGTTGTGATGCTCGATCTGGCGCCGCAGCGCGTCGATGCGCGTCTTCGGAGAATCCGTCGAGCCAGCCTGCGAGGCAGGCGAACCCGACCGGCTCACCGCGTACTCCGCCGGCGCAGCACATCCGGGCGGTGGCGGCGCAGCCAGTCGCTCAGGTCCTCGCGCATGTAGGCGAGCGTCTGGTTGGTCGCGGTGGACTGCTGGGCATCCAGGATGCTGCCACCGAGATCGCGCGCCAGGACGTGGGCGTGCTCCAGCAACGCCTCGAAGGCCCGCTGCGGCTCGGCGCTGCGATGCACCTGGGTAAACAGCGTGACGCCGGGCGTCATCATGTCCGCCAGGTCTTCCTCGCGCAGGGTGCCGGGCGGGATCATGTTGGCGGCGGAGAAGAGCGGCACACCCGCATCCGTCTCCGGTTCAAAGAAATGGTAGATATCCATCTCGCCGGGGGTCATTCCAGCGCGCTGCATCGCCGCACCCAGGGCGACGCCGGTAAACGGCTTGTTGCGCGGCGCGACCACGTGCAGCAGCAGGATCTTCTCCTCCGACGGGCGGCGTTCGGCCCTCGGATTGCGCCCCACCACGCGCGGCTCGGACACGTATTCGCCCAGCGTCTCCATATCCGGCGCCGGCTGCTCAATCAGGTCCGGGTTCATCTCGTGGTCCGGATCCAGATGCTCGCCCAGGGTGTCATCGGCGCGCGTTGGCTTGAGCTTGCCCGGACGCAGGCGATCCATGCCGGAGCGCAGACGTGCACCCAGCCCCTCGAACGCCTCGCGGGCCCGCTCGACCGGGGCGCTGGCCGAACCCTTGCGCCGGGCACGGGCCGGGCGATCCTCGGGTGACGGCTCGAACGCCCCGTGCGGCGGGGGCGGCGTGGGCTCGTCGTCGCTGTCCAGCACGCCGTAGATGTCCTGGGCACGTTCACCGCGTCGGCCGTAGTCGGGTTCCAGATCCGGTTCGTCGTCGTTGGCGGTCACGCCGAGGTGTGGCTCGTGGCGCTCCTCGCGAGCCGCGCCGGGGATGCGCGGCTCGTCGAACGCGGGTTCGCGCGCGCCGCCGGTGCGAACGCTGCGGCCGGTATCCAGCGGATCGCCCCAGCCGGCCTCCGGTTCAGCGGAGTCCCCGGGCTCGGCCGGCGCGTACCAGCGCTTGTCGCCCGGCTCGTCACTGGCACGGATATGTACGGCCTCGTCGCCCCAGTCCGCGGCATCGTCCTCCATATCGCGCTGCTGCGCCCGCGCGCGCAGACGATGGGCGGCCCAGATCCCCGCGATCAGGACAATCCCCAAAATGACCAGGCTGATACGCATCCAATCCACAAAAAACCTCGTTGATCCCGGTACCGACGGTCAGGCCTCGGCCAGTTCCACAGCCTCGTCGATATCCACGCTAACCAGGCGCGACACGCCCGGCTCGTGCATGGTAACGCCGATCAGCTGTTCCGCCATGGCCATCGTTGCCTTGTTGTGAGTAATGAAGATGAACTGGATCTGCTCCGACATCTCGCGCAGCAGGTCACAGAAGCGGCCGACGTTGGCCTCGTCCAGTGGGGCATCCACCTCGTCCAGCATGCAGAAGGGCGCCGGATTCAGCTCGAAGATCGCGAACACCAGGGCCGAGGCGGTGAGCGCCTTCTCGCCGCCGGACATCAGGTGGATGGTCGACAGCCGCTTGCCCGGCGGGCGCGCCATGATGGTGACGCCGGTATCCAGCAGGTCATCGCCGGTCATCTCCAGCCGCGCCTCGCCGCCCCCGAACAGGCGCTGGAACTTGTGCCCGAGCCCGGCATTCACCTGGTCGAAGGTCTGCTTGAACAGCGCCCGGGTCTCGCGATCGATGCGGTGCATCGCCTGCTCCAGGGTTTCCAGCGCCTCGATCAGGTCCGCGTGCTGCTCCTCCAGGTAGCGCGAGCGCTCCTCCAGGCTGCGCGCCTCGTCAATCGCCGCCAGGTTGATCGGTCCGAGCTTCTCGATTTTGCGATCCAGTTCGCCGATCGCCTGTTCCCAGGCGGGGACGGTCGCGTCCTCCGGTAGTTCGGGCGCCAGGGCCTCGGCGGCGAAGCCGGATTCCTGGAACTGGGTCTTGAGCTGCTCGATCTGGACCGAACGTTCGCGCAGGTCCAGGCGCAGCTCCTCGCAGGTGGAACGCTGCGCCTCGACCCGGTTGCCCAGCTCGGTGCTGGTGTTCGCCAGCTCGCGCAGCCGCGCGTCGCACGCCTCCAGGTCCGCCCGCGCCTGGGTCAGGCGGGCCTCGGCCGCCTGGCGCTGTTCCGCCGCGGTCTGCAGGTCTGCGCGCCACTGCTCCAGCGGGCCCTGGCGGTCGCTGAGCCCCTGCGCCAGGCGCTCGCGGCGCTGGGCGTCGTCCTCGCGCTGGCGCTCCAGTCGCCCGCGTTCGTTCTGTTCGCGCTCCAGGCGATGGCGCGCCTCCTGCTCGGCCATGCGTGCCTGATTGGCCGCGTCGCGCGCCGCGCGCACCGCGTCGCGGGCTCCGGTCTGGGCCGTGCGCGCGGCCTCGACCCGCGCCTCCAGAGCGGCGCGGTCGGCCTCCAGGGTCTCGATGCGGGTCAGGGCCTGGTTGCGTTCGGCCTCCGCCGTGGCGAACTGCTCGCGGGCGCGCGCGGCCTCCTCGTCCAGCTCGCCCGCCTCGCGGTCGATGCGTTCCTGCTGCTGCTCCAGCTGGCGCGCCTGGTCGCGCAGGCGTTGCACGCGGCGCTCACGGTCCTCGATCTGCGCCTTTTGTTCGCGGATCTGCCCGTCCAGCGCCTCGCGCCGGGCGCGGGTGGCCGCGATGGTCTCGTTGCGTTCTTCCAGCGCAGCCTGCAGCCGGCTCACCTGGGTGTTCAGGTCTTCCTGGCGTTCCTGCAGCTCGCGCGCCAGGCGGACGCGGGCCACCGCACCGCTGGCCCCACCCTCCAGCGTGCGATGAGCGACCCAGCCCGGGCCCAGCCAGGTGCCGTCCGGCGTAATCACGCTCTCGCCCGGTCCCAGGGTGGCCAGGCGCGTCCGCGCCGCGTCGGCGTCCTCCGCGCAATGCACCAAGGCGAGCCAGGCGGTGACGACCGGGGAGCCCTGTACCTGCCCGGCCAGGCTCCCCGCCGGCACCTCCGGCGTGTGCGACAGGCCCGTGCCGACCAGGCGCAGCATCGCCTCGGGGAGATCCGGCGCGGTCTCCGGCTGATCGGTGACGGCGGCCTCCAGCCAGCTGCCCAGCACCATCTCCACCGCGGTATCCCAGCCCTCGGCGACCTCCAGCTGCTGCACCAGCGGGCGCGACAGGTCCAGCCCGTGCTCGCGCGCCCAGGCCTCGCGGCGGGCGCGGGTCTCCTGCGGGTCGTCCTCGCCGGCGAAGTGCTCCAGCCCCGCCAGGCGTCCGGCGACCTCGCGCGCCTCGCGTTCGGTGGCATGCAGGGTGTCCTGCTCCTCGCGCTGGGCCTGTTCGAGATCGGCCAGCGCGGCCTGCTGCTGGTCGCGATCGCCCTGCAGCCCCTGCAAGCTCTCACGCAGCCCGGTGAGTTCCGCGTCCAGGCGGTCGGCCTCGGTGCCCGGGTGGGTCTGCGGCAGGGCCGCGCGTTCGGCCTCCACGCGTTCCCGGCGCTGGGCGACGCGCTTGAGCAGCTGCTCGGCATTGTCCATGCGCGAGCGCGCGAGCTGGGCGTTCTGGCGCGGCTCGGCGAGCGAGCGCTCCCACTCGGTGAGCGCCTCGCGTGCGGTCTGGTATTCGGTTTCGGCACCTTCGGCGGCAGCCTCCAGGCGTTCGCGCTCGGCCTCGGCGGTCGTGGCGGCCTCCTGACGCTGCGTACTCTCCTGTTCCGCCTGGGTAATGCGCGCCTCCACCGCCTGGTGTTCGCTGGCGGCGGCCTCGATGCGGCTTTCGAGCTGGCGCAGTTCGGCCTGTTCGCGCGCCAGTTCGTCCTCCGCATGGCGGATGGACTGCTCCAGGCGCGAGACCTCGGCGGCGCGGTCGTAATAGGCGCTTTGTGCCTCGGTGGTGGCCGCCTCCAGCTCGACCCGCTCCTGGCGTGCCTGCTCGGTGCCGGTCTGCGCCTTTTGGGCCTCGGCCTGGCTCGCAGCCAACGCCGTCTCGGCGTCGTTCAGGCGGGCGCGGCTGGCCTCCGTCTCCTGCTCCTGGGCCTGCAGGCGCAGCAGGATGGCCTCGGCGCGCTTGCGGCGGCGCTCGGCGGCCAGCGCCTGGTAGCGCTCGGCGGTGGCGGCCTGGCGGTTCAGGCGCTCGGCCTGCTTGGACACCTCGTCGCGCACGTCGTCCAGGCGTTCCAGGTTCTCGCGGGTATGGCGTACCCGGTTCTCGGTCTCGCGGCGGCGCTCCTTGTACTTGGAGATGCCGGCCGCCTCTTCCAGGTAGACGCGCAGCTCTTCGGGGCGCGCCTCGATCAGTCGCGCGATCATGCCCTGCTCGATGATGGCGTAGCTGCGCGGGCCCAGGCCGGTGCCGAGGAACAGGTCGACCACGTCGCGCTTGCGCGCGCGCTGGCCGTTGAGGAAGTACTTGGACTGGCCGTCGCGGGTCAGCGCACGCTTGACCGCGATCTCGCCGTAGCCGCTGTACTCGCCGCCCAGACGACCGTCGGAGTTGTCGAACACCAGCTCGATGGAGGCCTGCCCCACCGGCTTGCGGCTGGAGGAGCCGTTGAAGATGACGTCCTCGCTGGAGTCCCCGCGCAGGTGCTTGGCCGAGGACTCGCCCATGACCCAGCGCACGGCGTCGATGGTATTGGACTTGCCACAGCCGTTCGGCCCGACCACGCCCACCCGGTTGCCGGGGAGGACGAGTGTGGTCGGGTCCACGAACGACTTGAAGCCGGCCAGCTTGATTCGGGCGAGTCGCACGTTCGGCGCTATCCGCGGTCAGGAAAGTCGGGGTTAGAATGGTACACGCTTAGACCTTTACCGTGACCCACTGCCAGTTCGACAATCCAACCGTTTCACGAAACCACACAAAACCCTGCGGCGCGCCTGCACGCCAAGCCTTCCTTGCCTCCCGCTTTGGCGGGGGCTTCGCGGGCAGGCCCGCTCCCACAGGAACGACCGAGGACGCGACAAACCCATGCCCAGCCAGCCGAGCAAGACCCTGGAAACCTTCGACAACCCGGCGCCGGAGAACGATTTCGCGATCTATATCCGCGTCCCGGAGTTCACCTGCCTGTGCCCCGCCACCGGGCAGCCGGACTTCGCCGAGATTCATATCCAGTACGTTGCCGACGGCAAGTGCGTGGAGCTGAAGTCGCTGAAGAACTACATGTGGTCCTACCGCGATGAGGGCGCATTCCACGAGGCGGTCACCAACCGCATCCTGGCGGATCTGGTGGCGGCGACCGACCCGCGTTACATGCGCCTGACCTCTTACTTCAACGTACGCGGCGGCGTCTATACCACCGTGGTTGCGGAACACCGCAAGCCCGGCTGGACGCCCCCGGAGCCGGTGCACCTGCCGGCGCCGACGCGCAGCCCGCTGGACATGAACGGCTGACCGAGCCTGCCATGCACGCCATCGGCATTGATCTCGGCACCTCCGGGATCCGGCTGGCGCTGCTGGACCCGGAGGGGGCGCGCATCCACGGCGCGCACCGGGCACTGCCGGCGTCGGTCGGGGGCGACGAGCAGCGGGCGGAACAGAACCCCGCGCTGTGGTGGGCCATCGTGCGCGAGCTGCTGCGCGAAGCGGCCGCGCATCTGCACGGCGAGCCCGCCGCCATCGCGGTGGACGGCACCTCCGCCACCCTGCTGCGCCTGGATGCCGACGGACGCCCGACCCACCCGGCCCTGATGTACAACGATGCCCGGGCCACCGACATGCTGTCGGTGCTGGCCGGGGTCGCGCCCGCGGACTCCGCCGTGCACAGCCCCAGCTCGTCGGCGGCCAAGTTGTTGTGGCTGCGTCGCCACGAGGGGCTCTCCGGCGTGCGCCGCGTCCTGCACCAGGCCGACTGGGTTACCGGACGCCTGCGCGGGCGCTTCGACCGCATGGACGAGAACAACGCCCTGAAGCTCGGCTACGACGCGCTGTGGGGCGGCTGGCCCAACTGGCTGCAGGAGACCCTGGGCAGTGACGCGTCGCTACTGCCGGAGGTGGTCCCGGCCGGGACGGTACTGGGCCCGCTGGACCCGGAAATGGCGGAATCGCTGCATCTGAACCCGGCCTGCCGGGTGGTCGCCGGCACCACCGACAGCATCGCCGGGTTCCTCGCCTCCGGTGTGGACGACGACACCACCGGCGTGACCAGCCTGGGCTCGACGCTGGTGATCAAGCAGCTGGCCCCGGAGCCGATCTACGCCCCGGAACTCGGGATCTACAGCCACCGGCTGCTGGGGCGCTGGCTGGTGGGCGGGGCCTCCAACAGCGGCGGCGCGGTGCTGCGCCAGCACTTCGATGATGCGGCCCTGGAGCGGCTGAGCGCCGCAATCGACCCCGAGACCGACAGCGGGCTCGACTATCTCCCCCTGCCCCGCCGCGGCGAACGCTTCCCGGTCAACGACCCCGAGCTGCAACCCCGCCTCACCCCCCGCCCCGAGGACGACGCGCGTTTCCTGCAGGGGCTGTTCGAGGGGGTTGCCCGGGTGGAGCACGACGGCTATGAGCGCCTGTCCGAGCTGGGCGCCCCGCGCGTGGAGCGTGTCGTGACCCTGGGTGGCGGCGCCCAGAACCCCGTGTGGACACGCATCCGCAGCCGGATCCTGGGATTGCCGGTGACCACGACCGAGGACGACGATGCCGCCAGCGGCGCCGCCCGGCTCGCGCGCATCGGCGTGGGGCTGGAGCCGGGTTTCACGGGTTAACCGGCCAGGCCGAGAGGCCCGGCAATCTCCTGCTTTGGCCGGGGCTTCACCTGCAAGCCGACCGCGATGCCGGGTGGGGGCCACCAATTCCATGAGGGGAATCTTGTGGGAACGGCCTTGGCCGCGAAACCCCCGGCAAAGCCGGACTCGGACAACAAACGTAGGATGCGATGAGCGCAGCGAATCGCATCATTGCTCAGCCCCCCGGTGATTGATGCGATTCGCTGCGCTCGTCGCATCCTACGGCGCTGTTTGCCAGAACAAGGCACGGGCAGGCCGTTCCTACAAAACCCGTCCCATGATGTGCACTGCCATGACGCCGAGGGCGCGGATCGGTGCTACATTCGGGGGAGGCACCCAACAACAAGGGGATACGACATGCACTGGACGCGAATTCTCGGCATTGCACTGCTGGTGGGCGGCATCATCCTGCTGGTGATGGGCTACAACGCCACGGAAAGCCTGGGCGAGGAACTGCACCAGGAGTTCATGGGGCGCTATACGGACGACACGCGCATGTACCTGATCGCCGGCGGGATCATGTCCGTCGTGGGCCTCGTACTCGCGATCTTTGGGGTACGCCGCTAAGGGCACATCCGTGCCCGCCGGCACCCTCCGCCTGACACCGCTGGTCGCCTTCCTGGCACCGTTTCGCGGGCTCGCGCGCGTATTCGACCCGGGCCTGCGCGGTCTGGTGATCGGCCCGTTGATCATCAACATCCTGGTCGTAATCGGGCTTGCGACGGGCGCCGGGCTCGGCTTCGAGGCCCTTCTGGCGGCCTGGCTGCCCGGCGGCTGGGACTGGCTCGCCTGGCTGCTGTGGCCCCTGTTCGCACTGGCGCTGCTGGTGGCCTTTGGGGTCTCCGCCGTCGCGCTGGCGGCGATCATCGCCAGCCCATTCTCCGGACCACTGGCCTACCGCACCGCCCGCGGGCTGGGCCACGAGCCCCGCCAGCCGGCGCGCTCGTTCCTTGGCGAGATGGGCCACGCGACCGTAACCGCGCTGCGCAAGGCCGGCTACTACGGCCTGCTTTTTATCCCCGTACTCCTGATCACGATTATTCCCGGGCTGAACCTGCTGGCGCCGATCGCCTGGTTCACGTTCGGGAGCTGGGTGCTGGCCGTGGAATTCCTGGAGGCGCCGCTGGCCAACGACGGCCTGGCATTCGCCGAGGTCCGCAAGACCGTGCGCGCCCACCGGCTGGAGACCCTGAGCTTCGGCGCCGGGACCACGCTGCTGGCAATGGTCCCGCTAGTGAATCTGCTGCTGGTACCGGCCGCGGTCATCGGCGCGACCCACCTGCGAGTGCGACTGCCCCGGGCCTAACGTCGGGACACTCCAGATGGACGCGAAAGTCCCCGAACGGTGCGTTGGGCAGGGCTCAACGCACCCTACCTCCACCATAATCCGGGGTACCTCAAGCCCGATACCAGGCACGTCGTCGTGAAAAGCCCGTACGGCACTCGACACCAACGCTCTCACCCCGATTCCCTCGCCTTCTCCGGACCCTCTCGGGTGCCCCCTTGATCCCTCTTCGTGCCTTCGTGGTGCCAGAGAGGCCTTTGACCTTTGGCGCAAAGGTGCCGGTCAGGCGAGCAGGGCATCCAGCGGGTTGTCGTCGGGGAGCGGGCGCATGCGGCCCTCGCGCAGTTCCTGGGCCACACCCTGCAGGGAGTGGCGCCGGCTGGCGCCCAGATCCAGCGACAGGAACAGGTAGCCGCGGGTCGCCTCACCGCGCCAGACCAGGCCCATGCGGTGAAACTGCCCGGTCGCCTTGTCGACCATCTCGAACCACTCGCCGGTGCGGATCCGGCTGGCATCGAAGACCCAGGGATCGTCGAGATCGGTCAACAGGTCGGGGTCGTCATCCTCGAGGCGCACGGCACGCCGCGCCTGGATTCGCGCCTGGGGATCGAAGCGCGGCTCGTCAGCGGAGGCCCGGATGCGCTGCAGATGGGCCTGGCCCAGGTGCTGCACGACCGCCTTGACGCGCCCCTCGTCAGCGCCAAACTCGCGTGCGGTCACCACGATCCGCTGCACCAGCGGATTCGCTTCCTGCGGGGTCGCCTGGTTGCAGATCGCCCGCACCACGTCCTGCACCTCGGCGTCCAGCACCTGCACGGCCGCCTCGTCCACCGCCAGCAGGTCTTCCCAGGCCTCGGCGATCTGCTCGGCGGAGCGCTCCGGGAGTTCGGCCCCGGTCTCCAGCACGCAGACCGTCAGGGTGCGCCGGGCACGGGCCGCGCGTTCTTTCTGACACATCGGCGCCGCGCGCGCGGCGGCCTGTGCCCGCCAGTATTCGTCCTCCGCGGCCACGGCCGCGTCCCAGTCCTCCCGCAACGCCTGCGCCGCCGGGCGATCAAGATCATCGATCACGTTCCCCAAGTGTTCGATACTCTGGCGCATCGCATCAAGGTAGCGGCTGACCACCTCCGAGTCTTCCGCGCTGACCTCGGGGCTGATCCGCACGCCCGTATTGATCAGACTGCCGACCCATTCGCGCAACGGGTGCCTGGGGTCGTGGAAGAAGTCGAGGTCACGGCTGACCGCGCGCACCAGTAGCGGTTGCAAATCCAGCATCATCGCGCGGAACGCCGCATGGCAATCGAGGTGGCGCGACACCTCGGCGAACACGCCGGCCAGGACACCCTCGATGACGCTCTCGATCGGCGGTTCCGCCATCGCTTCGACCACCACGGCGGCGCCGGTCGCCGGGCCGCCGCCCCCGCTCACCACAGCTCCATGGCCAGACGGCACCCAGCCGGCCGCCGCCGCCCACTGCAACCAGTCCGCCGGGCCGGCATCCGCGGCCGGCATCACAGCGCCTGCGACCGCAACGCCCCCTGCTCCCCTGACCCCAGGTGCGCCGCCCTCCGCCGCGGCCGGTTCCGACGCCGTGGCGGGGCCCCCTTCCCGGGTGGCCTGGGCCCAGCTCGCACGCCGCGACGTTCCGGGCAAGTCGCCCTCCGGGGCCTCGGACACCGGCTCTCTGACCAGCCCGCAGGCCTCGACTGTCTCGACCACGAAGGCCAGGGTCGGTGCGGCCGTCTGGCCCAGACAACGCACGTAGGCTCGCATCAGGCCCAGCGTCATATCCGTCCGGCCGAACTGTTCCTCGGCCGACTCGATCAGACGCTCGTACCAGTTCAGCGGCGACCACGGCGCCCAGCCGGGGTGCTCGAAGCGGTGATCCTCGCGCGCGGCCTGGAGGAATACGAACCAGGAGTAGCGGTTCTGCTCGCGGACCAGCCCTTCGAGCTTGTGACGCAGGGAACGGCGGGTGGACTGGTAATCGTCCAGGATTTGCAGGCCGGAGTTGTCATCGGCGTAGCTGGAACCGGAGAATTCGTACTCGGGTGGGTAGGTTGTGGAGACAAAGTCACGCTCCAGGGCCTCCTCGAACTGGCGACGCAGCACATACTGATAGCCTTGGAGCTGGTTCGCCCACTCCGCGTCGGCCTCATTACCGCCAGCGGACCACTCCTGCGCGACGGATTCCAGGCAGCGCTCAAGGTGATCGGTCACCCGCGGGACGATCCCGCGCACCAGTTGCTGGCGCTGGGCATCCGACAAACCGGACAGACCCGACCAGACCGCGGCCCGTGCTTCTCTGTCTGTATGCTCCCTGCCTGCCATGGTGAGGTGTCCTCGTATTGCCGCGTGGTGGCTCGCGTGAGTTCCACGTGAGCCCGCCTATAGTGTACAGGCGCGGCCAAAGTGGGGCATCCGTCACAGTTTCCGCGTCGGACAGGGAGCTCGTTAAGGCGATGCGGATCAATTCGAGCGTTCACGCTCGAGTCCATTTTTCTCGATGACAAGGCGCGGTGAGCGAAGTGTAGCCGTGCTACATAAGGGAGCCGCAACGCGGTCAGCGGGCCCATTGCCACCCAGCACGGGCGGCCGGTCCCTCAAGGGGTTGGCGCCCCCTGCTCCCCGATCCTGCGTTGCGCCGCTTGGCCGGAGAGTGACTACGGCGCTGCGCATTGCGCCTTGTCTCGGAAAACAGGGGGCCCCACCGCGAACGCGCGATCCGCGTCTCCTTAAGCGTCCAGCGGCTGCGTTCCCACCTGAACCATTTCGCCCTCGACACGCACGGGGAACCGGGTCAGTGGTTCCTCGGCAGGCGCGGCCATCACCTCGCCGGTTCGCAGGCAGAACTGGGCTTCGTGCATCGGACACGTGATGCAGTCATCGGCGCCGATCTCACCATCCGCGATGGGCACATCCTCGTGAGTACAGAGGTTCTCCACGGCAAAATATTCACCACCCAGGTTAAAGATCGCCACCTCGGTATCCGCTGTCTCCACCAGGCGATGATCGCCATCCTGGATGGTCCCCACCGGGGCTACGTCAATCCATTCCGTCATCACGACTCCTTTGCTTCTGAAAATTCCCGATATCGCCCCTCTGCGCTGGCAGTTCAGGGAGACGCCCGCAGGGCTGCGGTCGCGGCCGCATCGATCTCGATCCGCCGGCCCTCTTCCGGGTGGTAGGAGAAGCGCCCCACCACCCGCAAGTTCTCGCCCAGGTGATCGCGCACCGCCGAACCGGGCTTGACCGCCACGCGGTTGATGGCGTCGTCTTCCAGCCAGTAGTGCTCCGGATCATCAAAACGATTCACGACACCCTCGGTTTCCACCAGTTCGCCATTGAAGGCCGGCGCGGATGCAGCCAGCTGTTCCAGGGTCACCGGCGATACGCGCTCGCCCCCGCAAGCCACCAGCAGGGTGGTCATGGCCAGCCCCAGCCACACGGCATTGATCCCTTTCAGCACGATCTTCTCTCCCGGTTGCACTCGCGGCGACTGCCGACGCTTATCCGGCTCCAGCCTACCGAAACTGCGCCATGTCACGCCCATTCACCCCTGAATGACGGGCCTAAGGAAACCCGGATCCATTCGCGCGACGTAGGCCCCGTCGAACTTCACGAGCGTTATCGTTCGGAGGTGCGTGCTCAAGCTGATGGCATCGCCGCCGTTACCCTGGGCAGGTAAATCGCACACCCACCCGCGATCAAGGACGGACCCGCCCGTGAACTCTTCACGCCACCATCGCCAGGCCCCTCGGACCTGGAACAACGCCCCATCCTCGCCGAAGGAATATCGACAAGGGACTGTCAGCCCCGGCCGGGACCATCCAATCACCGTTGCGCAGGAATCCCGGAGTACCGCGCAGGATGATGACTGGGTACAGCTCGCCAACGAAACCCTGAAACTGATCCGCCAGCTACGCATCTAGGTGTGATCTCTCAATAGGTTGTCCTCAGGGAGACCGAGGACGCTATTTCACGTTCTGAGCAAGCCAGCGATCCAGGGCATTGCCGAAGGCCTGGCGGTCGCGCGGGCCCAGCGCCGCCGGGCCGCCGGTCTCGACCCCACTGGAGCGCAGCGTGTCCATGAAGTCGCGCATGCTGAGGCGCTCGCGGATGTTGTCGGGAGTATAGAGCTCGCCCCGGGGATTCAGCGCCTGCCCGCCGTTCTCGATCACATCCGCGGCCAGCGGGATGTCCGCGGTGATGACCAGGTCCCCGGCGCCAAGGCGCCGGACAATCTCGTTGTCGGCCACGTCGAACCCGGCGCCGACCTGGATCGAGTCGATCAGCTTCGACGGCGGCGTGCGCATCGGCTGATTGGCCACCAGCGTGACCGGAACCCCCGTCCGCTTCGCCGCACGAAACAGAATCTCCTTGATGACCGCGGGGCAGGCATCCGCGTCGACCCAGATCTTCATGGTGCTCCTTCCCGAAAGCTCGCTGATGATCGGGGTGCAGGGTAGTCGTTTGCGGCGCCCGGCACATTTCCCCACCGTTCGGATTGGCGCCGGGGCGGTACACGTGCTATCAGCTTGGGAGACGTCAACCAACATGCTTGGCCCTTTCCGGCCAAGCCTCGCAAGGAGCATTACATGGGCATTGAAGTCACCGGCATTCTGGGCCTGATCTGGCTGCTGATCGTGATCTGGGCGATCGTGCGGACCGCACAAAGCCCCGCGACCCCCATAGTGAAAGTACTGTGGATCCTGATCCTGCTGTTTCTTCCCCTGGTCGGCCTGATCGCCTGGTTGCTGCTCGGGCCCAAGTAGGCCCAACCCAGGCACCGGGCGCTCACATCCGGCGCAGGAACTCCGCAAGGGTCGGCGCGTCATCGCCCCCCTGACGCAGTCGCTCGAGTAGCACCTCCTGGGGACCAAAACGGGCTGCGTCGTAGGCGGTTGCCTGCACACGAGACGCGGAGCCCGCCCGAGCGGGCCTGGCGGCCGACTCGTCCCGACCCTTCCAGCCGAAATCGGGCGGAGGACGGTCAGCCCCGGGTCGTCGACCGTCCTCGGCTTGCACGGTCGCCGGAGCCGCTACGTCTTGGGGTTCGTCCATCGCGGGCGCAAGCCGCGCACGCAAACGGCCCAGCAACCCGGCATGGCCCTCCGGATCCGCCTGTAGCGCGTCCACCAGTGCCAGCAGATCGATCGCAGCGCAGCCCGTTCGCGCCCGGTACTGTTCGTGCATGGCGTCCAATTCAACCGCCAGGGCCTCGGGCTCGGAGGCCTCCAGGGCCACGTCGAACGCCGCGCGCAAGCGCCCGAGCACACCCTCTTCGCTGCCCAAGCCGTCCGAGCCGTCCGAGCCGTCCGAGCCGTCCGAGCCGTCCGAGCCGTCCGAGCCGTCCAAGCCGTCCAAGCCGTCCAAGCCGTCCAAGCCGTCCAAGCCGTCCAAGCCGTCCAAGCCGTCCGAGGCTTCCGAGGCTTCCGAGGCTTCCGAGGCATGGTCGACCGGGGGCGGCTCCGTAGCGAGCGCCGGGGCTTGTGGACGGGCATCCTCCAACGGCGTATGCGCAGCCGGACTCTCCAGCTGCAGACGACGCCACCAGAAAAGGCTGAATGCTGGCGCGTCTTCATGCGGAAGGCTGTCTTCCAGGGCATTCGCCAGGCGCTGGAACGGACGCGCCGAGGGGTCATTCTCGGCGAACAGGGCGACCGGGTGCTGCAATGTGACGGCCGAGCGGAGGCTTTCGTCGCGCTGGACGAAGCCGAGAAATTCGACCCGGGTATGCAGGTATTTCTCGACGGCATTGGAAAACCGCTGGAAGACGCTGCGGGCCTCGGCGACATCCGCCACCATGTTCACGATCACGCGGACATCCAGGGCCTGACGCCGCAACGCCAGCTTGAGCAGGGAGAACGCATCGGTCAGCGAGGTCGGTTCCGGCGTCAGCACCAGCAGGACCTGGTGTCCGGCCGCGAGGAAATCGAGCGTGGTATCACCGATGCCCGCGGCGGTATCCAGCAGCAGGTCGTCGAAATCCGCCTCGATGTTCGCCAGTTCCTCCACCAGCCGCTGCTGATGTGCCCCGGAGAGCTCCGCATATTCGCGAATACCACTGGCACCGGGGATGATCTTCAGGCCGTGCGGCCCTTCCAGCAGGATATCGCGGATTCCACATTCGCCCGCCAGGACCTCCGCCAGGCCCTGTTCCGGGCGCAACCCCAGCAGTATGTTCACATTGGCGAGGCCGGTATCCCCATCCAGGATGCCGACCCGCCGCCCGCGCCGCGCCAGCGTGATCCCCAGGTTCACCGCGATGCTGGACTTGCCCACCCCGCCCTTGCCGCTGGCCACGACAAGGACCCGCGGGCGCGTGGCGACCCCGGAACGGGTATCCGTCAAGGCGCTGTGACCGGACATCGCGGCTTCCTGCATGGCACTCATCGGCATGGGGAAAGAATGACGGCGAACTCACGGTCGGTCTACCCCATTCGGTGGCGCGGGGCAATACCACTCAGTATAGTCAGGAACCAGTGGTGATCCGGCAGACTGCATCAGACTTTCGGTTCCGGACACGCACACAGGGCAAAAGGCGCGGCAGGCCGACTGCACGCGACCGGGGAGCAGCATGACGAGCGTCAATACGGCAACGGACGGTCTACCGAGCCTGCCCCAGGCGCTCATCCCGGTGCTCGACGCCACCCAGGCCGACGAGGCCGATTTCCAGTCCCTGGCCCGGGCGATCATGCAGGACGCGGGCATGTCCAGCCGCCTGCTGCAGGCGGCCAACTCGCCCTTCTACTATCGCGGCTCCACCTGCCGCACCATCGACCGCGCCCTGTTCAGCCTGGGCCTGGATACCGTGCGCAGCCTGGCCCTGACCGCGTCGATCCAGCAGTTGTTCGGCGAGTTCGGCCCACGCCATCGCGGCTACCTGCGCACCATCTGGCAACGGGCGCTGACCACCGCCAACCTGGCACAGGTCCTCGCCACCCTCACCCGCTATCCGCGGCCCGAGGAGGCCTATCTCGCCGGGCTGCTGATCGACATCGGGCGCCTGGTCCGGCTGGTCAGTGACGAGGGGCATTACTGGCCCATCCTGCAGACCGCCGAAGACGACCCCCACCTGATCGAGACCGAACGCACAACCTACAGTCAACACTACGGGGAACTGGGCGGCGAATGCCTCGAGGCCTGGGGGCTGGGCCCGTTCTTGGCCGATGCCGTGCGCTACCACCTGGAACCGGCCGAGCGCGTGCGCGACGCCCATCACCTGGTCAAGCTGGTCAACCTGTCGCATGCAATGGGCTGTCTGCCGGGCTCCGGCGCACAGGATTCCGCCGCCGGGTGCAACGAGATCGCCCTGGCCGCGGCGGATACCCTTTTCGGCCTCAACGAGGGATTGACCCGCGAATTGCGCGGGCGCGTGGCCGAGGATGTGCGGCGAATTGCCGGATCACTGGAAATCGATCTGGGCCCGACCCGGACCACGGCGGATCAAAACCCGGAGGAGACCGATCACGCGGCGGAGCGCGCACTGGCCGCCCGCGTCCGTGATCTGACCGAGCTGGAACGCATGAATGGCGAGCTGGCCAGGGCGGCCGACCTGCAGGAGCGTTGCACCGCCGCGCGCCGCACCCTGTACCTGACGCTGGGCATAGACCACAGCCTGCTGTTTCTGATCGACCCGGATCACCAGTCCGTCGCCGCCTGGGTGGAGGACGACGAGACCCCCGATTTCACCCTGCCGCTGCTACCCGGGCGCAGCCTGGTGACCGATACGCTGCTGGATCGCGAGATTCAGCTCCACGAGGAAGAGAACGCCGCCGGCTTGCCCGTGATCGACCAGCAACTGTTCCGGCTCTGCGAAGCCGAAATCCTGTGGAGTTTTCCGCTGCTCGCCGACGGCCAGGAACCCGCCGGGGTGCTGATCCTGGGCCTTGCGCGCAGTCAGGCGCAGGCCCTGGAGGCCCGCTCGGACTTTATCGGCTCCCTCGCACGCGAGATCGCCCGGGCGCTGGTCGCCACACCCGAGCCGGCGGATGCCCCGGACGGCGCCACCGAGCAGCGCATCCGCGACACGGTACACGAGGCCGGAAACCCGCTCAGCATCATCCAGAACTACCTGGGCGTGCTGAACCACAAGCTCGGCGAAGAACACGAAGCGCGCCACGAGCTCGGCCTCATCAAGGAGGAAATCGACCGGGTCGGGCGCATCCTGCTGCGCCTGCGCGATCCGCAGGCTGCCGGGAACGAGGAGACCGGACCGGCCTCGCTGAATGCACTGGTCCGCCAGGTCGCCGATATCGTGGACGGCTCACTCTGTCGCACACGAGGCGTCCGCCTGCACCTGGATCTGACTCCCTCCGATCCGCCGCTGTCGGCCCCCGCGGATCACCTGCGGCAAATCCTCATCAATCTTCTGAAGAACGCGGCCGAGGCCCAGGCATCCGGCGGGGAGATCACCATCGCCACCCGTGCCCCAACCACCGTGAACGGCCGCAGGGTCGTGCCTCTGTCGGTAGAGGACAAGGGGCCCGGGCTCCCTGCCGAGGTCCAGGCCGCGGCATTCGCTCCAGTGACATCGACCAAGGGCACAGGCCATGCCGGGCTCGGGCTCAGCATCGTCAAACGCCTGACCGAGGAGATCGGTGCGGGACTCTCATTCACCAGCGGGAGCGCAGGGACGCGCTTCGAAATCGCACTGCCCCACGCATCACGGGGGTTGGCGAGCGCATCAGGGACGACGCGACCATGATGCGCTACTGACCACGAGACCCCGATGCCCGAACGCGACGCGCCGATCGACCCGCAATCCGTCAGAATCCTCATTGCCGATGACGATCCCGGCCTGCTCGAGAGCCTGCGCGGACTCCTGACCATTCAGGGCTACCCCGTGCGGACGGCCGCGGGGGGTGGCGCGGCCATCGAGGCCCTGCGCGAAAAGCACTACGACCTGCTGCTGCTCGACCTCACCATGCCGGAACTCAACGGACTGGACGTGCTGCGCTTCATGCAGGCCGCCGGGCTCGAGACCCTCACCGTGGTCGTCAGTGGCAACAGCACGGTGGAGGATGTCGCCGGGGCGCTGCGCGAGGGCGCCCACGACTATCTGAAAAAGCCCTACGAACCCGCCGAGTTACTGGCCACCGTCCGCAATGCCCTGCACCACAAGGCGCTGGAGGACGCCAATCGCACCATGCGGGCCCGCCTGGAGAAGTCCGAGCGCCTGCACCGGGTGATCGTCAATAACTCCCCGGATATTGTCTTCGTTCTCGGCGCCGACCATCGCTTCCGTTTCGTCAATTCACGTGTACACGAGTTACTGGGCTATGCCCGCCGCGACTTGATCGACCGCTCGGTGTTCGACCTCGTCGAACCCGAGGATCGCGACAAGGCGGAATATTTCTTCGAACAGGCCGCCAGCCAGCACCCCCACATCCGCTCGGTGGAACTGGCCCTGCAGCCCGGCACGCCTTCGCGCAGCCGCCGCTTCTTCGAGGTCGCGGTATGGCCGTCCAGCAACAGCGACGACGCGGACAACGGCGAAACGCTGATCTACGGCACGGCACGGGATATCACCGACCGCAAGGAATCCGAGGCCTTCATCAACTTCCAGGCCTATCACGACCTCCTGACCCGACTGCCCAACCGGGCCCTGTTCCGCGACCGGGTGGATGTGGCCATCTCGCATGCGCAGCGCTCGGGCACCCAGCTGGCGGTGCTGTTCATCGACCTGAACCGCTTCAAGGTGATCAACGATTCCCTCGGTCACACCGTGGGCGACCGCCTGCTGCAGGAGGTCGCCCAACGGCTGCAAGCCTGCATCCGCAAGGGCGACACGCTGTCACGCTTCGGCGGCGACGAATTCACGCTGCTGATCCCGGGACTGGCCAGCAACGAGGCCGCCACCCAGGTAGCCGACAAGATCCTGGAAAGCCTGCAGGCCCCGTTCAAGATCGGCGACCAGGAGCTGTTCGTCGGGGCCAGCATCGGCATCGCGATCTACCCGGATGCCGGCGACAACCTCGAGGCCCTGATCAAGAATGCGGATATCGCAATGTACCGCGAGAAGAGCAGCGGCAAGACGGGTGTGCGCGTGTACAGCCCGGACATGGGCGGCCATCCGCCCCGACGACTGCAACTGGAACAGGACATGCGCCGCGCACTCGAGCGCGACGAGTTTCATATCCTCTACCAGCCGCAGGTGGATACGGAAACCGGGCATATGGTGGGCGTCGAGGCCCTGATCCGCTGGGATCACCCCACGCTCGGGCTGCTGGGCCCGGCCGAGTTCATCCCGGTCGCCGAGGAGACCCGCCTGATTGTGGACCTCGACCGTCTGACCCTGCGCACCGCCATCCGCGAAATGCAGCGCCACAGCCGCGACGGCTACCCGGAACTGCGCCTGGCGGTGAACCTGTCGCCCGTGCTGGTCGAGCGTGACGACTTCGTGGAGGATTTCCTCGGCATTCTGGGCGAGACGGGCTTCCCGCCCGACCTGCTGGAGGTCGAGATCACCGAGAACCTGCTGATGAGCGACACCCCGGACACGGTGCACAAGCTGAACCGTCTAGGGGCCGCCGGCGTGCAGATCGCGGTAGATGACTTCGGCACCGGCTATTCGTCGCTAAGCTACCTGCAGAAGCTGCCGATTCACACGCTCAAGATCGACCGCAGCTTTACCCATACGATCTGCCGCGAGGACGAGGCCTGCATCGTCAACGCGATCATCTCCATGGCCCGCGGGTTGCAGATGAACATCGTGGCCGAGGGGGTCGAGACCGAGGCCCACCGCGACTATCTGCGCGACCTGGAGTGCCCGATGATTCAGGGCTTCCTGTTCGGCCAGCCGGCGCCACTGCATACCCTGCTGGAGAACGAGGCCCTCTTCGCCGCACCCACTACCTGCCAGTAGCCTCTCCGGCAACCAGGGAGACGCTGCGACTCCATTGCGTGTCCCTACGAATCGGCCGCGACCACCTCAGGCGCCGCATCGGCCAGGAAGCGGTGTCCCTGGCGCAGGCAGTAGCGCAGCCACTTGTACAGGAACCGGTTATGCCTCCAGCGGCAGACCAGGCCCGGGTGACCGGTCAGCATCTCCGGCGCGCGACCGTCGCCCATCGTGCGGCAGTGCAGTTCCAGCACCTCCGCCTGCCGCGCATCATGGAACATGCGTACGCGCATGTCCGGCTGTTGCCGACGCTCGCCCTGGTGGTCGAACCGGTAGGTCAGGTGCAGCGTGGTCGTGTAGCGGGTGCGCTCCAGCACCTCCAGATACAGATCCAGCGCACCCTCCACCCGCGAGACCGACCGCAACGGCTGCCGCTCGAGCTCGGGGCACAAACGCCGCAGTGCGAGATAGTTCTCCTCGTACATCTCCATCAGCGCCGCAAAGCTCTCGGGCCTGGGCTCCAAATGGGACGGGGTCTTACGCTCCAGCAACATGTCGCGCAGTCTAACAGCACCGTTTCGCGGGACACCGATTGTCCGCATCCAGAGCAGGACACCCCCAGGGCTTTTTGGTAACGTCGACAGGGGAGGTGCCGAGCAATGTTGTACTCGCACGCGTTGGTGTCCATGTTCTCCGAGACCCGGCCCGGCACGCAGTCCGGTGGTGGTGCTACCGGCCCATTCTTGTCCTCATCAAGGCGCAACACAGGATTGCGGAACACGGGGCACCATCCTCACAAGGCATCGAAAAACGGGACTCGGCCGCCCGTGCTGGATGAAAACGGGCCCGTTGCCCGCAGAACGGCTCCCTTGTGCCGAGCGACTACACGCCAGTCACCACGCCATGTCAGCACACAGAATCGACTCGAGCGCGAGCGTCCGCATTGCTCAGCGTCTCCCCGGACAACAAGGATGAGCGACCCATGGACATAAGTGTCGTCACGACCCAACCCTTTCCCGACCAGAAACCCGGCACCTCCGGTCTGCGCAAGCGCGTCCGGCAGTTCCGCCAGCCGCACTATCTGGAGAATTACATCCAGAGCGTCTTCGATGCCTGCCCGGACCTGAAGAACGGCGAACTGCTGGTCGGCGGCGACGGGCGCTTCCACAATCGCGAGGCGATCCAGGTCATCCTGCGCATGGCCGCAGCCAACGGGGTGCAGAAGGTCGCCATCGGGTATGGCGGACTGCTGTCCACGCCGGCCGCCTCGTACCTGATCCGGTCTCGGGGGGCCACGGGCGCCCTGATCCTGTCCGCCTCCCACAACCCGGGCGGGCCGGAGGGGGATTTCGGCGTCAAGCTCAACACCGCCAACGGTGGCCCGGCCCCGCACTCGGTGACCGACGCGATCTTCGAGCAGAGCACCCGCATCAGCCATTACCGCATCGCCAACGGCGCAGAGCACGTCGACATCGATCATCTACACGCAGTACAGATGGGCGACATGGACATCGAGGTCGTCGACCCCGTGGGCACCTACGCCGACTACATGGCCACGCTGTTCGACTTTGACCGCATCGGCGAACTGCTGCGATCCGACCATTTCCGCATGCGCTTCGATTCCATGCACGCGGTCACCGGCCCGTACGCCGAAGAGATCCTGATCAACCGCCTCGGCGCCCCGGCCGACACCATCCTGCGTGCGGAACCGCTGGCCGACTTTGGCGGCCGTCACCCGGACCCGAATCTGTCCCACACGCGTGAACTGAGCGAGGCCCTGTTCGGTCGGGATGCCCCGGATTTCGGGGCCGCGTCGGACGGCGACGGCGACCGCAACATGATCCTCGGGCGCCGGTTCTTCGTCACGCCGTCGGACAGCCTCGCCATCATGGCCGCCAACGCCCATCACATCCCGGCGTTCGCCGACGGCCTGAAGGGCGTGGCCCGCAGCATGCCCACCAGCCAGGCCGTGGACGTGGTCGCCGAGAAGCTGGCCGTCCCCTGCTTCGAGACCCCCACCGGCTGGAAATTCTTCGGCAACCTGCTGGACGACGGGCGCATCCGCCTGTGCGGCGAAGAGAGCTTTGGCACCAGTTCCGATCACGTACGCGAGAAAGACGGCCTGTGGGCCGTGCTGTTCTGGCTGAACCTGCTAGCCGTACGCCGCCAGTCGGTCGAGGAGATCGTGCGTGATCACTGGCGCCAGTACGGCCGCCACTACTACACGCGCCACGACTACGAAGCGGTGGAGAGCGAGCGGGCCGAACAGGTGATGGCGCGCATCCGCGAGCAGCTCTCGGTACTGCCGGGCCAGTCCCTGGCCGGCATGCGCGTCGCCCAGGCGGACGACTTCGCCTATCGGGATCCGGTGGACAACAGCCTGACCGAGCACCAGGGCCTGCGGGTACTGTTCGAGAGCGGTGCCCGCATCGTCTTCCGCCTGTCCGGCACCGGCACCCAGGGCGCCACCCTGCGCCTGTATATCGAGCAGCACGAGACCCATCCCGAACACCTCGATGCCGACCCCCAGGAACTGCTGGGACCGCTTATTGACGCCGCATCGCGCCTGGGCGACATCCCCGGCCTGACCCGCCGCGAGAAACCCGACGTCATCACCTGATAGATGACCATCACTGCCACTGCGCAGCGCTGGAGCCACGGCTATGCCTTCTTCCTCGCAGCCACGGCGTCGGCGGTGGGGCTGGGGAACGTGTGGAAGTTTCCCTACATCCTCGGCCAGAACGGGGGTGGCGCCTTTCTCGCGGTCTACCTCGGCTGCATCGTCCTGATTGGCATTCCGATCATGATGGCGGAGGTCATGATCGGTCGCCGGGGCCGCCGCTCGCCTGGATACGCGGCCCGCGAAGTGGCTCGCGAGAGTGGCGCCCACGACCTGTGGCAGCTGGTCGGCTGGCTGGGCTTGTTCTCCGCCTTTCTGATCATGAGCTTCTACGTGGTGATCACCGGCTGGGCCTTCTCCTACATCCACAAGGCCGCCACCGGCGCCTTTGTCGGCGCCGACGGCGACCAGGTGGCGGGAGTGTTCGCCGCCATGACGGCCTCCCCCGCCGAGATGCTCGCCTGGAGCACCCTCGCCGTTACCCTGGCCTTCGGCATCGTCGCCCTGGGCCTGCGCCAGGGGCTGGAACGCTGGCTGCATGTGCTGATGCCGGTGCTGCTGGTCCTGCTGCTGACCGCACTGGCCAGCGCCTGGTGGATTGGGGATGTCCGCCAGGCGCTGGATTTCCTGCTGCGGCCGGACTTCTCCGCGCTGACCTCGCACGGTGTATTGATCGCGGTGGGCCATGCGTTCTTCACCATGACGCTGGCCTCCGGGGTGCTGATGATGTTCGGCGCCTACCTGCCGCAGCACACGTCCATCGGCCGCACTGCCATTGGCGTGGCACTGGCGGATACTGCGGTCGCCCTGATCGCGGGGCTGGCGATCTTCCCCATCGTGTTCGGTTTCGGGCTCGACCCGGCCGAAGGCCCCGGGCTGATGTTTCAGACCCTGCCGCTGGCACTGGCGGCGGTACCCGCCGGCGTCCTGCTGACGACCCTGTTCTTCGCCACCCTGAGCCTGGCTGCATTCAGCACCATGATCACCAACGTTCAGGCCTTCGTGCACCTGTTTCACGAGCGCCTGCATGCGTCCCGCGTACTCGCGGTCCTTGTCTGTGGCGGCGCGGTCTGGCTGCTGAGCCTCGCCAGTGTGTTCTCGTTCAGCGGCGCGGCCTGGACACGCCTGGACATCACCCTGCTGGGCCGCGAGATCCCGACGCTCTACCACGCCATCGAACACGTGGCCATCAACCTGCTGCTCCCGTTGGGGGGGCTACTGATCGCGGTATTTGCCGGCTGGGTTGTGCATACCCGTGTGGCCCGCGACGAACTCGCCCTGGCCCCCTTCGCGTTCACGATCTGGCGTTTCGTGCTCCGCTATGTGGCGCCGATCGGGCTGGGTGCACTCCTGTTGAACCTGGCCGGTTGGATATAGCCCGACGGAGTGCGACCAGGGGGATCACAGCAAGCCCCGCAGGCGCTCGACGGCCTCGCGCAGGCGGGCCTCGGACTGGGTATAGGCGATACGCAGGTAGTCCCGACCCCGGCTGGGGCTGAAATCCGTCCCCGGCGTCAGGGCGACACCGACCGTGTCCAGGACGCGCGCGCAAAGGGCCTCGGAGTCCGGGCCGTGGGCGGTACAGTCGGCATAGATGTAGAACGCGCCCTCCGGCCGCGCCTGGACCTCCAGCCCGAGCCCCGGCAGCGCCTCCAGCAGCACGTCCCGACGGCGTTTCAGCTCCCGCACCCGAGATTGCAGCAACGCCTCGGTCTCGGGCGCGAAGGCCGCCAGCGCCGCGGTCTGGGCCATGCTGGCCGGGGCCACAAACAGGTTCTGTGCCAGGCGCCGCACCGGGTCCACCCAGGTCTCCGGCACCACCATCCAGCCCAGGCGCCATCCGGTCATGGCGAAGTACTTGGAGAACGAGTTGATCACCACCACATCCGGGAAGCCGGCCGCGGCACTGGGCTCCGGGGTATCGAAGACGATCTGGGCGTAAATCTCGTCCATGATCACCAGGCCTCCGCGCTCGCGCACGACCTCGACGATCGCAGCCAGCCGATCACGCGACAGGCAGGTCCCGGTCGGGTTCGCCGGCGACCCCAACAGCACCGCACGGGTGTTGGCGCCCCACGCGGCGGCAATCGACTCGGCGGTCGGCTGGAAGGCATGTTCTGCCTGGACGGGCAAACCCACGGGGGTCGCCCCACGCGCGGCGACGAACTGGCGGTTGCAGGCATAGCCGGGGTCCGGCAGCAGGACTTCCTCGCCCGGATTCACCCCCGCCGCCAGCGCCAGCAGGATGGCTGCGGAGGCGCCCGCGGTGATCACGATGCGTTCCGGGTCGACCTCGGCCCCATGGCGTCGCCAGTAGTCGGCGGACAGCGCCTCGCGCAGGGCCTGGGTCCCGTGCGCGGGGGTGTAGCGGGTATCCCCCTCCGCCAGCGCGGCGCGACCGGCCGCGATTACCAGGGGCGGCGTCGGGAAGTCCGGCTCCCCTACCTCCAGGTGGATGATGTCGCGCCCGGTGCGCTCGGCCGCCTGGGCTCGTGCCAGGATGTCCATCACCCGAAACGGCTCCACCACCTCGGCGAAGCCGGACAGCGCCGGGTCACGCATCGGATTGGCGGGATGCCCCGGGACCACCGTCGCGATCAGCGGCGCACGTGCCGCATCAGACGCTTGCGCTTGTACTGCTGTCTCGGCGTGAGCTTGTTGCGCCGGCCCGCGTAGGGGTTGCGCCCGGAGCGGAATTCGAGCCGCAACGGTGTCCCGACCAGCTTGAGCTGCTTGCGGAAGAAGTTTTCCAGGTAACGCTTGTAGCTCCCGGCAAGCGCGTCGGTCTGATTGCCGTGGATCACGATCACCGGCGGGTTCTGGCCCCCCTGGTGCGCGTAGCGCAGTTTGATGCGCCGGCCGCTGATCATCGGCGGCGCATGCTCCGCCACCGCGGCCTCCAGCAGACGCGTGAGCTCCGGCGTGGACATTTTGCGGAAGGCACTGGCGTGGGCCTCGCACACGTCGTCCAGAAGATGCCCGACATTGGTGCCGTGCAAGGCCGAGATCAGGCGCATGCGGGCAAAATCGACAAACCCCAGGCGCCGATCCAGCTCGTCGCGGATGCGCTCGCGCGCGTGGTCGTCCAGCCCGTCCCACTTGTTCACGGCCAGCACCAGCGAGCGCCCGGCCTCGATGACCATCCCCAGCAGGTGGGAATCCTGATCCGACAGGCCGGCATGGGCGTCCACCACCAGGACCACCACGTGGGCGGACTCGATCGCCTGCAGCGTTTTGATGACGCTGAATTTCTCGATCACCTCGTGGACCCGGCCACGGCGGCGTACCCCGGCGGTATCGATCAGGGTGTACTCCTGACCGTCGCGCTCGAACGGGACAAAGATGCTGTCGCGGGTCGTACCGGCCACTTCCGTGGCCACCACGCGCTCGTCGCCCAGGATACGATTCACCAGGGTCGACTTGCCGACGTTGGGGCGTCCGACGATCGCGACGCGAATGCCCGGCCAGTCATCCAGCGCCGCCTGCTGCGAGGCTTCGTCGAGGCCGTCACTGGCGGCCTCGTCGTCTCCGGCATCTTCACTGGCCGCCCGGCGCGCGGCCGCCACGTCCTTGCGCACCGCCTGCATCAGGCCCTGTACGCCGCGCCCGTGTGCTGCGGCAATGGAGGTCACCTGCCCCAGCCCGAGGGCGTAGAACTCGGCACTGACGGAATCGGCATCCAGGCCATCGGTCTTGTTCACCACGACCCGCGCCTTTACCCCGGCGCCGCGCAGCTGATCGGCAATCGCCTGGTCCTGCGGCGTCAGGCCGTCACGAGCATCCACCAGGAACAGCACATGATCCGCTTCGGCCACCGCGCGCTGGGTCTGTTCGGCCATCGCGCGGTCCATCTCCGCGCCCTCGCCCGAGAGCCCGCCGGTGTCCACGACCAGATAGGGAAAGTCGCCGACCTTGCCAATGCCGTACTGGCGATCACGCGTCAGTCCGGCGACGTCCGCCACCAGGGCATCGCGCGAGCGCGTGAGCTGATTGAACAATGTGGACTTGCCGACATTCGGCCGACCGATCAGGGCGATAACCGGAATCATCTGCGGCTGCGCCCTGCGCGGAGAACCCGGCGCCCTGAAACCTTGTGGCTCACTCGTCACCCCGGATTGAGGGATTCACGGCCGTCAGCTGCCCGTTGTCGGTGACGACATACAGCGTGCCGTTCACCAGGGTGGGACGCGTAACCACGGAACCGGAACCGGCGCGCAGCCGGGCGACAATGCGCCCGTCCTCGACGTCGACCCAGTGCAGGTAGCCCTCGTAATCACCGACGATGGCGTGCTGACCGACCACCACCGGCGCAGTCACACCGCGCAGGCGCAGGCCATCCATCTGCCACAGGTCACCACCACTGCGGGGCTCCAGGCCCCACAGGTGGCTCTCGGCATCGGTCACGACCAGGACATCGGAACGCGTATCCACATCTCCGCCTTGATAGGAAGAAAAATCACGGACCCAGAAGATCTCGCCGGAGTTGAGATCCAGCGCCGCGAGCCGTCCCTGGTAGGTGGCCGCAATGGCAGCGCCGCGATACATCGGGATATGCCCGTCCAGGTCCACCATGCGCTCGACCTCCGTGCGCCCGGTGGGAACCCCCAGGGTGGTCTCCCACAGCACGTTGCCGCGGTTCAGCCCCAGCATCAGCAGGCGGCCGTTGTCGAACCCGGCCAGCACACGGCCGGAGGTGATCTGCGGGCGCTGGGCCCCGCGCAGGCTCAGCGAGGGTGTGGTGCGCAGCGCGGTCCACTGGGTGGCGCCGGAGTCGGCGTCCAGGGCATGGATGCGACCGTCGTTGGTACGCACGATGACCAGGCCGCCGGACACATCCGAGACTGCCAGCACCTCGCTGGAGAGCGCAGCACGCCAGCGTTCGCCATCGCCATCCAGATCCACGCCGATGGCGTAGCCGTCCAGCGTGCCGACCACGGCGAGGCCGCCACCGACGCCGACCCCCGCGGAGACCCGGGCATCATCCAGGCGCACCTGCCAGCGCTGGCTGCCACTGTCGGGATTCAGACCGGAAACCCGCCCGGCGGCGTCGCTCATCACGACCAGGTCGTCGGTGATTCCGGGATAGATCTGCCACAGGAAGCGCTCGCCACCGCTGCCCACCGAGCGCGACCACAGCCGCTCCGGCTGACCTTCGGCCTCGAACTCCGGCAGGTCCGCCGGTGGCTCGGTGGTATCGCGCGACCACAGACCGCAGGCGCTCAGGGACAGGATCAGCGCGCTGGCAATCAGCAGGCGCACGACCGGACTCGCAAGGGAAGGCACAGACATCAGGCGACGGGTCCTCTAGACGGAAAGTTCTTCATATTTCAGACGCAGGTACTCGGGGCTGTGCCCCGCATCCAGTGCAGCCTCGTAATGCTCGCGGGCCCGCTCGCGATCGCCACGGGCGCGGGCCAGATCCCCTTCGAGCTCGCGCTTCAGCCCCGTGAAGGCATCGCTGCGAACGTCCGCCAGGGTCGCCGCGGCATCATCCAGGCGCTCGGCCAGGATCATCTGGCGCGCAAGACGCAGCGTTAGCACCTCGCGATACCCGCGATCGGGGGCCGCGTCGCGCGCAGCCTGCAGCGCGTCGATCGCGGTATCGGTGTCGTCCTGCGCGATCGCCACATCGGCCCGGTAGACCCAGGCAAGCGCGCGGTAGGGCGTACCCCGTCCCTGTTCGATCACCGCATCGGCCAGTTCCAGCGCGCGATCGGTCTGGCCGGTCTGACCGGCGACCTGCAGGGCCTGATACATCTCGGAGGACACCTGGGCGCGCGATTCCTCGCGATCGCTCCACCAGTTCCAGCCGAACAGGCCGCCGACCCCGAGAACCAGGCCGGCCACAATCGCCATGCCGTTGTTCGCCCACCACTGCTTGATGCGTTCCGCTTTTTCTTCGTCGGTGAGATAACTCATCGTGTTCTTGATCCTTGCGTTGACTACGAGCGCTCTTGCAGAGCCGTGCGCAGATGGTCGGTGAGGGCTGCACGGTCGACGGCCATCTGCTCGCCGCCCTGCGATCTTAACGGCTTCACCGTGACGGTGCCCGCGGCATGCTCGTCACTACCGAGCACCAGGGCATAGTGCGCCCCCAGACGATCGGCACGTTTCATCTGCGACTTGAAGCTGCCGCCACCACAATGCTGGACCAGGCGCAGCCCCGGCAATTCGCCACGCAGCTGGTCCGCCAGTTGCAGTGCCGGGCCGACCAGTTCGTCGCCGCCGACGATCAGGTAGGCATCCGGACCCGGCGCTGCCGGGGCGTCTTCGCGCGCCTCCAGCAGCGCGACTAGCCGCTCCAGGCCCATTGCCATCCCGATCGCCGGGGTGCCGCGGCCACCGAGCTGTTCGACCAAGCCGTCGTAGCGCCCGCCGGCGCAGACCGTACCCTGGGCACCGAGATCCTCGGTGATCCACTCGAATACTGTATGCGTATAGTAATCGAGCCCACGCACCAGGCGCGGGTTGTGCTCGTACGTGATGCCCAGCGCATCCAGATGCGCGCACAAGCCGTCGAAATGGGCGCGCGACTCAGCGTCCAGATCATCCATCAGGCTGGGGGCCTGCGCGACCACCTCGCGGGTATCGGGATGCTTGCTGTCGAGGATGCGCATCGGGTTGTCGTACAGCCGGCGCTGCGCCTCCTCGTCCAGGGCGTCACGATGCTGCTCGAAATAGGCGATCAGGTGGTCGCGATAACGCTGCCGGCTTTCCGGGGTGCCCAGCGTGTTCAGCTCCAGGCGCACGTTCGAGAGCCCGAGCATGCGCCACAGCCGTGCGGTCATCGCCAGCATCTCGGCGTCGACATCCGGCCCCGGCAGGCCGAACACCTCGACCCCAACCTGGTGGAACTGGCGATAGCGCCCCTTCTGCGGGCGCTCATGGCGGAACATCGGCCCCAGGTACCACAGTCGCTGCACCTGGTTGTGCAGCAGCCCGTGCTGGATCCCCGCGCGCACGCAACTCGCGGTGCCTTCCGGGCGCAGGCTCAGGCTGTCGCCATTGCGGTCGTCGAAGGTGTACATCTCCTTCTCGACAATATCCGTGACGTCGCCGATGGAGCGCTTGAACAGCTCGGTCGACTCCACGATCGGCATGCGGACCTCGTGGTAGCCGTAGGCCTCCACAACCTCGCGCAGGGTGGCTTCCAGATGCTGCCAGACATGAATGGACTCGGGCAGGATGTCATGCATCCCGCGGATCGACTTGATCGCTTTCATGGTGTCTTTTTGTTTGTACGTGATGGCCTGCCGGAAAGACCCGGGTTCAGCCTTCCAGATCGAAGCGCGCGGTGCGGTCGCTCCGGATATGCGTCTCGACGTCTACCGGCTCGCCATCCAGCGTCAGCGAGACCCCGGACGCGTTGCCCAGGATCACCCGGCCAGGCAGATCCAGGCGAATCTCCTCGCGGTCACCCGAGCTGAGCACGCCGGTCAAAACCACCTCGTCGGCGGCATCGCGGATCTCCACCCAGGAGGTCTCGCCAAACTCCAGCACCAGTTGCGCGCCCTCACCCGCCGCCGGACCTTCACCGGAAGTCTCGATCACCGGGGAAGCATCCAGTGGGGCTTCGCTTTCGGCCCGCACGGGGGCCTCAGGCATGACCGGCTCTTCCGGCACGACCAGGCGTTCGGTCAGGGCCTCCGCCGGTGCGGTGGATTCCGAGGATGCTGCCGGGGCGCCGGCCGATCCCTCGGCACCCGCCGACTCCGGCTGGGCGCCCTCCGGGAGGGCCTCCGGCGCGGGCGTGACGGGCTCCGGATCGGTGCTCTCGGCGATCGACGGGCTGAGCCCTTCGGCGTCCGGGGTCTGGGTATCGGCGAGGCTCGGGACGGCATCCCGCGCCTCGCCCAGGTTCAGCGACGGCCACCCGGGCGTGTCCGTGCGCTCGCTCCAGGCATAGACCCCGAGTCCAAGCAGGATCGCGGCCAACAGCAAGGCGAGCCAGTAAATACCGCGGCCGCGCCGACGCTGACGGTCGCGCGCGGAGGGCGTTGCGACGGCCCGGAGTTCGGGGTCGACCATCCCGTGGTTCTCGAAGGACTGAATCCACGGATCCGCGGCCACGCCCAGCTCGCGGGCGCAGGAGCGCAGATAGCCGCGCACGTACGCCGGCGGCATGTGATGAAAGCGATTGGCTTCCAGGTCTTCCAGGGTGCCGCGCCCGAGGTGGATGCGGCTGGCCAGGGTCGCGCTGTCCAGACCGGCCGCCTCACGCGCCCGCCGCAGACTGGCGCCGGGCTCGTCCTCACCCCGGGGCGCCTCCGGTCCGGATGCCTCCGGGTGGTCCCGGGTGGTCAGACCATGCGCGGCGGAGAAGGACGGCTCCGGATCGGGGTCCGAACCCTCGGTGCGCAGGGAGGCGACGTTATTCGTTGAATCATCGACATCCTCGACCCGCCCGAGGCCCGGTTCCTTGTCGCGTGGATCGCTCACCCTTCACGCTCCAGCCGGCGCAGCTCGGCCATCTCGTCGCTGTCCGGGTGATGGCGGCTCAGGCGCTCGGCACACGCGTTGGCCGCGCGGCTGTTGCCCAGCGCGCTTTCGGCCTGATAGCACAGCAGCAGCGTCTCGGCATTCTCGACCCCCTGGCTGTCCAATCGTTGCAGGAAGGCCCGAGTCTGCATCGGCCGGTCGTCCTGATAACTCAGCCGCGCCATTTCCAGAAGCGCGCGGGGATACTGCGGATTGAGTTCCAGCGCCCGGCGCAACTGCCGCTCGGCCTCCTCGGCATCGCCCGCGTCCGCGTGACAGACGCCGGAGTTCATGTGGGCGATGTCGCGGCGATCGTAATCCGGATTCTTAATCGCCTTGGCGAACAGCTCCTGAGCCTCGTCGAAGTCCTCGCGGGCGCAAAGCAATGCGCCCAGGTTGGTCTGCGCAAAGGGGTTGTCCTCGTCGCGGCGCAGGGCCCGGCGATAGTGTTCCTCGGCACGGTCCAGCTGGTCCTTGCGCTCGTAGATCGCTGCCATACCGATATTGGCGAGGACATAGCCGGGGTCATAGTCCAGCGCCCGCCGCAGGTTGCGCTCGGCCTGCTCGAACTCGCCCTCGCGCAGATAGCCGATGCCCAGTTCAGCATGCACCTCGGCGGCATCCTCGCGTTCGCCGGAAACCGGTCGGTCGGCCGTGGCGGCACAGCCACCCAGCAGCAGCGCCAGGGTCAGAACCCCGGCGATGCGCAAACCCGCGCGTCCAGTCATGAAGCCCTCCGATCCGTCTGTGGCAACTCGGCATGCAGGCGGAACATGCGCATGCCACGATTGGTTCGATCCTCGACCTGCCCCACCAACTGCCCGCAGGCGGCATCGATGTCGTCGCCCCGGGTGCGCCGGACGGTGGTCACGTAGCCGGCCTTCTGCAGGCGCCGCTCAAAGGCCAGGACGGTGGCCTCCGACGGGCGTTCGAACGGAGCCCCCGGGAACGGGTTGAACGGGATCAGGTTGATCTTGCCAGGAATACCCCGCAACAGCCCGGCGAGCTCGTTGGCGTGCTCGGGCTGGTCGTTGACACCGGCCAGCAGGACGTATTCGAACGTCACGCCACTGTGGGCGTCGGTTGCCTCCACGTAGCGGCGGCAACTGTCCAGTAGCTCGGCGAGCGGGTACTTGCGGTTGATCGGCACCAGACGGTCGCGCAACGCGTCATTGGGCGCATGCAGGCTGACGGCCAAAGCGACATCGGTATGTGCGCTCAGACGATCGAGGGCTGGAACCAGGCCGGAAGTCGAAAGGGTCACACGGCGCCGGCTGAGACCGTAGGCATTGTCGTCGGTCATCAACTGACAGGACGGGACCACCGCATCGAAATTGGCCAGCGGCTCGCCCATACCCATCAGGACCACGTTGCTGACTGCGCGCTTGCGGCCGTCCGGCGCCGGGAGCCGCTGCATGGCCAGCCACACCTGACCGATGATCTCGGCACTGGTGAGATTGCGGTTGAAGCCCTGCTGGGCCGTGGAGCAGAAGGTGCAGTCGAGCGCACAGCCGACCTGGGAGGAGATGCACAGTGTCCCGCGCCCGCCCTCGGGGATGAAGACGGTCTCGATGGCATTGCCGTCGGGGAGCCGCAGCACCCACTTGACGGTACCGTCGGAGGAGGCCTTTTCCAGACCGATCTCGGGCACGCGGATCTCGGTCTCGCGCTCCAGACGATCGCGCAGCTTGCGCGACACGTCGGTCATCTGTTCGAAGTCGGTGACCCCGCGCTGATGGATCCACTTGATCAGCTGGGTGGCACGAAAACGCGGTTCACCCCACTGCGCCAGCAGCTCGACGAGCTGTTGGTGGCTGTAGCCCAGGAGATTCAGGGGGGTGGAGGATGTGTGTGCCATAACAGGGACCGGTTGGCTCAAGTCCCCTAGTGTACTGTGCCGAAGGGATGCCTGCCTACGGGGCCCGGTGTGCGGTGCAACCGGGCCCCGTAGCGCATGCGGGCCCGCTTTATCGGGTACGCGGGCAGACGCCGTCGTCGCCAAAGAAGAAAGCGATCTCGCGCTCCGCGGTCTCCGGGGCGTCAGAGCCGTGTACGGCGTTCTCGTCGATGGACACGGCGAAGTCGGCACGGATGGTGCCCGGAGCGGCTTCCTTCGGGTTGGTCGCACCCATGATGTCGCGGTTCTTGGCAATGGCGTCCTCGCCTTCCAGGACCTGCACCAGCGCCGGGCCGGAGATCATGAACTCGACCAGATCGTTGAAGAACGGGCGTTCCTTGTGCACGTCGTAGAAGCCTTCGGCCTGCTCGCGGCTCAGGTGCATCATGCGCGCGCCAACGACCTTCAGGCCGGCCTTTTCGAAACGGCTGATGATGTCGCCGATGGCATTCTTGGCAACGGCGTCAGGCTTGATGATGGAAAGGGTGCGTTCAACGGCCATGGGGCGGCTCTCCTGGTACTTGGATTGAATATCGGTCGCTGGGCCCGGCTGCAAACGCGAGAACCCGCCGAACGGCGGGTTCCCAACGCAAAAAAGACGCGGACGCAACGTGCGGCGCGTAGTCTAGCGACCTGACGCCCCTGCAGCAACGTCACCGGCCTTGATTCACCACGAAGCGCACGCAGACACGCAGAAGGTCGAGGAGACGGCACAGAAGCACAGGCCGCGATACCACTTCGCATCGGTAAGCTATCCTGGTATCGGGTAGGCGTTTCAGCCTCCTGCCCTTCCCTGCGTCCTCTGTGCCCTCTGTGGTGAAAAAGGGTCTGGCCCTTCTTCGTGTGCTTCGTGGTCGATCCAAAAACCCGTCAGTCGTCGACGTCGGCCTCGTCCATCCAGGCAAGCTGGATCGCCTCAAGGACACGCTCGCCCGAGCGTTCGGGGTCGTCATCGAATTCCGGCAGGTTCATCACCCACTGACGCAGATCCACGAAGTTGATGTTGCGCGGGTCCACATCCGGGTGTTCGTCGGCTAACTGGATCGCAATTTCCTGGGTTTCGGTCCACTTCATCGCTTGGTCCTTGATCAGTGGTTCTCGGAGACCTGGTTAATGGTGTACTTCGGCAGTTCCACCACGAGATCGTTGTCGGTCACGATCGCCTGACAGGACAGGCGCGAGTCCGGCTCCAGGCCCCAGGCCTTGTCGAGCATGTCTTCTTCGTCCTCGGTCGGCTCGTCCAGGCTGTCGAATCCCTCGCGCACGTAGACATGGCAGGTGGTACAGGCGCAGGACTTTTCGCAGGCGTGCTCGATCTCGATGCCGTTTTGCAGCGCGAGATCGCAGATGCTAATGCCCGACGGGGCCTCGAGGGAGGCGCCTTCGGGGCAGATTTCCTCGTGGGGCAGAAAGATTACCTGGGGCATGTTCTCAGTTCCCTGCGTCGTATTCGCTAACGTTGTGACCGGCGAGTGCCCGCCGGATGCTGTCATTCATGCGCCGCGCGACGAAGGCCTCGGAGGCCTGCTCGACGCGCTTGCGCGCGGCCTCGATCGCGTCCGGGTCGTCGCCCTTCTCGCGTTCGGCGCGCAGGGTATCGCGCGCCTGTTCGATACTCTGGCGCTCCTCCGGCTCCAGGTAGCGATCGCCATCGGTCTGCAGCGCGGCGTCGATCGCCTCCAGCACGCGGTCGGCCTCCACCTGCTCCTCGCGCAGGCGGCGGGCCTCCATATCCTCGCGCGCTGAGGACGCCGAGTCGCGCAGCATCTGCTCGATCTCGGAATCGGTCAGGCCGTAGCTCGGCTTGACCTCGATATGCGCCTCCACGCCCTGGGTCTGTTCGCGCGCGGTCACGTTGAGCAGCCCGTCGGCGTCCACCTGGAAGGTCACGCGGATGCGCGCGGCCCCGGCCACCATCGGCGGGATGCCGGACAGGGTGAACTGGGCCAGCGAGCGGTTGGCATCCACCACGTCGCGCTCGCCCTGCACCACATGCAGGGACATCGCCGTCTGACCATCCTTGAAGGTGGTGAATTCCTGGGCCCGCGAGACCGGGATGGTGGTGTTGCGCGGGACGATGAACTCGACCAACCCGCCCATCGTTTCCAGGCCCAATGACAGTGGGATCACGTCCAGCAGCAGCAGTTCGGTATCGGGCTTGTTGCCGGCCAGGATGTCGGCCTGCTGCGCGGCGCCAATCGCCACCACGCGGTCCGGATCGATCCCGGCATGCGGGACCCGACCGAAGAACCCCTCCACCGCCTCGCGGACCGCAGGCATGCGGGTGGAGCCGCCCACCAGCACGACCTCGTCAATCGCATCCGTCTCCAGGCCGGCATCCGCGAGGACCTGCTGGCAGGCCTTCATGGTGCGATCCAGCAATGGACGCGCCAGCCCCACGAGGGTTTCGCGATCCAACGCGCCGGACCAGGTGGAGCCGTCCGCGCGCACGACCTCGACCGGGGTGCTCGCAGCGTCAGTCAGGGCTTCCTTCGCCTGACGCGCGGCCAGCAACACCCGACGCAGGCGCTGCGGGTCGTTCTCGCCGCCCATCCCGGCCTGGTTCAACAGCCAGTCGGCGATGGTGCGATCGATGTCATCGCCGCCCAGGGCCGAGTCGCCACCGGTCGCCAGCACCTCGAACACACCGCGGCGCAGCTGCAGTATGGAGATGTCGAAGGTCCCACCGCCCAGGTCGTAAACCGCGATGGTGCTCTCCTCGCCCTGATCCAGCCCGTAAGCCACCGCTGCGGCAGTCGGTTCGCTGATCAGGCGAAAAACGTTCAGCCCCGCCAATTGCGCGGCGTCGCGCGTGGCCTGGCGCTGGGCATCATCAAAGTACGCGGGCACGGTGATCACCACGCCCTCGAGTTCGTCGCCCAGGGTCGCTTCGGCCCGCTGGCGCAGGGTGTGAAGGATATCGGCGGACACCTCGACCGCGGTCTTGTCACCCGCGGCCGTCTCGATCCGCGGCACGCTGGACTCGCCGGTCTTGAGGCGAAACGGCAGCTCGCCAGACAGGCGCGCGACATCCGCCGCGCCGCGTCCGATCAGGCGTTTAACCGAGGCGATGGTGTTGTGCGGATCATCCGCCGCGTGCTCCGCGGCCGCATACCCCACGCTCACCCCATCCGCGGCGTAGTGGACCACCGACGGCAGGATATGCCGGCCCTGCTCGTCCGGCAGGGTATCCGCCTCGCCACTACGCACCGTGGCGACCAGCGAATGGGTCGTGCCGAGGTCGATCCCGGCCGCGAGGTGGCGCTGATGCGGCGCGGACTCGGCTCCGGGTTCGGTGATCTGCAATAACGCCATCGGGTGTTCGGCTCCTTCACATGGCCGCGGATCAACCGCGCGCCAGGTTCTGTCGGGTTCGTTTCAATTCGTCCAGCAAGCGGTCGAAAAAGCGCAATTCCAGCACTCGGTCCTTGGCCTCGGGCGCCGGGGCCGCCGGGTCCTTCAGGGCATCCGCGACCTTTGCCCGTGCCTCGGCCCGGGCCTGCTCCAGCTCTTCACCTGCGGCCTCCAGCGCGGCACCATCCCTGGCCGCCGCGGCCTCTTCCATGCGTTCGCGCCACTCGATCTGCGCCTCGATGAACTCGATGTTCTGGCTGGTATCGCGTTCCGGGTCGAACGCCACGCCCGTGCGCTCCAGCAGGTGCAACGCACGGCGGTAGTCATCCCCGAGGATCGCGTAGGCCTCGTTCACGTCGGCCGCCACCGCCGCCGCCATGCGCCGGGCCTGGTCGCCCTGGCGCACGAAGCGGTCCGGATGCAACTCTGCCTGCAGGCGGCGAAAGCGCTCGTCCAGCTGTTGCCGGTCCACCTCGAAGGCGACCGGCAGATCGAACTGCTCGAATGGGTCGTTCATCAACTCTCGGCCTCAAGAAGCACTGGCGACGCACTGACAAAAGAAAAGGGGTGGGACGACGACCAGCAATCGGCCGCCATGCACCACCCCGGATGCGATCGTCAGTCAGATACTGAAGCTTTCACCACAGCCACATCGGGCCTTCTCGTTCGGATTATTGAACTTGAACCCTTCGTTCAGGCCTTCCTTGCCGAAATCCAGCTCGGTGCCATCGAGGTACACGAGGGACTTCGGATTCACCACCAGCTTCACGCCGCGATCCTCGAACACCGTATCGGTGTCCTCGATATCGTCGGCAAACTCCACCACGTAGGCCATGCCGGAGCAGCCGGTCGTCCTGACAGCCAGCCGCACGCCCACGCCCTTGCCTCTCTTGTCGAGGAAATTGTGGATCCTTTCGGCTGCGGGTTCGGTCACTGTAATCGACATAGCACCCTCAGGCAGACTTCTTCTCGGCTTCCGCGGCCTCGCCGTGGCGCTCCTGGTAGTTGGACACGGCCGCCTTGATTGCGTCCTCGGCCAGCACCGAGCAGTGGATCTTCACCGGCGGCAGCGCCAGTTCCTCGGCGATCTGGGTGTTCTTGATCTGGCTGGCTTCTTCCAGGGTCTTGCCACGCACCCATTCGGTGAGCAGCGAGCTGGAAGCGATCGCCGACCCGCAACCGTAGGTCTTGAACTTGGCGTCCTCGATGATGCCGTCGTCGTTGACCTTGATCTGCAGCTTCATCACGTCGCCGCAGGCCGGGGCACCGACCATGCCGGTGCCGACCGTGTCGTCGTTCTTGTCGAAGCTGCCGACGTTGCGCGGATTTTCGTAGTGGTCCAGAACCTTGTCACTGTAAGCCATGACCGTTCTCCTGTTGCGTGTGTACGCGTTGCGTTAGTGGTGTCGAGCGGACCCCTAGTGGGCCGCCCACTCGACGGTGCTCAGATCGACGCCGTCCTGGTACATCTCCCACAGTGGCGAGAGTTCGCGCAGCTTGGCGACCGCGGCGCGCACAATCTTGACCGTGTGGTCGACCTCTTCCACCGTCGTGTAGCGACCGATGGAGAAGCGGATGGAGCTGTGGGCCAGCTCGTCGTTGCGGCCCAGGGCACGCAGGACGTAGGACGGTTCCAGACTCGCCGAGGTACAGGCCGAGCCGGAGGACACGGCGATGTCGCGCAGCGCCATGATCAGGCTCTCGCCCTCGACGAAGTTGAAGGAGACGTTCAGGTTGTGCGCCACGCGCTGTTCCTGATCGCCGTTCAGATAGACCTCTTCCATGCCGTCGAGACCCGTCCACAGACGGTCGCGCAGCATGCGGATGCGCTCCAGCTCGGGGCCCATCTCGGCACCGGCGAGCGCAAAGGCCTCACCCATGCCGACAATCTGGTGCGGTGCCAGCGTGCCGGAGCGCATGCCACGCTCGTGGCCGCCGCCGTGCATTTGCGCCTCGATCCGCACGCGCGGCTTGCGGCGCACGAACAGCGCGCCGATGCCCTTCGGACCGTAGGTCTTGTGCGCAGAGAAGCTCATCAGGTCCACCGGCAGGCTGGACAGGTCGACTGCGACCTTCCCGGTCGACTGGGCCGCGTCCACATGGAACACGATCCCGCGCTCACGGCAAAGGTTGCCGATCGCCTCGATGTCCTGGATGACGCCGATCTCGTTGTTCACGTGCATCACCGAGACCACGATGGTGTCGTCACGCATCGCGTCTTGCAGCTCCTGAAGGTCGATCAGGCCGTTTTCCTTCACACCCAGGTACGTGACCTCGAAGCCCTCGCGCTCCAGCTGACGCGTGGTGTCGAGCACGGCCTTGTGCTCGGTCTTCACGGTGATGATGTGCTTGCCCTTGCGCTGGTAGAAGTGCGCGGCACCCTTGATCGCCAGGTTATCGGCCTCGGTCGCACCGGAGGTCCAGATGATTTCCTTGGGATCGGCGCCCACCAGCTCGGCGACCTGGCCGCGAGCGTTCTCCACCGCCTTCTCCGCGCTCCAGCCAAAGCTGTGGCTGCGCGAGGCGGGATTGCCGAACAGGCCGTCCTTGGTCAGGCAGCCGGCCATCTTTTCGGCCACACGCTCGTCGACCGGCGTGGTCGAGGAATAATCGAGGTAGATCGGCAGTTTCAGGTCACTCATTGCGCGTTAGCTCCTTTCCGCGGCCGCTTTGGCGGTCGCATGGCTTTTTCCGGTCGAGGCTTGCAGAGGGGCGCCGTGCATCACGACCTCCTGCACGCCGTCTTTTTCCATTTGTTCCCGATGGCGCTGCAGTACATCCGCCAGCGAGCGGGTGCTGAGGAAGTCATAGACCTGCTGACTCAGATCGGTCCACAGGTCGTGCGTCAGGCAGCGCGAATCCGAATTGCAGTTGGCCTTGCCGCCGCAGCGGGTGACGTCCACCGGCTCGTCCACCGCCACCACGATATCGGCCACGCTGATCCCCTCCGGTTCACGGCTGAGGGCATAGCCCCCGCCCGGCCCGCGACTGCTGTTCACCAGCCCCTTGCGGCGCAGCCTGGAAAAAAGCTGCTCCAGATAGGACAGCGAAAGCTTCTGCCGCCGCGCCACTTCGGCCAGGGATACCGGCCCGTTGCGGGTGTGCATCGCCACATCGAGCATGGCGGTGACGGCGTACCGGCCTTTGGTCGTCAGTTTCATGGTTGAGTGCACTTGTCAGTCATTTGCCGGCAAGCTTAGCAATACCCGAGCAAAACGATCAAGTATTCCCTTGCTGTTTACGTTCTTGTTGGGTCGCCACGTTCGGCGGAACCTCGCACTCGTCCGGCTCCAGACCTTCCAGATCGCAGGCCTCCAGCGGGCCCGAATCGTCCTCGCCCAGGGCCTCGCCCGGATCGATACCGGCGCGCTTGAGCGCCTGGCAGGCCCGTTCCATGCGCTCGTCCAGGTCGTGTACGCGCTGCACGATGCGGTGGATCGCGTTGGCCACCGGATCTGGCATGTCCCGCGAGAGGCCGTAGGCATCGAAGCCCATGCGGTCCGCCATCTGCTGGAAGCGCGGATCGGGCTCGGGCCGCGGGCCGAGCACCCGGGCGGGAATGCCGACCGCGGTCGCCTCCGCCGGAACATCCTTCAGCACCACTGCGTTGGAGCCAATGCGCGCGTGGTCGCCCACGTGGATCGGGCCCAGCAATTTGGCACCCGCACCGATCACCACCTCGTTGCCGAGCGTCGGGTGGCGCTTGCCGCCTTCCCAGGTGGTGCCGCCCAGGGTCACCTGGTGGTAGATCGTGCAGTCGTCGCCGACCTCGGCGGTCTCGCCGATCACCACCCCCATGCCATGGTCGATAAAGAACCGTCGGCCGAGGGTCGCCCCCGGATGGATCTCGATGCCGGTCACCCAGCGGCTGAAGTTCGCGATCACGCGCCCCAGCCAGCGCATCCGGTGGTTCCACAACCAGTGCGCGAGGCGGTGATACCACAGCGCATGCAGGCCGGGGTATGCGGTCAGCACCTCGAAGGCGTTGCGTGCAGCCGGGTCACGGTCAAACACGCAGCGAATGTCCTCGCGCATCCTGTCAAACATGGGCCGGCCTCAAATCCCGAGTCATCCGCTAGGTTATCACGCCGGTTTCCGGCGCCCTCAGCGGCCCTTTTCCGTGTGCGTCAATATACCGCGCAGCATGCGCACCTCGCTGCCGGTCAGTCCGGCGCGCATATAGAGGTGCCGCAAGCGCCGCATCAGATTGCGCGGATTGTCCGGGTCGAGCACCTCGATGGTCGTCAGGGCCTGCTCGAAATGACGGAACAGACCCTCCATCTCGTCTTGGGTCGCGAGCGGGTCGCGTGCCTCCCCTGCCGCACTCGCCTGCCCGGGATCCATTCCGGTCAGGGCCGCCATGCGGAGCGCGTAGGTCATCACCTGCACGCTGCCGGCCAGGTTCAGGGAGCTGAAATCCGGCACCGTCGGGATCTGCACAAACGCGTTGCAGTAATCCAGCTCGGTGTTGGTCAGACCACTGTGTTCACGTCCAAAAACCAGGGCCACCGGGCCCAGGCCCGCGTTCTCCAGCGCCTGCCCGGCCGCCACGTCCGGGCCCAGCACCGGTACCGAGTGGGTGCGCAGCCGGGCACTGGTACCCACCACCCACACGCAGTCGGAGACCGCGGCGGCCACGTCATCCACCACGCGCGCCCGCGCCAGCACGTCATCCGCCCCGGACGCCAGCGCAGTCGCATCGGCATGCGGAAACCGCTCCGGCGCCACCAGCACCAGATCCGTCACTCCCATGGCCTTCATCGCACGTGCGGCGGACCCAATGTTGCCCGGATGCGTCGTACCCACCAGCACGACGCGCACCCGGTTCAGGCGTTCTTCCATTCGTGGAGTCTCCGTTGCCATGCCCGCATCAAAGCTCGCGGATTGTACACAGGGGGGCTCTCGACTTCCCAAAAAAGAGCGGCTTGTGTATTGTTCGCGGCCTTCCCGCGGCGCGTGCGCGCGTCCGCCGGACACCCCGAAGAACACCAGGAGACACCCCATGCACCCCATGCTGAACACGGCGGTATCGGCGGCCCGCGAGGCCGGACGCATCACCACCCGCGCCTGGGGCCGGCCGGATCGCATGAACACCCGCGAAAAGGCCCGTAACGACTGGGTGTCGGATGTCGACCTGTCCGCCGAACAGGCCATCGTGCACACCCTGCGCCGCGCCTATCCCGACCACTCGATCATGGCCGAGGAAGGCGGCGAGCAAAGCGGCAGCGACGCCGACTTCGTCTGGATCATCGATCCGCTGGACGGCACCACCAACTACCTGCGCGAGATCCCGCAGTACGGCATCTCCATCGCCCTGAAGCACAAGGGCCGGCTGGAGCAGGCGGTGGTCTACGACCCGCTGAAGGAAGAGCTGTTTACCGCCACGCGCGGCGCCGGCGCCTTCCTCAACAGCCGCCGCATCCGCGTCTCCGAACGCAAGGACCTGAACGGCGCGTTGCTGGGCACCGGCATCCCGTTCCGCGAGGGCCAGGACCTGGAGCGCTACCTGAGCAGCCTGCGCCACCTGATCCCGGGCACCGCCGGAATACGCCGCCCCGGCTCGGCCGCACTGGACCTGGCCTGGGTTGCCTGCGGGCGCTTCGACGGCTTCTGGGAGATGGGCCTGCAGCCCTGGGACATGGCCGCGGGCCTGCTCCTCGTACAGGAAGCCGGTGGCGTGGTCAGCGACTGGCAGGGCAACCCGGACGTGATGCGCCGCGGCGACGTCGTCGCCGGCAACCCGAAGGTCCTCAAGGCCATGCTCCAGCGCCTGCACAAGGCCGAAAAGGAAGCCACCTCCCGCACCGACTAATGAAGGCCTCGCGCCCGCCCCGGGCGCCGGGTGTCAGCCCCCGCCGCGCCTGACTTTGCGCTCGATGCGCGTGCGCATCAACCGCAGGGAGAACCACACCCCCGCGACCACGACCGGCACCGCCATCCCGATGGCCATGTTCACCGGTAACTGCAACGCAACGACCTCGTCCAGCCCACGTAACAGGTAGGCCACCAGGCTGGTCAGGTAGTAGCTGATCACCACCACCGAAAGCCCCTCCACTGTCCGCTGCAGGCGCAACTGCAGGTCGGCGCGCCGGTTCATCGAGCTCAGCAGGTCACGGTTCTGCCGTTCCAGCGCCACGTCCACCCGGGTGCGCAACAGCGATCCGGTGCGGTGGATGCGCGTGGACAGCACCTCCAGCCGCTCCGCCTGCGACGCGCAGGTACCCATGGCCGGATCCATGCGCCAGCCCAGGTATTCGCACAGGGTCTGCAGCCCCGGCATGCGCTTGGTTCTCAGTTCCTCAGCGCCCCTGCTCACCAGCGAGGCATAGGCGCGGGATGCGTGGAAACGGCTGCCGGCATAGCTGCTCAGGCGCTCGACGTCGGATGCAAGGTCGGAGAGCACCGCCAGCAACTGCTGCTCGCGGTCCGATGCGGCGAACTGCTCGGTGATCCCTGCCATCTCGTCGTTAATGTCGTTCAGCCGGCCCTCGAGTTCGTCGAGTTCCGGCATCAGCTCGCGCACCAGCGGGAGCGCCAGCAGGGCCAGCAACCGGTAGGTCTCCAGTTCGAACAGGCGCTGGGCGATACGCCCGGCCTCACGCCGGGTGAGATCGACATCGCGCACCAGGAAGCGGGAGAAACCGTCGTCGTGGACCCGAAAATCGGTCCACACCAAGCCATCCCCGCCAGCAACGCCGTTGCCGACGATGGGGTGCGGAGCAAATACGGCTTCCAGCTGCTCGAAGGACCGCTCCGGCATGTCACGCGACTCCAGCGCCAGATGGATCGCAGCGATGGTGCTCCCTGGCAGCTTGCTCAGCCAGTCGGCCGGCACCCGGTTGATCGCCGGGTTGGCGAACGGGTCGCTGAAGGCGTCTCCGGTCACGAAGAATGACCAGGTGGAGAACTCGTTGTGGCGTTCCCAGCGCAAGCGAAACGGCCCCAGATCGCAGGCGACGAAGTTCTTCTGCGGGACCGGCTCGTTCACGCCGAAACGACGGCAGAGCTCCGCTACCAGTTCGCGTTCGCGCTCGGTGGAGTCGCGCGGCGACAAAAGCGCCAGCCACGAGGCAGTCGCAGGGGCGTCCAGCGGTTCGTAGAAACGCGCATGGACTTCATCGTGAATCGACTCCCGCAGGGGGTGACTCGGGGGCAGGGACGGACTCTCTTTCATCGCGGATTCAACCTGAAGACGGCTTCCAGAAGCCCGGGCAGGCCACGCTGACGGAAGTGGATATGGACGGCAAGGACAGCGTGCTGGCCCAGACGCCGCACCGATCAACTTCACTTTAGAGCGCCCGAACCTCGATTGCAGTCACCACGAAGGGCGGACCACGCCTCTCGCCGGGCGAGCCGCCCGCAGCCTGTCGGCCTGCACGACCAGGATGGCCCTGGGGAGCCCAGCGTAGTTCGCGCCCACCTGCGGCGGCAACGCGAACAACCCCGATTCAGACGGCACCCGTTAGTCGCGCTCCTGCAGCCAAAGGATCAGGCGGGCATGCTGCTCCGGGTCGGCATCGATGGCGCGGCCCGGGCGCAGGTCGTAGTCCGCGAAGGCGGCATCCACCGTCTCGCTGTCCTCGGCCCATTCCTCGCTGAGACGGAAGATCAGGGTCGTCGGGGACGGCCGGTGCACCGCCGGGTGGAAACGCTGGGAGATCATCCCCGGCAGCGGCGGCTCCGGCTCCGAACGGAAGCCGTCACCATCGCGGAAGCCCTCCCAGGCCGCCTCCAGCAGTGCCAGGGCCGGGCCATGCTCACCCTCGCCGGTTGCCGCTTCCCAGTCGCGCAGGCCGCGCGCGACGTAGGCGTAATCGTTGAGCGTAGCGGTTCCCGCCTGCTCGGCGGGCAGACCCATCAGCGCCGGCAGCTCCGCCGGGGCGGCGGCGACCTCCAGCAGCCAGGCTTGAACCGCCGCGCCCGCGTCAAGGAAGCGCGCATCGTGCCCCGACGCCTCCGCCAGGGCGGACAGCAGCAGCCCGTGCGCCCCGGTCAGCACCTTCTCGTCACGCGGCAGGCCGCGCGCCTCGCGCGCCTGGATCAGGGCCTCGCGGCCGGACTCCACCTGCTCGCGAACCTCGTCCCCTGCCAGGTCGAAACGCTCCGCAAGCTGCTCGATCCCCGCGCCACTGCGCGGCAGGTAGCCAAGATCAAAGACCGAGCTGCCCTCCATGCCGAACCAGGCACGCACCAACTCCGGATACTCGTGGTCCGCGAGTGCCGCTTCCAGATCTTCTTCCGGCCACAGGTAGGCCCCGCCCTCGCGGCCCTGATCGTCCACGGCCGACAGGCTGGAGGCGAACCCGCGGAAACCGCCCTCCGCAGCCTCCGCCTGCTCACCCGTCTCGTCCTCGCGCAGGGCCATGTCCCGCTTGACGAAATCGAGGTTCTCGAGCCCCAGATCCACCCAGTCCTCGCGGCCGAAATATTCACCGGCACGCAGATAAACCAGTGCGAGCTGTGCCTGATCCTCCAGCATTACCTCGAAGTGAGGCTCGTTCCAGTCCGGTGATTCGGAGTAGCGGAAAAAGCCGCCCCCCAGCACGTCACGCAGACCGGAGTGGGCCATCTCGTCCAGGGTGATCTCGAGGAACTCCGCAACCCAGCCTGGGGCCGTGCCGGCCTGCTCGGCCTCCAGCATCGCGTGCAGGTAGGGCGAATGGGGGAACTTGGTGGAACTACCGAAACCACCCTGAAGGTCGTCGGCCTCGCGCTCCAGGCGGCTCCACAGGACCTGCGGCAGTCGGCCCGCGCGGCCCTCGGAAAGCGGTTCCTCTCCCTTGCGCAGTTGCTGGGTGAGTTCCTCGCTCCCGCGCCGGGCGAGATCCATCAGCCGGTCGTAATCCGACTCCAGGCGCTGGGTGATGCCATCGAGGAACTCGGCGAACTGGTCACGCGGGGCATACACCACGCCCGTCAGGGCATGACCGTCGGGAGTCACCACCACATTGAGCGGCCAACCTGCACTACCGGCCGTTGCACGCTGGAACTCGAGCAGATAGCTGTCCAGCGCCCCATTGACCTCGCGATCCACCTTCACCGGAATGAAGTTCGCGTTCATCCGTTCGGCAATACCGTCGTCCTTGAAGCTCTCCTCCTGCATCACGTGACAGTAGAAGCAGGAGTAGTAGCCACTGGAGATCAACAGCGGGCGTTGTTCTTCCCTGGCCTTTTCCAGCAACGCCGGATCCCAGGCGCGCCACTGAACCGGGTCGTCCACATGCAGACGCAGGTACGGTGACACACTGTCGGCCATCTCCGGATTGGCTTGAACCGCACCGGGCACAGCCAGTGCCACAAGCAGCAACGGGATATACATCCCGATCCAGCGGTTTCCGTTGGTTGCAAACATGCGAGTCTCCAGCAGCATCAAGAAAAGGTTGCTACCCTTTTGGGACGCGCAGGCAGGGAAGGTTCATTCCGTTCTCCGGAATCACGCGGATCGCATCGTGCATCACGCCCCTTGTACATGCGATGTACAAATGTCGTACAATTATTTCATGGCGAGCGCGACGCACATCGAACTTCAAGACGAAGAAGGGTTGTACCCGATCCGCCACGTGTGCGCGGAGACGGGTATCAACGACGTCACCCTGCGAGCCTGGGAGCGCCGCTACGGGCTGATCCGGCCGATGCGCACACCCAAGGGACACAGGCTCTACAGCCTGAGTGACATCGCCCGCATCAAACGGATCATGGAACTGCTCGAACAGGGCATCCCGGTCTCGCAAGTCCATCGCGTGCTGAATGACGAGTCCGCACACAGCACCGCCAGGGCCGAATCACCCGAAGCCGAAGGCACCCGGACCCAGGCCACCGGCGAGCGCGAACGCCGCGCCAGCCCCGGCCCCGGGATCGCCCCCCACACCACGGATCCGATCGCCGAGGCTCTGTATGCCTCGGTGGCCAACCTGGATGCCGACCAGCTGGATCGAATCTACACCCGGCTGGTCATGCGGCACGGCTGGGACGGCGTGCATGAGAGCGCCTTTCCCGAGGTCTATCGCCGCCTGCGCGAGGAATCCCGCCACAGTGCCGAGGGCGAGGTTCGCCTGGCCATCTTCGCCGCCTGGGCCACCGCGGCCTTCGCCGATCAGTTGCGCTCGGCCACACGGGCCTGCGACGAGCCGTCCTACCCCTGCCTGGTGCTGGGCGGCGGCCACCAGCAGGTTGGCGGCATGCTGCTGCAGCTCGCCTGCGCACGTCGCGGCATGAAGACCCTGCCCCTGTTCGATGCCACCAGTCCTGAGGGCCTTGATACGCTGATCCGTCGCCTGCGCGCGCCGGCAATGATCATCCATGGCTCCTCGCAGCTGATGCGCAGCCCCGAGCTTCCGCGGGTGGAGGCGATCCTCAATCAGGCCGGCCCGCCCTGCTATCTCGCCGGCTCGGCCGCCCTCGAGCTGTCGCAGATGGAACACGGTCGCGAGATCGAGGTCCTGCCCGGACCTCCGCTGGAGGCCGCCGCTCGCCTCTCGCGCCACCTGCCCGAATAGCCTCGCTCCACCCGCGCCGGCCCCGTGCCCGATTCCGCCTTGCCCGTGGCCGTGCGCACCCTTCTGGTCGTGCTCGGCGACCAGCTGGCCCCGGACCACCCGGGTCTGCAGGGACTGGACCCGACGCGGGATCGCCTGTGGATGGCCGAAGTGGCCGAAGAATCCCGACATGCCCCGTCGCATATCGCGCGGACCGCGCTGTTCCTGTCGGCGATGCGTCACTTCGCCAAGGAGCGCCGGGATGACGGCTTTTCCGTCCATTATTGCCACCTCGGCGAACGCCCCGAGCAGGCCCTGAACGACGCCCTGCGCGCCGACCTCGAACACCTCCAACCGCAAAACGTGCGCGTATTGCAGCCGGGCGAACACCGCGTGCTGCGCCAGCTTCAGGCCGCCTGCGCCGACCAGGCGATCCCTCTCGAGGTCCTGGACGATCCGCATTTCCTGGTCCCGCTGGACGCTTTTCACCAATGGGCCAAGGGCCGCAAGCAGCTGCGCATGGAGTATTTCTACCGCGAGCAGCGAAAAGCCCTGGGCGTGCTGATGAACGGCGACGAGCCCGCCGGTGGACAATGGAATTTCGACGCCGACAACCGCGGGCATTTCGGGCGTGACGGCCCCGGCCTGCTGCCGCCACCCCTGTCCTTTCCGCCGGACGCGCTCACCCGTGAGTGCCTGGGCGACATCGCCCGGCATCTCCCGGACCTGCCAGGACAGGCCGACGACTTCGACTGGCCAGTCACCGCGCAGCAGGCACAACAGGCGCTGGACGACTTCATCCAGCACCGCCTGCCCGCCTTCGGCACCTATCAGGACGCGATGTGGACTGACCAGCCCTGGCTCTACCACGCCCGCCTGTCCACCGCCCTCAACCTGCACCTGATCCATCCGCGCACGGTGATCGACGCCGCGGAACAGGCCTGGCGCGATGGCCATGCCCCGCTGGCCGCAGTCGAGGGCTTCATCCGCCAGATTCTCGGCTGGCGCGAATACGTGCGCGGGCTGTACTTCCATTTTGGCGAGGCCTGGCACGAGTGGAATGCCCTGGAGGCCGACCAGCCGCTCCCCGCCCTCTACTGGGACGCCAAGACCTCCATGCAGTGCCTGCACCAGGCCGTCGGCCAGACCCTGCAACTGGGCTACGCCCACCACATCCAGCGGCTGATGGTCACCGGCTTGTTCGCCCAGCTGCTTGGCGTGCGCCCTGCCGCGATCCATGCCTGGTACCTGGGCATCTACGTCGATGCCGTGGAATGGGTGGAGCTCCCCAACGTGGTCGGCATGTCGCAGTACGCCGACGATGGGCGCATGGCCTCCAAGCCCTACGTGGCCACCGGGCGCTACATCCAGCGCATGAGCAACTACTGCGCGCACTGCCCGTTCGACCCGGCCGAGGCCCTGGGCGACCAGGCCTGTCCGTTTACCACGCTGTACTGGGACTTCCTCGACCGCCACCGCGACCGCTTCGCCCGCCACCCACGCACCGCGCTGCAATGGAAACACGTCGAAAAGATGGACCCCGAACGCCTGCAGGCCATCCGTGATCGGGCCGACGACATCCGCAAGACCCTCGCCCAGGGAGACCGCATCTGATGCAAAGCCCCGGCCCTACCCTCGTCTGGCTGCGCCGCGACCTGCGCCTGACCGATCAGCCCGCGCTGCATGCCGCCTGCGAACGCGGCGGCCCGGTGATTCCCGTGTTCATCCACGCCCCGGAGGAAGAGGCCCCATGGCAGCCAGGGGCCGCATCCAACTGGTGGCTGCACCACAGCATCAACGCGCTGGACCACGACCTGCGTGCGCAGGGCTCGCGCCTGACCCTGCGAGCTGGTCCCAGCCTCGACACCCTGCGGGCCCTGGTGCGCGAGACCGGCGCCACCGCGGTCTACTGGAACCGGCTGTACGATCCCGCCATCGTTCTGCGCGACCCGGACATCAAGGCCGGGCTGCGCGCCGACGGCATCGAAGTACACAGCTTCAATGCCCACCTGCTGATCGAGCCCTGGGAGGTCGCGACCGGCCAGGGCCGCCCCTACAAGGTCTTCAGCCCGTTCTGGAAGGCCTGCCTGCAACGCGGTATCGACCGCGACCCGCTGCCCGCACCCTCCGAGCTCCCGCGACCCGAGGCCTGGCCCGACTCGCTCAATCCCGAACAGCTGGGGCTCCTGCCCGCGATCGACTGGGCGGGCGGCCTACGCGCCACCTGGACCCCGGGCGAGGCCACGGCCCGTGAGCGCCTGGAAGAATTCCTCGACAACGCCGTGCGCGCCTACGCCGAGGGCCGCGACCGCCCGGATCAGGACGGCACCTCGCGCCTGTCGCCGCATCTGCACTTCGGCGAGATCTCCCCGCGCCAGATCCTGCGCGCCCTGCGCGCGGCCGGCCTGCACCCGGACAGCGGCGGCCCCGAGGCCTTCGTGCGCGAACTCGGCTGGCGCGACTTCGCCCATCACGTGCTCTACCACTTCCCGCATACCCCGGAGCAACCGCTCAACCCACGCTTCGAGACCTTCCCCTGGCGCCAAGCCGATCGCGACCTGCGGGCCTGGCAGCGCGGCGAGACCGGGATTCCGATCATCGACGCCGCGATGCAGCAGTTGTGGGAGACCGGCTGGATGCACAACCGCCTGCGCATGGTGGTCGCGTCCTTCCTGACCAAGAACCTGCGCCTGCACTGGCAGCACGGGGCCCACTGGTTCTGGGACACCTTGGTGGACGCCGATCTCGCCGCCAACACCCTGGGCTGGCAATGGGCCGGCGGCTGCGGTGCCGATGCCGCGCCCTACTTCCGCGTCTTCAACCCGCAAACCCAGGGCGAACGCCACGACCCCGACGGCACCTTCGTGCGCCGCTTCGTCCCCGTGCTCCAGGATGTCGAAACGCGGTATATTCACGCGCCAGGCGCCGGCGGTGCGCGCGGCTATCCGGCCCCGATCGTGGACCTGAAAGCCAGCCGCCAGGCCGCACTCGAGGCCTTCGAGGCCGTAAAAAACCACTGACCCAGACAGGCCCAACCATGACCTTTTCCGAACACAATCTGTACTACCCGAAGAATGTCAGCTACAACTTCAGCCGCTACGACGAGACCACTCCCGTGCGTGTGACCCACGACGGCAAGCGCTTTGTTGGCCAGTTGCTGAACTGCGTGGCCCCCTTCCGCATCCGTGTCACCGAGGAAATCACGGGCCCGGGCGCCTCGCGCTTTACCCCGGTCCGAGAAATCGAGATCCAGAGCCTCGACGGCGTGGAATACCTGCACAAGGGCCACCACGGCCACTGAGCGGCATGTAAAGGCCGGACCGCTTTCCCGATCCGGCCTTCCATCACTCCCCTGACGTTCGTACCCGGAACCCTGCATCGCAGAATCGGGGAAAACACCGATGCATGTCATTCATGCAGTGTTTCCCTGGCCTGCTACCCTTGAGACAGGACATTCGCAAAAGGGACGAACGCCATGCAACGCCTTCTCGCCTCCTTCCTGGTGTGCACCCTGCTGATCCCCGGCCTGGCACTCGCTGACAAGCCCGGCGACCAGCGCGCCATCGCCGGCATGGACACGGGACGCATCCTCTGGGACATCACCATTGCCGAACCGGAACGCCTGATTGCCCGCCTCAGCGTGATCCGCGAGACCTATGACGACATGCAGCGCCAGGGCCTGGAGCCGGAAATGGTCTTCGCCTTCCGTGGCGGAGCGGCCGGCCTGATCGCCCGCTCCACCGATCACCTGGATCTCGAGGACGTCTCCGCGGTGCGCCATATCCATGAGCGCCTGGAGGGCTTGCTGGAACTGGATGGCATTCACATGGAGGCCTGCAACATCGCCACGCGGCGCTTCGAGCTCGAACCAGACGACCTATTGCCCGGCATCCACATGGTCGGCAATACTTTCCTGTCGATTATGGGTTACGAGCATCAGGGCTACGCGACCATACGCATCGACTAACCCCGACCGCGGAATGCCGTTACAATCGAGTCGGGCGGACATTCGGTCGGCCCCGGGACCGCGCCGTAGGCACGGTCACCGGGTCATTTGACCGGGTCACGAATGGCAGCGAAAGACTGCCGAAGAAGACGAGGGGAGGCCTCTTTGGCGCATATGGAAATCACGACCTTCGGGACCGTTGGTGTACGCGTGGAGGACCGTGACATACCCGCACTTTCCGGGACCAAGCTCGGCCTGCTCCTGACCTATGTGGCCGCCGAGAGCCCCCGGCGCATCCCGCGCGAGGAACTGGCCCGCCTGTTCTGGCCGGATCTGGACGCCGACAGTGCCCGGGTCAACCTGCGTCAGGGGCTGTTTCAGCTGCGGCGCCAGCTCCCCGCCGGGGACCCGCCCCTGCTCGACACTACGCCCCGCTATGTGCGTTTCCAGCCACAACCGGGATCGTGCATCGACTTCCTCACCCTGCATCGCGCCCGCGCCGAACGCCGCACCGTCGAGGGCCGCGAGACGACCGCCCCACCTGCCGAGCGTGCCCGCGCCGAGCGACGCACCGCCGAAAGCCGCGCAGCCACCGCCGCACATCCGAACCTGGCGATCGTCTGCGACTACCGCGGGCACTTCCTCGAGGGCCTGCGCGCCCTGCAGGACCTCCCGGAACTGTCCGCCTGGGCCCAGGCCCAGCGCGACCATCACTGGCAAAATCTGCTCGTCTTCATCACCCACAACCTCGTCGCACTGGCCAAGCCCAACGAGGGCGAGCCGCTGCTCGCCGAGCTGCACCGTCTGCTGGCGATGGAGCCACACGACGAGACCCTGCACCACCTCTTGATGAAGGCCCTTGCAGCCAGTGGTCATCCGAAGCGCGCGCTCGATCACTATGCCCATCTCGAGGCCGAGGCCGGCAAGGCGCCCGGCGAACTCCTGGCGCGCACGCGCGAGGAAATCCTCGGCGCCGAACGCGCCGAGGCCAGCAGCCAGCACGTCAACACCGAGGAGGCCGAACCGGCCATCCTGCGCCCCGAACGTCGGCGGGTCACCGTCGTGGCCTGCCATGTCCAGCCCGACGCGGAAGCCGACATCGAGATCCAGCAGCAGCAGGTGAACCGCGCCCTGGAACACGTCGACTTCGTCCTGCTGAGGCATCATGGCCATGTGGTGCCCTCCCCCGGACACGGCCTGCTGGCTTATTTCGGCTACCCGGCCGGTCGCGAAGAGGCCACCGTCGACGCCGTGCACGCCGCCTGGCAAGCGCTGGAGACCGCCCCCGCCGACTGTCAGCTGCGTCTGGCCGTGGATACCGACCTGATCGTCACCGGTGCCGACCCTGACCTGCCCGATCCGACCGGCCAGCTCACCGCCCGCGTCCACGACTGCGCGCAGCACGCCGATCCCGGGACCCTGCGCGTCAGCGCACCGACCTACGCCCGTGTCTCGGGGTACTTCAGCTTCCGCGAGGCAGAGGACGCCACCGGTGCCTACCTCGTCACCGGCGACCCCGGCCCGCTGGACCGGGTGGATGCACAGAGCCTGCGCGACCTGACGCCCCTGACCGGGCGGGGTCAGGAACTGCAACAGCTTCGGGGACACTGGGACCAGGTCCTGGAGAGCGGCGAGGTCCGCTTCGTGCTGGTCCAGGGTGAGGCCGGGCTGGGCAAGAGCCGGCTTGCCCGGGGTCTCGACCAGCAAGTCCGCGGGCAGGCTCGCTCACGCTACCTGCTCAAGTGCCGCGAGGATCGCACCCGGCAGCTCCTGGCGCCCGTACGCCAGGCCTTCGCCACCTGGATGGGACACGATAGCCTGCGCGAGGCCCGCCAGCGCCGCCTCGAAGGCGCCCTCAAGACCGTGGGCACACCCCCCGAACTCGCACCACGCCTCGCCCATTGGCTGACCCACCCGGAAGCCGACGGCCCCGAGAGCCTTGCCCACGAGGGGCTGGACCGCGACCGCATTATCGACACCCTGGTCGAACTGGTCCACCGACGGGCGGCCCATGGTCCGACACTGCTCATCTGCGACGACCTGCACTGGATGGACTCGGGTACATCGGAGTTCCTGCGGCGGCTGTACCAGCGCCTGCATCACCGACCGATCATGGCCATCCTGACGGCGCGCATGAGCTTCCGCTCGTCGTGGCGCGACCTTTCCCTTGAGCACGTCCGCCTGCTTGGCCTGGACGCGGCCGCCGCGCACGATCTGGTGGACCGCCTGGACCCCAACGGACGCTTGGCGAGCGGTCTGCGCGAGCAGCTGATCGAACGCGGCGAAGGCGTCCCCCTGTTTCTCGAGGAACTGACGCGTTACGCCCTCGAGGCCGCCCGCACCGGCCAGCTGCCGGACACCCTGCCGCCAGGGCTCTCCAATCTTCTGGTCGCGCGTCTGGAACAGCTCGGCAGTGCCCGCGAACTGGCCCATTCCGCCGCAGTCATCGGGCGCGACTTCGATACCCGAATCCTCAGCCGCCTGCGCGGCCAGCCCGCCGATACCATCCGCCGCCAGCTGACGCGCCTGACCGGGAAGGGTTTCATCGAACCCGCCGGCATGGTGGATGGTGTGCGCTATCGCTTCCGCCACGTCCTGTTCCGCCAGGCAGCCTACGAATCGATGCTGCTGAGCGACCGCACCCGTCTGCACGGCCAGCTGGCCGACTTGATGCAGGAAGACGGCGAGCATGGGATGCAGACCGCCGACTGGGGCCGCATCGCCAACCACCTTTACCACGCCGGTCGCTATCCGGAAGCCGTAAACGCCTGGCTGCAGGCCGGCGAAGCCGCCTTCGCCCGCGGCATCCTGCCCGAGGCCTCGCACTACTTCGAGGACGCGCTGGACTGCCTGGAGCGCCACCCAGAGGCCCACGCGAGCGGCGATCCGGCGACCCACGAACATGACACCCTGCGCGCCCTGGGCGGCCTGGGGGCCTCCAACCTGGCCCTGCTGGGCTACGGTTCGCGCACGGTCAACGACATCTTCGAACGCGCCATGCGCCTGACCGCCCCGGAACAGGACCCGGTGCAGTACTTCCGCGTCCTCTGGGGCCTGTGGCACGGCGCCGGCTCCTGGCATGGATTCCAGGAGGCCCATCGCCTCGCCGCGGAGATGGAGCAACTGGCCGAGCGCTCCGGCGACCGCCTGCTGCGGATCGCGGCCCATTATGTCCAGGGCAACACCCACTTCTGGACCGGCCGCTTCGGCGAGGCGCTGGAACACCAGACGCGGGCGGTCAAGCTCTATCGCGACGCCGACCACGCAACCCTGGTGGCGCGCCATACTGAAAACCCGGCCATCAGCGCCCGGGGCTTCATGGCCTGGACGTTGCTCCATCTGGGAAATCACGCGCGCGCCTGGACCGAAATGGATGCCGCGTGCAAACAGGCAGACCAGCTCGGCCATCGGCCCACCGAGGCCTTCGTGCATGCCTTCCGCTCGGTACTCGGTTTCTACTCCAGCGATCCGGAATCCGCGCTGCCCGCAGCGCGCCACGCGCTCTCCATCGCCCGCGAGTACGACTACCCACTGTGGCGCGCCGCCGGCATCACCCTCGAGAGTTGGGCCCTGGCCCGGCAGGGCCAAGCCGATGCCTACCAGGCCATCGAACAGCAGGTCGAGGCGATGCGCCACATCATGGATGGCGTCAACACCATCTTCCAGCTCATCCTGCTGGACGCCCTGGAAGCCAGCGACATCGCGCCCGAACAGCGCCTGGCGATGGCCGACGAGGCGCTTGCAGGCTGTCGCAAGCGCGGCGACCTCGCCTTCGAACCGGCCATCCGCCGGTTGCGCGCCGTCGCCCTGCTCGCCAACAGCGACGGGAAAGACGACAACGGCTGGCAGGAACTGGAAAGCGCGCGCCGCATCGCCCACGAACAGGGCAACCCCAACATCGAACGCCAGGCCCTGCTCGATTACGCCCGATTCGCCAGCGACCCCCAGGTGCAATCCTGGGCCGAACGCGAACTCTCGCGTATTAACCACTGCATCATCCCGCGCCCGCACCCCGACGAACCCCGCCAGCGCGATCCCCGCCTCGCCTGACATCAGCCGCCGGGACAAGCGCCCGGCGGCCAAGGCGCTACCGGTGTGATCCCAACACCACAAAAGAAAAGGCCCGAACCTTGCGGTTCGGGCCTTTTCGGGATGTGGCGTCCCCACGGGGGCGCGAGGGGTTGCCGGTTACTCGGGTGGCGCGGGTCGGGCGCGGCGGATAGGCTTGGGGCATCGGAAGGGAGGCGATGATGGTTAAGCACAGTATATGGATTGTTCTGGCGTTTTCGGTGGCGGCGGAGGCGCAGGTGTATCGGTGCGATGGTCCGTCCGGGCCGGTGTTTTCGCAGGCGCCGTGCGCGGCGGATGCGGCGGAAGTGGAGGTGAAGACTTCCCGGCCGGATGCGGAGAATGCG
>NZ_AQYF01000012.1:0-50447 GCF_000380525.1 Thioalkalivibrio sp. AKL8 | reverse complement strand
TCGGCGGCCGATGGCCCGATGCCGCAGACCCGCGAGCACATCCTGCTGGCGCGTCAGGTCGGTGTTCCGTACATCGTGGTGTTCCTGAACAAGGCCGACATGGTCGATGATCCGGAGCTGCTGGAGCTGGTCGAGATGGAAGTCCGCGACCTGCTGTCCTCGTACGACTTCCCGGGTGACGACACCCCGGTCATCACCGGTTCCGCGCTGAAGGCGCTGGAAGGTGACGAGAGCGAAGTAGGCGCCCCGGCGATCTACAAGCTGGTCGAGGCGATGGACAGCTGGATTCCGGAGCCGGAGCGTGCCGTGGACGGCGCGTACCTGATGCCGGTGGAAGACGTGTTCTCGATCTCCGGTCGCGGCACCGTGGTGACCGGTCGTATCGAGCGCGGCGTGGTGAAGGTGGGCGAAGAGATCGAGATCGTCGGTATTCGCGACACGCAGAAGACCACCGTCACCGGTGTCGAGATGTTCCGCAAGCTGCTGGATCAGGGCGAAGCGGGCGACAACGTCGGCATTCTGCTGCGCGGCACCAAGCGAGACGACGTCCAGCGTGGTCAGGTGCTGTGCAAGCCGGGTTCGATTACCCCGCACACGCACTTCGAGGCCGAGGTGTATATCCTGGGCAAGGAAGAGGGCGGTCGTCACACGCCGTTCTTCAACGGGTACCGTCCGCAGTTCTACTTCCGCACGACGGACGTGACGGGCTCGGTGGAGCTTCCGGAAGGCACCGAGATGGTGATGCCGGGTGACAACGTGAAGATGACGGTGTCCCTGATCAATCCGATCGCGATGGAAGACGGTCTGCGCTTTGCGATCCGCGAAGGCGGCCGCACTGTGGGCGCCGGCGTCGTCTCCAAGATTATTGAGTGAACCAGATGGCTAACCAGCGCATTCGAATTCGTCTGAAGGCCTTTGATCATCGACTGATCGACCGTTCCGCGGCCGAGATCGTCGAGACTGCAAAGCGGACCGGTGCCCGAGTCAAGGGCCCGATCCCCCTGCCGACCAAGAGCGAGGCGTATACCGTCCTGGTTTCGCCGCACGTCAACAAGGACGCGCGGGACCAGTACGAGCTGCGCACGCACAAGCGACTGATGGATATCCTCGATCCGACCGACAAGACCGTGGATGCCCTGATGAAGCTGGATCTGGCTGCAGGCGTAAATGTTCAGATCAGGCTTAACTAACGTTAAATTTTCTGCCATACTATTGGGCTTTCCGTGGCCCGGCGGAATTTTCGCCGGGCCACGGCTTTAGGGCGCTTGTTAGCGCCGTCTGATACGGAAGGGGTTTTGTAATGGCTCTTGGACTCATCGGTCGCAAGCTCGGCATGTCGCGCGTCTTTACGGACGATGGCGTCTCTGTGCCGGTTACGGTGCTACAGGTGGACAACAATCGCGTGGTCCAGATCAAGCGCACCGAAGGCGACGGCTACAACGCGGTCCAGGTGACGGCGGGCTCGCGCAAGCCGTCCCGGGTAAGCAAGCCGGAGGCCGGGCACTACGCCGCGGCGTCGGTGGAGCCCGGGCGCGGTCTGTGGGAGTTTCGCGTCGACGAGACCGACCTCGAAGGCCTGGCTGCCGGTGATGCAATCACCGTCGACCGGTTCGAGGAGGGGCAGATCGTGGATGTGACCGCTCAGAGCAAGGGCAAGGGCGTCCAGGGTGCCGTGAAGCGTCACAACTTCCGCACCCAGGACGCGACCCATGGCAACTCGCTGGCGCATCGCGCTCCGGGTTCCATCGGTCAGAACCAGAGCCCGGGCCGTGTGTTCAAGGGCAAGAAGATGGCCGGGCACATGGGCGCCGAGCGTAAAACCATCCAGAACCTCAAGGTGGTGCGCGTCGACGCTGATCGCAGCCTGGTCCTGGTTCAGGGTGCCGTGCCGGGCGCGCCGAGTACCGACGTGATGATTCGTCCGGCCGTGAAGGCGAAGGGTTAAAACAATGCAAGTTACGACTGCCGATACCGGGGCCAGCGTGGAGCTGTCCGCCACCTGCTTTGAGCGGGATTTCAATGAACCGCTGGTGCATCAGAGCGTCGTCGCTCAGCTGGCCGGCGCCCGCAGCGGGACCCGTGCCCAGAAGACCCGGGCCCAGGTCAGTGGCGGCGGCATCAAGCCGTTCCGCCAGAAAGGGACTGGGCGCGCTCGCGCTGGTACGATTCGCAGCCCGCTGTGGACGGGTGGCGGCAAGGTGTTCGCTGCGCGCACTCAGGATTTCTCGCAGAAGCTGAACAAGAAGATGTACCGCGCCGCCATGGCGTCCATCCTCTCCGAACTGCTGCGGCAGGATCGCCTGAAAGTGGTCGCTGCATTCGCCGTCGAGTCGGGCAAGACCCGTGACGGCATTGCCAAGCTCGGCGAGCTCGGCCTGGAGCGTGGGCTGGTGGTGCTGGCCGAGGATGACGCGATGACCGAACGTGCGTTGAGCAACGTCCCGCACGTGGATGTGATCGATGTGAGCGGTGTCAATCCCGCCAACCTGGTCGGGGCCGATACGGTCGTGATTACGGAAGGCGCCATCCGCAAGCTTGAGGAGTGGCTGGCATGAATTCGCGTCTGATGCAGATTATTCAGGGCCCGGTGGTGTCGGAGAAGTCGACCAATGCCGGCGAAGTGGGGCAATACGTGTTCCGTGTGCTGCCGGATGCCGACAAGGCCGAGATCAAGGCCGCGATCGAGAAGCTGTTCGAGGTTCGGGTGGAGCACGTGCGCACACTGAACCAGCAGGGCAAGAACAAGCGCTTCGGCCGCATGTTCGGGCGTCGCAACCACTGGAAAAAGGCCTATGTGGCCCTCGCTGAAGGCGAGAGCATCGACATGGGTGAAGGAGAACAGGTCTAGTCATGGCGATTATCAAGACCAATCCGACCTCTGCCGGGCGCCGTCACGCGGTGAAGATCCGCGGCGAGGGTCTGCACAAGGGGGCGCCGCACGCGGCGCTGCTCGAAAAGCAGACTCGCTCGGGGGGCCGCAACAACGCCGGCCGCATTACCACGCGGCACGTCGGTGGTGGCCACAAGCAGCGCTACCGCATCGTTGACTTCAAGCGGAACAAGGACGGCGTGCCCGGCAAGGTCGAGCGGCTGGAGTATGATCCGAACCGCAGCGCTCATTTGGCGTTAGTACTGTACTCTGACGGCGAACGCCGGTACATTATTGCGCCCCGCGGGCTGAAGCAGGGTGATGCCGTGACTAGCGGCTCGCAGGCCCCGATTCGCGTGGGTAACGCGATGCCGCTGCGCTCCATTCCGGTTGGCACGGTGATTCACTGCATCGAGATGAAGCCGGGGAAGGGAGCGCAGATTGCGCGGTCCGCCGGCGCTTCGGCCCAGGTCGTGGCACGTGAAGGCGCACACGCGACGATTCGCCTGCGCTCCGGTGAGATGCGCCGCATCCAGTCCGAGTGCCGGGCCACGATCGGCGAAGTCGGTCACAGCGAGCACAGCCTCAAGAAATTCGGGAAGGCCGGTGCCAAACGCTGGATGGGTGTCCGCCCAACCGTGCGTGGTACCGCGATGAACCCGGTCGACCACCCGCATGGTGGTGGTGAAGGTCGCAACTTCGGGCGTCACCCGGTGACCCCGTGGGGCCGCCCGACCAAGGGTTACAAGACCCGCAACAACAAACGTACCGACGGCATGATCGTGCGTCGGCGCAAGAAGTAACGGAGTGCCAGCATGCCGCGTTCACTGAAGAAAGGCCCGTTCGTCGATCATCACCTTCGCAAGAAGGTGGATGAGGCGCTCGAGAAGAACGATCGGCGTCCGATCAAGACCTGGTCGCGCCGCTCGATGATCATCCCGCAGATGGTGGGTCTCACCCTCGCGGTACACAACGGGCGTCAGCATATTCCGGTGCTGGTCAACGAAAACATGGTCGGCCACAAGCTGGGCGAGTTTGCGTTGACGCGGACCTTCAAGGGTCACATCGCCAACAAGAAGTCGCGCTGAGGACGAACGATGGAGACGATTGCAAAACTGCGCTACGCGCGCATCTCGCCGCAGAAGACGCGGCTGGTCGCCGACCAGGTTCGTGGCATGCGGGTGGAAGAGGCTCTGAACGAGTTGACTTTCAGCCCCAAAAAGCCGGCAGCGATTGTAAAAAAGGTGCTGGAGTCCGCGATTGCCAATGCGGAGAACAATGACGGTGCAGACATCGACGAGCTGCGCATCTCGCGCATCCAGATCGACGAAGGGCCGGTTCTCAAGCGCATGCAGGCGCGAGCCAAGGGTCGCGGCAACCGCATCATGAAGCGCACTAGCCACATTGTAGTGGGCGTGAGCGAGAAGGGAGCGAACTAACCATGGGTCAGAAAGTACATCCAACCGGCATCCGGCTGGGCATTTCTCGCCCGTGGTCGGCGACCTGGTACGCGGACGGTCGCGAGTTTGGTGAAACGCTGAACAACGACATCAAGCTGCGCACGTTTCTGCAGAAGAAACTTGCCCACGCGTCGGTCAGCCGAATCACCATCGAGCGTCCCGCCAAGGCCGCGCACATCACGATTCACACGGCACGTCCGGGGATTGTGATTGGCAAGAAGGGCGAGGACATCGAGAAGCTGCGCCGCGAAGTGGCAGCCGAGACGGGCCTGGAGCAGGGCAACGTCAAGATCAATATCGAAGAGGTGCGCAAGCCCGAGATCGAAGCCCAGCTGGTCGCGGAAGGCATCGCCCAGCAGCTTGAACGCCGCATCATGTTCCGTCGTGCGATGAAGCGCGCCGTGGGTAACGCGATGCGCCTGGGTGCTCAGGGCATCAAGGTGCACGTGGCCGGTCGCCTCAATGGCGCCGAGATCGCGCGTTCCGAGTGGTACCGCGAAGGCCGCGTACCGCTGCACACCCTGCGTGCGGACATCGATTACGGTTTCGCCGAGGCGCGTACGACCTACGGGATCATCGGCGTCAAGGTGTGGATCTTCAAGGGCGAAGTTTTCGGCCTGGAACCGGTCGAAGGGACGCGCGCTGCGGCCAACGCGAGCTAGGACATAGACCATGTTGCAGCCAAAAAGAACCAAATTCCGCAAGCAGTTCAAGGGCCGGAACCGGGGCATGGCCTCCACCGGCGCCAAGGTCAGCTTCGGCGAGTACGGCCTTCAGGCCGTGGAACGCGGTCGCATTACCGCGCGCCAGATCGAGGCGGCGCGGCGTGCGATGGTGCGTCACATCAAGCGTGGCGGGAAGATCTGGATCCGGGTGTTCCCGGACGTCCCGGTCACCAAGAAGCCGCTTGAAGTGCGCATGGGCAAGGGCAAGGGCGGTGTCGAGTACTGGGTCTGCAAGATTCAGCCCGGCCGCGTGCTCTACGAGATGGAAGGTGTGCATGAAGACGTTGCGCGTGAGGCAATGCGTCTGGCCGCCGCCAAGCTCCCGGTCAAGACGGTGTTTACCCGTCGGCAGGTGATGTGATGAAAGCAGAAGAGCTCAGAAAGAAGTCGGACGGCGATCTGGACCAGGAGCTGGAAGCGCTCTACAAGGAACAGTTCGGCCTCCGCATGCAGAAGTCGGTCGGGCAGCTTGCGCGCCCGGATCGTGTCGGCAAGGTGCGGCGCGAGATCGCGCAGATCAAGACGCTGATGAATGAACGTAGAAGGGCAGGTTAAGACAATGACCGAAGAAGGTTCCAGGACTCAGCGTTCCGTCGTCGGGCGCGTGATTAGCGACAAGACGGACAAGACCCGCACGGTTCTTGTCGAGCGTCGCGTCCGTCATCCGCTGTACGGGAAGTTCATTCGTCGCAGCACGAAACTGCACGTCCATGACGAAGAAAATGTATCGCGCATGGGCGATCGGGTTCGTATCCGTGAATGCCGGCCGATTTCCAAGCAGAAGCATCATGCCCTGATCGAAGTGGTCGGGCAGGACGCTCTCTGAATCGGCTGCCAGGAGATAAGTCATGATTCAAATGCAGACCGTGCTCGAGGCCGCCGATAACAGCGGTGCCCGACGCATCCAGTGCATCAAGGTGCTGGGCGGGTCGCACCGCCGGTACGCCCGGGTGGGCGACGTCATCAAGGTGAGCGTCAAGGATGCGATCCCGCGTGGCAAGGTGAAGAAGGGCGATGTCTATGACGCCGTCGTGGTGCGCACGGCCGCGGGCGTGCGCCGTGCGGATGGATCGCTGATCCGCTTCGACCGCAACGCCGCGGTCCTGCTGAACAACCAGCATCAGCCGATCGGCACCCGTATCTTCGGGCCGGTGACGCGTGAACTGCGAGGGGAGAAGTACATGAAGATTATCTCCCTCGCCCCGGAAGTGCTGTGAGGACGTGATGAACAAGATTCGCAAAGGCGACGATGTCGTCGTGATTTCTGGCAAGGACAAGGGTCGCCGGGGCACCATTATCAAGGTCCTCGATGGCAAGGTTCTGGTTCAGAACATCAACATGGTGAAGAAGCATCAGAAGCCGAACCCGCAACAGGGCGTCGGCGGTGGGATCATCGAGAAGGAAATGCCGATCGATGTGTCCAACGTGATGGTCTTCAACCCAGCAACCGACAAGGGTGATCGCGTGTCGTTCAAGACCCTGGAAGACGGCCGTAAGGTGCGGGTCTTCCGCTCGAACGGCGAAGTCGTGGACGCATAACGCGGGACGGACGGTTTTATGGAACGCTTGAGAGAAGAATACGAATCCACGGTGAAGCAGGCCCTGCGCGAGCAGTTCAGCTATGCCAACGTGATGGAAATCCCGCGTGTCACCAAGGTGACCCTGAATATGGGTCTGGGTGATGCCGTCGCGGACAAGAAGGTGATCGAGCACGCGGTCAGCGACATGACGGCCATTGCCGGGCAGAAGCCGGTCGTGACCAAGGCGCGCAAGTCGATCGCCGGGTTCAAGATCCGCGATGACTATCCGATCGGCTGCAAGGTCACCTTGCGCCGGCGGCAGATGTACGAGTTCCTGGATCGCCTGATCAGCGTAGCGCTGCCGCGCGTGCGGGACTTCCGCGGGTTTTCCGCGAAAGCCTTCGATGGCCGTGGCAACTACAGCATGGGCATCAAAGAACAGATCATCTTCCCGGAGATCGATTACGACCGTGTCGACAAATTGCGCGGCATGGACATCACGATTACCACCAGTGCAAGAACGGACGCGGAAGCCAAGGCCCTTTTGGAGGCCTTCCGATTCCCGTTCCGGCAGTAACCGAGGTAGGCGCACATGGCAAAGACATCGATGCTCGAACGCGAGAAAAAGCGCGAGCGACTGGTCAACAAGTACGCGGCCAAGCGGGCCGAACTGAAGGCGATCCTGGTCGACGAGACCAAGTCGTCCGAAGAACGCCTGGCAGCCATGCATGCGCTGCAAAAGCTGCCGCGTGATTCCGCGCGCGTCCGGCAGACGAACCGGTGCGGCGTCACTGGTCGGCCGAAAGGGTACTACCGCCGGTTTGGCCTGGGGCGCAACAAGCTGCGCGAACACGCCATGAAGGGCGAGATTCCGGGCCTGCGCAAGGCGAGCTGGTAAGGAGATTTGAACCGATGATGACCGATCCGATTTCCGACATGCTCACCCGTGTTCGCAACGCCCAGCGTGCGAACAAGGAGCAGGTCGCCATTCCTTTCAGCAAGGCCAAGGAGCGTATCCTTAAGGTCTTCGCCGATGAGGGTTTCGTAGGCGACATCCAGGTCGAGGGTGAAGTTGCCCAGAAGAAACTGGTGGTGAAGCTGAAGTACTTCGAGGGACGGCCGGTCATCGAGACCGTCGAGCGCATCTCGCGTCCGGGCCTGCGGATTTATCGCGGCAAGGACGAGCTGCCGCGAATTAACGCCGGTCTCGGGGTTGCCGTGGTCTCCACGCCACAGGGTGTCATGAGTGACCGCGCTGCCCGGGCCGCAGGCCAGGGCGGCGAAGTCCTCTGCAAGATTTACTGAGGAATCAGCCATGTCGCGCATTGCAAATCTGCCGATCAAGCTGCCGAACGGCGTCTCCGTCGAGCAGTCGGAAAGCGAGATCAAGATCAAGGGTCCGAAGGGCGAGCTACAGCTCACCTGCCCCGAGGCCGTGATCGTTACCGTCGAGGACGGGGTGGTTCGAGTGAAGGCCACGGAGAACGCGAAGAATGTCGCGTTGGCGGGTACTATTCGGGCACTCCTGGGCAATCATGTCCACGGGGTGAGCGAAGGGTTCGTCCGGGCGCTGGAGTTGGTCGGCGTCGGCTATCGCGCCCAAATGCAGGGCGCGAAGCTGAACCTGACGCTCGGGTACTCGCATCCGATCGACTTCGACATTCCGGAAGGCGTGACGGTGGAGACACCGACCCCGACCGAGGTCGTGGTCAAGGGAACGGATCGCCAGAAGGTGGGCCAGGTGGCAGCGAATATTCGCGCCTTCCGCCCGCCGGAGCCCTACAAGGGCAAGGGCGTGAAGTACAAAGACGAGCGCATCGTGCGCAAAGAAGCCAAGAAGAAGTAGGTAGGCACCAGTGGACAAGAAAGAGGCCAGACTTAAGAGGGCGCGGCGCGCACGGTTCAAGATCCGTGAGCTGGGGGTGCATCGTCTCTGTATCCACCGGACGCCGCGCCACATGTACGCGCAGATCATTGCCCCCTCGGGCGACGCGGTGCTTGCCGCGGCGTCGACCGTGGAGAAGGATCTGAAGAATGCCGGGGGTTCCACCGGCAACGCCGAGGCCGCCGCCCGCGTGGGCCAGGCCATCGCGGAGCGTGCGCGCAAAGCAGGGATCGAACAGGTCGCGTTTGACCGCGCGGGTTTTCGTTATCACGGACGGGTGAAGGCACTTGCCGACGCCGCCCGTGAAAGCGGCCTGCAGTTCTAGTCAAACGCGATCGAGCGGAGAGAGAAATGGCACGTAACGATGTAAGCGAAGCGCAGGACGGCCTCCAGGAAAAGCTGATTGGCGTCAACCGCGTTGCGAAGGTGGTCAAGGGCGGCCGGCAGTTCCGGTTTGCCGCACTGACCGTCGTCGGTGATGGCGAGGGACGAGTTGGATACGGGTACGCGAAGGCGCGCGAAGTGCCGGCGGCCATTCAGAAGGCAATGCAGCAGGCGCGCATGGAAATGCGCAATGTGTCGCTGAACGAAGGCACGCTGCACTATGCGGTGAACGGTCATCATGGCGCGGCCAACGTCTACATGCAGCCGGCTTCTGAGGGTACCGGGATCATCGCCGGGGGCGCGATGCGCGCAGTGCTCGAAGTAGCGGGCGTGCGTAACGTGCTGGCAAAGTGTGTCGGTTCGCGCAACCCCATCAACGTCGTGCAGGCGACCATCGACGGGCTCACCATGGTGAACTCGCCGGAACGGGTTGCGGCCAAGCGCGGCAAGTCCGTCGACGAAGTGAAGAGCTAAGCCATGAGCAAGCTGAAACTGACACTGGTACGCAGCACCGCCGGCCGTATCGCCACGCACAAGGCGTGCGTGCGTGGACTCGGGCTGCGCAAGACCCACAGCAGCGCGATCATCGAGGCCACGCCCGAGAACATGGGCATGGTCAAGAAGGTCTCGTACCTGCTGAAGGTAGAGGAAGTCTAATCATGCGACTGAATAACATTTCCAGCCCCGACGGTGCCCGCAAGCCGGCCAAGCGCGTCGGTCGGGGGATTGGCTCCGGTCTGGGCAAGACCGGCGGCCGCGGCCACAAGGGCCAGAAGTCTCGCTCGGGTGGTTACACGAAGGTCGGGTTCGAAGGCGGCCAGATGCCGCTGCAGCGTCGCCTGCCCAAGGTGGGCTTCCGCTCGCGCAAGCAACAGTATTCGGCCGAAGTGCGTCTCAGCGAACTGGCCAAGGTCGACGGCGACGTGACCCTGGACACCCTGAAGGCTGCGGGCGTCGTGCGCAGCGATGCGCAGAGCGCCAAGATCTTCGCCTCCGGTGAAGTCTCGAAGGCCTGTGCCGTGAAGGGCGTGGGCGTCACCAAGGGCGCGCGGGCGGCGATCGAAGCCGCTGGCGGGAGCGTTGAGGCCTAAATAATGGCACGTGGAGCGACAGCACGTTCCGGTGGCGGGCTCACCGGTTTTACCGAGTTACGCCAACGCCTGCTGTTCGTTCTGGGTGCCCTGGTGGTGTACCGGATCGGTACATTCATTCCGGTGCCCGGTATCAACCCGGTGGCCGTCTCGCAGTTCTTCGAACAGCAAAGCGGGACCATCCTGGACATGTTCAACATGTTTTCCGGGGGGGCGCTGGAGCGCCTGTCGATCTTCGCCCTGGGGGTGATGCCGTACATCTCGGCCGCCATCATCATGCAGCTTCTGGCCGCGACCGTTCCGGCGCTCCAGCAGTTGAAGAAAGAGGGCGAACAGGGACGTCGCAAGATTACGCAGTACACGCGCTACGGGACCGTGGCGCTCGCGCTGTTCCAGAGTATCGGGATCGGGATTGCCTTGAATGGTCAGACCATCCAGGGGATGCCGATGGCCCTGAACCCGGGCCCGATCTTTATCTTCACCGTGGTGGTCTCGCTGGTGACGGGGACGCTGTTCCTGATGTGGCTGGGTGAGCAGATTACGGAACGCGGCATTGGCAACGGGATCTCGATCATCATCTTCGCCGGTATCGTCGCAGGGCTTCCGGGCGCGATTGGCGGAACCCTGGAGTTGGCCCGCACCGGAGAACTGGCGGCAGCATTCGTGGTGATTCTGATCGTCTTGGCCCTGGCGGTGACCGCCTTCGTGGTGTTCGTCGAGCGCGGACAACGCCGGGTGACGATCAATTACGCCAAGCGCCAGGTGGGAAGGAAGATGGTCGGTGGCCAGTCCTCGCACCTGCCGCTGAAGCTGAACATGGCCGGGGTGATCCCGCCGATCTTCGCATCGAGTATCATTCTGTTCCCGTCGACGTTGGGGCAATGGTTCGGCCAGGCTGAAGGGATGGACTGGCTGCGCGAGATCTCGACGACGCTGGCGCCGGGACAGCCGCTGTACGTGATGTTCTATGCGGCCGCGATTATTTTCTTCTGCTTCTTCTATACCGCGCTGGTGTTCAACTCACGCGATACGGCGGAAAATCTGAAGAAGCAGGGCGCCTTCATTCCGGGGATCCGGCCAGGTGTCCAGACCGAAAGATTCATTGACGGGGTCATGACTCGACTGACGGCGGTGGGGGCGGTGTACATCACCGCAGTGTGCCTGCTGCCGGAGTTTCTGATCCTGTATTGGAACGTGCCCTTCTACTTTGGCGGGACCTCGCTTCTGATCATCGTGATCGTGGTGATGGATTTCATGGCGCAGTTGCAGTCGCATCTGGTGTCCCACCAGTACGAAGGCTTGATGAAGAAAGCGAATCTGAAGGGTTTCGGCGGGACCGGGATCCGCTAGACCAGGAGAAAGACCATGAAGGTACGTGCATCTGTAAAGCCGATGTGCCGGAACTGCAAAGTCATTCGGCGTAATGGCGTGGTCCGGGTGATCTGTTCCGACGCCCGCCACAAGCAGCGTCAGGGCTGAAGCTTGGCGTAACGCATAATCATTGCTACTATAGCCGGCTTTGCCGGATTTTGATGGAGAAGTTGGATGGCTCGCGTCGCTGGAATCAATATTCCTGACCAGAAGCACACGGTAATCGCGCTGACCGCGATCTATGGCATTGGCCCGACTCGGGCCGGCCTGATCTGCGATGGGGCGGGTGTGCGTCGGGACATCAAGGTGCGGGATCTGACGGATGCCGAAGTGGATGCTCTGCGCGCCCAGATCGACAAGATCCCCGTGGAAGGGGATCTGCGCCGGGAAGTCAGCATGAACATCAAGCGATTGATGGATCTGGGCTGCTACCGTGGCGTGCGCCACCGTCGCGGCCTGCCGCTGCGCGGTCAGCAGACGCAGACGAATGCACGCACCCGAAAGGGCCCGCGTCGCCCGATTCGCAAGTAATCAGACTGGGATCTCAGGTACATGGCACAAGCGCAAACACGGACCAAGAAAAAGGTCCGCAAAAACATCGCCGAGGGCGTGGCTCATGTGTACGCCACGTTCAACAACACGATCATCACGATCACCGACCGGCAGGGGAACACGATCAGCTGGGCCACCTCCGGTGGTTCGGGCTTCCGTGGTTCCCGCAAGTCGACGCCGTTCGCCGCGCAGATCGCGGCCGAGCGCGCCGGGACGACTGCGGCCGAACACGGCGTGAAGAATCTCGACGTGATGGTGCGGGGCCCGGGTCCGGGTCGCGAGTCGGCGGTACGTGCGCTGAACAATGCCGGGTTCAAGATCACGAATATCAGTGATGTAACCCCGATCCCTCACAACGGCTGCCGGCCGCCCAAGAAACGCCGCGTTTAAGGCTGGAGTTGAAGAATGGCTCGTTACATTGGACCGAAATGCAAGTTGAGTCGCCGTGAAGGCGTGGACCTGGGCCTGAAGAGTGGGGTCCGTGCGCTGGAAACAAAGTGCAAGCTCGACAAGCCGCCGGGTCAGCACGGTGAACGCCGTACTCGCCTGTCGGACTACGCCGTGCAGCTGCGCGAGAAGCAGAAGCTTCGCCGCATCTACGGCGTGCTGGAAAAGCAGTTCCGCAACTATTACAAGAAGGCCGCTCAGCGCAAGGGCTCGACGGGTGAGAACCTGCTGAAGCTGCTGGAAGGTCGTCTGGATAACGTGGTGTACCGCATGGGCTTCGGCTCCACCCGCTCCGAAGCGCGCCAGCTGGTTGCGCATCGAGCGATCCAGGTGAACGGCCAGGTGGTCAACATCGCGGCCTACCAGGTGCAGCCGTCCGACGTGGTTACGGTCCGGGAGAAGGCGCGCAAGCAGGTGCGCATCCAGGACTCGATGACGCTGGCCGAGCAGACCGGGTTCCCGAGCTGGATCGAAGTGGACACCAGCAAGTTCGAGGGTACGTTCAAGGCGATCCCGGATCGTTCCGATCTGCCTGCGGACATCAACGAGTCGCTCGTCGTCGAGCTGTACTCGAAGTAATCGTTTTTCGGCCTGGCGCCAGGAGTCACAATGCAGTCGAACGAACTGGTCAAGAAACAGCAGATCGAGGTCGAGGCCGAGAATCGGAATCAGGCCAAGGTCGCCCTCGAGCCGCTGGAACGCGGCTTCGGCCACACCCTGGGCAATGCCCTGCGACGTGTGTTGCTGTCGTCCATCCCGGGTGCCGCCATTGTCGAGGCCCGGATTGAAGGCGTGCTGCACGAGTACACCACCATCGAAGGGGTACAGGAAGATGTCGTCGACATCCTGCTGAACCTGAAGGGTGTTGCGCTGCGTATGCACAGCCGCGACGAGTCCACGCTGACCCTGAGGAAGAAGGGTCCGAGCGTGGTGACGGCCGGCGACATTCAGGTCGACCATGACGTCGAGGTGGTGAACCCGGAACACGTGATCGCGACGATCACCAAGAACGTGGATCTGGACATCACTCTGACGGCGCGCGCGGGTCGCGGGTACGAACCCGTCAGCACGCGTCGGCAAGCCGAGGGTGGGGATGACACGGGTATTGGTCGACTGTTGCTGGACGCCAGCTTCAGCCCGATTCGCCGCGTGTCCTATCGCGTCGAAAGCGCGCGTCTGGCCCAGCGGACCGATATGGATCGCCTGGTGCTCGAGCTCGAAACCAATGGTGCGATCGCCCCGGATGACGCCGTGCGTCAAGCCGCGACGATCCTTCAGGGCCAGCTGGCGCCGTTCGTGGACTTGCAAGAAGAGTCGGCCGAAGTGGCGGGTGCCGTGGGTGGCGCGATCGACCCGGTGCTGCTGCGTCCGGTGGACGAGCTGGAACTGACGGTGCGTTCGGCCAACTGCCTGAAGGCCGAGAACCTGTACTACATTGGGGATCTCGTCCAGCGCACCGAGGTCGAGCTGCTGCGTGCGCCGAACCTCGGTAAGAAATCGCTGACTGAAATCAAGGACACGCTGGCGACCCACGGGCTGTCGCTCGGCATGCGTCTCGAGAACTGGCCGCCGCCGGGTCTGCGCGACGACAACGAGTAATCACGGCGCCCCGCGCCCATCGTTTTTTAGAGGAAGCCTCTCATGCGTCATCGTCATTCCGGCCGTCAGCTGGGCCGCAACAGCTCGCACCGCAAGGCCACGTTTCAGGCCATGTCCGTGGCCCTGTTCCGGCACGAACTGATCAAGACCACGCTGCCCAAGGCGAAAGAGCTGCGTCGCGTCGCCGAACCGCTGATCACGCTGGCCAAGGAAGACAGCGTTCACGGTCGTCGGCTGGCGTTTGCCCGTCTTCGTGACAAGGAGATTGTGGGCAAGCTGTTCGCCGAACTGGGTCCGCGCTACCAGGCGCGGCCCGGTGGCTACCTGCGGATCCTGAAGTGCGGCAACCGCGCGGGTGATAATGCCCCGATGGCCTACGTTGAACTCGTGGATCGTCCGGAACTGGATGCCGGAGAAGGCGAAGCCGCCTGAGGGTCCGTCGCCAGAGGAAATCGCGCTCGCAGGTTGGGCGCTCGGAAAGCCGGCCTTGCGCCGGCTTTCTTGCGTCTGGGTAACCGCGAATTTAGAAAGAGAGAGGGAAGCGCGGTCTGTGGGGACGGTGCGCAGGCGCGCAGCCCGTGGAGATGGAAAAGGCCGCGGGTCGTTAACCGTTGGCGGCGTGGGAAGAGCTTGCGGCGGGGAGCAGCGGTGCAAGGAACTGCCCGGTGTGGCTGTGGGCGGTGGCGGCCACCGCTTCGGGGGCGCCTGCCACGAGGAGTTCACCGCCGCCGCTGCCGCCTTCCGGGCCGATGTCGATCAGCCAGTCGGCGGTCTTGATGACGTCGAGGTTGTGCTCGATCACGACGATGGTATTGCCATGGTCGCGGAGGCGGTGGAGCACGCGCAGGAGCTGGGCGATATCCTCGAAATGCAGGCCGGTGGTCGGCTCGTCGAGGATGTAGAGCGTACGACCGGTATCGCGCTTGGAGAGCTCGCGGGCGAGCTTGATGCGCTGGGCCTCGCCACCGGAAAGGGTGGTGGCATTCTGCCCCAGCTGGATGTAGGACAGGCCCACCTCCATCAGCATCTCGAGCTTGCGGTGGATCACCGGTACCGGCTGGAAGAAGTCGAGGGCCTCTTCGACGGTCATCTCCAGGACTTCGTGGATATTCTTGCCCTTGTAGCGCACGTCCAGGGTCTCGCGGTTATAGCGATGGCCCTTGCAGACGTCGCAGGGGACGAAGACGTCGGGCAGGAAGTGCATTTCCACCTTGATCACGCCATCGCCCTGGCAGGCCTCGCAGCGCCCGCCACGGACGTTGAACGAGAAGCGCCCGGGCTTGTAGCCGCGCGAGCGCGCCTCGCCGGTTGCGGCAAACAGTTCGCGTATGGGCGTAAACAGGCCGGTATAGGTGGCCGGGTTGGAGCGCGGGGTACGCCCGATCGGGCTCTGGTCGATGTCGACCACTTTGTCGATCAACTCCATGCCGTCGATGCGGTCGTGATCCTCGATGTGGTGGCGCCCGCCATGGAGGGCGGTGGCGACGGCCGGGTACAGGGTGTTGTTGACCAGGGTGGACTTGCCGGAGCCCGAGACCCCGGTCACGCAGGTGAACAGCCCGGTGGGGAAGGCGAAATCACCGCCCTTCAGGTTGTTGCCACGCGCGCCGATTACGCGGATCTCGCGCTCCGCGTCGGGCGGCGTCCGCTGGTCCGGCACCGGGATGCAGCGGGTGCCGCGCAGGTATGCGCCGGTGAGGGAATCCGGATGATTCGCGACCGCCTCCGGGGTGCCCGACGCCACAATGTGGCCGCCGTGGCGACCCGCGCCGGGGCCGATGTCCACGACATAATCGGCTTGTCGGATGGCATCCTCGTCATGCTCCACCACGATGACCGTGTTGCCGAGGTCGCGCAGGTGGCTCAGGGTCTTCAGCAGGCGTGCGTTGTCGCGCTGGTGCAGGCCGATTGATGGCTCGTCGAGGATGTACATCACCCCGACCAGGGCCGAGCCGATCTGCGAGGCGAGGCGGATACGCTGGGCCTCGCCGCCGGAAAGCGTGTCGGCGGAGCGGTCCAGGGTCAGGTAGTCCAGGCCGACATCGTTGAGGAACCCCAGGCGCGCGGAGATCTCGCGCACGATCTTCTCGGCGATCTGGGCGAAGCGTCCCGGCAGGCGGAGGTCGTCGAAAAAGGCCTGCGCGTTGGCCACGCTCATGTGCGTGACCTCGGGCAGGGTCATGTCGCTGACAAAGACGTTGCGTGCGGCCGAGTTGAGGCGCGTGCCGTGGCAGTCGGGGCAGGGCTGTTCCGCCTGGTAGCGGCCCAGTTCCTCGCGCACTGCCGCGGAGTCGGTCTCGCGGTAGCGCCGCTCCAGGTTCGGGATCACACCCTCGAACACGCGTTCGTCGGTGCGTAGTTGGCCGTTGGCGGCCGGGGTCGACAGCTTGACCTTCTCCGTGCCCGAACCATGCAGGACCACCGCGCGGACCTCGGCCGGCAATTCCTGCCAAGGGGCCTCCACGTCGAAGTCGTAATGCCGGGCGAGACTGGTCAGCAGGCTGAAGTACCAGGCGTTGCGCCGATCCCAGCCCCGTACGGCCCCGCCACCAAGGCTTAGCTCGGGCTGCGACACGACCCGTTCGGGGTCGAAGAACTGGTGCACACCGAGGCCGTCGCAGGTGGGGCAGGCGCCTGCCGGGTTGTTGAACGAGAACAGCCGGGGCTCCAGCTCGCGCAGGGCATAGCCGCAAATCGGACAGGCGTAGCGCGCCGAGAAGATCATCGGCTCGCGTTCCGGCTCGTCCATCCACGCGATCAGCGCCAGGCCATCGGCCAGTTCGGTGGCGGTTTCGAAGGACTCGGCCAGGCGCTGGCGCAGGTCCTCGCGCACGCGGAAGCGGTCTATCACGATCTCGATGTTGTGCTTGCGCTTGGGGTCCAGCGCCGGCAGGGCGTCGAGGTCGTGGATCTCGCCATTGATACGCGCGCGCAGGTAGCCCTGGGAGCGCATCGCCTCGAGCATCTTGTGGTGTTCGCCCTTGCGGCCGCGGACCACCGGCGACAACAGCATGACCTTGTCGCCCTCCGGCAGATCGAGTACCTGGTCGACCATCTGCGAGATGGTCTGGGCGGCCAGGGTCTCGCCGTGTTCCGGGCAGCGCGGCTCGCCGGCGCGCGCGAACAGCAGGCGCAGGTAGTCGTAGATCTCGGTGATGGTCCCGACGGTGGAGCGCGGGTTGTGCGAGGTACTCTTCTGCTCGATGGAGATCGCCGGCGACAGACCCTCGATCTGGTCGACGTCGGGCTTTTCCATCATCGACAGGAACTGCCGGGCGTAGGTCGACAGGCTCTCCACGTAGCGGCGCTGGCCCTCGGCGAACAGGGTGTCGAAGGCCAGCGAGGATTTGCCCGAACCGGAAACGCCGGTAATCACGATCAGCCGTTCGCGCGGCAGGTCGAGGTCCACGTTCTTCAGGTTATGGGTGCGGGCGCCGCGAATGCTGATGCTGTCCATGGGGCTGGATCGACTCCACTGGGTTACGTCGCGCGGCGCGCTAGCGAAAACACGGATCAGTGTTTCCATTGGGGCGCCGCAAACCATCCATGGTAACACCCGGGCCGCGCTCGCCATGGTTTCCCCGCCGCGCTTGCCGGTAAACTCCCCGGACATGAAGAGTTCTTCTTGCCTGCGTCGGTCCCGGACGCCATGAATCCCCGCGAGCTGCGCGCCACCACTGGGCTGGCGGCGATTTATGGCGTGCGCATGGCCGGCCTGTTCATGGTCCTGCCGGTGTTCATGCTGCATGCCGACCGTATCCCCGGCGCAACCCCGCTGCTGATGGGCCTGGCGCTCGGGATCTACGGACTCACCCAGGCCGTGCTGCAGATCCCGTTCGGTCTCTTGTCGGACCGGGTCGGCCGCAAGCCGCTGATCCTCGCCGGGCTGTTGCTGTTCGTTGCTGGCAGTGTGCTCGCCGCGGTCGCCGAGACCATCCACGGCATCATCCTCGGGCGTGCCCTGCAGGGGGCGGGTGCGGTGGCAGCGGTGATCCTGGCCCTGACAGCGGACCTGGTCGGCGAGGAACGGCGTATGCGGGCCCTCGCCGTGATCGGGCTGACCATCGGCCTGACCTTCACCGCAGCGATGGCCCTGGGCCCGGTGGTGGACCAGGCGGCGGGATTGTCCGGGATCTTCGGCCTGTCGGCATTGCTCGGGCTGGTTGCGATCGTGATCCTGTTCCTTTGGGTGCCAACCCCGGCACGGGCGCGGGCACACCCGGACATGGTGCCGGTCTGGTCGGCACTGCCCCGCGTGCTGCGCGCCCCGGACCTGTTGCGCCTGAACCTCGGCATCTTCGTGCTGCACCTGGTCCTGGCCGCGAACTTTCTGGTTATCCCGGTGCTGCTGGTGGAGACGCTCGGGCTAGCGGGTGCCAGCCACTGGAAGTTCTATGTGCCGGTGCTGCTGGCGGGGTTCGCGCTGATGCTCCCGGGGATCATCTTCGGCGAGCGCCGCCGGCGCGTGCACAGCGTGCTGCGCGGGGCGATCGCCCTGCTGGCCGGGGTGCAGATCCTGCTGGCCCTGCTGGTGCTCGACGGCGGCGGTCTGTGGACGCTGGCGGCGCTGATGGTCCTGTTCTTTGCCGCCTTCAACCTGCTTGAGGCGGGACTGCCGTCGCTGGTTGCGCGCGTGGCGCCGGTCGCCCACAAGGGCACGGCGATGGGCGGCTTTGCCACCGCGCAGTTCCTTGGGATCTTCGCCGGCGGCGTGCTGGGAGGTGTCCTGCTGACACTGGTCGGGCCGGTCGGGGTGTTCCTTGCCGGGGTGCCGTTGCTGCTGGCCTGGTGGTGGATCGCCCGCGGGATGCATCCGCGCTACCGGTCGAACCGGGTGGTCGCGGTACCCGACCACTGGTCCGGTCGTGACGCGGAACTGCTGCGGGCGCTTGCCGCATGGCCCGGCGTGCACGAGGCGGACCTGTCACCGGATGCCGGTTCCTTGTACCTGAAGGTGGAGCCAGGAGGCCCGGACACCCCCGAGCTGACAGCCTGGTTGGCGCGCAAGCCAGGCGCGTAGAACGCGCGCAATGCCTCCCCGACTGGCCGCGCGAATCTGTCCACATCCCGGACCGGTGCACTGTCGCGGCCGGGGTGGGCTGCTACACTACCGAATCTGTTTCTCCATGCTGGACACAAGGAGGCCCCATGGCCCGCGGCGTCAACAAAGTCATCCTGCTCGGCAACCTCGGGGCCGACCCGGAAAAGCGCGAGACCCCGAACGGGGTTACCGTCACCAATCTGCGTCTGGCGACGTCGGAGCAGTGGACCGACAAGAACTCCGGCGAGAAGCGCGAAAACACCGAATGGCACCGGGTGGTGATGTTCGGGCGCCTGGCGGATATCGCCGCGCAGTACCTGTCCAAGGGCTCGCAGGTCTATGTCGAAGGCAAGATCCAGACCCGCAAATGGCAGGACCAATCCGGTAACGATCGTTACAGCACCGAGGTCGTGGCCAACGAGATGCAGCTGATCGGCGGTCGCGGTGGCAGTGGCGGCGGTGGTGGCGGTTTCGACCAGGACCCGGGTTATGGCGGCGGCAATGCCTACGGCGGCGGTGGCCAGCAAGGCGGCAACCGCAGCAACGCGCCGGCCTCCGGCGGCGGCTTCGATGACGACGACGTCCCTTTCTAGAAAACACATAAGTCACTGTTCACCCACTAGCGAAGTACCGAGAGCATGATCCGCAAGGTCTACATCCAGACGCACGGCTGTCAGATGAACGAGTACGACTCCGATCGCATGCTCGACGCACTGCGTGAGCTGCACGGGGCGGAGCGTACCGATGATCCGGAGCAGGCCGACCTGCTGCTGATGAACACCTGCTCCATTCGCGAGAAGGCGCAGGAGAAGGTCTTCTCGCTACTGGGGCGCTGGCGGCAGATCAAGGAACGCCGGCCGGAGGTGATCATCGGTGTGGGCGGTTGTGTTGCCAGTCAGGAGGGCGATGCCCTGCGCGCCCGGGCCCCGTACGTGGATCTGGTATTCGGCCCGCAGACCCTGCATCGCCTGCCGGCGATGATCCAGTCGGTGCGCCGTGAGCGCGCCCCGGTGGTGGATATCTCCTTCCCCGAGATCGAGAAATTCGACCGCCTGCCGGAGCCGAAGGCCGACGGTCCGAGTGCGTTCGTCTCGGTGATGGAAGGCTGCTCCAAGTACTGCAGCTTCTGCGTGGTGCCCTATACGCGCGGCGACGAGATCAGCCGCCCGTTCGACGACGTGATTGCCGAGGTGGTCGCGCTGGCCGCGCAGGGGGTCAGGGAGATCAACCTGCTGGGGCAGAACGTGAATGCCTACCGCGGGCCGATGGATGACGGCGACACTGCGGACCTGGCCCTGCTGATCCACTATGTCGCGGCGGTCGACGGGATCGAACGTATCCGCTTCACTACCTCGCACCCGGTGGAGTTTTCCGATTCGCTGATCCAGGCCTTTGCCGACGAACCGAAGCTGGTCAGTCACCTGCACCTGCCGGTGCAAAGCGGCTCCGACCGCATCCTGGCGCAGATGAAGCGCGGCCACACGATCCTGGAATACAAGTCCAAGATCCGCCGCCTGCGCGAGGCGCGCCCGGACCTGGATCTCTCCTCGGACTTCATCGTCGGCTTCCCCGGCGAGACCGACGCCGACCACGCCGCGACGATGAAGCTGATCGAGGAGCTGCATTTTGATTTCTCCTTCAGCTTTATCTACAGCGCGCGCCCGGGCACCCCGGCCGCATCGCTGCCGGATGACGTGCCGATGGCGACCAAGAAGGCCCGTCTGGCCGAGTTGCAGGCCCTGATCGAGCAGAACGGCCGCGCGCGAAACGAGTCCATGGTGGGCAACATCGAGCCGGTACTGGTGGAGGGTCCGGCCAAGCGCAACCCCGGCGAACTGGCCGCGCGCACGGCGAACAACCGCATCGTCAACTTCGCCGGGGACCCCGGCCTGATCGGGCAGTTGATCCCGGTCGAGATTACCGAGGCCCTGGCACATTCCCTGCGCGGGCGTACGGTGGAGCGGACAATGCCCGCTGCCGTCGGCGCCTAGGGAAACCGAAGCATGGCCAATCGTCTGGATTTCACCCTGGAGCCTGGTGACCAGGAGACGCTCGCGCGGATCTCCGGGCCGCTGGATGCCCACCTGCGCCTGATCGAGTCACGCCTGGGCGTGGCGGTGCACAATCGCGGGCCGCGCTTCAATCTCACCGGGCCGGGCGGTGCCGTGAAGGCGGCCGGGGCCTTGATCCACGACCTGCACCGGATGGCGCAGGAAGAACCGGTCAGCCTGGAGCAGGTGCATACCGCGCTGCAGACCGCCCATGTTGAGGGGCTGGCGGAGCCCGAGGGCACGGGCGACGATCCCGCGTTGCGGCTCAAACGCGCGGTGATCCGTGGTCGCGGCCCGCGTCAGGCGAAATACCTGTCCGCGATCGCGCGGCACGATCTCAGTTTTGGCATCGGCCCGGCCGGGACCGGCAAGACCTACCTTGCGGTGGCCGCCGCGGTCGCCGCACTGGAGCAGGACCGCGTGCAGCGCCTGGTGCTCGTGCGTCCGGCGGTGGAGGCCGGCGAGCGCCTGGGCTTTTTGCCCGGCGATCTGGCGCAGAAGATCGACCCTTACCTGCGGCCGATGTACGACGCCCTGTACGAACTGATGGGCTTCGATCAGACCGCACGCTTGATGGAACGCCAGGTGATCGAAGTCGCGCCGCTGGCCTACATGCGCGGGCGCACCCTGAACGAGGCCTTCATCATCCTCGACGAGGCGCAGAACACCACCCTCGAGCAGATGAAGATGTTCCTGACCCGCATCGGCTTCGGCTCCACTGCGGTGGTCAACGGCGACATCACCCAGGTTGACCTGCCGCGGGGGCAGGGATCGGGCCTCAAGCACGCGATGCAGATCCTGCAGGGCGTGGAGGGGGTGCATATCACCCGTTTCCAGGCCGGTGACGTGGTGCGCCACCCGCTGGTGCAGCGCATCGTCGAGGCCTACGAGGCCCACGACCATGCGTCTGGCAAGCCGACTGGGGAGTCGGAGCCCGGTTCCGGGCGGGGTGCCGATGGCGCTTGAAATCGCGGTGCAATACGCTGTTCCGCGTGCCGGTCTGCCCGGCCCCACCACCTTGCACCGGGCGGCCCGCGCCGCCTGGCGCGGGGCGGGCGCGGCCACAGTCACTCTGCGCCTGGTGGAGGCCGAGGAGGGACAGTCGCTGAATCACACCTTCCGGGGACGCGACTACGCGACCAATGTGCTGTCATTCCCGGCGCCGGCGCTGCCGCCGGGCTTGCCGCCCGAGGCGAGCGCCTATCTCGGTGATGTCGTCCTGTGCGTGCCGGTGCTGGCGCGCGAGGCGGCGGAACAGGGCAAGACGCTGGCGGCCCATTACCACCACATGGTGGTGCACGGGATGTTGCACCTGCAGGGCATGGATCACCAGACGCCGGACGAGGCCGCGCGGATGGAGGCAATTGAGTCCTCGATCCTGGCCGGGTTAGGCTATCCCAACCCCTACGATGCCGACCCTCCGGCCCGCGTCCTGTCGCCGCATCCTGCCGGAACCGCCCCCGATGCCTGAACCCGAACCCGACGAACAACCCATCTGGCGGCGCTGGCTGATCCGCGCCGGCGAGATCCTGCGCCCGCGCCGCGAGCCGGCGACCCGACACGAGCTGATCGAGTGCCTGCGCGGTGCCCACGCCCGCGAGCTGGTCGATCCCGAGGCCCTGACCATGCTGGAGGGGGTGCTCAACGTCGCGGACATGCAGGTGCGCGACATCATGATCCCGCGCGCGCAGATGGAAGTGGTGCGCCGCGACGCCGGGCTCTCCGAGTTCCTCCCGGACGTGGTCGCTTCCGCGCATTCGCGCCTGCCGGTGGTGGGGGATCACCGCGACGAGGTGGTCGGCGTCCTGCTGGCCAAGGACCTGCTGCGCTTCTTTGGCGAGCCGGACGATGCCGCCTTCGATATGCAGGAAATCCTGCGCCCGGCGGTGTTCGTGCCGGAGAGCAAGCGTCTGAACGTGTTGCTGAAGGAATTTCGCCTGAGCCGCAACCACATGGCGATCGTGGTGGACGAGTATGGCGGCGTGGCCGGCCTGGTGACCATCGAGGACGTTCTGGAGCAGATCGTCGGCGAGATCGAGGACGAGCACGATGTCGAGGACTACCTGACCCAGATCATGCAGCACCCCGGCGGGCGTTACACCATCAAGGCGCTGACCCCGATGGAGGAGTTCAACGCCTACTTCCAGACCGCCTACAGCGAGGACGACTTCGACACCATCGGGGGCCTGGTGCTGTCGCATTTCGGGCATGTCCCGCGTCGTGGCGAACAGATCGTCGTGGATGGTATGCAGTTCCGCGTCCTGCGCGCTGACAACCGGCGCCTGCACCTGCTGGAGATGCGCCTGCCGGAGCCGGACATGCAGGCTGCCACCGGTGAAGGCTCGCAGCCGTTCGATGGTCCGGCCCGGGAGCCGGACGACCGCCACATCCCCTGATCGGCATGCAGACCCTTGTCGAACGCCTGCCGCCCTGGGCCTCCGGGCTCGTTGCCCTGCTGGCCGGGGCGGGTGCAACCCTGGCCTTTGCCCCGGTTGGCTGGTTCCTGGCCGCCCCGTTGGCCCTGGCCGTGTGGTTCGCCCTGTTGCCGGGTGCCCGACCGCGCCGCGCCGCGTGGACGGGCTATGCCTTCGGCCTCGGATTCTTCGGGATGGGGGTGAGCTGGATCTTCAATAGCCTGTTGGTGTTCGGGCAGGCGCCACTGGTGGTCGCCTCGCTGATTACCGTGCTATTCGTACTGGCCCTGGCGGGCTATCCGGCGTTGCTGGCCGGATTGGCGGCGCGCTTCCTGCCACTGGGGCGTCCGGCCGGCTTGCTGGCGCTGGCCGGTGGCCTGGTGCTGATGGAGCTGGCGCGTTCCTGGCTGTTCTCCGGCTTCCCCTGGCTGCTGTTCGGCCACACCGTGCTCGACACGCCGCTACAGCCCTGGCTGCCGCTGGTCGGCGAGCTGGGGGCGGGGCTGGTGGTGGCCCTGCTGGCCGTGGCGCTGGTCCTGGTGTTTCTGACCCGGCAGCGCTGGCTGGGCGCGGGCCTGGTGGGGGCACTGGTGATCGCCTCGTTGTCGCTGGGGCTCGCGCGCTGGGTGGAGCCGGGCGGCGAAACGATCTCGGTGGCCATGGTCCAGGGCAACATCGATCAGGCGCGCAAGTGGGATGCCGATGGCATCGAGTATTCGCTGGGGGTCTACGAGGAACTGACCCGCGAGGCGGGTGAGGTGGACCTGGTGGTCTGGCCGGAGACCGCGATCCCGGCGTTCTATGTCGAGGTCCAGCAGCCACTCGGGCAGCTCGCCCAGTCGCTGGCGGAGCATGACAGCGAACTGGTGACTGGGGTCTTCGACCATGCGTCGGCCGGACGCCATGTGTATAACTCGGTGGTCAACGTGACCACCGGGGCCGGCTACAACAAGCGCCAGCTGGTCCCCTTCGGCGAGTACATCCCGTTGCGCGGCCAGCTCGACTGGCTGGACCGGTTGCTGGCGATCCCGATGTCCGACCTTTCCCCGGGCACCGGCGACGGGCGTATGCGGGTGGCCGGTCAGACCGCCGGGGTCAGCATCTGCTACGAAGCGGCATATTCGCGCCACATCCGCGCCGCGCTGCCGGAGGCCGGCTTCCTGGTCAACGTCTCCAACGACGCCTGGTTTGGCGACAGCCTCGCCCCGGCCCAGCATCTGCAGATTGCCCGGGTACGGGCGGTGGAGACCGGGCGCCCGATGATCCGGGCAACCAATACCGGCATCTCGGCCCTGATTGATGCCGATGGCCGGATACTCGAGCGTTCGGGGATCTTCACCCGCGAGGTAGTCACGGGCACGCTGCAGCCTCGCCACGGCGTGACGCCGGCAACCGCCACCGGGGCGGGGCCGGCCGTGCTGGCCGCGCTGGTGCTGGTGGTTGCCGGTGCCGCGGTCGGCCGTCGCCGCCGACGCTGACGGGTTATTCGGCCTCGGTCCCGCCGGGGCCGCGACGGAACGTCGTGTTGTGGCAGTTGGAGCACGGCGGGATGCGGCCGACCTTCGTCATGTGCACGGGATGGCCGCATTGCTTGCAGAGCAGTTCGCCGGGGCCGGTGATCTCGCCGGTGTGCCACTCGCCCATCACCTGGGCGCGCGCGGTCAGTTCGGTGATCTCGATCCGGGTGCGGTCCGCGATGCGTTCCAGGGCGTTCTTGATGCTGGCCTCGATCAGACCCAGATCGATCTGTAGCCAGCCACGCCAGTCGGAGCTGCGGTTGTCGAGGTAGGCGCCCAGATCCTGCAGGTCGCGGCGCAGGTAGTCCATCACCTCGTGAGCCTCTTCGCGGGTCAGGTCACTGGCCTTCTGCACGCGGTCGCGGGCGTTCTCCAGAGCCTCGGTGATCGCCTTGCTGGTCTTGTCCTCCAGCTTTTCGAGATCCTCGGTGACCTCGTTCAGCATGCGGTGATAGGCATCGCTCAACCGGTGCTCGCGTTCCTGGTCGTGTTCCGGGGCCGTATCCCTGGGTTTGTCGCTCATGCGCTGCTCCTCGCTGATCGATATGTGGCTGTGTGTCCCGTTCGGGGACGTTTCGGATGGTCAATGCGTCCAAGGTAGCACGATGGCCGGGCCGCACCAGCGTCACGGGAGCGGGTTTCGTTGGTTACCGGCAATCAGGGGGTGCATATTGAGCTGCATCTCCCGCAAGGTAGGGGCTAACAACAGTGGAGACGGATATGACGCGACCCGCATCCCTGACCGCGGAGCAGGTCTATCAGCGGTGCCCGCCAGAGCATCTGGATTTCGAGACCACCGAGACGCTGGAGGCGCTCGAGTTGCCCTGTGGCCAGGAACGCGTGCTGCGTGCGCTCGAATTCGGTGCGTCGATGCGTGGCAATGGTTTCAACCTGTTCGTGCTGGGGCCGGCAGGCAGCGGGCGGCACGACCTGGTGCGACGCTTTCTGGAGCGCCGCGCGGCCGACGAGTCTGCCCCGCCGGACTGGGGCTACGTGTTCAACTTTCAGCAGCCGGAGTGTCCGCGGGCCGTTCGTCTAGCGGCCGGCGAGGGCCGAACCCTTCAGGCGGACCTGGACCGTCTGATCGAAGACCTGCATGCCAGTATCCCGGCCGCGTTCGAGAGCGAGGAATACCAGCGGCGCCTGCAGGAGCTGAAGGATGCGTCTGAAGAGGCCCAGACCGAGGGCGCGCGCAAGGTGCAGGAAGAGGCCGAGGCGCACGACATTGCCCTGATCAGCGCGCCACACACCTTCTCGTTCGCGCCGATGCGCGATGGGGAGATCCTCAAGCCGGAGGAATACGACGCACTGTCCGAGGAGGAACGCGGGCGCATCGACGAGAAGGTCGAGGAGCTGCAGGAGAAGTTGCAGCAGGTCATGCACCAGGTGCCTCGCCTGCGCAAGGAGCTGCAGGAGAAGATTCGGGCCCTGAATGCGGAGATGCTGCAATGGGCCCTGGGCGGTCCGATCCACGAGTTGAAGGAGAAATGGTCGCACCGGCCGGCGGTGGTCGAGCATCTGGAGGCGATCCTCGACGAGGTGGTGAGACACGCGGAGGCGTTTCGCGGCGGCCGTAGCCATGCCCCGCCCGAGGGGCTGCTGGAACGGTTTCGCATCAACCTGCTGGTGGATCACGCGGACACGCGGGGCGCCCCGGTGATCTACGAGGACCTGCCGAATCATCAACACTTGACCGGCCTGATCGAGCACCAGGTGCACGAGGGGGCCCTGGTTACCGATTTCTCGCTGGTGCGCGCCGGGGCCCTGCACCGGGCCAGTGGCGGTTACCTGATCGTGGATGCCCGGCGTGTGCTGACGCAGCCGCTGGCCTGGGAGAGCCTCAAACGGGTCCTGTTTTCCGGCGAAATCCGCATCGAGTCCCTGGAGCGCCTGTTCGGGCTGGTGAGTGCGGTGGGGCTGGAGCCGGATCCCATTCCGGTGACCCCGAAGGTGGTGCTGATCGGTGATCGCCTGTTGTACTACCTGCTGTCCGCGTTCGATCCGGACTTCCTTGAGTTGTTCAAGGTCGAGGCCGACTTCGAGGACGACTTGGACCGCAGCGACGCCAGTCATGTGCTGTATGCGCGCATGCTGGCCACGATGGCGCGGCGTGTCGAACTACGGCCGCTGAACCGCGAGGCGGTGGCGCGCGTGATCGAGCATGCCAGCCGTCTGGCCGGCGACCAGTGCAAGCTGTCGGCCCACGATCGCACCCTGCGCGACCTGCTGCTGGAGGCCGACCACTGGGCGAGGAAGGCCGGCGCGGACGTCGTCGGCGCCGGGCATGTCGAACAGGCCATCCGGGAACGCCAGGAGCGCGGTGCGCGGCTACAGCGCCGCAGCCTGGAGCAGATCCGTCGCGGGGTGGTGCTGATCGCCACCAGCGGGGCGCAGATTGCCCAGGTCAACGGGCTGTCGCTGCTGCAGCTGGGCGACGCGATGTTCGGGCGGCCAATCCGGATCACCGCGACCGCGCGCTCGGGCAAGGGCCATGTGGTCGACATCGAACGCGAGGCCAAGCTGGGTGGCCCGGTGCACAGCAAGGCGGTGATGATCCTGTCCCGGTTCATCGCCAGCCACTATGCCGAGGACAGCGAGCTCTCGCTGTCCGCCAGCCTGGCCTTCGAGCAGTCGTATGGCGACATCGAGGGGGATTCCGCCTCGGTGGCCGAGACCTGCGCGTTGTTGTCGGCGATCGCGCGGATCCCGTTGCGCCAGTCGCTGGCGGTTACCGGCTCGCTCAACCAGCATGGCGAGGTCCAGGCCGTGGGTGGGGTCAACGAGAAGATCGAGGGCTTCTTCGACGTCTGTCGCGAGGCCGGCGAACTGGATGGTCACGGTGTGCTGTTGCCGGGGAGTAATGTCGAGAACCTGATGCTGCGCCACGACGTCCGCGAGGCGATCGCGGAGGGACGATTCCATGTCTACCCCGTAGCCACGGTGGACGAGGCCATCGAGCTCCTGACCGGGATGACGGCGGGTGAACGCGGCGCGTGGGGGGGGTTCCCGGCGGGCAGCTTCAACCGCGTGGTCGCCGATCGCCTGGCGGCGTTTGCGCGTTTGAGCCATCGGCGCGGGTCCCGCGATGACGATGCGGAAGCCACGCCGGGCGGCCCCTCCGGGGAGGATGCCTGAGGGGGCATCAATTGGTGTCCCCCGGGGCTTCCGTCCGCCGACCCGAGATGGAGCGCGAGGTGGACTGGCATGGGCCCGACGCGGGGTCGGACCCATCGCGTGGGGCGTCGCTGGGGATTAACGGGCGTCGACCAGATCCCGGTAGCCGTGCCACATGGCAAAGCCCAGCCAGGGGAAGATCACGATCAGCGCCAGCAGCGCGGTTGCCACCGAGACCATGAACAGCGCGGTGATGATCAGACCCCACAGGATCAGCGTACCCGGGTTGTGGCTGAAGGCCTTCAGGCTGACCCCGATCGATTCGATCAGGCTCTTTTGCGGGGCATCATCGCGTATCCGGTGATCCAGCAGGGCCGGGATCGTGACCAGGCTGAGGGCGAATACCGCGAGGCCGAACACAATGGCGGCCACCACCACCCCGACCAGCGAGATAATGCCGGCGCCGCTGCTGAGCATCGCGCCCACCAGGTGATGCAACTGCCCCATGACCGCGATTTCGCCGATGTTGAGCACCGCGATCCACATCCACACAAAGCTGGCCCAGATCACGAACAGGATGGCCAGCAGCGCGGCAAAGGCCCAGATCGAGCCACCCATCGGCCCCAGCCAGCCGAGGCCGGAACCGCCCGGCTCGCCGCGCTCTTTCTGCAGCGCGAGGTAGTTCACACCGACGGCGAGCACGGGTCCGAGGAGCAGGATGCCGGCCAGAAGCGAGAAGGCCATCCACGGCTGATTCCAGGACAGGCCCAGCAGGATCAGCGCGGCCAGGGTGATCACCAGGCCGTGCACCAGGGCCACTGGCATCTGCCAGAGGTCCCGCCAGCCTTTGCCGAGCCAGGTGCCCAGGTCCTCCGTCGCGATCTCGCGGATGGCCGGGGAATCCGTCTCCGGCGTGTGTTCGGGGACCGTTTCCCCCAAGTCCTCGGGATAGGCGCGCTGGAGCATGGGGACCACGTCTTTCTCTTCGCTCATAACCTGCCTCCTTGGAACGTTTTGCCAACCGCTTTCTTTGAATGTAGGTCTTGTGGCAGTCAGGTGGGGGTACTGTTCCCGGAGTTGCGTGACGGATATCACATCGAAGACGTGTGGCGAGGGGTGGCCGGGCCGTTTCCCAGCCGCTTGGAGGGGGTGGGGGCGACTGGTATTCTGCGCAGTTCTTTGTTTCACGCGAACACACAGGGCAGGTGGGCCACATGCAGGAGCAGTATTCCCCGGAGATGATCGAGGCGCAGGTGCAGCGCCAGTGGGAGGAGGCCGATTGCTTCCGTGCGCGCGAGGATGCCGCCGGCGAGCCGTTCTACTGCCTGTCCATGTTCCCGTATCCCTCGGGCAAGCTGCACATGGGCCATGTGCGCAACTACACCATCGGCGACGTGATCGCGCGCTTCCAGCGCATGCAGGGGCGCAGTGTGCTGCAGCCGATGGGCTGGGACGCCTTCGGCCTGCCGGCCGAGAACGCGGCGATGCAGAACCACGTGCCGCCGGCGGCCTGGACGCGGCAGAACATCGAGCAGATGCGCACCCAGCTCAAGCGCCTGGGCTTTGCCTACGACTGGTCGCGCGAGTTCGCCACCTGCGACGCCGACTACTACCGCTGGGAACAGTGGCTGTTCGTGCGCCTGCTGAAGAAGGGCCTGGTCTATCGCAAGAAGGCGACCGTGAACTGGGACCCGGTGGACCAGACCGTGCTTGCCAACGAACAGGTGATCGAGGGCCGAGGCTGGCGCTCCGGGGCGGTCGTCGAGCGCCGCGAGATGCCGCAGTGGTTCCTGCGGATTACCGACTACGCCGACGAGCTGCTGGAGGCCCTGGACGAGCTGGACGGCTGGCCGGACCAGGTGCGCACCATGCAGCGCAACTGGATCGGGCGTTCCGAGGGCGTGGAGCTCGAGTTCGCGGTGGACGGTGGCGAGGCGCTGGCCGTCTACACCACGCGCCCGGATACCCTGTTCGGCGTCTCCTACATGGCGCTGGCGCCGGAGCACCCGCGGGTGCAGGCGCTGGCGGAGCAGGACGCCGAGCTGGCCGCGTTTGTCGCGGATTGCGCGCAGGGCGGGGTGGCCGAGGCGGACCTGGCCACGATGGAGAAGAAGGGCCGCGCGCTGGGCTTCACCGCCCGCCACCCGCTGACCGGCGAGGATGTCCCGGTCTGGGTCGCCAACTTCGTGCTGATGGAATACGGCACCGGCGCGGTGATGGCCGTGCCCGCGCATGACGAGCGCGACCACGAGTTCGCGACGAAATATGGCCTGCCGATCCGCCAGGTGATCGCTCCGGCGGATGGCGCCACGGTCGATGTGCAGCAGGCCGCGTTCACCGACGCCGGCGTGCTCGTGAACTCGGGGGATTTCGACGGCCAGGCATCGGAGGCGGCCAAGGCCGCGATCGCCGAGCACCTGGAGCAGGCCGGGCTGGGCCGGCGCCGGCGCAACTACCGCCTGCGCGACTGGGGCATCTCGCGCCAGCGCTATTGGGGTTGCCCGATCCCGGTGATCCACTGCGAGGCCTGTGGCGCCGTGCCGGTCCCGGAAGCGGATCTGCCGGTGCGCCTGCCCGAGGACGTGATCCCGGACGGGGCCGGCTCGCCGCTGGCGCGCATGCCGGAGTTTTTCGAGACGCCGTGCCCGGAATGCGGGAATCCGGCGCGGCGCGAGACCGATACCTTCGACACCTTCTTCGAATCCAGCTGGTACTTCGCCCGCTACGCCTGTGCCGACAACGACACGGCGATGCTGGATGCGCGCGCCGACCACTGGCTGCCGGTCGACCAGTACGTCGGCGGCATCGAGCACGCGGTGCTGCACCTGTTGTACGCGCGCTTCTTCCACAAGCTGCTGCGCGACGAGGGCCTGCTGGCCTCCGACGAGCCGTTCACCCGCTTGCTGACCCAGGGCATGGTGATCGCACCCACCTTCTACCGCGAACGCGATGACGGCGGGAAGGACTGGATCAACCCGGCGGACGTCGAACTGGAACGCGCCGAGGACGGCTCGGTGAAGGCCGCGCGCCACCGCGAGGATGGCCAGCCGGTCACGGTCGGCGGCATGGAGAAGATGTCCAAGTCGAAGAACAACGGCGTGGACCCGCAGGCCCTGATCGAGCGCTTCGGCGCGGATACCGCGCGGCTGTTCACCATGTTCGCCGCACCCCCGGACCTGTCGCTGGAATGGTCCGACTCCGGCGTGGAGGGCGCGCATCGCTTCATCAAGCGCCTGTGGCGCGCGGTGCACGAGCACGTGGGCGGCGAGTCGCCCGGGGCGCTGGACACGGACGCGCTGGACGATGCCGGGCGCGAGCTGCGGCGCAAGCTGCACGACACCATCGCCAAGGTTACCGACGACATCGGCCGGCGCCAGACCTTCAACACCGCGGTGGCCGCGAACATGGAACTGCTGAACGACCTCGGCAAGTTCCCGCAGGACGCAGCCGAGGCCGCGGCCGTTCGCCAGGAGGCGCTGGAGGGCATCGTGCGCATGCTGGCCCCGATCATCCCGCACGTGACCCAAACGCTGTGGCGGACCCTGGGTTACGACGAGCTGGTGGCCGCCACGCAATGGCCGCAGGTCGACGAGGCCGCACGCCAGGCCGCGCAGGAGACCCTGGCGGTGCAGGTGAACGGCAAGCGCCGTGCCGAGATTGCGGTCCCGTCCGGGGCCGACAAGGACGCGATCGAGACCGTTGCGCGCAACGACGAAAACGTGCAGCGCCATATCGAGGGGCAGGATGTGATCAAGGTGATCGTCGTTCCCGGCCGTCTGGTCAACTTCGTGGTGAAGCCGCAATGAGCGTCCTTTTGCGCGCGGGTCTGGTACTGGTCCTGGTGGCCGCGCTGGCCGCCTGCGGCTTTCAGCTGCGTGGCAGTAGCGAGTGGCCGGAGACACTGAATCCGGTGCAGATCACTGGCATCAATGCGCGCGACTCGCTGTACCGCGAACTGGCCGTGACCCTGGGCTCCTCGGGCGTGGACGTCGTGCGCCAGCGCCCGGAGGGGCAGGGTGCGATCCTGGAGATCCGTTCGGTCAACGATCAGCGCCGCACCCTGTCGGTGACCGAGGCCGCGCGGGTGTCCGAGTACGAACTGGTGCGCACGGTCGACGCGCGCCTGCGCCCGGTGGACGGGGAGGCGGTCGACCTGGGGCCAATGCGCGCCTCGCGCATCTATCTGTTCGATGGCACCGCGGTGCTCAGCCGGGGCGAGCGCGAATCCACCCTGCGCGAGGCGATGGACCGCGACATCGTCAGCCAGCTGCAGCGCCGGATTGCCGCCCTGATCGAGCCGGACGGCAGCCTGCGCGAAGCCGCGGAGGACCCGGCCCCGTAATGGCGCTGGATATCGCCCGCCTGGAGCAGGATCTGGCGCGCGGGCTCGCGCCGATCTACCTGTTGCTGGCCGAGGAGCCGTTGCAGGCGATCGAGGCGGCCGATGTGATCCGCGCTGCCGCCCGCGAGCAGGGCTTCCTGGAGCGCACGGTGCTGGACCTGACCGCGCAATCGGACTGGGGCCCGTTCGAGGCCGCGATCCGCGACCGGTCGCTGTTTGCCGAGCGCACGGTGCTGGACGTGCGCCTGGCGACCGGCAAGCCGGGCAAGACCGGTGGCGACCACCTGAAGGCCTACGCCGGCGACCCGCAGGCTGACCTGGTTCTGCTGCTGCAGTTGCCGCGGCCGGATCGCGACATGCGGCGGGCGGCCTGGTTCAAGGCCCTGGAGAACCGTGCGGTGGTGATCCACGCGCGCCCGGTGCCGCCGGCCCAGCTGGGTAGCTGGATCCGTGCGCGGCTGCAGAAGAACGGTCTGCGCATCACCGACCCGGCGCTGGCGTTGCTGGTCGCGCGGGTGGAGGGCAACCTGCTGGCCGCACGCCAGGAGATCGAGAAGCTGGCGCTGGCCGGCGTGACCGAGATCGACGAGACCGTGCTGGCGGAGGCCACCACGGACGCGGCCCGCTTCGAGCTGTTCGCCCTGGCCCCGACCGCGCTGCGCGGTGATGTCCGCCACGCCCTGCGCATGCTGGAGGGGCTGCTGGACGAGGGCCAGGCCGAGCCGCTGATCCTGTGGGCGCTGGCGCGCGAGTGCCGGCTGCTGGTGCAGGCGATGGAGCGCAAGGCCGCCGGTGCGCCCGACCGCGAGGCGTTCCAGGGCAGCTTTGGCGACGGCCAGAAGGCCCTGCGCCAGGCAATGTCGCGCCTGGACCTGAGCGCGGCGCGGGGCCTGCTGGGCGAGGCCGCGCGCGTGGATCGGGTCATCAAGGGTCAGGAAAACGGCAATGCCCGGCAGGGGTTGCTAGACTTGGTGGCCCGTATGGCGGGGCGGCCGCTGACCCGACCCGAACCCGCACTGAATTCTCAACGAGTCTGACTGCATGAACGCTGCCGTGAACCCCACTGAATCCACCGCTACCAGCGGCGTGGTCGCCCAGGTCGAGGCGCTCGGCCGCGCTGCGCGCGCCGCATCGCGGCGTATGGCCGAGGCCGAGCCGGGGGCGAAGAACGCCGCACTGCATGCGATCGCCGAGGGCATCGCCGCGCGCCGCGCCGAGCTGAATGAGGCCAACAGCCGTGACCTGGAGGCCGGGCGCGAGCGCGGCCTGGACGCCGCGATGCTGGATCGCCTGGCGCTGACCGATGCCCGCATCGATACCATGATCGAGGGCTGCCGCCAGGTAGCCGGGCTGCCCGACCCGGTGGGCACAATCTCCGATATGGCCTACCAGCCGAGCGGTATCCAGGTCGGCCAGATGCGCGTGCCGCTGGGCGTGATCGGCATCATCTATGAATCGCGCCCGAACGTGACCATCGACGCCGCCGCGCTGTGCCTGAAGTCGGGCAACGCCGCGATCCTGCGTGGCGGCTCCGAGTCGCTGCACTCCAATCAGGCCCTGGCCGCAATCATCCAGGCAGGATTGGAGCAGGCGGGCCTGCCGCGCGAGGCGGTGCAGGTGGTACCGACCACCGATCGCGCGGCGGTCGGCGCGCTGTTGCGCATGCCGCAGTACGTGGACGTGATCGTCCCGCGCGGGGGCAAGGGCCTGATCGAGCGCGTCAGCAACGAGTCGCAGATCCCGGTGATCAAGCACCTGGATGGTGTGTGCCACGTGTATGTGGATGGCGGTGCGGATGCCGACAAGGCCCTGGCCATCGCGGTGAACGCGAAGATCCAGCGCTATGGCACCTGCAACACCATGGAGACGCTGCTAGTGCACGCGGACCTGGCCGAGGCCTTTCTGCCGCTCCTGGCCGCGGCCCTGGGCGAGCACCAGGTGAGCCTGCGCGGCTGCGCGCGCACCCGTGCCATCCTGGCCAGCAGCGGGGCAGACATCGCCGAGGCCACCGAGGACGACTGGGTGGCCGAGTACCTGGGGCCGATCCTCGCGATCCGCGTGGTCGACGACCTGGACATGGCGATCGATCACATCAATACCTATGGCTCGCACCACACCGACAGCATCGTGACCGAGGACTACACCCGCGCCCGGCGTTTCCTGCGCGCGGTGGACTCCAGCTCGGTCATGGTGAATGCCTCCACCCGCTTCGCCGACGGCTTCGAGTACGGCCTGGGCGCGGAGATCGGCATCTCCACTGACAAGCTGCATGCCCGGGGCCCGGTGGGCCTGCACGGGCTGACCACGCTCAAGTACGTGGTGTTCGGCGACGGCCATGTACGTGGCTAAGGGAGACGCGCGATTGAATCAGCGTCTCCCTGGGGCGATCCCCGCGTGATCGGGATCCTTGGTGGCACCTTTGACCCGATCCACTTCGGCCACCTGCGCCCGGCGCTGGAGATCCAGCAGCACCTGGGGCTGGAGCGCGTGCACTTCATCCCCTGCCACGTACCGCCGCATCGTGCGAGCCCCGGCACCGGCAGCGACGACCGCCTGGCGATGGTGGAGCAGGCGATTGCGGACGTACCGGGATTCGTCGCCGACCGTCGCGAGCTGGATCGTCAGGGGCCGTCCTACACCGTGGATACCCTGCTCAGTTTCCGCGAGGAGCTGGGGCCGGACGCGCCGCTGGTGCTGATCATGGGCATGGATGCCTTCGCCGGGCTGCCATCGTGGAACCGCTGGCAGCAGATCTTCGAGCTGGCGCATATCGTGGTCTCGCACCGCCCCGGCAGCCCGGCCTCCCACGATCTGGGCGGCTGGCTGGGGAACGCCGCGACGCACGACCCGGCGGCCCTGCGCAAGGCGCCCGGGGGGCTGGTCTACTTCCAGCCGGTCACCCAGCTCGACATCTCCGCCACCGCCATCCGGGACGAGCTGCAGGCCGGGCGCAGCCCGCGCTTCCTGCTCCCCGGGGCCGTCAATCGCTACATCCAGGACCACGGTCTGTACCGGGCCGGGTCGAACCGCAATCACGGGACATGACCGACACAATGAACAGCGAACAACTCCTGGAGCTGGTGACCACCGCTCTGGACGACATGAAGGCACAGAACATCCGCACCATCGACGTGCGTGGCAAGACCACGCTGACGGATTTCATGGTGATCGCCTCCGGCACCTCGGGGCGTCACGTGCAGTCCACCGCCGAGTCGGTGGCCACCGAGGCCAAGCAGGCCGGTATCCCGCCGCTGGGAGTCGAGGGTCAGGAGAGCCAGGAGTGGGTGCTGGTGGACCTGAACGATGTGATCGTTCACGTGATGCTCCCGGAGACCCGCGACTTCTACAACCTGGAGAAGCTCTGGATGGCGGAGGAGGCCGCGGACACCGAAAAGGCCGCCCCCGAGGACCCCAGCCTGGAGCGGGTCCGGCGCCTGCGGCGCTGAACGCCGTGCGAGGCCTCGCCCGATGCGCCTGGACCTGATCGCGATCGGCAAGCGCATGCCCGACTGGGTGGCGGAGGGCTTCGCCGAATACGCCGGGCGCCTGCCGCGCGAGCTGGAGCTGAACCTGCAAGCGCTGGCGGGTCCCTCGGGCGCGAAGTCGATGGACACCACCACGCTCCTGCGCCGCGAGGGCGAGATCCTGCTGAAGGCGATCCCCGAGGGTGCGCGCGTGATCCTGCTGGACGAGCGTGGCAAGGCGGTCGACACCAAGGGCGTGGCCAAGCGCCTGGAGGACTGGCAGGCGGACGGTCGTGACGTCGCGCTGGTGATTGGCGGGGCCGCCGGGCTGGACGAGGCCGTGCGCGCCCGCGCCGAGTGGGCCTGGTCGTTGTCGCCGCTGACCTTCCCGCACATGCTGGTGCGGGTGCTGGTCGCCGAGCAGCTCTACCGCGCCTGGTCGCTGCTCAACAACCACCCCTATCACCGCGCCTGAGTCCCGCATGAGCCTGACGCCGCCGCTGTTGCTCGCCTCCGCCTCGCCGCGTCGGCGGGAGCTTCTGGAGCAGGTCCAGCTCGCCTTCGAGGTGGCGCCGATGGACGTGGACGAGAGCGCGCAGCCGGGCGAGACGCCGGAGGCCCTGGTCGAGCGCCTGGCCGTCGCCAAGGCGGAGGCGGCGCGCGATCGCCTGGCGCCCGGCCAGTGGGTGCTGGCGGCCGACACCGTGGTCGCCGTGGATGCCGACGCACTGGGCAAGCCCGCGGATTTCGCCGACGCCGCCGCCATGCTCGGGCGGCTGTCCGGGCGCGAGCACCGGGTCGTGTCCGGCATGGCCCTGTGGCGCCCCGGCGAGGCCATGCGCGCCCGTCACGTGACGACCCGGGTACGCCTGCGCGAGCTGAGCCCGGCCGATATCGAGGCCTACTGGGCGACCGGCGAGCCGCGCGGCAAGGCCGGCGCCTATGCCATCCAGGGCCGCGGCGCCGCCTTCGTCGAGTGGATCGAGGGCTCCTACACCAACGTGGTCGGCCTGCCCCTGTTCGAACTGGAGCAGTGGCTACGCGAGATCGCCGACCCGCCGCCGCGCGTCTGATCCGCCTCTTCCGCAGTCCTTACTGGATGCTGTGGTGGTCCAGCGGGTAGCCGCGTTCCTTGAAGAAGCGGTAGCGGGCCCGGCCGGCCTCGCGGCCTGGCTCGTCGCCGCCAACGATGTCGGCGACCCGTTCGAAACGCCCACAGTACTCCGGGACCTCGGGGGCGAGGTTGATCAGCACGTCGCAACGATCCGACGGGGCGTGCGCCTCGTGCAGGGAGACCGGGACATCCGTGTCGCGCACGTCGGTGCTGTGCGGCAGGAAGGCAGTGTCCTCGAAGGTCCACAACCATTCATCCAGGGTGCGCGTCAGCTCCGGCGAGCCGGTATGGATATGTACTCGATGTCCCTGCCCGCTGGCCTTCTTTGCCAGACGGCAGACGAAGCGCAGGCGTGCCTCCGGGGCCGGGTCCTCGAGCAGGTAGAAGCTGACGTGGGTCATGCCCGCCGGACCGCGATCAGGCCTGGTCGAGCAGGTAGCGCATCAGCATCGGCACCGGGCGCCCGGTCGCGCCCTTTTCCTTGCCGCTCTTCCAGGCCACGCCGGCGATGTCGACATGCGCCCAGGTGTAGTCCTCGGTATAGCGCGACAGGAAGCAGGCGGCGGTGATGGTGCCGGCCGGGCGCCCACCGATGTTGGCCATGTCGGCGAAATTGCTCTTCAGCTGTTCCTGGTACTCCGGCCACAGCGGGAGCTGCCAGGCGCGATCCCCGCTCTCCTCGCCGGCGGCCAGCAGGCCCTTGGCCAGGCGCTCGTTGTTGCCGAGCACGGCCGCGCCCTGGTGCCCCAGCGCGATGATGCAGGCACCGGTCAGGGTGGCGATGTCGATCACCGCCTTCGGCTTGTAGCGCTCGACCCAGGTCAGGGCGTCGGCCAGGACCAGGCGGCCCTCGGCGTCGGTGTTCAGGATCTCCACCGTCTGCCCGGACAGGGTAGTGATGATATCGCCGGGGCGGGTCGCGCGGCCGTCGGGCATGTTCTCGGCGCTGGTCACCACGCCGACCACGTTGATCGGCAGGCCCAGCTCGCAGCAGGCCTCGATCACGCCGAACACGCTGGCCGCGCCACACATGTCGTACTTCATCTCGTCCATCTCGGCACCGGGCTTGAGCGAGATGCCGCCGGTGTCGAAGGTGATGCCCTTGCCGACCAGGACCACCGGGGCGTCGCCCTTGGTGCCGCCGGAGTATTCCATGGCGATCAGGCGCGGCGGGCGCTCGGAGCCCTTGCCTACGGCCAGGATTGCGCCGGCGCCGAGTTTCTCCAGGTCCTTCTCGTCCAGCACCGTGGTCTTCAGCTTCTTGTTCTGCTTCGCCATTTCGCGCGCGGTGTCGGCCAGGCTCTCCGGGTAGCAGACATTCGGCGGGGTATTGCCCAGGTCCTTGGCGCGATTGACGCCGGTGGCGATCGCCGCAGCCTCGCTGCAGGCGCGCTTCGCCGCCTCGGCCTCGTCGCGCTCCACGCTGAGCTGGATCTTCTCCAGCTTCACCGGGGTGGTCTTCTCCTTCCCCTTGAACGGGGTGAAGCGGTAGGCGGCATCCGAGATCGCCGCCACCAGGGTATGCACCGTCCAGGCGACGTCCTTGCCGCGCGGCTGGAAGTCCGCCACCGCGATCACCGCGCTGGTGGCGGGGCGCTCGACCAGGGCGGCCGCCAGGGTCTGCGCGGCCTTGCGTGCGGCGCGGGCATCGAAGTCTTTCTTCGCGCCCAGGCCGATCAGGAGTGCGTTACCCTTGCCTCCACCGGTAGGCAGCAACAGCCGGCTGCCGGCCTCGCCGTCCATCTCGCCGGCCTTCAGCAGGGCGGTGATCTCGCCATCGCGCGCGGCATCCAGGGCGGTGGCGCCCGCGGCCGGCTTGCGCTTGTGGGCGATCCCGGCGGCGCGGATGCCGGCGCGGGGTTTGTCGAGGGTCGAGGTGGTGACGGAGAATTGCATGAATGCCTCCCGAAAATGAGTTCGATCATGGTACCAGCGCCAAGCGGCGCCCGACCACGCGCCGCGCGGGCCGCGGGGTAATGCGCGCATGATCCTGCGCCGCGCCGAGCGTCTTATCGCCCGCGAGCTGCTGGTCACGCAGACCGCGGTCACCGTCGTGCTGTTGCTGGTGATCATCGGCGGCGTGTTGGGGCGGGTGCTGCGCGATGTTGCCGAGGGCAGTATCCCCGTGGATTTCCTGCCGGGCATGGTCGCCTTCGGCGCGTTCAAGGGCATTGTGTTCCTTTGGCCGGTGGCGCTGTTCCTGGCCTTCATGCTGGTGCTGGGCCGGTTGCAGCGCGACAGCGAGCTGGTGGCGCTGCAGGCCAGCGGCATGTCCTTCGCCGCGTTTTATCGCGCGCTGTTCTGGGTGGCTGCGCCAGCCACGCTGCTGTTGCTGGTGCTGATGACGCTGGTGGTGCCACGCACCGAGGCCCAGATCGATCAACTGCGCGACCTCGCCGAGACACGCTCCGACCTGGTCGGCATTACGCCCGGGCGCTTCCTGCGCTCGCGGGTTGGCGAGCAGGTCTTTTTTGCCGAGCGCCTGAGCGAGGACCGCGAGGCCCTGCTGGAGGTGTTCATCTACCGCGAGGTCGACGGCGAGGCGCAGGTGACCGTAGCCGAGCGCGCGATCCCCGACCCGGGGGCCGAGGGCAGTGGTTTCCTGATCCTCGAGAACGGCTATCGCCATGTCGGCGTGCCCGGCGAGGGCAGCTTCCGCATGCTCGAGTTCGAGCGCCTGCGGACCCAGATCACCGAGCCGGATGCCGGGGCTGGGCGACGCTCGCTGAATGCAATGTCTACGCTTCAGCTGTGGGCGGAGCGTGATCGGCCGGACCATCGTGCGGAGCTCGAGTGGCGCATCGCGATGCCGCTGTCCATCCTGGTGCTCACCCTGATCGCGCTGCCGCTGGCCCAGGTGCCGCCCCGTTCTGGGCGCTATGCCCGCATCCCGGCGGCGATCGGTGTCTACGTGCTGTACGCGAACTTCCTGATCCTGGGTCAGGGGCAGCTGGCGGATGGCCGTACGCCACTGGCCCTGGGGCTCTGGTGGACGCACGGCCTGATGCTGGTTTTCTGGCTCTGGCTGGCCTGGCGCAAGGGCATGCTGGGCCTTGGCCGGGGCGCGGGTGGCGGCCGTCGCCGCGTGGAGCGTGACGAGGTGGCTTCGTGACGACCGTACTGGGTCGCTACATCATGCGTCAGGTCCTGATCGGGACGGCGCTGGCCGTGGTCCTGCTGGTGGCGCTGGATGCGGTCTTCGCGCTGATTGACGAGCTCCGCGACACCGGGCGTGGCAACTATGGCCTGACCGAGGCGCTGCTGTATGTGGCGCTGACCCTGCCGCGGCGGATGTACGACATGCTGCCCCCGGCGGCGCTGCTCGGCGGACTCTTGTGGCTGGGCAATCTGGCTGCCAACAGCGAGCTGACCGCGATGCGGGCCGCCGGGATGACGCTTGGGCGCTTCATCGGCTGGGTGATGCAGGCCGGACTGGTGGTCGTGGTCGTGATGGTGGTGGTCGGCGAGTTCTTCGCTCCTGCGGCCGAGAGTCGTGCACAGAACCTGAAGGCCAGCGCCTTCGATGAACAGCTGAGTGTGAGCCCCATCGGGCTCTGGGCGCGCGATGGCCAGCGTATGGTACAGGCGGATGCGGTGCTGCCGGGCAACCGCCTGATCGGCGTGCGCATCATCGAGGTGGATGCGACCCGCGAGCCGCGCGAGATTACGCGTGCGCAGAGCGCGCAGTACGTGGACGGGGCCTGGCGGCTGCAGGGCGTGGAGCGTTCGCGGCTGTCGCTGGAGCGCGTCGAGCCCGAACGCCTGGAGGAGGAGGTCATCGAGCGCCTGATCGCGCCGGAGTACTTCGACATTCTGGTGGTCGAGCCCAGCCAGATGGCGGCGCAGAACCTGGCGCGCTACATCGACTACCTGCAGGAAAATCGCCTGGACTCGGCCCCCTACGAGGTCGCGTTCTGGCAGCGACTGACCCTGCCGGCCAGCACCTTCGTGATGCTGCTGCTGGCGATCCCGTTCCTGTTCGGCTCGCAGCGCGAGGGTGGTGCCGGGCGGCGCCTGTTCATCGGCATCGCCATCGGCGTGTCGTTCGCCATCGTGATGCGCGCGATGACCCATTTGGGGCTGGTCTACAACCTGCCCCCGGTGGTTGCGGCGAGCCTGCCGGTGGTGCTGTTCCTGATCCTCGCGCTGGTGGCGCTGCAACGCATGGGACGTCAGACATGAGGGTTTGGCTGCGCGGCGGGTTCCTGATCGTGCTGGCGGCCCTGCTGGCGGCCTGTGGTGGCGCGGGCCCGGGCGACTTCGAGCCACTCCCGCGCCAGGCCACGGTGCTCGCCTTCGGCGACAGCGTGACCCACGGGACCGGGGCGGGCTCGGGCGAGGACTATCCGGCGCGGCTTGCGGCGATTACCGGCTGGACATTCATCAATGACGGGGTGCCGGGCGACCGCGCCAACAGCGCCCGCGGGCGCCTGGAGCCCAGCCTGCGCGAACACCAGCCGGACCTGGTGCTGATCTGGCTGGGCGGCAACGACTTTCTGCGCCAGCGCGATCCCGCCGCGGTCAAGGAGGATTTGCGTGCCCTGGTGGCAGCGGTGCATGAACACGGGGCCCAGCCATTGCTGCTGGGGGTGCCGCGGGCCTCGGCCCTGGGGGCCGCCACCGGGCGCCTGCGGGACGATCCGATCTATCGCGAACTCGCCCGTGAGGAACAGGTGGCCCTGATCGAGGGCGTGCTCTCCGGCGTGTTGTCCGAGCGCGACCTGCGCGCCGACCCCGTGCACCCCAACGCCCGTGGTTACCGTCGCATCGCCGACGAGATTGCCGAGGCCCTGGACGACCTCGGCCTCTGGCTCGCCCCCTGATGGCTGTTCACCACGAAGCGCCCTTCTTCGTGTCTTCGTGCGCTTCGTGGTGAAACAAACAACCGGTCCGAGATCAGCTCTTGCGGTTCTGTTTCCAGCGCGGCTTGGCGAGGCCCTGGATGCGTACCAGTTCGGTGCTGGAGAGCCAGTCGTGCAGCATCCAGCGGCGCGGGTGGAACTGCGACAGGCCGAGCGCGAACAGCGCCGCCGCCGTGACCACGGTGATCGCCACGGCGCCGTGCTCGCGCACCGCCCAGATGGCCATCAGGATCACCAGCCACTGGGCGACCGCGACCAGGTAGCGCAGCGTCGCCTGCCAGGCATTGACCGCGTGGCCACCCTCGGTGCGCAGCTGGATGTTCCAGGCCTGCATGCCAAGCGTCTGTCCGGTGCGGGTCCAGAACCAGTAGAAGAAGCCCCAGGCCACGATCAGGTTGAGCACGAAGTGCACACGCGGCGAGTACAGCCCGGTGGTATTGCCGAGGACAACCACCAGCAGGCCAAGGACCATCCAGATCGCTACCAGCAGCAGGGCATCGTAGACGATGGCGGCCAGGCGGCGGAGCAGGCTGGTCGGCTGGCCGTCGACGGACGAGGCGGCGGTTTCGGTCATGGGATTCCCGGATGGTTCTGGATTTGGCCGCAGGCGCGGAGTGGGCGTAGTCTTGCCGTATGGAGCGACGCTTTCAACGTATCCCTCTGGAATTTCCGGCTACCCTGCTCACCGACGGCGGGGACTGCGCGGTTCGCGTGGAGGATATCTCCCTGAAGGGGGTGCTGCTGGAGGGCGCGGATCTTCCGGTCCTGGCCGATGGGGACGAGGTCAGCGTCGATATCCCGCTCAGCGGCGAGGCGCGCATCACCGTCGAGGGCCGCGTGTGCTGGCACGAAGGCCTGTGGCTGGGCGTGGAGATCGAGGCGATGCCGCTCGAATCCGCCTCGCACCTGCGGCGCCTGGTCGAGCTCAACCTGGGTGACGAGGCCCTGCTGGAGCGGGAATTCGCCGCGCTCGTCCAGTCCCCCTGAGCGCGGGCGGCAACCCGGGTCACACCTCCGGGAAGATCTCCCGGAACGGCAGCACCTCCACCCAGTCCCCCGCCCGGGCCCCGCTGGACTCGCGGGGCAAAACCACGTAGGCGTTGGCCTCGCTCATCGCGCGCAGCTGGTGCGAGCCCTGGCCGCCGGCTGCGCGGACCACCCAGCCGCGGTCGTCAGTCTCGAGTAACGCGCGCTGGAAGTCCTTGCGGCCCGGGGTCTTGTACAGATCCTCCAGCAGGCGGGCGTTCAGGGTCTGCGGCTCGGTCGCGTCGCGCCCGGCCAGCTGCAGCAAGGCCGGGCGCACCAGCAGGGCGAAGGTGGTCATCACCGCCACCGGGTTGCCGGGCAGGCCGAAGAAATGCGCGCGGCCGAACTGTCCGAATGCCAGTGGCCGTCCGGGCTTGATCGCCAGCTTCCAGAAACCGACTTGTCCCGAGGCCTGCAGTACGCGGGTCACGTGATCGGCATCGCCCACCGAGACGCCCCCGGTGGTGATGATCATGTCCGCGTCCGCACCGGCCCGGGTCAGGGCTCGTGAGACCTCCGCCTCGGTGTCGCGGATCACGCCGTAGTCCAGTACCTCCACCGGATAGGCGCTCAGCAGCGCGCGCAGGGTGTGGCGGTTGCTGTCGTGGATCTGTCCCGGGCCCAGCGGTTGATCGACGGGGACCAGTTCGTCCCCGGTCGAGAAGAAGGCCACGCGCGGCCGGCGCAGCACGCTTACCCGGGCGATACCCTGACTGGCCAGGACCCCGATCTCGGCGGCGCCGATGCGCTGCCCGGAAGCATATAGCGGGCTGCCGGCGGCGGTGTCACTGCCCGGTCCACGGATGTTGTGTCCCGTTGTCAGGCCGCCGTTTTGCAGGGTGATCGATTCCCCGTCCCGCTGCACCTGCTCCTGCATGATGACCAGTTCGGCCCCGGCCGGGACGACCGCGCCGGTCAGGATGCGCAGGCACTGGCCGGGCTGCAGCTCGCCATCCCAGGGATGCCCGGCCGCTGATGTGCCCACCAGTGCGAGACAGGCCCCGTCCGTTGCGTCCGCGGCGCGCAGGGCGTAGCCATCCATGGCCGAGACCGCCGCCGGTGGCACGTCGATGCGTGCGTGAATCGGCTGGGCCAGGGTGCGCCCGAGGGCCTCTTCCAGCGTGACCTGTTCGCTCTGGGTGATCGTCCGGCAGGCCTCCAGGATCGCGGCACGGGCCTGTTCCAGGGTCTTGGCGCTGGGGTCGAATTCGTCGCAACCGGGGGCAGCCTCGGGCATGGGATGTCTCCGCTTCAGGGATGGATATTCAGGTAGTCGATGATGAAGGCGGCCACCGCGTCGGGGTCGTTGACCGGCAGCAGTGGGCCGTCGAAGTCCAGGGTCGGGGCATCGGTGGCCACCGCGATCACCCCGGCGACCTCGCGGTACAGCGGCGGCTTGCCGACCGACGGGCGGTGCACCTCGATCTTCGGCAGGTCCCACTGCTTGAAGCCCTCGACCAGGATCAGGTCGGAGCGTCGCGGGTCCAGCCGCGCGCACAGCATGTCCAGATCCGGCACGCGGCCGTCGTCGGTCTCCGGCGTCTCCACCATCAGGGCGTAGCGCCGCCCGGAGGCGACCAGCATCTGGTCCGCCCCTGAGTGGCGCAGCTCAAAGCTGTCCTTGCCCGGCTTGTCCACGTCGAACTCGTGGTGGGCGTGCTTGATCATTGCCGGGCGCAGGCCGCGGGCGCGCAGGGCCGGGATCACGCCCTTGAGCAGGGTGGTCTTGCCGCTGCCGCTCCAGGCGGCGAAGGCGATGCGGGGCAGGGGCGAGGGGATGGTCGGCTGGGTCATGGGCGTCGTTCCCGGGCACTGCGGTTCGGGATCGAAAGTATAGCGATCATGATCAGTCCCTCCCCAGGTCATCCGGTGTGTTGATGTTGGCGAACGCCTGCGGCTGATCGGAGAAATCGACGGGGATTGCCCCCATGTCGCGAAACCAGCGTCCCGCGGCCAGGGACCCGCGCTCCAGGTCGTCCAGCAGGGCCTGCGCCAGGGTCGGGCGCAGCAGCGCGAACAGCGGCTGCAGCCGTTCGCCGTCGTGGGCGACCGCGGCCGGGGCGTGTTCCCGGTCCACGGCCTGTTGCAGGCGTTCGCCGAGATCCCGCGGGCAATGCGGGGCGTCCACCGGGGCGCACAGGAGGTTCTGGCCGGGGAAGGCTGCGAAGGCCGCCGCGATCCCGGCCAGCGGGCCGCGGTAATCCGGGTGCCGATCGCACAGACAGGGAAACCCCAGCGCCCGATAGCGGTCGATATCGGTATTGCTGCTGATGGCCAGCTGTGCGGCCTGGGGCTGCAGGCGCTCGATCGCGTGTTCGATCAGCGGGCGCCCGTGGTACTCGACCCAGCCCTTGTTGCACCCGCCCATGCGGCGGCCCTGGCCGCCGGCCAGGATCACGGCGGTGAGGGTTTCGGGCGGGGTCTGCATTGCCTGCGTTTCCATGCGGGTCTGCGGGTTCGGCGCCGGTCCGGGCTTTGGTTTATCGTGGTGGTGTCGGCTGTCGCGTGTGCGCACGCAGTGTACGACGAATCCATCCTGACGGGAGAGGAAGCCCATGCGGGTTCCATTCGGGCGCAACGCGGGACAGGGCGGATGGCGCCCCTGGCGACATCTGTTGTGGCTGGCCTTGCTGGTGCTCGGTGCGGGCTGGCTGGTCGCGGCGAGTATGGCCGATACCGGGGATCGCCACGGCCTGATGCTGACCGTGGAGGACGCCATCGGCCCGGCCACCGGCGATTACATCCGTCGCGGCATTGAACGCGCGGAGGCGGAAGACGCCGAGATCCTGATCCTGATGCTGGATACCCCCGGCGGACTGGATTCCAGTATGCGCAGCATCATCAAGAACATCCTGCAATCGGACGTGCCGGTGGTGACGTATGTCCACCCGGCCGGCTCGCGCGCGGCCAGTGCCGGGACCTACATGCTCTATGGGTCGCATGTTGCGGCCATGACCCCGGCCACCAATCTGGGGTCGGCCACGCCGGTGCAGATGGGGGGCGGTGGGCTCCCGGGCATGGATCCGCCGGAAGCGGGCGAGGACGCCGACGAGGCCCGTGGCGACGAACGCAGCGACGACGATGCGGACGAGGCGCCAGCGGGCGAAAACGGAGCGCCTGACGGCGAGGTGGAGCCGGCCAGCGAGGAAGAGCTGCTGGAGGACGAGGCGGCCCCGCGGCGTGGCGACGACGCGATGGGGCGGAAGGTGCTGGAGGACGCGGTCTCGTACATCCGCGGTCTGGCCGAGCGTTATGATCGCAACGCCGACTGGGCGGAGGAGACGGTACGCGAGGGTTCCAACCTGACCGCCTCCGCGGCGCTGGAGCAGAACGTCATCGACTTTGTGGCGGACAACCTGGACGACCTGCTCGCCCAGATCGACGGGCATACCGTGCGCATGCACGACGGTGAGCGCACACTCTCCACCGAGGGACTGGAGATCGTGCGCATGGACCCGGACTGGCGCACCCAGTTGCTGTCCGTGATCACCAACCCGAACATTGCCTATATCCTGATGCTGCTGGGGATCTACGGCATCATCTTCGAGCTGGCCAATCCGGGCGCGATCTATCCCGGCGTGATTGGCTCGATCGCGCTGATCCTGGCGTTCTTCGCGCTGCAGGTGATGCCGGTGAACTATGCGGGTCTGGCGCTGATGCTGCTGGGGATGATCTTTATGGTCGCGGAGGCCTTTGTGCCCAGTTTCGGGGCCCTGGGCATAGGAGGAATCGTGGCGTTTACAACCGGTTCGATCATTCTGTGGGACGACCCCAACCTGAATGTGGCCCTGCCGCTGGTGATCGGCACGGCCATCGCCATCGGCATCCTGTCGGTCTGGGTGCTGGGGCGTCTGTTCAGTCTGCGGGGCAAGAAGCCCGCCACCGGCCATGAAGAGATGATCGGCATGCTTGGCGAGGCGCGCGAGGACTTTGAACGCAGTGGCCGGGTCTGGGTCCACAGCGAGCAGTGGAACGCGGAGACCTCGGCACCCGTGCGCGAGGGGCAGAAGGTGCGGGTGACCGCCATCGACGGACTCAAGTTGCAGGTCGAACCCGCGACCGAAGAGGACACCCCGGGCACTGCACCGACCGGCTGACCGGTCGGTGCAGTACTCACAACGTAGAAGGAGCAGGACATGAACGATCTCGGTTTCTTTGTCGTTCCGCTAGTCATCCTGATCGCCATCATCGTGATGTCGATCAAGGTGCTGCGCGAGTACGAGCGTGGCGTCATCTTCTTTCTGGGGCGGTTCCAGGCAGTCAAGGGTCCGGGCCTGATCATCGTCATCCCGGGCATCCAGCAGATCGTGCGGATCGACCTGCGCATCATCACCCTCGATGTGCCCAGTCAGGACGTGATCTCCCAGGACAACGTGACGGTACGGGTCAACGCGGTGCTGTACTTCCGCGTGGTGGATTCGGCCAAGTCGGTGATCCAGGTGGAGGACTACTACGCCGCGACCAGCCAGCTCGCGCAGACCACATTGCGCTCGGTCCTCGGCAAGCATGATCTCGATGAAATGCTCTCCGAGCGCGACAAGCTGAACAACGACATCCAGGAGATCCTCGACTCGCAGACCGACGCCTGGGGCATCAAGGTCACCAACGTCGAGATCAAGCACGTCGACCTGGACGACTCGATGATCCGTGCGATCGCCCGCCAGGCCGAGGCCGAGCGCGAACGCCGCGCCAAGGTCATCCACGCCGAGGGCGAATTGCAGGCGGCCGAGAAGCTGGTGCAGGCCGCGCAGAAGATGGAGGCGAGCCCGGCTGCGCTGCAGCTGCGCTACCTGCAGACCATGGCCGACATGTCGACCAACGGCACCGCCAACAGCATCTTCTTCCCGCTGCCGCTGGAACTGACCAAGGTGTTCGAGAGCCTGGCCGGAAAATTCCGCGCCGAGACCCCGGGGGCACCGGGCAATCCGGGCAATCCCGGGGGCGGCCAGCCGTAACGCGTGACCAGCGCCGAGACGACCTCGTCGCCCCTCGATCGTTTCCTGGACGAGCTCTGGGCGGTCGAGGGGCTCTCCGATCACACCCTGGCGGCGTACCGCCGCGACCTGGAGGGCCTGGCGCACTGGCTGGAGCCCAGGGGCGTGGACCTGGAGACCGCCGGGGCGCCCGACCTGCTGGGGTACATCAGCGCGCGCATGCAGGCCGGGGCCCGGCCGAAGTCCATTACCCGGGCGCTGTCCAGCATCCGGCGTTTCTATCGCTATCGGGTCTATCAGGGCGAGCGCGAGGATGACCCCAGTGCCGGGATCGAATCGCCCCGCGCCGGACGCCCGTTGCCGGCCAGCCTGTCCGAGGCCCAGGTGGACGCCCTGTTGCAGGCGCCCGACCTCGAGACCGCGGTGGGCCTGCGCGACCGCGCGATGCTGGAGCTGATGTACGCCACTGGCCTGCGCGTGTCGGAACTGGTGGGCCTGGAGCAGTCGGAGGTGAACAGCCGTCAGGGTGTGGTGCGCATCACCGGCAAGGGCGACAAGGAACGCCTGGTGCCGCTGGGCGAGGAGGCGGCGCACTGGCTGGCCCGTTTCCAGCGCGAGGCGCGGCCGGACCTGATGGATGGCCACCCGCCCTGCGAGGCGGTGTTTGTCACCCGCCGCGGGCGCGGGCTGACGCGCCAGGCCTTCTGGTACCGTATCAAGGCTCATGCAAGGAGTGCCGGCATCGAATCGCCATTGTCGCCGCATACCCTGCGCCACGCCTTCGCGACCCACCTGCTCGATCACGGGGCGGACCTGCGCGTGGTGCAGATGCTGCTGGGCCACAGCAGCCTCTCGACCACGCAAATCTATACCCACGTCGCACGCGCCCGTCTGCAAAGCCTGCATGCGGAACATCATCCCCGCGGCTGACGTCTATTACGCACTCTTGCCAGCTTTCGCAGGTTCCCCGCGTGGGGGCTGCTAGACTGGCTCTGTTTTCTGTACTGACACGAGAGAATCCATGCTCCTGAAACGCGTTCTTCCCCTTGCCGCGGCCCTGGCCGTGTTCAGCACCCCGGTCATGGCGACCGATGCCATCGAGGAAACCATGGCCCGGGTGATTCCGGATGCCGAGGCCGACAGCATCCGGGAGACCCCGATGGCTGGCATCTACGAGGTGCGCTACGGCACCGATATCCTCTATGTGTCCGGGGACGGCCGCTATCTGATTCAGGGCAACCTGGTCGATCTGGACACCCGCGAGAACCTGACCCAGGCCGCGCTCAGCGGGGTGCGCGCCGACATGTTCGCCGCCATCGGCGACAGTGAGCTGGTGACCTACTCGCCGAACGGTGACACTCGCGGTGTGCTGAACATCTTCACCGACCCGAACTGCCCCTACTGCCGCGAAATCCACCAGGACCTGCCGGAGTATCTGGCGGCTGGCATCAAGGTGCGCTACCTGATGTTCCCGGTCCTCGGTCGCGATTCTCCGGAGATCATGGATCGCATCTGGTGCGCGGATGACCGCGAAGACGCGATGGACCGTGCCAAGGAAGGCGACAAGCTGAACGACATCGACGGCAGCTGCGCCACGCCGCAGGATCAGCACATGGCCATGGGCCAGCAACTTGGGCTGCGCGGCACCCCGGCACTGATCACGGAGAGCGGACAACAGATGTCCGGCTACCAGGAACCGCAGGCGGTGATCGAGCGCATCCTCGGCAGTAACTGATATCCAGGCGCCGGGTCGCGCATTGCGATCCGGCTGCGGGATGGAGATGACATGCTCGAGTATCAGCTGAACGTCGAACGGGTGGACGCGCACGGCAGCCTGGCACACGCCAAGCAGGCCGAGGTCACCCTGGACACCGACATGGACGGGCGCGACGATGCCCTGAGTCCGCCGGAGCTTTTGCTGGCGTCACTCGGTGCCTGCATGGTGCGCGGCATCCAGCGCGCCCTGCCGATGCTGCGTATGGAGGTGGACAGCATCTCCATCCAGTTGCGCGGCTGGCGCCAGGACGACCCACCGGCCATCGCGAAGATCGAGTATCGCGTCGAAGTCGGCACCGATGCCGATGAGGAAATGGTCGAGCTGCTGCACCGCAACGTGCAGAAGGGCACCATCTACTCCACCCTTGCCGCCGGCACCCAACTCACCGGCGAGGTCGTCGCCAGGCAATAGGTCATGCAACAGGTGGGAAGCCCCCTGTGGGAGCGAGCTTGCTCGCGAAGCCTCCGCCCGCGCCTGCGGTTACCTCCGCAGGGAGGAAGCTCGGGCCGATGGGCTTGGCCACGGCCCGATCACCGAAGGGGCTCGGCTCCGGGGGTGCCGACGTGTAGGAGATTCTATGTCTCTCCACAAGGGATCTTAGGTTGGTAATCGGTCTGATTTTTCATCAGGGCGAAGGCGACGCGGGCCAGCTTTCGAGCCAAGGCGTTCAGTGCCTGGGTCGTCGCCAGGCCACGGTCCAGGCAGCGCTGGTAGTAGTCGCTCCAGGCGGCTTTCGACTTGGCCTGCATCGCGGCCAGATAGAGCAGCCGTCGCAACTCTGGATCGCCCTGTTTGGTGAGTTTGCGCTGCCCCCGTTTCGTGCCGGAGTCGCGTATGCGGACATCCAACCCCAGGAAGGCAACGAACGCATCACCGCTGCGGAAGGCG
>NZ_AQYF01000011.1:0-2163 GCF_000380525.1 Thioalkalivibrio sp. AKL8 | reverse complement strand
CCTGTTGCAGACAGGACGCTACGACGAGGCACTCGAGCGGGCACAGCGTCTGCAGGAGCTCCAGCCGGAAGCGGCCGGTCCGTTGAGCCTGCAGGGCGCTGCCCTGATGGGGCTGGGGCGAACCGACGAGGCCCGGGCGGCCTTCCGCGAGGGCGTCGCGCTGGACCCGGACGATGTATCCGTGGCGATGAACCTCGCTGGCCTGGAGCTCCAGGTCGGCAATCGCGGGGCGGCGCGCGAGGTGCTGGAAGCGATCCAGGAGCGCGACCCGGGGCATGCCCGTTCGGCCCAGCGCCTGGCCAACATGAGCCTGCAGGATGGCGACCACCAGGGGGCGGCGCGCTGGCTGCAAACGGCCATCGACTCGCAGCCCGAGTTGCTGCCGCCGCATCTCACCCTGGCCCAGATCCAGCTTCAGGGCGGCCAACCGGAGCAGGCCCTGCAGACGCTCCTCGCTGCGCGTGAACATCACCCCGGGAATCCGGACCTGCTGTATGCGCTGGCGGACGTCCAGCAGAGTCTCAATCGTCCGGATGCCGCGGTGACAAGTCTCGCGGAGGCCGTCGAACAGGCGCCGGACAACGTGAACCTGCGTCTCGCCCTGGCCCGCGCGCATGCGCAGGCCGGTGACGATGCCGCGATCGAGAGCACGCTTCGCGAGCTCCTGGAGCAGCAGCCGGACCACTACCGGGCCCGCCTGCTTCTGGCCCGGGGCCTGCTCAATCAGGAACGCATGAGCGATGCCGAGCCCCATCTGGCGCGCCTGGAGGAGCTCTACGAGAACCGCAGCGAGGTCCAGGCCTTGCTGGGCCGCGCGGCTATGCAGCGGGACGACCCAGCCGCCGCCGTGCGGCATTACCGGGCGGCACTGGCGGACCCGGGTTCGCAACGTCGGGACTGGGTGCATGCACTGGCGGAGGCGCAGCGCGAAGCCGGGGATGGCGATGCCGGGCGGGCCACGCTGGCCGCCTGGCTGGATGAAAATCCGCAGGACCTGGCGACATGGCATATCCACGCGGCGCAGCAGATGGCGGCGGACGACCGGTCCGGAGCGATGGATTCGTACCGTCGGATCGTCGAGCAGGATGGCGACGACGTGATTGCGCGCAACAACCTCGCATGGTCTTTGCGCGAGAGTGATACCCGGCAGGCGCTGGAGCATGCGCGCCGGGCTGCCGAGCTGGCACCGGAGGCGGCTCCGGTGCTGGACACCCTGGGTGCGGTGCTGATCCACGCCGGTGAGCCCGCAGAGGCCGCAGACATCCTTGGCCGTGCCAGCGAGCTTGCCCCGGATGATCCGGGCATTCAGTACCACCTGGCCTGGGCGGAAAGCGAACAGGGCGAGCGCGACGCCGCTGCTGAACGCTTGCGTCGCGTGCTGGACGGGCACGACCAGTTCCCCCAGCGGGCGGATGCGGAGGCGTTGCTCGATCGCCTGTAGACCCGGCACGAACCGGTCGATCAAGGGGGCTGCCGAGAGCGGCCCCTTTTTTGTGTGCGTCAGCCTGGTCGCCGCACATCCCTCCGTCCGGTCGGTCCTGTAATCCCGGGTCGGCCCGGACATTACTTCGTTGTCTGGCCTCTGACGGCTGCGCTCGGCCGGGGAGCTCGCTCGCGGCGGTCGGCACGGCCCGCGACCGGATCTCGGCAGGGGTGAGTCAATGCCACGGTTTCGGGGCCGGCTTATCCGTCCCCTCGACTACGGCCCACTGCCATGCTTCTGGTGTCTTCGCCGGTGCCTGGGAGACGCTGATGAATGTGCCGGCATCGCGGTGATGCCCCGTGTATCCCGAGACCTGGCGCGGCGCGCAGTCCGGTCGTGGTGCTACCGGCCCGTTTGCATCTTGGTCGGGGCGCTAGCCTCACACGCCTCGGAAGGACGGGGCTCGAGTTCGAGTGGTGCATGGATAGTCTTGCCCTGGCAGGCCAGGCGGACATCCGAAGGGGGGCGAGCGTCGGCCCGGGGTGGTGCGAGTCCGAACATGGCCAGTCGCCGGATGATTGCCGGCAGTGACGGGAGAGGGTGGCCGGTTCGCGCGAGGGTCCATGAGGGCTGTAGTACCGGGCCCGGATCGCGGAACAAAAAAAGGGCTCCCCGAAGGGAGCCCTCAACTCGATGCCCCGGGGGGAGGGCCATCAAGACTAGAAAGCGTTCTAGCGTCG
>NZ_AQYF01000010.1:0-1966 GCF_000380525.1 Thioalkalivibrio sp. AKL8 | reverse complement strand
ACCCCGATGAAGCCGGCCAGGATCAGCAGGGACAGGCCCATCAGCGCCAGGGTGCCCGGTTCCGGCACTGCGAAGCGCAGGCTGCCATCGTGGGTCGACTGGGTTTCGCTGAACAGGGACTGGCCGTCGCGGGTGTCGCCGTACACGTTGTTGACGTCTTCACCGAAGAAGGTCTCCGGCGGCGGTTCCTGGATGGTGCCGGCGCTGGCGAAGGCTGTGACCTGGAAGGTCGGGGCGCCTTCCTCGTCCGCGATCAGGTCGGCGAAGTCGATGCCGTCGCTGGTGAACCAGAAGCCCGGGAGTACCATGTCCACCTGGAATTCGAAGGTGAAGGTCCCTTCGATGAAGGCCCCGCCCTGGCTGTCGAATTCCAGGATGCTGTTGCCGGATTTCAGGCCCATCTCCATGACCAGTTCGCCGTCGGTGTAGTGTGTCCTTGCCCCTTCATAGTCCTGACCGAAACCGGGGGTCGGTTCGGCCATGAACAGCGAAAAGCAGCAACCGACCCCGGTGTAGTCAGCGGTGACGACGTAATTGCCGCCGACTGTATCGGTGCCGGTTACCACGCCGCGGAGTTCGTCCCAGAGGAGCCCCATGGAGTAGTCGGTGCCAAGGATGTCGCCGGTCTGGGGTGCGGCCGCGTTGGTGGAGGTCCGGTAGGACGTGGCATCACCGTACCCGCGGTCATAGAACACATCGCCGACCTGAACCGGGTTGTTCGGGTCCTGAATGTACTGGAAGGTCTGGGTGTTCAGGTCGAATTGGATCCGGCGGACGTTTTCGACCGAGCCGCTGTAGTTCGCGGTGGCGTCGAGGTTCATGTCGAAGTCGATCGTCTCCGCCGTCGCGGTACTCGCACCTGCGGCGAAAATGCCGACGCAGAGCGAAGCAAGAAGAGCTTTTTTCGCGTTCATGGATTTCTCCTGATGCTCAATTTGAAGCGATTTAACCATCGCCGGGGCTTGGCCTGATGGCCAATTCAGTTGCTGCCGAGTTGTTATAGGCAGACAACGTGCCAAGTTTCACTTCGAGGATTGATCGTTCGTAAGGCTTTGTTATGTAGGGGGAAAGTTTGATGTTTTCCCGGCGGGTATTGGATTGTTGGCAGCGTGCGGGCGATAGGCCCCAGTTCTGGGATGGAACTGTAAAGGCGGTCGACGGAGGCTGGCGTGGGTTGCGGGCGTCAGGCCGCCGGGTAGGGGATGAATGGAGAACAAATAAAATAAAATCAGTAAGTTGAGGGTATTTTTTTGGTTGTAATGCGTATCGACAGGGGACGTCACAAGAGGTCCCGGGTAATGGCAAAGGATCGGGGTGACGGGCCGATTGGGAGGGGCGGCGTGATGTGCGGGGGAGCGCGACTACCGAAGGACCGGTCGCGCCTCGCGAGGAGCCATGGGGTCAGGCCGTACGCGCCCGCGACAGTCGATGCGCGACGACCAGCATGGCGGGAAGTACTAGCAGGTCGAACAGCAGGCCCGCGATCAGTCCGAACACAACCTCAATCGTCATGTTCAGGAGAGCCCCGGATCGCTGCAGGGCATTCGTACGCTGACGGCGATCTATCTGGAACAGGATCGCGTGGAGGATGCCCTGCAGTTCGTGGAGCGGGCAAGCCGTGACTACACCGGCGAGCCGGCCGACATGGCCGAGCTGCGCGGGCGACTGCTGCTGGTTGCCGGCGATTCCGAAGCCGGCATCGATGCGTTGCGCGACGCGGCGGCGTCGAGCCCGGGTTCGCAGGGTCTCCAGGAATTGCTGGCGGTGGCGCTGCTCCGGGGCGGGGAGACGGAAGAAGGTCTGGATGCGCTGCGCGCCGCCGGAGGCGGCGAGGCCTCGGCCCAGCAGGTGGATACCACGCTGGTGCTGTACCTGTTGCAGACAGGACGCTACGACGAGGCACTCGAGCGGGCACAGCGTCTGCAGGAGCTCCAGCCGGAAGCGGCCGGTCCGTTGAGCCTGCAGG
>NZ_AQYF01000009.1:0-671471 GCF_000380525.1 Thioalkalivibrio sp. AKL8 | reverse complement strand
AAGCCACGGACCCACCGGCGGATCGCCGGGAGCTCGTTGGGACACGGCTGTGCGGTTTCACCGTCGATGCTGATCCACAACTCGGCCTTGCCGACATCGACCCCGATCCGATGCGTTGCCATCATCACACCTCCCGAGCTAGCTTGGAGTTGTCTGTCGGGGCCTCACCGAACGCTGGCTTGCCATCTATCGTCGGTCCCGTGCCGATCGATTCCTTATCGGCGTTTAAGGTGAGGGGTGGGACGAACTCTCCTACCGTCTGTGCCACAGGCCAGATGCCGGCCTCGTCCCTCCACCCCGACAGACCCTTTCTAGGCCTGCCACGGGTAAACATACAAGCGGCCTTGGCCGCGAAGCCCCTGCCAAAGTCGGACCCGGGCAGGGGCTTCGCGGCCAAGGCCGCTCCCACAGGGCTCACCCTAGCGATAAGGGGTGTTGCCGATGATTGAGGCAACAGGGGTGGGCCGCAGAAGATCTTTGCGGACAGAAGGTGTGCGGTGAACGCGTTTGCTACTCTGGCAACACGGGTAACCACGGTTCGTGATTCGAATGCTCCAGCCAGACCACACAAGCCGCATTACCGAGCTCGCCGCGCGCCATGACTGGCGCCTGGTCATCCTGTTCGGCTCTACTGCGCGTGACGGCCAGGGGCGGGATGTGGATCTGGCCGTTCAGCCGCGGTCGACGCCGGATCTCATGACGCAGGGCCGCTGGCAAAGAGAGCTGGAGGACGTGCTCGATCCCTCACCGGTGGATCTTCTGGTACTCACGGATGGCACCTCGCCGACCACGCGCTTCGAGATTTTCCGGGATGGCGAATGCCTGTTCGAGGCGGAGGCAGGCCGCTTCCACGCGGAACAGGACCGTGCGTTCTTCCTGCACGCGGATTCCGTCCTGTTCCAGCGCCACCTGACGGAGGGCCCGGATGCCGCCTGAAGCCTCCGAGGTGATGCAGCGCAAGCTCGGAATGCTGCGCCAGTTCCTGGCGGACCTGGAGCTCTACGCGGCAATGGAGCCGAGACAGCAGCGCCGGGAACACTACGCCATCGAGCGCTTGCTGCAGCTCCTCTGCGAGTCCTCGGCGGACATTGGCCTGCAGTTGTTGCGCCGCGATGGTTATCGGCTCGCTGCGACCTATCGCGAGGTGTTCGAGGCCCTCCGTGACCGCCTCGATCTCGACGAGGCATTAACGGAGCGTTTGATGGATGCCTGCGCCATGCGCAACCTCCTTACGCACCTCTACGACACGATCGACCTGGAACGGGTCGTCGGGGCCGTCACGCCGGCCCTTGATGCGTATGACCAGTTCGCCCAATGGGCCGAACAACGCGCGTAGGCGCCCCAGCTCGCGGGGTTGAGCGTCCCCGCTGGTAATCACGACGAGGTGTGGAAGGTGGAAGTCTTTGTGGGAGCGGGCTTGCCCGCGAAGCCCCTGCCAAAGTCCGACCCGGGCGGGGGCTTCGCGGGCAAGCCCGCTCCCACAAGGTGCGCGCCCATGGAATGAGGCCATACTGGGCGAAAGTGTTGTGAGCAGGAGGTTCGAATGCCAGGGAAGGCACGAACGCACCGGCTGCGGATTGGACGGTTCAGCGAGCCGGGAAGGGTCTATTTGATCACGGCCGTTTGCGCCGACCGGCATGCCTGGTTTGGAGCGCTCGATCACGGTCGCTGCGTGGTTCAGGCGTTGCGTGAGGTGGAAGGGGTGGCGACTACACTCTGCTTCGTGGTCATGCCCGACCACGTCCACTGGCTGATGCAACTGGAAGATGGGGAGTTGTCCCGCACCGCACAGAAGCTGAAGGGTTCGGCCACGCGGCGAATTGGTCAATTGCGCGGCCGACCGTGTCGGATATGGCAGCCAGGCTTCCATGACCGCGCGTTGCGCCGGGAAGAGGATCTCCAGGCGGTCGCCCGCTATGTGGTGGCGAACCCGCTGCGGGCAGGGCTGGTCGGCAATCTCGGTGATTACCCCCTGTGGGATGCGGCCTGGCTGGAGTAAGGGGCTGAATGGACTTTGGCGGGGGCTTCGCGGCCAGGGCCGCTCCCACAGTGAATGAGGCAGGGAGCGGGGATGGAGTCTGCTAGCGGTAGCGGCCCTGTGGGAGCGGGCTTGCCCGCGAAGCCCCTGCCAGCGTCGGTTGGTGGCAACACTCTCGGCCGTGAGTGCATTTTTATGACGGCTTGCTTATGCTCCGCACGCCGCGATGGAGAGCGGCGGCGAGCGGGTGCGTACACTTGCTGTAGTGTAATCCGGGTAGTTTTTGTGGACGGGGGAGTCGGGCGAGACATGCCGGGACGGTGTTGCAGATCATGCTGAGGAAGGGCCTGGAAAGCTTGTTCAAGCTGCCGCGCTCGAAGAAGCGCTGGCTCATGGTGATGGCGGATATCGTCATGCTGCCGCTGGCGTTGTGGTCCGGCTTTGCGATCCGCCTGGCCGAGCCGTTCCCGCCGATCATGCTGGAGACCTGGTGGCTGTTCCCGCTGGTGGTCCTGGTCGGTATTCCGCTGTTTGTGCGGCTGGGGCTTTATCGGGCCGTGGTGCGGTTCATGGGGTCGCGCACCATCTGGGCCGTGGGGTCCGGGGTGGTGGTCCTGGCGTTGGTGCTATGGGCGGCCGCGATGCTGGGACGGGTCGAGGGCTTCCCGCGTTCGGTGCCGATTAACTTCGCGATCGTGGCCTTCATCTATGTCGGCGGCAGCCGCTTCCTGGTGCGCACGTGGTATCGCTCGATCGTCGAGGCGGGCGCGGGTGCCGAGCCGGTGGTGGTGTTCGGGGCGGGCGAGGCCGGCGTGCAGCTCCTGTCCGGGCTCAAGGCCGGGGGCCGGTTTCGAGTGGTCGCCTTCGTAGACGAGGATCGCAGCCTGCAGGGGAGTTCGATCGACGGGATTCCGGTCCATAGTCCGGATCGTCTGGAGCGCTTTGTGTCGCGTTTTCGGGTCAAGCGGATGCTCCTGGCCATTCCGTCCGCGACGCGCCAGGAACGCCGGCGCATCCTGGAACAGCTGGAACCGCTCCCGGTGTACGTGCAGACGGTCCCGTCGATGGAGTCGGTGGTCTCCGGGCATGCGAGCCTGGAACAACTGGAAGATGTGGACATCGCCGATCTGCTCGGGCGCGACCCGGTACCCCCGGACCCCGAGCTGCTGACCTGCAGCGTGCACGGGCGGGTGGTGATGGTGACCGGCGCGGGCGGTTCCATTGGCTCCGAGCTGTGCCGGCGCATCATCCGTCTGGAGCCGGCGGCGCTGATCCTGTTCGAGCGCAACGAGTTCGCGCTCTACAGCATCGAGCGCGAGCTGCAGGAGTACTCGGCGCAACTGGAGCAGTGCCCGGCCATCCACGCCGTGCTGGGTTCGGTGGCCAATGCGCGGCGTGTGGCCTCCGTGCTGGCGGAATACGGCGTACAAACGCTGTACCACGCCGCGGCCTACAAGCATGTGCCGATCGTCGAGGCCAACCTGATCGAGGGCGTGCGCAACAATGTCTTCGGTACCGCCGTGCTCGCGGAGGCGGCGCTCAATGCCGGCGTGGACCGCTTTATCCTGATCTCCACCGACAAGGCCGTGCGCCCCACCAACGTCATGGGCGCCACCAAGCGCCTGGCCGAGATGGTCCTGCAGGATCGCGCCCGCGAGCAGCGCGGGACCATCTTCAGCATGGTGCGCTTCGGCAACGTGCTGGGCTCGTCCGGCTCCGTGGTGCCGCTGTTCCACCAGCAGATCCGCGATGGCGGCCCGGTGACGGTGACCCATCCGGAGATCACGCGCTACTTCATGTCCATCCCCGAGGCGGCCGAACTGGTGATCCAGGCCGGTGCCATGGCCGAGGGCGGCGAGGTCTACGTGCTCGACATGGGCGAGCCGGTCCGCATCGTGGACCTGGCGCGCCGCATGATCCATCTGCATGGGCGCCAGGTGAAGGAAGACGGCGTGCCCGAAGATGGCGTGGAGATCGTGTTCACCGGCCTGCGTCCGGGCGAGAAGCTCTACGAGGAGCTGCTGATCTGCGACAACGTCCAGGCCACAGGCCATCCGCGGATCATGCGCGCACGCGAGGACTGCGTATCGGCGAAGGACCTGCACGCAGCCCTCAATCAGCTGGACCAGGCCGACCGCGACATGGACACCGAGCGGGCCTGCCGCACCATCCGCGCTGTAGTGCACGAGTACGCCCCGGCCAATCACCCACCGCAGGAACGCGTGGCTGGGTAAGGCGGGCGTTAACCTTTCGTGCCCCCGATCGCATCATTGTTCATGGCGCCCCAGTATCCTCGGCGCTGGGCAAACGTGCCAACGCCCCTGTAGGAGCCTGCTCGCAGGCGAAGCCCCTGCCCGCGCCGGACTTCGGCAGGGGCTTCGCCGCCAAGGCGGCTCCTACGGGGCTCGGACGCAAGGCCGACGAACTTGGCTACACAGATTGCAACAGGAAGGAAACCAGGAATGAAAATCGCAGTCGCCGGAACCGGCTACGTCGGGCTCTCCAACGCCGTCCTGCTTGCGCAGAACCACGAGGTCGTCGCGCTCGACGTGGTGCCGGAGAAGGTCGACCAGATCAACCGCAAGCACTCCCCGATCATCGATGTCGAGATCCAGGACTTCCTCGAGAACCGCGCGCTGAACCTCAAGGCCACGCTGGACAAGCAGGAGGCCTACGCGGAAGCGGACTTCGTGATCATCGCCACGCCCACGGACTACGACCCGCAGACCAACTACTTCAACACCTCCACGGTGGAGTCGGTCATCCGCGACGTGCTAGAGATTAATCCGCACGCAGTGATGGTCATCAAATCCACCGTGCCGGTCGGCTACACCCGCGAAATCAAGGCGCAGATGGAGACCGACAACATCCTGTTCTCGCCGGAATTCCTGCGCGAGGGCCGGGCGCTGTACGACAACCTGCACCCCTCCCGGATCATTGTCGGCGAGCAGTCCGAGCGGGCCGAGACCTTCGCCCGGCTGCTGGCGGAAGGCGCGATGGACGACGATATCCCCATGGTCTTCACGCACTCGACCGAGGCCGAGGCGATCAAGCTGTTCGCGAATACCTACCTGGCCATGCGCGTGGCGTATTTCAACGAGCTGGACAGCTACGCCGAAGCCAACGGCCTGGATACGCGCCAGATCATCGAGGGCGTCTGCCTGGACCCGCGCATCGGTAGCCACTACAACAATCCGTCGTTCGGCTTTGGCGGCTATTGCCTGCCGAAAGACACCAAGCAGCTACTGGCCAACTATGACGAGGTTCCGAACAACATCATCAAGGCCATTGTCGACGCCAATCGCACGCGCAAGGACTTTGTTTCCGACGCGATCATCAAGCGTCAGCCAAAGGTCGTCGGCATCTACCGCCTGGTGATGAAGAGCGGATCCGACAACTTCCGCGCCTCCGCCATCCAGGGCGTGATGAAGCGCATCAAGGCCAAGGGCATCGAAGTCGTCGTCTACGAGCCGGAGCTCCCCGATGACGAGTTCTACCGCTCCCGCGTCATCCGCGACCTGGACGAGTTCAAGCGCGTGTCCGACGTCATCGTCGCCAACCGCATCACCGACGACCTCCGCGACCAGACGGACAAGGTCTACACCCGCGACCTCTTCAACAACGACTGACCCAGCCCGGTTCGTTGTCCCCCTGTAGGACGGGCTCGCCCGCGAAGCCCCCGCCAAAGCCAGCCCGGGTCCCCCTTCGCGAGCAGGCCCGCTCCCACAAGGCTCGTCTCCGTGCTCATGCAGCCACGGACCGACGGTGCCTTTGGTTGGGTCATCTCGGCGGATGCGGCTTTATGCCTCTGATCATCACCGGCTGGCCGGTTGCGGGTGTCATTTGGTGGCGCGCGTGTAAAAGGGCGGCGCCTAACCTTGCAAAAAGCCCTGGTTTCCGGTCCAATCGCAACGCCCTGGGGTTGAACCCTTAAGGCACTTCGAGCCCGCATTATGGCAACGCCCGAGCGCCTTCCTGGCAAGTGGTTCGGGGCCGCCATCACTGCCGGTATCGACCTGGCCGAACGCCTCGGGCCGAATCGAGGTCCCCTCCACATTGCGTTTGAATACAGGAACTGACTCATGAACGATCCCGCCGGTCCGCAATCCCGTCCGTACGACGACGAAATCAGCCTGTACGAGCTGTGGGATGTGCTGATGCGCCGTTTGCCGGTCCTGCTGGGTGTCGGGGTGCTCACGGTCGTTCTGGGTGTCGTCCATGCCTTGATGCAGCCGGTGGTGTACGAGTACCGCTCGGGCGTGGATCTCCCGCGGGTCTATTCCGGCGGTCTCACAAACGTCGTATCACAGGAGTTGGCGATCGCTCGGCTCGAGGATGTGCTGATCCCGCAGCAACGCGATCAGCTCTTCGCTGGAGAAGGGCGGGGGCCTCGCGTTCGCGTGAGTGCCCACGGCTCGGACTACAGCCTGATCCTGGAGTCCACCAGTACGCGCGAGGCCGCCGAGCATGTGGCGGATCTCCACGAGGGGGTGATCGCGGCTATGGCCGAGTGGCTGAGGCCACGGTTTGAACAAAGCCTGGCCAGCCATCTGAGGCCCTTGAACAGCCGCATCGAGGTGCTGGATGACCAGATCGCGCTGCTGCAGGAGGACCTCAACGCGCTCTACGAGCGTCTGGGCGAGGGCGATGACATCGCCGGCCTGATCGTGGCCCAGCAAATTGGCGATATCCGCCGAGAGCTGTCCAGGCTGCGTTCGTCCCGCACGGATGCGGCATCCAGTGCCGAAACGGTTGAAGCAATGAGCCGCGATACCGAACAAACCTTCCTTGCCGGGGAATCCGATAGCCCTGTGGGGGCCGGCCGCTCGCTCATTGTCGCCCTGTCCGTGGTGCTTGGAGGCATGCTCGGATTGTTTGCGGCGTTCTTCTGGGAGTTCGTCAGCAACGCCCGAAGCCGCCGCCCCGAACAAGGCTAGCTACGGCTACGGACCCATGTAGCGTTCCCCGCCGAAGCTTCTGGAGGGGAGGGCTTCTTCAAAGCATGGTCATGTTTGCGCGCGGGCCCGACCGGACCCGCGCGTTCCGTTGCCATGCGACCGACCGATATGCTCTACTTTCGGCCTTCGTTCACCCCGTGAACGCACAGTCAGCAGCTTCCCCCAGGGCGGACCCGCGAAAATCCGGGTGCACCGTCCCGGCGGTAGCGTGCCAAAACGCTGCTCAAGACCCAGATAACCCATTGATTGAAGAAGATCTTCATCTAGAAGTGCTCCGCCTGCTGGAGCGCGAGCCGGACATGAGCCAGCGCCAGCTCGCGCGGGCGCTGGGCCTGTCTGTGGGCAAGACGCACTACGCGCTCAAGGCCGTGCTCGACCGTGGCTGGGTCAAGGCGCAGAACTTCCGCCGCTCGGACAACCGCTCGGCCTACCTGTACAAGCTCACGCCGAACGGCCTGCAGGAAAAGGCGCGCCTGGCGTACGGCCTGCTCCAGCGCAAACGCGCCGAGCACGAAGCCCTGATGACCGAAATCGAACAACTCCGCGCCGAGGTGCAAAACGCCAAACCCGCGGATGAGCCACCCACCCCGTAGGAGCCGCCTTGGCGGCGAAGCCCCCGCCAGAGCGGGCCGCGAGCCCCGGGCCACCCCACATACCAACGACCCGTCCGGCACACCTTCCCGGTCATCCCGGCCGTAGCGAAGCGAAGAGCCGGGATCTCCACCGGTGGAGGCTGCCCGGACGCGCGAGATCCCGGATAACCGCGCCGCGGTTTCCGGGATGACGGTGGGGTGGTGCAGTTTCCGGGATGACGGAAGGGCAGGGCGGTTCACAGGAAGACGGGTCTTGGGCTGCGCGGTCCCCGGGATGACCAAAGAACACATCTCCGTCATCGCGAGGAGCGCAGCGGAGCGAAAAGCCGGGATCTCGGGCGGTCAGGACTGCCCTCGACATTGACGGCGCCAAAGCGAATCAGCGAACCAAAAAACCTAAACGGAATACAACGGAATGTCTGCACAACAGGAATTGATCAAGCGCTTGCAAGACCGCAGCGCCGTCATCGGCATCATCGGGCTTGGCTACGTCGGTCTGCCCCTCATGCTTCGTTATGTGGAGCTGGGCTACCACGTACTTGGCTTCGATAACGACGCCTCCAAGGTCGAGCAGCTGAACGCGGGCCAAAGCCCCATCGAGCATATCCACAGCGACCAGATCGCCGATGCGGTTGGGTGCGGTCTGTTCGAGGCCACAAGCGACATGTCGCGGGCATCGCAGGCGGACGCCCTGATCATCTGTGTCCCCACGCCACTGGATCGCTACCGTCAACCGGATCTGTCCTATGTGGTGGGCACCACGGATGCCCTTGTTCCGCATTTGCGCTCCGGCCAGGTGGTGTCGCTGGAAAGTACCACCTATCCAGGTACGACCGAAGAGGAGCTGGCCCCGCGCATCGGCTCCGGCGGGCTCAAGGTGGGTGAGGACATCTTCCTCGTCTATTCCCCGGAACGCGAAGACCCCGCCAACCCCGACTTCAAGACCCAGACGATCCCCAAGGTCTGCGGCGGGTACTCCCCCGCATGTCAGGAGGTAGGCCAGGCCCTGTACGGCCAGGTGGTGGATCGGGTCGTACCGGTCAGCAGTGCCCGTGCCGCGGAGATGACCAAGCTCCTGGAGAACATCCACCGCGCGGTGAACATCGGCCTCGTCAATGAGATGAAGATGGTCGCCGAGCGCATGGGCATCGACATCTACGAGGTCATTGATGCAGCCGCCACCAAGCCGTTCGGCTTCGTGCCGTACTACCCGGGGCCGGGCCTGGGCGGGCACTGCATCCCTATCGATCCCTTTTACCTCACCTGGAAGGCGCGTGAGTACGGGCTCAATACCCGTTTCATCGAGCTCGCCGGCGAGGTCAACAGCAGCATGCCGGAGTGGGTGCTGCGCAAACTCGCCGACGCGCTCAATGCACGCGGCAAGGCCGTCCACGGCAGCCGCATCCTGATCCTTGGCATCGCCTACAAGAAGAACGTGGACGACATGCGGGAATCCCCGGCGGTCGAGATGATGGAATACCTGCGCGAGCAGGGCGCCGTCCTGGCCTATTCCGATCCACACGTGCCCAGTTTTCCCCCCATGCGTGAGCACCAGTTCGATCTTGAGCACACGCCGATCAGCGAGGAAACCCTGGCGGCACAGGACTGTGTGCTCATCGCCACCGATCACGAAGCCGTGGACTACGAGCTAGTCCAGAAGCATGCACCGCTGATCCTCGATACCCGCGGAGTCTACCGGGATCGTACCGACCCGAAGATCGTTCGCGCCTGAGCCCATTCAACACAGGGAACCCCATGATTCATCAGTTCACCCCGATTACCGATCGCCGCATCCGCCTAGCCCTGGTGGGCTGTGGCCGCATTGCCCAGAAGCATATCGACGCGCTGGAAAAGCACGCCGAGAACATCGAACTGGCCGCCGTTTGCGACATCGACCCGGCTGCGTTGGCCCAGGCCGAGGCGCGTACCGGCGCCCCCGGATACCGCCATCTGAGCGATCTTCTCGAACAGGACCCGGGCCTGGACGGCGTCATCCTCTGCACCCCCAGCGGCGTGCATGCCCGCCAGGCCATCCTGGCCGCCGAGGCCGGCAAGCACGTGATCACCGAAAAGCCCATGGCCACGCGCTGGGCGGATGCCAAGGCCATGGTAGAAGCCTGCGACCATGCGGGTGTGCGGCTGTTCGTGGTCAAGCAGAACCGACGCAACGCCACGCTGCAACTGCTCAAGCGCGCAGTGGAGCAGCGCCGCTTCGGCCGCATCTTCATGGTCAACCTGAACGTCTTCTGGACGCGCCCTCAGGAGTACTACGACAGTGCGAAATGGCGCGGCACCTGGGAGTTCGACGGCGGCGCCTTCATGAACCAGGCCAGCCACTACGTGGATCTGCTCGACTGGCTGATCGGCCCGGTGGAGAGCGTGCAGGCCTACACTGCCACGCAGGATCGCCTGATCGAGGTCGAAGACTCGGGCGTGCTCAACGTCCGTTGGCGCAACGGCGCCCTGGGCAGCATGGCCGTCACCATGCTCACCTACCCGAAGAACCTGGAAGGCTCCATCACCATCCTCGGCGAGAAGGGCACGGTACGCGTGGGTGGCGTCGCGGTGAACGAGATCCAGCACTGGGAGTTCGCGGACGAGCAGCCCGAAGACGCCAAGGTGAAGGAGGCCAATTACGAGACCACCTCGGTCTACGGCTTCGGCCACCCGGCGTACTACGAAAACGTGATCGACAGCCTGCGCGGCGAAGCCGATCCGGAAACCGACGGCCGCGAGGGCCTGCGCTCCCTGGAAATCCTCATCGCCACGTATCTGTCCGCCCGCGACGGCCGCCAAACGCCTCTGCCGCTGGATTACTGACGACCAAGGGCAAAAAGCCGGCCACGGATGTTCACGGATGAACACGGATGAAGGGCGAATGGGTATGGACGAGCAGGGAACGCTTGTTGAAGAGGATCTGACCTATCGGATCCGGTCCTGTGTCTTCGCGGTGTCCAATGAACTTGGACCGGGGTTCCTGGAGCGAGTGTATGAAAATGCCCTGGCAATCGAACTGCGTGATGCGGGACTCCTGGTTCAGACGCAGCAGCCGATCAAGGTCTGCTACAAGGCGCATACGGTTGGCGAGTACGTTGCCGATATCCTCGTCGAAAACCGGGTGCTGCTGGAGCTGAAGGCCTGCAACAGCCTGGCGCCGGAGCACCAGGCGCAACTGCTCAACTATTTGCAGGCCACCGGCATTCCGCTCGGCCTGCTGATCAACTTCGGACAGCCCCGGGCGCAAATCAAACGCTTCGTCCGCTAAGGCATCCAGGTGAATTCGTGATCATCCGTGACTACCCAAAACCCATGACCCTCAGTGTCCATCTGTGAACATCCGTGGCTAATTCAATGACTACAATCATCCATCCCACCGCCATCGTCGATGACGGCGCGCAGCTCGGCGCAGGCACTCGCGTCTGGCACTGGGTCCATATCTGCGGCGGGGCCCGCGTTGGCGAGCGCTGCTCCTTTGGCCAGAACGTCTTCGTCGGCAACCGCGTGGTTATCGGCGACAACGTCAAGGTGCAGAACAACGTCTCCGTCTACGACGACGTCACCCTGGAAGACGACGTCTTCTGCGGCCCCAGCATGGTCTTCACCAACGTCTACAACCCGCGCTCCGCCGTGCCGCGCAAGGACGAGTACCGCAACACGTGCGTCAAGCGCGGAGCCACGCTCGGCGCCAACTGCACCATCGTCTGTGGCGTCACCATCGGCGAGCACGCCTTCATCGGCGCCGGGGCCGTGGTCAACAAGGACGTCCGGCCCTACGCCCTGATGGTCGGCGTCCCCGCCAAACAGATCGGCTGGATGAGCGAACACGGCGAACAGCTCGATCTGCCGCTGCAGGGCGAGGCCACCGCCCAATGCCCCGCCACCGGCACCGGCTATACCCTCCGCGGCACGACACTCAGCCGAGGGTAAAAAACGGTCTTTTGGCGCTCCAGCGGTACAACGAACAGAGGGTAGCCACGGATCGACACAGATGAACACGGATTTTTGGGTTTTATTGTTTTTATCCGGGTCCATCCGTGTGCATCCGTGGCCAAAACGCCCTTCACCGCGCAAGATTCGCCCGTATGTATGTTTGCCCCGTTGGGTATGCTTTTCTTCAGCCGGCGGCAAGGGCACAACGAACAGAGGGTAGCCACGGATCGACACAGATGAACACGAATTTTTGGGTTTTATTGTTTTTATCCGGGTCCATCCGTGTACATCCGTGGCCAAACCGCCCTTCACCGCGCAGGATTTGCCCGTATGCATGTTTGCCCCGTTGGGTATGCTTTTCTTCAGCCGGCGGCAAGGGCACAACGAACAGAGGGTAGCCACGGATCGACACGGATGAACACGGATGCTGGGTTTTTATTGTTTTTATCCGAGTCCATCCGTGTGTATCCGTGGCCAAAACGCCCTTCACCGCGCAAGATTCGCCCGTATGTCCGCTTGCCCCACCGGGCAATGGATGAAGGCGCGTGTTTACCAACGATCACCAGGTGCGAAGCATGAAAATTGAAGCCACTCTCGACGACAAAGGGCACCTGCAGTTCGCCCGTCCTCTCAAGCTCCGCCATACGCGGGTACGCGTTCTGGTCACCCTTCCGGACGACGAGATCGAAGAAGGGGAAGAGGAGGCGGCAACCAGCGAACCGGAACCCCATATCCCCTACAACGGGCCAGAGGCCGCCTCGGACTTCATCGACGAACTCCAGTCGATCCAGGCCCCGATCCGTGATGTTCTGCAATCGGCAGAGAACACCTCGCTGAGCAAGGACGAAATGCGCGAACTGCGCGACCAAGCGTGGGAGGAAAAGCACCGTGGCTGATCGGCACTATATTCTCGACGTCAGTGCCATCCTCGACATGTGGCTGGACGCGGACGTGGAAAACAACCCCACGGCGCGGCTCCTGGAAGACGCGGAGGTTGCGGGCGCCAAACTCTGGGTCGGTGCCAGCGCCTTGAACACCTTGGACTTCGTCGCCGTGCGTCGGCTGAAGGATCTGGGTGCCGAACCGGAAACCGCCCGCGCCACCGTCCAGCAGCTCATGCAGCAACTGCTGGAACGGGTCGCGGTGTTGAGCCTGCCCGGTCACGAGCAAGCCGCCCTGTACGCCGAGGCCCGCGACTTCGAGGATGCCCAGATCGCGGCGGGCGCCCGCAGCCTTCGGGGCGGCCGCGTGGCCATCGTCACGCTCGACGCGACCTTCGACACACTCGGCGAGTGCGAGGCCATGCAACCGAGCGAGGCGCTCGCCCGGCTGCAGCCCGCGACGAACGCAACCGACGCGGCGATCCCCTTCATCGATCTCGCCGCCCAGCAGCGGCGCATCCGGCCCGAAATCGAACGGCGCATCGAGACCGTCCTGCGCCACGGAAAATACATCATGGGGCCGGAAGTCGGCGAGCTGGAAGAGCGGCTGGCCGCCTACACCGGCAGCAAGCACTGCATCAGCGTCAGCAGCGGCACCGACAGCCTGCTCATCGCCATGATGGCGCTTGGCATCGGGCGCGGGGACGAGGTGATCACTACCCCGTTCACCTTCATCGCCACCGGCGAGATGATTGCCCTGCTGGGGGCGAAGCCGGTGTTCGTGGATATCGACCCGGCCACCTACAACATCGCCCCCGAAAACATCGAGGCGGCCATCTCCCCGAAGACCCGCGCCATTATGCCGGTGAGCCTGTACGGCCAGTGTGCGGACTTCGACGCGATCAATGCCATTGCGGAGAAGCACGGCCTGCCGGTGATCGAGGACGGCGCCCAGTCCTTCGGCGCCACCTACAAGGGCCGCAAGAGCTGTGCGCTCTCCACCCTCGGCTCCACCAGCTTCTTCCCCAGCAAACCGCTGGGTGGCTACGGCGACGGCGGCGCGCTGTTCACCGATGATGACCACCTGGCCAAGGCCATGCGCGAGATCCGCGTCCACGGCCAGGACCGGCGCTACCACCACCCGGTCATCGGCGTGAATGGGCGCATGGACACCCTGCAGGCCGCCATCGTGCTGCCCAAGCTGGAGGTCTTCCCGGAGGAGGTCCACCTGCGCCAGCAGGCCGGCGAACGCTACAACCAGCTGCTGCTCGCCACGGATGGACACGGACAGACACGGATGGAAGAACAAGAGCCCAATATCGGTGTTCATCCGTGTTCATCCGTGGCTATAACGCCCTTCACCGCGCCCGGCTGTACCCATGTGTACGCGCAGTACACCTTGCGGGTGCAGGACCGCGAAGCGGTGCAGGCCCGGCTCCAGCAGGCGGGTATCCCCACGGCGGTGCATTACCCGGTGCCGCTCTATCGCCAGCCGGCCTTCGCCGACCTGGGCTACGCTCCGGAAGCATTCCCGAACGCCGAGGAGGCCAGCGAGCAGGTCATGAGCCTGCCCATGCACCCGTACATTACCGAATCCGAACAACAAGCCGTCATCAACGCCTTGCTCGCAGGCTAAGAGACTGGGTAGCCACGGATGTGCACGGATGAACACGGATTGGATGGGGAAAGGGCCGGACCGGCCAATCGCCTTTCCAAGAAATGGCCCTCATCCGGGTTCATCCGTGTCAATCCGTGGCCAAAGCTGTTTTAGCCACGGATGCACGCGGATGAACACGGATTGAAGGGCGAGAATAAGTGCAGAAGATGCCTGTCAGTTCGCCATCTCTGTCTACCGTCCGTGTACTTCCGTGGGTTCGGTGGCGAAAAGGGCTTTTGCCACGGAATCCGCTGAAGGGCACGGAAAGATGGGTAACGGAAAAAACAGCCGCTTTGAGCCGCCATTCACACTAGTCCTGTTCATCGGTGTTCATCCGCGTGCATCCGTGGCTACACCAGTCCTGGCCCTGGATGTAAAAAACTTAACACTGTGTTAATTTCTGAATGACCACGGATGGTATTAATCACCCTCTCACGGAGGCAGAGGCCACGCGCCGGATTCACGAAATGGCGCGGGATCCGAATGTCTCGCGCGTCTTCAGCGGGCATGCCCGCCAGCGGATGCGTGAGCGCCAGGTCCATGCCGATTGGGTGGACCACGTGCTGCGAGAAGGACGTGTGGATGAAACCCGGCAAGAGCACGGTACCTGGCGGTATCGCGTCGCCTTCGTCGACAACTGGGGGCGATCCGCCGTGGTCACGGCCATCCCCCAAACCGACACCCTGGTCATCGTGACCGTTACGCGTTCGGAGTGAACATCATGGATCAGTGCGTCATCTGCGGCTCCACCAACATCGAACACGAATGCGTTACGCATCGGGCAGAAGAGTTCGGCGTGCGCGCCGTCGAGTTCCTGAACACCCCCCTTGCCCGTTGCCGCGACTGCGGCGACGAAGCCATCCGTATCCCGCGCTATGTCCAGGTGGCTCGCCAGATCCGGGATCGACTCTGCGCGCTGAATCGCGTCCTGACTGGCGAGGAGTTCGCGCTGTTGCGTCGTGAGTTGAATCTGACAGCGACCGAGCTGGCCCGGCGCATTGGAGTGAACCCCGTCAGCGTTTCGCGCTGGGAGCAGGGGCACGTTCCCGTTCAGCAGGTCGCCGATCGTCTGATACGTACGTGGACGCTGGCCTCCCTTCGTTATGCCTGGCGCGATATTGATCGCCTCATGCAGAACCTGCCGGACGGCGGTATCAATCGCGTGCAGATCGACCTGGCCACAGGCCCGGATGGCGAATACTGGATCGAAACTCATCATCGCTTTGGCGGCCAGGACACCGCATGGGTAATGACCCGATGACCACCGAACGCACCGCGAACGAGCCACAACCGGAATGGGCGACCCATGCGCAACTCGTGGATGCCTACCTGGATGGCATCCACTACGAGCGTGGCGTCGCCTCCATGCCGGGAGACCGTCCCGGCATCCTGAACAGTCGCCTGCATTCGAGCGACCAGAGCGCCGGGCTTCCGGCCCGCGGGGGCGAGAGTGAAGGCTCCCTTATTCATGTGCGCCTGGAACTGGACCTGAAAGGCCTGCATCCCGATGCAGAAACCTCGGCGTCGGCCGACGATGATCTGACCGTGTTCCATGCACGTCTGATCTACCGGGCGGAGTACGTACTGGGGCGAAATGCCCAGCTTCCACCCGAGCTGGAGCGCCAACAGTTCATCCATCAGTTTGTCGTGCCACAGTTGTGGTTACAGATGCGCCACATGGCCGACATCGTCACTGCGCAAACCCACACCGGGCGTGTACTGCTGCCCGCCACACCGCCGAGTGTCCACGAAGCGGAAAACCGGTGAGCCACGGATCTTCACAGATAAACACCGATGGATAGAGCGCGTTCGGATGGGCCGTCCGACGCGGGTATTTTCGATTTTCACCCATCTTTCCGTGTCCTTCCGAGGATCCCTGGCCCCCTCGTTGTAGCCACGGATGAACACCGATAAACACGGATGGTTTCAGTTGGCACAGAGTCTGACCATGGCGCAGAGCCCCCATCGCTTTTGCCCTAATCCGCGTTCATCCGTGCCAATCCGTGGCTCCTATGGGTTTTCACAATGTTCATGCCGCACAGCCCTAATCTTTATCGCCCTTATCTGCGTATATCCGTGAACATCCGTGGCTAAAATTTCTTTCAACACCCTTCCCCTAGTCGCTTGATGAAGGAACGCATTAAGCGCCTGCTGCCGAAGAATCGGTTTGCACGCAGTGTCTCGGTGCTGGCCGGTGGCACAGCGGCCGGGCAGATCATCGTGGTCGCGGCCTCGCCGATCCTCACGCGGCTGTACAGCCCGGAGGATTTCGGGCTGCTGGCCGTCTACGCGGGGCTGCTCGGCATCCTCGGCGTCATCGCCAGCCTGCGCTACCAACTGGCCATCCCGCTCCCCGAGAGCGACGAGGAGGCCGCCAGCGTGGCGGTGCTCAGCCTGCTATTGGTGCTGGGGATGACCGCCGTCAGCGCCCTCATCGTGGGCTTATGGGGCGAACCCATCACCACGGCGTTGAATACACCGGCACTGGAACCGTATCTGTGGCTGTTGCCCCTCGGTCTGCTGTTGACGGGTGTGTACCAGGTATTCAGCTATTGGGCGATCCGTACCCGGGCCTTCCCGGCGATCGCCCGAACTAAGCTCACCCAGGCGATCAGCATGGTGGGTGTGCAGCTTGGCGCCTACACGCTCGGCCCCCTGGCCTTGCTGCTGGGGCAAGTCACCGGCCAGGCCGCAGGCACCTCAAGCCTCGGGCTCCTGGCCGTGCGCCGCAAATGGGCCGCGTTCCGGCAAGTTCGGCTGGCGGATATCCGCTGGGCCGCCAGCCGCTACCGGCGCTTCCCCATCTACTCGTCGTGGGGCGGGTTCTTCAACAAGGCGGGTACGCAACTCCCCGCCATCCTTTTTGCGGCGCTGTTCAGCCCCGCAGCCGCCGGCATATATATGCTGGCGCACCGCGTACTGGCCATGCCCATGCAGTTGCTCGGCAAGGCCATTGCCGACGTCTTCTTCTCGTCCGCATCCGAGGCGCACAGAAACGGAGACCTGGCGCCGCTCGTATCGAGCATTCACGGCAAGCTGGCCCACATCGCCATGCCCCCGGCCTTCATTCTCCTCCTTGCGGGCCCGGACCTCTTTGGTTGGGTTTTCGGCGCAGATTGGCGCCAGGCCGGCGAGTTTGCCCAATGGATGGCCCCGTGGGTTTACCTGGTCTTTGTCACCTCCCCCTTGAGCACCTTGTTTTCGGTAATGGAAAAGCAGGCCCAGGGGATGTTCTTCCAGGGTGTGCTGCTTGCCGTTCGGGTTGGGGCACTGGTCATCGGCGGCCTACTGGGCGATCTGATCCTGGCCGTCGCGTTGTTCACCATCGGCAGCGCCTTGTGCTGGGCTGGATTCCTCATCTGGATCATTCATGCCTCTGGTAATCGCCTGGTAGAGGCCTGGCGTCCGACAGCGACGGCCGCGCTAGTTGCAGCAGTGCTGATCGCGCCACTAGCGGTGTATTACTGGCTTGATGCGGCCTGGGGCTACGGTTTGGCGGCGTTGTTGGTCACTCTTCTGGTCTCTGCTCTCCACTACGGCCAAATGTTAAGGAAAGCCTGGTAATGAATAATGTCGTAACGCATTGGAACAACGCCGGTTGGGAGAGCGATCCCGCCGAGAAAGTGATGGTCCACGGCTCAGCGTTCCATGATGGCCAACTCTTGCGGGGCGGGCAGCTCGCCACTGTGTTCAGCGAGGCGGACCCCGGCCCCGAAACCTGGCAGGATGTACTAAGCCACTGCAACGGGTTTTTCGCTATCGCCCGCCAGACCCCTACGGCTACTCTGGTGGCGGTGGATCGAATCCGTAGCATCCCCGTCTTCTATGGCCAGCAAGGCGGTACAGTCTTCGTCAGCGACGATGCCGAGTGGGTCCGCCAGTCCGTTGGGGACACTGAAATGGAACCCCTCGCGCGCGAAGAGTTTCAGTTGGCGGGCTACGTGACCGGCTCGGACACACTCTATCCCAACGTCAAGCAACTCCAGGCCGGCGAGCTGCTTCACATTGTCGCCGGAGAAGAGCCCGAAATCGCCACCCATCGCTGGTACCGATTCACCCACACCGAACCCCAACAGTGGGATGAGGGTGAGCTGCGTGACGAACTAGACAAGTCCGCAGAGTCCAGTGTTCGACGCCTTGCGGAGTATGCGGCGGGACGGCAAATCGTCATCCCCCTCAGCGGTGGATACGACTCCCGGCTCATCGCATTACTGCTCAAGCGCATCGGCTACGACAACATCCTGACCTTTACCTATGGCGTGCCCGGCAACAAGGAATCAGAGTACAGCCGCCAGGTGGCGGAGGCCCTGTCGCTGCCCTGGCATTTTGTCGAGTACAGCGGAACGAAGTGGAGCCAAGCCTGGCAAACCGATGAGCGGCTGGCCTACCAACGCTGGGCCTCCGGCTGGGCCAGCCTTCCCCATGTTCAGGACTGGCTGGCTGTGAGAGAGCTTAAAGCCAATGGGGTTGTAGCCGCCGACGCTGTTTTCTGCCCAGGGCATGGTGGCTCCGTTGCGGGCGGGCACATCCCGGACGAGTTTGTCCCCGGTTCATCTGCCAGCACCGCAGATATGGTTGGAGCCGTCATCAAGAAGCATGTCTCACTCGCCCCATGGCGGCTGGTCACCCGCCGCCCCGAATCCGAGTGGCGCCAACGCATTATCGACCGAGCCGAATCAGCCGATATCCAGACGGCCGAGGCCGCCGCCGACGCATTCGAGAAGTGGGAGTGGCAGGAGCGACAGGCAAAATTCATTAATAACTCTGTTCGCGTCTATGAGTTTTACGGCTTCGATTGGTGGTTGCCGCTTTGGGATTCGGAATTTATGGATTTCTGGGGGGCGGCCCCCTTATGGGTGCGATGCGGAAAGAGGTGGTACACGCAATACGTCAAATCCGTATACGCTGCAGCAAGCGGGAGCCAACCATTAGATAACGCGAGCTCAACCACCCACCACGGACTTAGAGCACGACTCCGTTACTTGCCAGTGTATCAATCACTCCGGCGGCGTCTGGGCTCGGGCTTCCCAACGAGGTTTTTTTCAGTGGATGATGCATTGGCAAGAGAGGGGAGGTACGACAAGAAACAAATTACTAGATTAAAAAAAATGGGGTATACATTTATGGGGCGGTCCGCGCGTATTTTCTTGCGTGAGTCATGAAGAACTATTTGAGCAACCAGTTTGATTTTTTTGTGCGAGCCGGAGGTTGGTAAATTGACGAAGCGAAGCATGTCCGAATCCCGCAAAAAGACTTCAATAGTATACCTCTGCACGAAATCAAACGTAAAAAGTGCGGTGGGGCTTCAGGCTCTTATTGATGCCGGATACAACGTTAATCTCGCTATAGGTTGGAGCTCACCGAACACAAAAATAAACCCAGGATTAATAAAAGGAACAAGGCTTTTTTTGGCAAAGGTTCTAGATAAGTTGCTTCTGCCAAGAAGCGATCCTGTCGCGGAAATAAAATGCGATGACTGCGAACTTATTTGCCAAAAAAATGGCATTGATTGGGTCGAAACTGAGGGGGCGCGTATTGGGGAATTGCAGTCCATTATTAAAAAGGCCTCACCTGATGTAGTGTTTTCGAATGGCTGGCAGTCTCATATTCCTAATGAAATTTACGATCTAGCGTCGTTGGCCGCCCTCAACTGTCATTCATCATTCCTGCCTGAGTACCGCGGGGGGAATGTGACGTTTGCTCCTTTGATTAACGGAGAAAAGAGCTCTGGTGTGTCGGTTCATGAGATCGAGGACCGGTTCGATAGTGGTAGAATCTTTGCCCGACACAAGGTCCAGATTTGTGAGAGAGAATCCCCAAAGACACTCAATCTTAAGCGGGCATGGATAACATCTGGGGTTATCATTGAGGCGATGGAAAATGTATCGCGCGGTAACGCTGTGCATGATAACAGGGAGGCGCCATTCTACTTCCGTACGACTTACGAAAAGTACGTGTGGACTCGGATTTTAAACAAGTTTCGGCGGTTCGTTTGTCTTCCAAGGCGACGCGTTGAGCCGCGGTGGGTGAAAAGGATATGAGGAATAGTGAAATAAGATCGGTCGTAAAGTATTGGGATTCAGCGGGTCTAAAAAGCCTGGATAGCTCTACGAGTGGTGGAGATCCATTGTGGGCGAGTTTTGATAACTATGTGGAGAACCGTAGGCTGGCGAGCCTTTTGGAAAGGCTCGGCATCCGTGCTGGTGCAGGCGTAGATGTGGGAGCTGGATATGGACGGTTTGCACGTACCCTTGCCAAGGCTCTCGACGAGGTTGTCCTGCTGGAACCAGCTCCATCGCTTTTCCGTACAATGAAAGAAGTTCTCGATTCGGATAGGAAGTTTGAATTTCGTAACGAATGTTTTGAGGGCGCAAGGTTTGGGTCGAAAATGCGCGTCATTCTTTCTAGTGGCGTAGTCTATTTTTATGATGATGAGAAGTTGCTTACGTTTCTTCGTGAGGCTAAAGAAAGGTTGTCTGATGGGGGCGTGTTGATCCTTCGGGATTTCATTTCGCCGACACAATCCATGGTTGTCCAGTCCAGTTACGTGAAAGGTCAGTGCTGCTACTATCGGTCGACGCAAGACTGGGCCAATATAGTAGATAGCATGGGCTTTCGTGTTGAAGAGATGTTCCGCTCTAAACCGCGTCTAAGATTATTGCGAAATAGGTATATTCGTCGAGTCTTGGGAAAGTCCGCGTTGCGGGCGCTGTTGAATTCCCGTAGATTCAGGGCGTTTTGGGAAAAGCGGGATATGCGTCTGAACCCTAGGGGAAGCGTGCAAACTTCATTTATTGTCTTGCGGTTGGTGAACTAAACTAATGGCTAGGTTTTGAGAGTGATTGGCGCGAGAATGGAGGTTGAGAAAGAGAAATATCGCCTGGAGGCGTGGGTGTTCAACTGCGATTACAACGGACTCTCGGTCATTCAGGCATTGGGGCGACGCGGGGTTGAGGTTCGTGCGCTCGATGCGAAGCGGGGTGTTGGAACGCACAGTCGATTTTCGAAATACGGCGCGATACCGGACCCGATGGTGGACGAACCGGGGTTCGTGGAGGCACTTTGGCGCTATAGAGAAGGGCTGGAGACCAACCCGGTTCTGATCCCCACCAATGATCACTGGGCTGAATCTGTCGCGAGGCATCAAGAAGAGCTATCGCGAGGATTCGAATGCTGCGTTGCGGATTACGAAACCGTTTCTCTGCTGTTGGACAAAGAGCGCTTTGGTCGGTGGGGGCATGATGCGGGCTTGCCAGTGCCCCGAGTGTGGTCGGTTGAAGAGGCGCGGCAGGAGCCTGAGCTGCCCCTACCGATTGCCGTCAAAGCGAATGCTCGGCGCCAGGTGGGTCAAGGGGCTTCGTGGGCGCGTGCCGCAGATGGGCTTAGGTTCCGTGTCTGTGAGACGCGTACAGGAATGGAGCAGGTCCTGACAGAAGCCGATACCGCAGGTATTCCCGTATTCCTTCAGGAGGTTGTCAAGGGTCGGTCGGATTCGATGCACACGATCGGACTGTATGCGCGCGATGGGGAGATTCTGGGTCTGGTGTACGGGAAGAAGCTTCGTGGCTTTCCGCCAGGGTTTGGTGATTGCATAGTCGGAATCGCAAGCCCCGTTCCGGATTGGGCCTTGAAGTTGGCCGAGAAGGCCTGCCGCCAGCTTCGATATACCGGGATTGCGGAGTTAGAGGTAATGCAGGATGCCGAGACAGAGATCCGATTTCTTATAGAAATCAACCCGAGAAGCTGGAGCTGGGTTGGGGTATCGGGAGCTGCAGGCGTCGATTTGCCGTGGTTGGCGTATCGGAATCTGGCTTTCGGCGAGGCTCCGGAGGAAACACAGTTGGGCTGCCGGGATGGTGAATCGGTCTATTACACGAAGCTGCTGGCCGACTTGCAGAATTCTCTATTGTGGTATCGATTCAGTGACGCCCGTGATTGGGTCCTCTCGCCGGGGCAATGGTGGAAAACCTACTCGGGGCGCAGGGGCGTGTTCGCCGAGTTCGCGCGCGATGATCCGAAAGTCGCAGTAATGGCGACGATCCAGGCGGCGAAGCAGTTTGCAGGCCGTGCCCGCCGCGTCCTGAAAGGCGAGCGGTTCTGAACGCTTGTACTTCCGCCACGACAAACTACGACGACATGACCTTACTTGTTGAAGCGCCGAATGGTCGCTGCCCCGAGCGCGACTATGTTCTGGGCGTACTGCTGGGCGATTTCCTCGGCCTGTCCTGGCGGCGGGAAGTGAGCGAACGCCAGGACGTGCGGATCACCCTGGGCGGGCTGCCTGGGGAAATCCGGCTGCCCGACATCCTGTTCTCCGTGGCCGATGCGGACTGGCTCACCGAGGCCTCCATGCCCCGGCGGCCGTTCGCGCAGTGGGACACGCGCGATCTCGCCAAGGACATCACCCTGGTGGATCCCACCGTCCCCGTGATCTACGGCGGCCACCCCATTCCTGTAGGAGCCCAGCCCCCTGGGCGATCAAATGCGAGCCATGGCCACGCGTCCGACGACGGAAAGCGCCAGAATGCCGGGGCAGAAGCCTTTGCCGTTCTCGAAGACGGGCGGGTAAGCCTGCCCATCGACATCTTCGGCTCCGCCTTCTTCATGCTCTCCCGGTACGAAGAACTCGTGACACCGGATCGCGACGAGCACGACCGCTTCCCCGCCTGGGCGTCGCTCGCCTACCGGGAGGGCTTCCTGGAGCGGCCTATTGTCGATGAGTACGTCGAGATCCTGTGGGCGGCGATGCAGCGGCTTTGGCCCGGTCTGCAACGCAAAAAACGCCAGCCGCGCACCTTTGTCACCTGCGACGTCGACAACCCCTATGCCGCCTACACCAAGACCATGGCGGCGACGCTGCGCAAGATGGGGGGCGATCTCCTCAAACGCCGCAGCGTGCCGGAGGCTGTCCGTACGCTGCGTAACACCCTGGCAACCCGCCGTGGCGACTACCGCCATGACCCGTTCGATACCTTCGACTGGATGATGGGGGTGAACGAGGCCGCAGGTAACCGCATGGCGTTCTACTTCATCGTCGATCACTCGGTGCCGGGCATGGATGGCCACTACTCCATCGACGAACCACGTATTCGGCAATTGATGCGGCGCATCCATGAGCGGGGGCATGAGATCGGGTTGCATGGAAGTTATGGCACCTACCGGGATCCTGCGCAGATCCGGCATGAAGTGGAACGACTGCGCGCGGTCATGGCGGAGGAGGCCATTGACCAGGAGGTGCTCGGTTGCCGTCAGCACTACCTGCGCTGGGATAGCCGGAAAACAGCCCAATATCTATCGGACGCCGGCTTTCACTATGACACGACGCTCTCGTTTGCAGACCACGCCGGATTCCGTTGTGGCACGTGCCATGCCTACGCGCTCTATGACTTGTTGCAGCGGTGCCCCTTGCTGGTCAAAGAGCGCCCACTGGTTCTCATGGAGTGTTCAGTTCTTTCCCCAGTCTATGGTGGTCATGGGTACTCTGATAAGACGCTTCGAACCATGAGGCGCTTCAAGGAAATAACGCAAAAGTTCGGCGGCGAGTTTGTTTTGCTCTGGCACAACTCGTATTTCCAAAATACAAACGACCGGTATTTCTATCAACGTCTTGTCAGCCCTGAGAGAACCACTGTTTGTTGATACTGCTAAATTGGACCTTAAAGAGTCATTCGATAAAATTCCGGGGCGTACATCTTGCCGATTAAAATACCGACGATAACGTGGGTGTGGTTGCTGGTGTCGTTTCAGTCAGCCACGTTGTTGGTTTACCTGAAGTACAACATCGTCAGCATTGGTTCAGGCGGCGTGGCGTTGCCCGTGCTCGCGCTGTTTGTCGGGGCATCCGTAGTGCTGTTCCTGGCGTTATGGATGAAAGATCGACTCTACGTGCGGCCCCATCTCTTCCTCTTCTTGGGCCTTATGGCATGGGTCGCCTTTCGTGTCGTCTACGACCTGGGTGACCTCGACCGCCTGAAAGCACTGACCATAGCAACCACGGGTGGCATGCTTCTCTTCTATTTGATGGGCGCCGCCCTTCGAGTCGGCTACCAGCAGCTTGTGCAGGATGAGAGAGTTCGCTGGCCGATCACCCTGGCGCTCTCGTTGGTTGTCTTTTTTTTGGTGTGGATCCTGCTCGAGTTTTCCGGGCGGCTTCATACCCGCTATTTTCTATTGACGGGGATCGATGGCGGCTACCAGCGCCCAGGCAACTTCTTGTCTATTGTCTTTTTGGTGTTTTCGTTTCTTTTCATCCTTGGCGCATTGAAGACACAAAGCCTTTCGTCGCGCCTGAAGTCTGAAGTCTTGTGGGTAACCGTTTATGTCGCCGTAGCCATCACCATGCTCGGTACAGCACAGCTCATGGGTTCCAACAGTGCGACCGCGGTGATCGCAGGCGTCACCGTCATCACTTTGGCTTTGGCGGTGTTCGCGCCAAGAAAAAAGGCTTTTCTATCGTATGCAAGAGGTCGCCTTGCGTTGCCCCTGTCGAAGCGCCTTCTCCGATCCATGGCACTGAGCGCGCTTGTCGGATTGGTGGCCGTGGTTCTGGGGGTCGCGGCGCTGATCACCGTAACAGGTTTCGAGCTTGAGAGACTCCGGGTGCTCGGATTTGGCGCGGGGAGGATATCATCGTTGGCTTCGCGCCTGGACATCATGATGGAGCATGGGGCTGCGCAACTGAGCTACGCCCCCTTGCTTGGCAACATGAACGTGGCCTATCTGACCACGGGCAGCGCCGGGCGCACGCTCCACAGCTTCTTCCCTTACGTGATGGCCAATCTGGGCCTTGTCGGCCTGGCTTTGGTTCTGCTTCTCTTCCTGACGGTCTTTTTGCAGCTCTATCGCGAATCAAAGCAGCGGCTGTCGGGGGGTGTGTACGCCTACCGGTTGAACTTGATTGCCATCTATTCGTTCCTGATTCTTTTGTATCTACTGGTGTTCGCAAACCTGGCCACCGGGGTGTCATGGGTGGTGTTGTGGTTCGCGCTTGGGTTCATATCCCAGCCGGTTACATTCCAATCACGTTGGCTGGAGGCGGACCAACGCCTATCGTTCCGAGGGAAAACCAATTGAAGTCCAGCAATATATGCCTGCACATCGTCCGCAACCCCGTAACGCATGACTCTCGCGTTTTAAAGGAGACGAAGAGCATCCATGAAGACGGCCTGTTCGGGCAGGTCGAGATCGCTGGCTTCATGGAGCCCGGGCATTCGGAATGGGAGACCCTGGAAGACGGGCGGACCATCTGGCGTGCGTCATTGCGAACCCGAAGTCTGCCGAAGGACCTGGTGAGTCAAGGGATCAAGTATGCCGAGTGGTACCGACAACTGGTGCGGCGCTATCGCCAGGCGCCGCTGCGAGTGATCCACTGCCACGACCTGGCGCCACTGCCGATTGCGGTGCGACTGAAGCAGTTGACGGGCGCTCGGCTGATTTACGACGCCCATGAGCTGGAGACGGAAACCGTGGGCGCCGGCGGTCTGCGACAACGGTTGGCGCAATCCCTGGAGAAGCGGCTGATACCCAGGGCGGATGCCATGATCACGGTCAGTCCCTCGATTCAAGCCTGGTACGCCGAGCGCTATCCGGAGACGCCGATCCACCTTGTGCGAAACATCCCGGAAGCGCCGGGTGATGCACACGACATCGTCCCGTTACGGGAGCAGTTTGGCGTGCCGGAGGAGGCCCTGCTTTTCCTGTATCTCGGGGGGCTGGGTACGGGGCGGGGTATCGAGATCGCGCTGGAAGCCTTCCAACAGCAGGGCGTGCCACACCACATCCTCTTCATGGGTAGCGGCCCGTTGGCAAATGCGGTCCGCGATGCGGCTGACCGTGACCCGCGCATCCATTACAAGGAGCCCGTGCCCCCTGGCGAGGTGATTGCACATGCTTCGGGCGCGGATGTGGGGCTTTGTCTCTATGAGGATACGTGTCTGAATCACCGCTACTGCCTCCCCAACAAGCTATTCGAGAGTCTCCTTTCCGGGTTGCCGGTGCTGGCGTCCAATCTTCCCGATCAGGCGGCCGTGGTGGATCAGCACGACGGGGGTTGGGTGGTCGAAAACGATCCGACCTCCGTGGCTGCCTTTCTTCGCGGTTTGACGAGGGCCGAAGGTCTCGCCCTGCGTCAAGGCTTGGCGGAGCGAGTGAGTGGACTCACCTGGGAAAACGAATCGAAGACGTTGACGGCGTTGTACGAGAACCTGTCCCAGGACGGCGGAGGCCAGCGATGAGGCAGTTGATCCACTTCACCACCGTCCATCCGCGTGGCGATACGCGCATCCGAGTGAAGGAGACGGCTTCGCTGGTGGAAGCCATGGGCGCGGGCGTGGCCCTATATGTCCAGGATGGGAGGGGGGCCGAGTGCGATGAAGTTTCGGGTGTCGAGATCGTGGATACCGGGCCGCCGCCCAGGGGGCGTGTGCGGAGGATGGTGCTCGGCGCTTGGCGGATGTACCGGGCGGTGCGTTCGGCGCGACCGCAGGTCGCGCATTTCCATGACCCGGAGCTGATCCCGGTGGGGCTGGCGCTGAAGCTGTCGGGCATCAAGGTGGTGTACGACGTGCACGAAGACGTGCCCCGGCAGATCCTGGGCAAGCACTGGATTTCGCCGTGGCTGAGGCGACCGGTGGCCTGGGCAGCGGAGGCGTTCGAGTGGCTGGCGGGGCATGCGTTCGACGGGGTGGTGGCCGCGACGCCGACCATTGCGCGGCGCTTTCCGGATCACAAGACCGTTACCGTTCAGAACTTCCCGATCCTGGCCGAGCTGGTGGCACCGGACCCGGTGCCGTACGAGCAGCGCCAGCCGCACTTCGCCTATGTCGGTGGGATCACCGGCATCCGTGGTTCGCGGGAGATGGTGGAGGCCATTGGCCAAGTGACCGAGCCAGATTGTCGGCTGCAAGTGGCCGGCGGGTTCTCGCCCGCCGCGCATCGCGAAGAACTTGCCGCCCTGTCGGGCTGGGAACGCGTGGCGTTCCATGGCTGGGCCTCGCGCCCGGAGGTGGCGGCGCTCCTGGGGAACGTGAGGGCGGGGCTGGTGCTGTTTCACCCAGCCCCGAACCATCTGGATGCCCAGCCAAACAAGATGTTCGAATACATGGCTGCTGGGCTGCCGATTATCGCGTCCGAGTTCCCCCTGTGGCGGGAGATCGTGGACGGTGCGGGCTGCGGGCTGCTGGTCGATCCGCAGGCCCCGGCCGCGATTGCCCAGGCAATGGAGTGGCTGTTGTCGCATCCGGAAGAGGCCGAGGCCATGGGCCGCCGCGGTCGCGAGGCAGTGGAGCGCCTGTACAACTGGGCCCCAGAGGCGGAGAAGCTCCTGGCGCTGTACAAGGAACGATTGGGGAGGATGACGGATGCGTGATGATGATCATGGCAAGCTGATGATGGGGACTTGGTCACTGGGGGACCTGCTGAGGGAGTCCGGTAACGAGGGCGAGTTCGGTATGCGGTTGAACCCTGAGGGTGAGCTTCCGGATTTGGAGCAGGTCTCGTCGATTGGCGACGCCGCCCAATACCAGCTTGCCGCTGGGACTTTTATTGGCGTCAAAAGGCTACCCTCAGGTGAGATACTCCTCATTCCCGATCTTCTTGGTCTTCGGCCTGTCTATTACTCGGAAACGATTGTATCCGATACATTTACAGGCCTAGTGGCTCTCCCGCGTGAGGAACTCGATTGGAGCCCGGAGGTGGATTTCGATTCGGTCATGCATTTTTTGGAGTTCGGTTATCCCGAACCCGGGAAGACAATGTTCGAGCGCCTTTACTGCACATGTCCCGGGGATGTGGTTGTGGTAGGTCCCAAGGGGATCCGCAGGGTCCGTGCGAACGAGAACCCGTTGAGTCCGGGTGTGTTGGAAAAGAATGTCCCTGGTCGCGATTCCGTTACGTATCTTACTGCTCGTTTGCGAGAACTCGTTAGTGAGCTGCCAGGGCCAGTAGGGGTGGATATCACCGGGGGATCAGATTCTCGCTTGCTTGCTGCGTTTTCGCCGTATAGCAAACAGGTAAAAGAAGCCTCATGTTCCTATTCGACGTCTGATGCAGACGAGATTCGGATCGGCCAGGCCGTTGCCGACCGGGTCAAACTGAAATACCACTTTGTGGCGGCACCGAATGTTGAGTCGCCAAACGATTTGTGGTCCTCGTTGGACTATGTGGATGGGCTGGGAGACGTGCTTGATGGGCTTCGGCACAGAAAGATGCAAGAAGATCGGGCGAAGCGTGGGATTCGAGTAAGCCTTTCGGGTATTGGAGGGGAGTTGTTCAAGGACTTTTGGTGGCTCCAGGATTTCCCGAGATATAGAAAAAAGAAGGCGAACTTGGGGAGGCTATACCGATTCCGATTTAATAGCAGGCCGATGTCTAAAGGTGGGTTGACCAGTAGGGCTTCCGTCAGTCTGGAAGCGGCTCGTTCATCCTGTTGGAATCGGCTCCAAGACGTATCGACTGAAGGCGGAGTCAATTCAGAAATTTATGATCGCATTTACTATTGGGAGAAGATGGCCCACGTTCCGGTTCCCTTTGTTGTGGGGGGGGCGAAATTGGGTATCGGGGTTGTTCCGCCACTACTTGATTCTCGTTTAGTCCAATGTGGTTATCAGCTTCCACGGAGAGAACGATGGATGGAGCGCGCGCACCGGAAGTGGATTGCGGCAAGCCCGCTTCCGGATGTGGGTTCGCTACGGACCACTGCGGGTACTACTTTGAAGGCGGGTGTTTTGGGGCAGGTCGCCGATGGTTTGGGCTGGGTTGTGAATAAGGGAAGACGTCTGGCTTCCAAGATGGTTGAGCGAGGTACAGGCCGTATCAAATGGCGCAAGACTCCCAATCATCCCCAAAGTCTCGATAATTTGTTGCGGATCGCGGATGAGATGCGCCTTGTGGAGGAGCTGAAGGGGACCGGCCTGGTTGAGCTGGAAGTGGAGAGCATTCGCGACCTGGATCGGGGTCGCGCAGGGCGATGGTGCAATGTCGCCATGATCCTGCGGACTGCGCGTGGTGGCAAGCAGGAGGCTTCATGCAAGTGATGACCATCGTCGGGGCCCGGCCCCAGTTCATCAAGGCGGCGCCGGTCTCGCGCGCGCTGGCCGCTGGGGGTATGCGCGAGCAGATCGTGCACACCGGCCAGCACTTCGATGTCGGGATGTCCGATGTGTTCTTTGACGAGCTGGGCATCCCCGCGCCGGCGCATCATTTGGGTGTGTCCGGTGGCGGTCACGGCGCGATGACCGGCGCGATGCTTCAGGCGCTTGAGCCGCTGATGGAGAGGGAGGCGCCCGATTGGGTGCTGGTCTACGGTGATACGAACTCCACCCTGGCGGGTGCTCTGGCCGCGAGCAAGCTGCACATCCCCGTGGCGCACGTGGAGGCGGGGCTTCGCTCGTTCAACCGGCGGATGCCGGAGGAGCAGAACCGGATTGTCACGGATCACCTTTCCGATCTGCTGCTGACGCCAACGGATGGGGCGACCCAGCGGCTGCGGGAGGAGGGCATTCCTGACGCGCGCATTGTGCAGGTAGGGGACGTGATGTTCGACGCCGCACTCTACTATGCGGACCGAGCCGCCGAACGCAGCGCAGTACTCGCGCAGCATGGCTTGCAGGCCGGCGCCTACATCCTGGCGACTGTCCATCGCGCTGACAACACCGACGACCCGGAGCGTCTGCGCGCGATCGTCGACGGCCTGGAGGCCGTGGCCGCCGAGCACCCGGTCATCTTGCCGCTACACCCGCGTACCCGCGCGGCTTTGGGGCGCCACGGGTTCGCGCTTGCAAGGGTGCGCGCCATTGACCCCGTGGGGTATCTGGACATGGTCGCCCTGGAGCGACACGCGGCCCTCATCGCCACCGACTCAGGCGGTGTGCAGAAGGAGGCCTACTTCCACGGCGTCCCCTGCGTCACGCTGCGCGACGAAACCGAATGGACCGAACTGGTGGACCTCGGCTGGAACCGCCTGGCCCCGCCCACTCGTGCCGATATCGCTTCCGAGATCCGCCACGCCCTCGGCACCACCGGCCGCGGCGGCCGGCCCTACGGAGACGGTAATGCGGCTGGTCGTATTGTGGCCGCTTTGGCGCCTAGACAGGCGTACCAGTAATGCGGGTTCTGATTGTTTTCGGTACGCGGCCCGAGGCCATCAAGATGGCTTCGGTTGTCCAGCGGCTTCAGGAGGTGCCGGATGTTGTGGCTCGGCTCTGTGTCACGGGGCAGCATAAGGAAATGCTGAGGCAGGTTTTGGACCTGTTTGGATTGCGGCCGGATTATGATCTTGCTGTCATGCGTCCGGGACAGGATCTTGCCGGCATTACCTCGTCGGTCTTGACGGGAGTGCAACAGATCCTTGCCCGAGAACAGCCAGATTGGGTGCTCGTCCACGGTGATACGACTACGGCGTTCGCCGCCGCTTTGGCGGCTTACTATCAGCAAATCCCCGTGGGCCATGTTGAAGCGGGTCTGCGCACAGGAGATCCCTACTCGCCTTGGCCCGAGGAGATGAATCGAAGACTGGTAGGGGGGCTAGCCCGGCTGCATTTTGCGCCCACCGAAGGGGCGCAAGTTCACCTCTTGCGCGAAGGTGTCTCTTCGGGGCAGATCCGGGTGACGGGCAACACGGTTGTCGACGCCCTGCTTGAGGTTGTGGAGCGTTTGCGGACAAACCCGTCATGGTCAGAGCAGCAGTTGTCCTCTCTTGATTTCCTGGACCCTTCTCGTCGTCTGATCGTAGTTACCGGCCATCGTCGTGAGAGCTTTGGAGCCGGTTTTGAGCGGCTGTGTGAAGCCCTGCGATTGCTGGGGCAACGGGATGACGTGCAGGTGGTCTACCCGGTTCATCTCAACCCCAACGTGCTGGGGCCGGTCACGGAGGCACTGGGTGGTCAAGCCAATGTTCATTTGGTTGAGCCCATGGATTATCTGCCCTTCGTCGCCTTGTTGGACCGCTCGTACTTGGTCATCACAGACTCCGGTGGCATTCAGGAAGAGGCCCCATCGCTCGGTAAGCCGGTGCTGGTTACCCGCGAGACGACGGAGCGGCCCGAGGCTGTCGAGGCGGGGACGGTGAGGTTGGTTGGTACAGACACCCAGCGCATCGTTGAGGAAGCGACCCGATTGCTCGATGATGTCGACGCCTACGAGGCCATGGCCTATGCCCATAATCCTTACGGGGATGGTAAAGCCGCCGAACGTATTGTGAATCGACTACTGGAGGAAGCCAGTGAGTGAAGTTGCCACGCAGAGGCGTGCAGTCACCGTCTTGGGGCTGGGGTATATCGGCCTGCCTACGGCCAGTCTCCTGGCCACGCGGGGGTTCAAAGTCCATGGGGTTGATGTGCGCCCTGAAGTCGTCGAGACGATCAACGAGGGCAATATCCATATTGTCGAGCCGGAACTGGACGTGCTCGTTCGTTCGGCGGTCCACAGCGGTCAGCTAAGAGCATCGACCGATCCCGTGGCGGCGGATGTATTCTTGATTGCGGTTCCGACTCCTTTCATGGACGGCAAGCAACCCGATCTCTCCTACGTCGAAGCTGCTACACGGGCCTTGGCGGAGATGCTGGAGCCAGGGAATCTCGTCATTCTCGAGTCGACCAGCCCGGTTGGAACCACGGAGCGCGTGGCCGAGTGGATTGCCGAGACGCGACCCGACCTGGGGCCGGGGGCGGTGCGGGTGGCGCATTGCCCGGAGCGCGTGCTGCCTGGCCGGATCATTCAGGAGCTGGTCGAGAATGATCGTGTGGTCGGTGGGCTCGATCAGACTTCTACCGAGGAAGCGGCGGCGTTCTACCGCGAGTTCGTCTCGGGCGAGGTGCTATTGACGACAGCGCGTACTGCCGAGATGGCGAAGCTGACCGAGAATACCTTTCGCGATGTCAACATCGCGCTGGCTAATGAGTTGTCCCTCATCTGTGACCGTCTGGAGATCGATGTTTGGCGCCTGATCGAATTGGCGAACCGGCATCCCCGGGTCAATGTGCTGCAGCCGGGGCCGGGCGTGGGCGGCCACTGCATTGCCGTGGATCCCTGGTTCATCGTCGATGCCGCCCCCGAGCAGGCGCGGCTGATTCGAATGGCGCGGGAGGTTAACGACTCCAAGCCGGAGCATGTGGTCGAGCAGGTCGTCGAGCGCGCCAGCCGCCTGAAGGAGCCGGTCATCGCCTGCCTGGGGCTGGCCTACAAACCTGATGTCGACGATCTGCGCGAGAGCCCGGCCCTGCAGATCGTCGAACGTCTGGCTGCACAATCGCCAGGGAAACTACTGGCTGTGGAGCCCTATATCGAGGCACTGCCCGCGGGTTTGCAGGAACAAGGCGTGGTTGGGACCTCCCTTGATGAAGCCCTGCAGTTGGCGGATATCATCGTGGCGCTGGTCCCACATCGGCCGTTCCGCTCCGTGCCGGCAGCTCGGATCCAGGGGAAGATGATCGTGGATGCCTGCGGGCTGCTGAGGCTTCTGCAATAGAGGGGCCTCTCTATCAGGAAGGACGTGGTTGAGGATCTCCCCCCGATGCGCATTCTGTTGTTGACGTTCTACTACCCGCCGGACCTCTCCGCCGGATCGTTTCGTGCGGCGGCGTTGGTGGAGGCGTTGCGGGAACAGGGCCCGTCCGACCTTCATATTGATGTCCTCACGACCATGCCCAACCGCTACCACTCCATGGACTGGGGGGCGGAGGTTTTCGAGGAAAACGAAGGGGTCTCCATCCGGCGGTATGAGTTGCCTTCTCACCGCAGTGGTATGAAGGACCAGGCGCGTGCCTTCCTGTCATATGCCAAACAGGTGTCAAAGGCGACCCGCCACAAGCAGTGGGATGCGGTGGTGGCGACCTCTTCGCGCCTGATGACGGCAGCGCTGGGGGCTCGCGTTGCCAAGGGGTTGAATGCACCGTTGTATCTCGACATTCGCGACCTGTTCACCGACACGATGGCCGATGTGCTGGCGGGCAGTCCATTGAAAGCGCTGCTGCCGGGGTTCCGGTGGGTTGAGCGCTCGACATTCCAGGCCGCCAATCGTCTTAACGTCGTTTCCGCCGGCTTCTTGCCCCATCTCCGCCAAGTGGCGGGGGAGGGGGACTACCGGACGTTCACCAACGGGATCGATAGCGAGTTCCTTGGCCTGGACTTTGACAGTGAACGAACTAAGGGACGTTCAGAGCCACTGATTCTTTATGCCGGAAATATTGGTGAAGGGCAGGGGTTGCATGAGGTCATCCCGGAGGCGGCCCGGCGGCTTGAGGGGCGGGCGCGGTTTCGGATTATTGGTGATGGCGGGCGCCGGCCGATCCTGGAGGAGCGGTTGGCACAGACCGGGGTCTCCAATGTGGAGCTCTTGCCGCCGGTGCAGCGGTCCGAGTTGATGGCCCACTATCGCGAGGCGGACATCCTGTTCCTGCATCTGAACGATCACGCGGCGTTCAGGAAAGTGCTGCCTTCGAAGTTGTTCGAGTATGCGGCTACGGGGAAACCCGTTCTGGCGGGTGTGGGCGGTTTTGCGGCGGAGTTCATTGAGCGAGAGATTCCTGGGGCGGCGGTTTTTGCGCCCTGTTCCGCCGAGGGGCTGGTGGACGGTTTTGAACGCCTTGAAGGACTTTCGAGCCCCGTCGAGCGGGCGGAATTCAAAACAAAGTACGCACGTGAGGCGATCATGCGGGAGATGGCGCGCGACATCCTGGAGATGGTGGGGTGACCGAGACTGACTCAGCTGCTGATGGCCTGAAGTTGGTTACCGGAGCGACGGGGTTTGTCGGGTCGGTGTTGGTGGATCAGCTAGTTGCCGACGGCGTGGCCGTTCGTGGCGCGGTGCGACGCGAGGTGACAGCTTCGGGTTCGTTCGAGCCGGTGATGGTGGGCGGGATTGACGGCGCGACGGAGTGGGCGGATGCCTTGGCCGGGGTGGATGCGGTGGTGCATTTGGCGGCGCGGGTGCATGTGATGGACGAGCCGGAGACGGATCCGCTGGAGGCGTTTCGGGGGGTGAATGTGGAAGGCACGCTGCGGCTGGCGCGCCAGGCGGCGGAGGCCGGGGTGCGCCGGTTTGTGTTTGTCAGCTCGGTGAAGGTGAACGGGGAGGAGACGCCGACGGGGCAGCCGTTCCGCGAGGCGGATGCGCCGGCGCCGGAGGACCCTTATGGCGTGTCCAAGCGTGAGGCAGAGGATGGACTGCGGGCGTTGAGTGCGGAGACGGGGCTGGAGGTGGTGATCATTCGGCCGCCGCTGGTGTACGGGCCGGGTGTAGGTGCGAATTTCGGCAGTCTGCTGCGCTGGGTGCACAAGGGTGTGCCGTTGCCACTGGGCGCGGTGACACAGAATCGGCGTTCGCTGGTGGCGCTGGATAATCTGGTGGATCTGATTGTGACGTGTCTGGACCATCCGGCCGCAGCCGGGGAGACCTTCCTGGTGGCGGATGGGGAGGATGTGTCCACGGCCAGGTTGTTGCGCAAGGTGGGGGATGCGCTGGAGCGGCCGGCGCGGTTGGTGCCGGTGCCGGTGTGGATGTTGCGGGCCGGGGCGTCGGCGTTGGGCAAGCGGGAGATGGCGCGGCGGTTGTTGGGGTCGTTGCAGGTGGATGCTTCGAAGGCGCGGGAGGTGCTGGGGTGGGTGCCGCCGGTTTCGCTGGATGAGGGGTTGCGGCGGGCTGTTGCGCCGTTACGGCGGTAGCGTTGGTGGTTTTCTGGCTTTGGCGGGGGCTTCGCCGCCGAGGCGGCTCCTACGGGGGCTGCTCGTGCGAATCGATGGTTGCACCTGTTTGAGGGGTGACGCGTTAGAGGCGTTCGTTGACTGTGCGTGCAAAGGTCCGGAAGTCGTCGAGGTGGCGCGAGCACACGGCGTGAACGATCTCCCAGTTGATGCGCTCGTAGTTATGGACTGCGATGTTGCGAAAGCCGACGGCCTTCTTGAGCCGGTCGGCCAGGCTCGCTTCAATGATGCCGCCTTCAGCGAGACGGTCGAACGTCTCGCCCATGGTGTCCGGAGGTGGTAGCTCGAGCGCGGTCACGAGATGGGCTCCAATGTCGACACATCGTTGCACCGCACGGGACAGGTTGAGGGCAATGATGTCCTGTGTGTCCGGATCTTACTGGAGTTGGTTGGGGTCGTCGGGGCAACGTTGCTCGACCCGCTGGACGCAATAGCGCAGCGTTTCGAGCTTTTGTTCGATTACCCGGCGATCCACGCTTGTCTCCGTTCGGCCAGAATGCGGTCGCGGTAGGGGGAAAAATCCGCCTGGTCGAGCAAGTGGCGCGTGAGGAAGCGGGCGTGGGCCTCGTCTTGTCCGGTCAGGCGGATGCCGCGTGTGACAATCTCGCCCAGTAAGGGTTCGCCGGCCTGGGTGAGGTCCACAAGGTCGACGGGGCGCCCGGTGGTGGAGGCGATTTCTTCGATGAGCGCGATGCGCGTGGTGGCTGGAAGCGGCGCTCCCGCGCTGACGGCCAGGTCGACATCGCTATGTGGATGCATTTTTCCGCTCGCCAGGGACCCGAACAGAATGGCTAGTTCCAGCTCGTGATGGTGTCGCAACACTGCACGAATGCGATCGATTTCGGTGCGATGGCTCATGCATCCCAGTGTAGGGAGATGTCTTTGAATGTGCACGTTCGCATTCATGGGTGATTGGCGTCTCGTTAGTAGGGGCAACACTGGGGCGGAGAGGATTTTGTTGTTGGCCGTTATCCCGGAAACTGTGGAGTGGTTATCCGGGGTCTCTGGCGTGGGTGGCCGCACCGGCGTTTGGTGTTTCTCTGACGTGGGAGATCCCGGCTCTTCGCTGCGCTGCGGCCGGGATGACGGCAAGGGGTTACCACGGAGACTGCCTGCTCCGTCGCCCCGCAGGATTAACCTGCCGGGTCATCCCGGAAACGGCGAAGCCGTTATCCGGGATCTGTACCGGCCAGCGTTAGCACCGTGGTTGTGGGACCCCATCCGTGGGAGGATCCCGGCTCTTCGCTGCGCTACGGCCGGGATGACGTTGTAGTGGTGGCGCTGCAGGCGGGATGACGGGGTAGGGTGGCGCTGCGGCCGCCGATGATGGATCGGCTGCGGGGGTTGGCTTTGGAGATCGCTTCGTCGCTTTGCTCCTCGCGATGACGGGTTGTAGTGGGGTGTGGTCGGGATGGCCGGGAGGGGCTTGCGGGTCAGGTGAACCAGTCGGTGAGTGGGAGACTGGGGACACGTTGGAACTCGGCCACGTTGTGGGTGACGAGGCTCGCGTTGTGGGCCACGGCAGTGGCGGCGGTCATTGTGTCCATGGGGCCGATGGGTGTGCCCTGTTGCTCGAGGTGGGCGCGTATGCGGGCGGCATGGCTGGCGGTGGGTCGGTCAAACGGGAGGACGGTGACGACATCGAGTAGCTCGGCCAGCTGCTTTTGGCGTTTTTCGGGCTCGCTGGACTTGGCGATGCCGGTTTCGAGCTCGTACACCACAATGGCGGGAACGAGGACGTCGGAGGGTGCTGTGGCCAGCAGGTTTTCGGCAACCTTGCCCTGACCCTTGAAGAAATAAATCAGGGTGTTGGTGTCCAGGGCGTATTTCACAGCGCTTCGCGGGGGCTGTCCGGGGGCGTGTCGCGCAGTTCCTCGGCCGTGGGGAAGTCATTCCATTGACCGGCTAGGGTGCGGACGGAGTCGGGCCACTCGGTTCTGGTGTTTTCTTCTACCAGCCGTGCGACGAAGCGGCTGACGGGGATGCCGGCCGATTGAGCTGCGCGCTTGAGGCGCTGTTCGTGGTCATTGTCGAGGTAGATGGTGACTTGGCCCATACGTTCCTCCTGCTAGGCATATAAGTGGGATGATATGTTCGAGTGTGTCGCCTGGCCAATCGTTCCGTGAACGGGGGATGTACCGGGAATGCCCTTGCTGGGGCTTCGAATACCCTATGCTGCTGGCTTACGGTCCTGCTGTCATCCCGGCCGTAGCGCAGCGAAGAGCCGGGATCTCCCTCGTCAGGAAAACACCAACGCCAGTACCGCCACTTACGTACGAGATCCCGGCTCTCCGCTGTGCTACGGCCGGGATGACGGGCTAGGGGCCGCTGCGGCCAGGATGACGTCGTGGGGCCCTGCGGCCGGGGTGATTGGGATGGCATTCGCGTCGCTGCGCGCCTCGGGATGACAGAGTGGGGTGGGCGGTCGTGGCGTTACGTTGAAAAGAGCTGGTGGTTTTCGGGCTTTGGCGGGGGCTTCGCCGCCGAGGCGGCTCCTACGGGAGTGGCGCTTGGCATAGGTGGCCAGCCTCTGGCCGATGGGGTATGGGTTAGCGTGGTGATCGCCCAGGGGGCTGGGCGCCTACATGTAGGAATAGAGGTGAGAGTGTTTTGATACGGGTTCTGGATGTGGTGTTGTCGGTGTTGGGGCTGGTGGTGGCGGCGCCGGTGTTGCTGGTGTTGTGGGTGCTGGGCTGGATGGAGTCGCGGTCGCCGCTGTTTCGGCAGGAGCGCGTGGGGCGGCATCAGCGGCCGTTTGTGCTGGTGAAGTTCCGCACGATGCGGCCGGATACGGCGTCGGTGGCGACGCATCTGGCCGAGGCCTCGGCGGTGACGCCCCTGGGGCGCTTTCTGCGCAAGACGAAGCTGGATGAGCTGCCGCAGTTGTGGAATGTGCTGAAGGGCGAGATGAGCTTGGTGGGGCCGCGGCCGGGGCTGTTCAACCAGGAAGAGCTGCTGCAGGAGCGCGCAGCGCGCGGTGTGCTGGATGCGCGGCCGGGGATTACCGGGCTGGCGCAGATTCGCGGGATCGATATGTCCACGCCGCGCGAGCTGGCCGAGGTGGACCGGCAGATGCTGGATGCGCTGACGGTCCGGGCGTATTTTCGGTATCTGGTGCTGACGGTGCTGGGGCGCGGATCGGGGGACCGGGTTCGGCCGTAGTTCGGTTTGCGGGTTTCCGCACTACCTCACAGCCAGGTCCTATGCGTCGTCATCCCGGAAACCGCGTTGCGGTTATCCGGGATCTCGTGCGTAGGTGGTAGCGCTGGCGTTTGGTGTGCCTTCGACGTGGGAGATCCCGGCTCTTCGCTGCGCTACGGCCGGGATGACGGTGTGGGGTGGTGCTACGGCCGGGATGACGGGGTGGTGGTGCGGCCGGGGTGACGGGGTGGTGCTGCGGCCGGGGTGACGGGGTGGTGCTGCGGCCGGGATGGCGGGGTCGGTGGCGCTGCGGCTTGAGTGGCTTCGGGGGCGGTATTACGCCATGGATGGCGAAGGAAGATAGCAAAAATGCGATATACTCCATGGAAGGTGCGTGTCGTGCCACTCGCCGAGGAGGAGATCAGGGCGCTGCCGCCGGATCTTCAGGCTCGCTATCTGCGGCTGGTGGATGTGATTCAGGAACACGGCCCGGGGGTGTTAGGTATGCCCCATGCGCGGCAGGTGGAGGGCAAGATCTGGGAGTTGCGGCTGAAGGGGCGTGACGGGATTGCTCGAGCCCTTTATGTCTGCGCAGCTTCACGTGAGGTGGTTGTTCTGCATGCCTTCGTGAAGAAAAGCCAGAAGGCCCCGCGTCGGGCGATTGATACGGCCAGGAAGCGATGGGAGGAGTATCTGTGATGAAGACCCATGAGGAACTGAAAGCCGAGCTGCTGGAAGACTCGGAGGTACGCCGCGAGTATGAGCAGCTGGGGCCGGAGTTCGAGTTCATCGAGGCGCTGCTCGACGCGCGCGCCAGGGCGGGCCTCAGCCAGGCAGAAGTCGCCCGACGCATGGGGACCACGCAGTCGGTGGTGGCGCGGCTGGAGGGTGGCCGGTCGGCCCCTACCTGGAAGACCCTTTGCCGGTATGCGGAGGCCACGGGGCGTCGGCTCCGACTGCATCTGGAGGATCGGGCCTGACCTCCTGAAGGTTTGGGCCACCGGTATTGTGGGAGGCCAGCCCTCTGGCCGATCCGGCGTTGGCCGGGCCCCTCAAACCGAGCGCGGCGTCCTTTGCTGTCTAGCAGCCGCATCACGTCCCTCTCTTCGGCTTCCGGCACCGTCGAAAAGCCATATCTCCATCCTTCGTCATCCTGGAAAACGCGTTGCGGTTATCCGGGATCTCTGGCGTTTGGTGTGGTTCCGACGTGGGAGATCCCGGCTCTTCGCTGCGCTACGGCCGGGATGACGGGCTTAGGGGCCGCTGCGGCCAGGATGACGTCGTGGGGCCCTGCGGCCGGGATGATTGGGATGGCATTCGCGTCGCTGCGCGCCTCGGGATGACAGAGTGGGGTGGGCGGTCGTGCCGTTTCGTGGAAAGGGCTGGTGGCTTTCGGGCTTTGGCGGGGGTTTCGCGGGCGAGCCCGCTCCCACGGGGTTAGGCCGGTGGTGGAGGGTGGCCTTGTACAGCGCGTCGTCGCCTTGCTCCTCGCGATGCAAGGGTGGTGCTGCGGCGGGCATGACCGGGTGGGGATGAGATCCTGTGGCCTGGACGGGGGAATGGGTGAGCGTTTCCCTGAGTGTGCAGCGAGCCTGCATGGGCGTCACCGCGCGTTGGCTGCGTGGAAACTCGATTCGGGCGTGTACATTCGGCAAGGTTCCGGTAGCGTTTGGGGTGTGGGCACTCCGGGAGGGCGATCAAGATGGACGATTGGACTGAGCGATTGGAACAACTGGGGACTGCGGACCGCGTTCGGCTGGTGCAAGGGTTGCTGCGCGCTATGGGGTACATCGAGGTCGCGGAGCCGGAGGAGGATGCCCGCCCGTGGCTGGAGCGAGTGATGGTGCCTGCGGCGGGTGGCGAGGACCTGCCGCGGCTGGTGGTGGGTGTGGCGCGTGATCCGTCGGCGGAAACGGATTTGGACGAGCTGGAGGTCTTTGCCAGCGGTCGGCGTGCCGGGGACCGAGGGATGTATGTGAGCCCCGGCGGGTTTTCGGCCGAGGCGCGGGAGCGTGCGGCGGACTTGTCCGTTCCGGTCATGCTGCTGGAGCCGGCGGACCTGGCCGAGCGGTTGCGCCAGCACTGGGGGGCCCTGGATCCGGATACGCAGGCGCTGTTGCAGGGCTGAGGGCCGCCCGGACCGAGGCGATCCATCGAATGCTTCGCAGAGGTGGGCTTGCACCCTGGCTGCTGGGGCTGCGACGCGCGGGGGGGCGCGCCGAGCGCTGAGCGCCTATCGGGGGTCGGGCCTTGTGCCGCAGGATTCAGTGTTTGTGGGCGCTCGCCGGTGGGTGCCTCGCCCCGTTGGCGGTTCAGGCCCTGGACCACTAGAGGGTGCCCTGGCCCCGGGATTTCGGGGGGGGGGCTTCACCCCTGCCGGAAAGCCACATTCCCATCCTTCGCGATCCCGGCAACCGCGGCCCAGGTAGCCGGTTGCCGGGATCTCGTGCGTTGGGGGTGACTTACGCGGTGGAGATCCCGGCTCTTCGCTGCGCTACGGCCGGGATGACGGGGTCGCGCTGCGGCTGGAGTGGAGGTAGCCGCTTGAGTATGTTGCGGGGGTTCGTCCCCGGCCTGGGTCGCATGTGCTCCAGGGCCGGTGCTCGGCGCCCGTAATTCCGGGATGCGGGATCGGAGAAACGGGTAGGGGCAGCCGTGTGTGGCACTCATGAGACCATGAGAATCCACCGTTGACAGGCGGACATGGACCGTTGGCGGGTTTTTCTGCTGCGGGGCTGGAATCCTCTACTTTATGTGCTAGTTTCTGTCGCGGGGACACGGAACGTTCCCGAAAGAGCCGCCCGGGCAAGGATGCTGGGGTGGCTCTTTCTCTTTCTGGGTGTGGTGAAGGAAGCCCGGCTTTCGGGCAGGTTGCCCCGCGACTGCTGGCCCTTCGGCGGCGATTCAAGATCTTCGACATTGGGGGTGATCCTGCGCTGGAGATCCCGGCTCTTCGCTGCGCTGCGGCCGGGATGACGGGGTAAGGGTGGCGCGGTGGCCGGGATGACGGGGGAGGGCCCGCCCCGGATTGACGAGGTGGGGAAGCGGCTTCGGGATGCCGGGTTCAGGCCTGGCGCCCTGGTGGGATGGCCTCGGTGGTTCGGGTGCCGCGGTGGGGCAGTACGGGCGGAAGAAGTGCGTTGGGTCGCGAATCACGGGCTGCGACGGGAGGCGAAACGACCGCTCAGGGGCGGAAATCGACCGCTGACGTATTTTCCGGGTGTGTGGATGGAATAATTTTGTCGCTGTGTTAATTTTTGCCGCGGGGACAAGGATGCCCCCGAAAGAGCCGCCTGGGCATGGACGCCGAGGCGGCTCTTTCTCTTTGCGGGTCTTGTGAAGGAGACGTGGCTTTCCGATGGGTGGGAGGCGCCGTTACAGGCTTGTCTCCGGTGATTCGGGGTCTTGGAGCCTGGAGGCGTGCCGGGTAGTACGGCCGGGCTAATGGGCGGGCGTTTGGGTCGATCGAGGAGATCGCCACGTCGCTTTGCTCCTCGCGATGGCGGGATTAAGGGCTGTGGTCGCGAGGAGAAGGATCCGGGGGATGTGCAGGGGTCGGGTCTGGCGGGGCGGCGCGGACTGCGGCGCTCCCACGAGGGTCGGGCCTTGCACCTTCTGTGGCTCCGGGCCGTGCAGGAGCCGAGCCGCTCGGCGATTGCGGGTTGGTTGGACCCGTATCGCCCAGGGGCCTGGTCTCTTGCAGCGGTGGTGGCACTGGGCCAGCCCCACGGGGTGTGGGGCGGGTGCCGGGTCAGTGGTCGGCGGGGGGCATGTATTCGTGGCGGATGTGGTCCGGTTGCTCCGGTAGTTGGATGCCGGCGTTTTCCAGGGCTTCGGTTAGCTCCTCGCACTCGTCGAGTTCGTCGGCGCGCTTCTTGAGCGTGGCCAGGGCGTCGGCGGCTTCCGCCTGGGGCATGGTGATGACGAGTTCCCCGTTTTCCGCTTTTTCCAGGTGCATGTGCTGCTCCTTAGTGTCTTGTGGTGAGTCGATGATGCCTTTGCGGCGGCAGGCTCAGTCCTCGATGGAGGGCTGCTTGGGGGCCTGCTCGTCGAAGGCATGCGGCGGCTGGCGGAATTCGTTTTCCAGCTCGTAGATGCCGTCTTGCAGCACGGAGCCCAGTGCCCGCGCGCCGTTGCTGATCTCGCCTTCGAGCTCGGTGATGTTTTCGGCGATGCCCTTCGCGGTCTTCTTGTCGATCTTCAGGGTGACCGTTCCGTCCTTCAGTGTGGCTTCCATGTCGATCTCCTGGTTGCGATGTTGGTGACGTCGGTTGTGCCCGTGTAGAACGGGTCTGATTCGTGTTCGGTTGACCTGCATCAAGATAGCCGGGCTCGTTGGGCGCTATCCTGTATAACCGTTGCTGCCTCCAACGTACCGAAGAGGCAGCCGATCACGAGCATTCCCGCTTCCCGGGAAAGGAGAAACCATGATGCATTCTAAAGTGATGACCATGCGCCACGGCCCGCGGTTCCTCGCACTGGTGGCGATGCTGCTGGCGCTGGCGTTTGTCGGTGCGGCGCAGGCCGATAACCATGGCGACCAGCAGCCGGAGATGGTGAAGGTGACGCAGAGCCCCCATTCGTTCCCGGAAACCCTGGCCGCGTTCGAGCGCGAGGCGTCCGAGGCCGGCTGGAGCATCCTGAACCGCAACAACATGGCCGGGACGCTGTCCGAGCGCGGTTTCACCATTGATCCGGTGGTGATCCTGGACGTCTGCAGCGGGCGCTACAGCGCGCAGATCCTGGAAGAGGATGCGTATCGCCCGGTTTCCGCCTTCATGCCCTGCCGGGTGAGCATTTATCAGGACAGCCAGGGGGATGTGTTCATCTCGCGGATGAATGTCCCGGACTTCCTGCCGATGATGCCGGAAGGCGTGGCCGAGGTGATGGAGAAGTCTTCCGAGGAGATCGAGGCGATTATCGAGCGGGCCATCGCCGAGTAACGCAATCCGGTACAGTCCTGTACCGCAGGCCGGGCGTCAGGCTGGATAGGATCTGACGTGCCCGGTGCAATGGGGCCCGCTTCGGCGGGTCCCTTGTTGTTGGGGCCGAGGGGATGACGGCCCGCCGGTTCCCCTGGAATGTGCAATGAACGCTTGAATGGAGACGGGGTGCCCCCCGATGCAGATGCCGTTGGCATTGACGAGAAGCGACGCGATTAGCAGCGATTCGGCCCGATGGGGCGCCGCGCCGGCCGGCAACGGGGCGCGGCGCTTTTTTGCGTCCGCGTCGAGCGCGTGCGGGCACCGCCGATGACGACCCGGCGTCAGGTGTCGCGGCGCTTCGCGGCCGGGTGGATCGCGGGTGCCTATGTCGTGCTGGGGCTGTTGTGGATTGCCCTGTCCGATGTGGCGCTGGCCTGGTGGGCGGGGGCGGACATCACGACCGCCCTGACACGGGTGAACCTGGGCAAGGGCTTTGGGTTCGTGCTGGTCTCCGGGGCGCTGCTTTATCTTGCGATGCGCTGGTTGCCGGCCTGGCGCGACGAGGCGCCGGGTACGGGTGCGCGCGAGGAGCTGGCGCGTTTCGGCTCCTGGCCCTGGCTGGTGCTGGCCGTGGCGGTGATCGCCTCCACCGCAGGCGTAGGGCTAGGCGCGTGGCATTTGCAGGGGGCCGCCGCCGAATCGCAGGCGCGTGAGGATCTGCAACGCGCGGCTTTCTTGAAGGGCGGCGTGATCGACCAATGGCTGGCGGAGCGTACCGGCGACGCGATGGTTCTGGGCGAGGCGCGGGGCTTCAACCTGTTCGCGGTAACGGCCCTCGAGCGGCGTTCGACGCTGGCGCTGGAGCAGGTGCTCGATCGCCTGGAGCTGATGCGCACGGCTTATGATTACGACAGCGTGGCCCTGCTGGACGCGGATCGTCAGCCGGTGATCGAACTGGGCCGCAGTGCCCTCGACGAGGCCGCGATGGACGCGGTGCTGCGCGAGGTGCGCCGCAGTGGCGAGACCAGTGAGCCGATCCTGCACGCGGACCCGGACCGGCGCCCGCGGATCAGCTGGGCGGTGCCGGTGCGCGACCGGGCGGCGCCGCAGGATCCGGTGGTGGGACTGGTGCTGCTGTCATCGACGCTCGAGAACCTGCATCCGTTGCTGACCCTGACCGAGAATCGCAACGGCATGGATGCCCAGGCGCATATCGTGGTGCGCGAGGGCGACCAGCGCGCCATGATTGCCCGGATCACCGAGTCCGGAGGCCTGATTATCCCGGCGCCTGCGGCCTTCCCCCGGCTGCGCGAACGGGTCCTGGATCATCCGCGTGGCGACGTTGTGATCGAGCGCTTTGAGGACGCGGACAGTCCGTTCCTTGCCGGTGTACAGGGGCTGGCACCCGCGGGCTGGGACCTGGTGCTGAAGCGCGATCTCGACGCGCTTCAGGCGCTGCCACGGCAGCAGGGGGCGTGGGCGGCCGGGGCCACGCTGTTCGTCTGGCTGGTCGTGCTCGGGGCGGGGGCGTTGCTGTGGCGTCAGCAGTGGTTGCGGCGCAACCTGGTCCTGGTGCGGGCTCACGCCGATCAAGATCGGCTGCTCGGGATCTTTTTCGATATGCCGTTTGTCGGCATGGCGATTTCGGGGCCGCGGGGTCAGGGCTGGGAGCGCATGAATGCGTGCCTGGCCGACATGCTGGGTTATGCGCCGGACGAGTTGGCGGCGATGGACTGGGACCGCCTGGCCATACCCGAGGATCGTGGTTGCGAGGCGGTGCTGGACGCCGAGATGCGCCGCGGCGACCGTCCGGGTTATAGCGTGGTGAAACGCCTGCTGCGCCGTGACGGGCGGGTGATGGTCGCGGATATCGACGTGAAGTGCAGCCGCACGCCGCAGGGCGAGCTGGACCGGGTGGTGGCGACGGTCGGGGACATCACCGAACAGCGCGAACAGGAAGAGCGGCAGCGCCTGGCCTCGGTGGTGTTCGAGAACACCCGAGAAGGGGTGGTGATTACGGATGCCAGCGCCCATATCCTGTCGGTGAACCGGGCCTTTACCCAGTTGATGGGATACACCCAGGACGAGGTGGTGGGGCACACGCCGAAGATGTTCCAGTCCGGGCGCCACGATCAGGCGTTCTACACCAGCATGTATCACGAGCTGCAGGTGAACGGTCACTGGCAGGGCGAGATCTGGAACCGGCGCAAGAACGGCGAGATCTTCCCAGAGTTGCAGAGCATTACCGCGGTGCGCGACGAGCAGGGCCACCTTACACATTACGTATCGGTGTTCGCGGATATCTCGCGGATCAAGGCGTCGGAGGCGGAGCTCGACTTCCTCGCGCATCACGATCCGCTGACCGAGCTGCCGAATCGCCGCTTGCTGCGCGCACGCCTGACGCACGGCATCTCGTTGATGCGTCGACGCCAGGGGCATCTGGCGCTGCTGTTCGTGGATATCGACCGCTTCAAGGACATCAACGACAGCCAGGGCCACGCCGCGGGCGACCGCTTGCTGAAGATCGTCGGTGAGCGCCTGCAGGTGGGGCGGCGCGGAACCGATACCGTTGCCCGCCTGGCGAGCGACGAGTTCGCGGTGCTGGTGGAGAACCTGGGGCATGTGGACGACGCCGCGCTGGTGGCGGAGAACATCATCCGCGAGGTGGGCTACCCCTGTGATCTCGGCAACGGCGTGGAGATGGAGATTGCCGCGACGGTTGGCATCGCGGTCTTCCCCGACCATGGGGTGGATGCCGACACCCTGTTGCAGCAGGCGAGTACCGCGCTATCACAGGCCAAGATGGACGGGCGCGGGAGCTATCGGTATTACTCCGACGAGTTCACCCGTGCGGCACGCGAGCGCATTGACCTGTCGGCGCGCCTGCGCCGCGCCATCGAGGCGGATGCGCTGGAGGTCCACTACCAGCCGCAATACAACGTCGAGGACGGGCGTCTGCTGGGGGCGGAGGCGCTGTTGCGCTGGACCGATCCCGAGTTGGGTCCGATCTCGCCGGGGCGCTTTATCCCGCTGGCCGAGCAGACCGGCCTGATCGTGGAGCTAGGGGGCTGGGTGCTGCGCCGGGTGATCGAGCAGGGCCATCGCTGGCGCGCGGCGGGCTATCCGCCGATCCGCCTGGCGGTGAACGTCTCGGCGCTGCAGTTCCAGCGGGTGCCGATCGACCAGCAGGTGGGCCAGCTGCTGGAGGACTTCGAGTTCCCGGCGGATCAGCTGGAGCTGGAGATCACCGAGTCCGCGTTGATGGCGGACCCGAGCCGGGCCCGGCGCATCCTGATGCGCCTGCGCGAGCGCGGGGTGCACTTCGCCATCGACGACTTTGGCACCGGGTACTCCTCCATGGCGCAGCTCAAGCGTTTCCCGGTGGATACGCTCAAGATCGATAAGAGCTTCGTCGACGGTCTGGCCGAGGACGATGCGACCGGCAGCGCGGACGATCGCTCCATTGCCCGCTCCATCGTTGGTCTGGGCCATGGCCTTGGGCTGACCGTGCTGGCGGAAGGCGTGGAGACCGCCGAGCAGCTCGCGGTTCTGCGCGAGCTGGGCTGTGACCACTATCAGGGCTTCTACGCCAGCCGCCCGGTGCCGGCGCTCGAGTTCGAGGCCTTGCTGGCTGCGCCTCGGGCCTGAAGCCTGTTGCCTTGAGGATAGCCCGGAATTCACGCCGTAACGGTGAATACCGCGACGGGGATCGTCGCCTGGGGATGGTAGGGTAGGCGCATCTGGACCACGCGGGCCTTGAGGCCTTGCGCGGTATTTCCCGAATGGATCAAGGAGCCGGGTTGGTGGAGTCGCGCGAGTTGCAGCCAGGGATGGTGGTGCTGCATGGCAATCACCTGGAGTCGCTGCGCACGCTGGCGGTGGAGTGGATGCGCCGCGCGCCGCTCGGTCCGCTGGAGAACGAGACCATCCTGGTGCAGAGCAACGGCATGGCGCAGTGGCTGCGGCATGCCCTGGCCGCGCCGCCGGATGCCGACCCGCCGGGCTGCGGGATCGCGGCGGCGCTGGACATGCAGTTGCCGTCGCGCTTCGTGTGGTCGGCCTATCGCGCGGTGCTTGGCGCCGAGGCCGTCCCGCTGGAATCCCCGTACGCCAAGCGGCCGCTGACCTGGCGCCTGATGCGCCTGTTGCCCGAGTGCCTGGCGCAGGACGCCTTTGCACCGCTGCGCCAGTTCCTGCAGGACGACGATCCGGGGCAGGGGGGCGACCTGCGCAAGCGTTTCCAGCTGGCCGAGCGCCTGGCGGACCTGTTCGATCAGTACCAGGTGTACCGCGCTGACTGGCTGACCGACTGGGCGGCCGGACGCGACATCCTGCGCGACGCCCGCGGGCAGGAGCGCGAGCTGGCCCCGGGGCAGCGCTGGCAGGCCGAGCTGTGGCGCCTGCTGCAGGCGGATATCGGTGCGGCCCGCGAGGCGGTCAGTCGCTCGGCCGTGCATGCCCGGTACATGGACGCGGTGCGCGCGCTGGAGCAGCGCCCGGCGGGCCTGCCCCGGCGGATCATCGTGTTCGGCATCTCTTCGCTGCCGGGGCAGATCCTGGAGGCGCTGGAGGGCCTGGCGCGGTTCTGCCAGGTGCTGGTCTGCGTGCACAACCCCTGCGAGCACTACTGGGCCGACATCGTCGCCGACAAGGACCTGCTGCGCGCCACGCGCCGGCGCCAGGCGCGCAAGGCAAGCATGCCCGAGGCCCTCGACGAGGCGGAGCTGCACAACCACGCCCACCCGCTGCTGGCGGCCTGGGGCAAGCAGGGACGCGACTACATCGGGCTGCTGGACGAACACGACGACCCCGAACACTACGGCCGGGTGCTGCGCACGCTGGACTGGGAGCGCGTCGACGTCTTCGAGCCACACGGCACGCGCGGGCCGGAGGACTGCCTGCTGCACCAGCTGCAGGAGGACATCCGCGAGCTGCGCCCGCTCGCCGAGACCCGGGAGACCTGGCCCGCGGTCCCGGCGGAGGACCATTCCATCCAGTTCCACGTGGCGCACAGCCCGCTGCGCGAGGTGGAGCTGCTGCACGACCGGCTGCTGGACCACTTCGAGCGCGACTCGTCGCTGCGCCCGCGCGACGTGATCGTGATGGTGCCGGACATCGATCAGTACGCCCCGCACATAGAGGCGGTGTTCGGCCAGCCGGAGACCGATGATCCGCGTTTTATCCCGTACACGCTGTCGGACCAGGGGCCGCGCGGTCGCGATCCGGTGCTGATTGCGCTGGAGCAGTTGTTGTCGCTGCCGGAGAGCCGGATGGGCGTCAGCGAGCTGCTGGATCTGCTGGATGTTTCGGCGGTGCGCCGGCGCTTTGGCATCGCGGAGGAGGACCTGGGCCAGCTGCACCACTGGGCCGAGGGGGCCGGCGTGCGCTGGGGGCTGGATGCCGCGCAGCGCGCCGGGCTGGGCCTGCCCGAGGGGCTGGAGCAGAACACCTGGCGCTTCGGCCTGCGACGGATGTTGCTGGGCTACGCGCTGGGAGACCAGGGCCCGTGGCAGGGCCTGGAGCCCTACGACGAGATCGGCGGGCTGAGTGCCGCGCTGCTGGGGCCGCTGGACGCCCTGATCGCCGCCCTGGAGGAGGCGTGGGCGTGGCTGCGCCAGGCGCATGCGCCGGCAGACTGGGCCGTGCATCTGGGCGGGCTGCTGGAGCAGTTCTTCGCGGCCGAGACCGATGCCGAGCTGTTCACCCTGGAGCAGCTGGGCGAGGCCCTGGATCAATGGCGCGAGGACTGCGCGGCGGCCGGACTGGAAGAGGCGCTGCCGCTGGCGGTGGTGCGCGAACAGTGGCTGGCCAGCCAGGACGATTCCGGGGTGGGCCAGCGTTTTCTGGCCGGGCAGGTGAACTTCTGCACCCTGATGCCGATGCGGGCGATCCCGTTCCAGGTGGTCTGTCTGCTGGGGATGAACGACGGCGACTATCCGCGCAGCCCGACCCCGGTGGACTTCGACCTGATGGCGAACGACTACCGTCCGGGCGATCGCTCGCGGCGCGAGGACGACCGCTACCTGTTCCTGGAGGCGCTGCTCTCCGCGCGGCGCCAGCTGCATGTGAGCTGGGTAGGGCGGCACGTGCGCGACAACGAGCCGCGCCCGCCGTCGGTGCTGGTGGGCCAGCTGCGTGATCACCTGGCGGTGGGCTGGGGGCTGGCCGGGTCCGACGGGCCGGAGGCCGGCCCGGCCCTGGTGGACCACCTGACCACCTGGCACCCGCTGCAGCCGTTCTCCCCGGTGAATTTCCCGGCAACAGACGCCGCCGACGCTCGGCACTTTACCTACGCGCGGGAGTGGGAGGCGGTGCACGATCCGGCGCCGGCCGCTGCGGCGGATGCCGCTGGTGGCGCCCCCGCGGCGGTGCCGTTGCTGGAGGCCGAGCGCGAGCCGCGCGCCCTGGGGCCGGAGGCACTAACGCGCTTTCTGCGCTTCCCGGTGGAGGCGTTCTTCCGCCATCGTCTGGGGGTGTTTTTCGACGAGGAGGAAGAGGCCGGCGACGACCTGGAACCCTTTGGCCTGGCCGGGCTGGAGCAGTGGCAGGTGCGTCAGCAACTGGTCGCGGCGGCACTCGATACCACCGACGACGCGGAGGCCTGGCCGAGCATCCTAGAGGCGGAGTCGGCCCGGCTGCAGCGCGCGGGCCGGCTGCCGCTGGGTGCGGCAGGCGAGCTGGAGCGCGGCGCGATGGTGGAGGAGGCCGCGCGGCTTCTGGAGCGGATCGGCGAGCGCTATGCGCTGTACCCCGAGTCGTTGCCGGCCGCGCGGCCCCTGCGTCTGGAACACGAGCACTGGGGCCTGGAGGCCGTGCCACCCGCCCTGCGCAGCGACGGGCAGGCGCGGATGTGCCTCGACTACACCGCAAGCCGCATCGGCGATGGCAAGAAGTGGCGCTTCGACAAGCTGATGGCGCCCTGGGTGATGCATCTGCTGGCCAACGCCGGGACGGGCGGCGTGGGCTCCGAACTGGTTGGACTGGACAAGCGCCTGGAGCTCCCGGGGCTGGAGCCGGGGCTGGCCGAGGAGTTGCTGGGGACGCTGCTGGAGGCCTGGGCGGCGGGCCAGGAGCGGCCGCTGCCGCTGGCCTGCGCCGCAGCCTTTGCCTGGCTCGCGGCGGAGGAGGGATCGAAGGATCCGTATGACGAGGCGCTGAAGACCCTGCGCGGGAATGACTTCGCCGCCGGCGAATGGTCGCGCAGCCCGGCGCTGGCGCGTGCCTGGCCCGACCCCGAGACCCTGCTGGACGATCCGGACTTTGCCTTCTGGCGCGACCGGATCTACCGGCCGGTGTTTTTCGTGGTGAATCAGGCAGAGGACCCCGCATGAGCGCGACCGCCCACAAGCTGGATCTGCTGGGGCTGCCCCTGCACGGCAGCCGCCTGATCGAGGCGAGTGCCGGCACCGGCAAGACTTACACCATCGCCGCGCTGTACCTGCGCCTGGTGCTGGGGCACGGCGAGCTGCCCGAGGGCATTGACGCCCTGACGCCGCCGCAGATCCTGGTGATGACCTTTACCGACGCGGCGACCCAGGAGTTGCGCGAACGCATCCGCGACGCGCTGGCGATTGCCGCGCGCGTGTTCCGCGCGCAGGACCCGGACGCGGTGCCGGGCGTCCAGGATATCCACAAGCAGTTGCGCCGCGAATACACGGAGGCGGAGCGTCCGGGCGCCGCGCGCCGGCTGGAGCTGGCGGCGGAGTGGATGGACGAGGCCGCGGTCTCCACCATTCATGGCTGGTGCTATCGCATGCTGCGCGAGCATGCCTTCGACAGCGGGAGCCTGTTCACCCAGGACCTGGCGAGCGACCAGCAGGAGTTGCTGGCGGACGCGGCGCGCGACTACTGGCGCCGTTTTGTCTATCCGCAACCGGCGGCGCCACTCGCGCTGCTGCGCAACGCCTTCGGTGCTGATCCCGACACGTTGCTGCAGAAGATCCGGCCGCTGGTCGGGCATCTCCCGGCCCACACGGCGGATGTGGAGCTGGAGACGCCGGAAGGCTTGGCAGCTGCATTGGGCGATCGGCTGGCGCGGCTGGAGGCCATGAAGCGGCCCTGGCGCGAGGACTTTGCGGCGGTGGCCGCGCAGTTCGAGACGCTGCGCAACTCGGTTCTGAACAAGCAGAAGTACAGCAACCCGGAGAAGTTGCTGGGGGCCATGCGCGACTGGGCGGCGGACCCCGGCGCACTGCGACCAGGCGGGGTCTCCGGCGACTCGCCCCTGGAGCGTTTCAGCGCGGCCGGGATGCAGGCCCGGCTGAAGGCGGGGCAGGCGCTGCCGGACGATCTGCATCCGGCCTTCGCGGGGCTGGACGATCATGCCGAGGTCTGTTTGGACGACCGCGAGCGCCTGTTGCAGGCGGCTGCGCGGCAGGTGGACGCGCGGTTTCGCCAGGCACAGCGTCAACGCGCGCAGATGGGTTTCAACGACCTGCTGACCCGGCTGCGCGACGCCCTGGACGGACCCGGCGGCGAACACCTGGCAGCGACCCTGCGCGCCCAGTTCCCGGTGGCGCTGGTCGACGAGTTCCAGGATACCGATCCGGTGCAGTATCGGATCTTCCACCGCGTCTACCGCATCGACGAGAACCCGCGCGATCTGGGCGTGCTGCTGATCGGCGACCCCAAGCAGTCGATCTATCGCTTTCGCGGGGCGGATATCCATACCTATCTCGCCGCGCGCGCGGCCACCGCCGGGCGGCATTACACGCTGGAGCGAAACTTCCGGTCGACCGATGCCCTGGTGCAGGGCGTGAACCGGCTGTTCCAGCATGCCGAGGGCTGGCAGGACGGGGCCTTCCTGTTCCGCTCGGGAACGGAGAACCCCTTGCCGTTTCTGCCGGTGGACGCGAACGGCCGCCCGGAGGCCTTTGAGACCGACGGACAGGCGGTGCCGGCCGTTACGCTGTGGTGCCATGACCCGGGCGAGCCGGTGGGCAAGGGCGCCTATCGCGAGCGCATGGCGCAGGCCTGCGCCAGCTACATGGTGGAACTGCTCAACGGCGGGATGGCCGGTCGCTGTGGCTTCCGCAAAGGTGAGGAATTGACCGGGGTACGGCCACGCGACATGGCGGTGCTGGTGCGCGGGCGTGGCGAGGCGGATGCGATCCGTGCGGAGCTGCGCCGGCGGGGTGTGCGCAGTGTGTACCTGTCCGATCGCGAGTCGGTGTATGCGACCGCCGAGGCGGGAGACCTGCTGCGCTGGCTGCGCGCCTGCGCCGAGCCGACCAGTGAACGCCTGCTGCGCGCGGCGCTGGCGACCGCGACGCTGGGGCAGTCGCTGGACGAACTGCATCGGCTGACGCTGGACGAGCTGGCGTGGGAGGTCCGCGTCGAGCAGTTCCGCGACTATCGGCGGCTGTGGCAGTCGCGCGGGGTGCTGCCGATGCTGCGCCGCCTGCTGCACGACTTCGAGGTCCCGCGCCGGCTGCGGGCCACGGCCGAGGGCGAGCGTGCCCTGACCAACCTGCTGCATCTGAGCGAGCTGTTGCAGCAGGCGGCCGCCGAGCTGGATGGCGAGCAGGCGCTGATCCGGCATCTGACGGAACATCGCGGCGGCGAAGGCGAGACCGGGGAGGAGCAGGTCCTGCGCCTGGAGAGCGACGAGGACCTGGTCAAGGTGGTTACGCTGCACAAGTCCAAGGGGCTGGAGTATCCGCTGGTGTTCCTGCCGTTCGTCTGCAATTTCCGTCAGACGGATACGGCCAAGGACGTGCCCTACCGCGATCATCCGCCGCAGGGTGGGGCGCGCTGGGTATTCCGCATGGACGGCGAGGTGTTCGAGCGCGCCGAGCGCGAGCGCCTGGCCGAGGATCTGCGCCTGTTGTATGTCGGCATGACCCGCGCGCGGCATGCCTGCTGGCTGGGGATTGCGCCGATCGTCTCCGGAAACAGCAAGACCAATCACTTCGACCGCACGGCGGCCGGATACCTGCTGGCCGGACCCGCGGGGGTGCAGGACAGCGGGTTGGAGGCCGCGCTGCGGGATGCAGCCGGCGACGCATCGGCGATTCATGTGGGGGCTCTGCCGGAGGCGCGCGCGGTGGCCGCGCAGATGGGCAGTGCCACGACCGCGACGGGGCCGGCCCGGGTGCCGCCGCCGCGCCGCTTCGAGCGCTGGTGGGTGGCCAGTTACAGTGCGATTGCCGCGCATGACGAGGGGGTCGCGCCGGTGGCCCCCGACTCGGCGCGCGAGGACGTGCTGCGCGAGGGGGTGGCGGATGCGAGTCGGCCGCCGGTGGAGGCGTCGGAGCCCGAGTCGCGCGCGGCCAGTGGGCTGCATGCCTTCCCGCGCGGGCCCGGGCCCGGCACCTTCCTCCACGGGCTGCTGGAGTGGGCGGCGGAGCAGGGGCTCGCTGCGCAGGCGGCAGATCCCGAACGGATGGCGCAGGAGATCGCGACACGCTGCGAGCGGCGGGGCTGGGGCGAGTGGTCGGAGACGGTCGCGGACTGGATGCAGCAGTTGCTTGCGGTCGCCTTCCCGCTGGAGGACGGCGAACATTTCAGTCTGGGCGGCCTGACCACCTATCAGCCGGAGCTGGAGTTCCTGTATCCGACGCGCAACCTGCAGGCGGGCGAGCTGGATCAGGGGGTCCGCGCGCAGATCCTGCCCGGACAACCGCGCCCGCCGCTAGGGAACGTGACCCTGAACGGGATGCTGAAGGGATTCGTCGATCTGGTCTTCGAGCACGGCGGGCGCTATTACGTGGCGGACTACAAGTCCAACTGGCTGGGAGCCTCGGCCCAGGCCTACACCCCGGAACGCCTGCAGGCGGCGGTGCTGGAACACCGTTACGACCTGCAGCTGGTGCTCTACACCCTGGCACTGCATCGCCAGCTGGCCGCACGCCTGCCGGGCTACGACTATGACCACCACATGGGCGGCGGGGTGTACCTGTTCCTGCGTGGCGTGGATGCGCCGGGGCACGGGGTGTTCCATCACTGTCCGCCGCGCGCGCTGATTGAATGGCTGGATCACCGCATGGCGGCCGGCCCGAACCGGGAGGCGACGGCATGAGCGCGGTGATGACAACGGGCCCCCTGGCCTCGGCGGAGGCCGTGCTCGACCTATTGCGCGAGTGGGAGGAGGCCGGCTGGCTGCGCAGCGTGGACCGGGCGCTGGTGCGCTTCCTGCACGAGCAGGCCCCGGCGTCGTCGCCGTTGGCCCTGCTGCTGGCGGCGCTGGCCAGCCATCAGGTCGGACGCGGCCATGTCTGTCTGGAATTGGACGCATTGCTGCAGGCCCCCGACGCCACGCTGGCCCTGCCGCCGGAGGGCGAGCCGGGTTCGCGGCCGCCGCCGCGACCTTCGTCGGTACTGCAGGGGGTATCCGTTGCGCAGGTCGCGGAGGCCCTGCAGGACAGTGGCCTGGCCGGACCGGGCGAATTGGGTGGAACGCCGCTGGTGTATACCGGGGAGCAGGTCTATCTGCGCCGCTATTGGGAGAGCGAGCGCCGCATCGGCCAGGCCATCCGCGCGCGCCTGGCGGACCGCGAGGCCTGGCAAGGTGCGCTGGACGAGCAGGCGGCGCGGGACTGGCTGGATCATCTGTTCGGACCGCCGGCGGAGGCTGCCACTGACCCGGACTGGCAGCGCCTGGCCTGCGCCCTGGCGGCCGGGTCCGGCTTCAGTGTGATTACCGGCGGGCCGGGGACCGGCAAGACCACCACCGTGCTGCGACTGCTCGCGTTGTTGCAGGGGTTGCAGGGTCCGGACGACCCGCTGCGCATCCGCCTGGCGGCGCCGACCGGCAAGGCGGCGGCGCGCCTGAATGCCTCGGTCAGCGGGGCGCTGGATCGCCTGGGGCTGGACCAGCTGCCCGATGGCGACGCGCTGCGTCGGAACCTGCCCGCCGAGGTGGTGACGGTGCACCGCCTGCTCGGGGCGCGCCCGGATACCCGGCACTTCCGCCACGGGGCGCGCAACCCGCTGGCGGTGGATGTGCTGGTGGTGGACGAGGCCTCGATGATCGACCTGGAGCTGATGGCGAGCCTGGTCGAGGCCGTGCCCCGCACGGCGCGCCTGATCCTGCTGGGGGATCGCGATCAGCTCGCCTCGGTGGAGGCCGGCGCGGTGCTGGGCGAACTGTGCCACCGCGCCGGGGGCGGGCACTACACGCCGCAGACCGCGCACTGGCTGGAGGCCGTGACCGGGATGGCCGTGCCGGCGGCCATGCAGGATGCGGCCGGTCAGGCGCTGGACCAGCACATCGTGATGCTGCGCGAGAGTCATCGCTTCGGCGCGGACAGCGGGATCGGGCGGTTGGCCGCGGCGGTGAACACGGGCGAGGCATTGAATGGGCCGGACGGGGACGATGCCGTCCGGCAAAAGGTACTCGCTGGGCCCGAGGACCCGGCACTGGTGACGCTCGCGGTGGACGGGCGCGCGGACACGCCGGAGGGCGAGGCGGTGGGTTATGCGGGCTATCTCGAGGGCCTGCGGGCGGCGCGGCCGGCCCCGGCGGCCCCGCGCGCGGCCTGGGAGGACTGGGCGCGCGACGTGCTGGCGGCCCACGGGCAGTTCCAGCTCCTGTGCGCGGTGCGCCGCGGCCCGTGGGGGCTGGAGACGCTGAACCGGCGCGTCGCCGCGGCCTTGCAGGCGCGCGGCCTGCTCGAGGGGGACGCGGGACGGATGGACGGGCCGGGGGCCGGCGGACAATGGGTCGAGGGGCGCCCGGTGATCGTCACGCGCAATGACTACGCGCTGGGGCTGATCAACGGCGATATCGGCATTGCCCTGGCCGTCCCGGCCTGGCTGGCGCGTGGCGAGCCGGAGGCGGACTCGGATGCCACCAAGGGCGAAGACTGGGTGCTGCGGGTGGCGTTCCTGGCCGCCGGGGACGGCGGGCGTGTGCGCTGGGTGCTGCCCAACCGCCTGGAGGCCATCGAGACCGCGTTTGCCCTGACGGTGCACAAGGCCCAGGGGTCGGAGTTCGAGCACGTGGCCCTGGTGCTGCCGGACGCGGACAGCCCGATCCTGACCCGCGAGTTGGCGTACACCGCGATCACCCGCGCCAGCCGCTGGTTCAGCCTGCTGGAGCCACGTGCGGGCACGCTGGTTGCGGCCAGCCAGCGCCAGATCCGCCGTAGCGGCGGCCTGCGGCGGTGGCTGGGGAACGCGTCGTAACGCGTCGTAGAGTGCGTTGAGCATCGCGAAACGCACCGTTCACGGGACAACACCCGCCCTCTTGATGCGATTCGCTGCGCTCATCGGCATCCTACGTCCGTTGCCCGTGTCCGGGGTTGGCAGCATTGTCGGATGCGATGAGCCCCGCGACTCGCATCACCTCGCCAATCGTCCGCTGTCCAGGTCCGGCTTTGGCGGGGGCTTCGCCTGCAAGCAGGCTCCCACAGAGGGTCGTGCGGCTGGCCGCTCGGGGGGTGTTCAGGTGGTGCGGCTGCCGTAGGTGACGACGGATTCGATGCGTTGGGCGCGTTCTGCGTCGAGGCCGTCGGTCTGGGCGAGGGTGGCAGCATCGGCGTTGATGATGTCGCGCACGCTGCCGATGTCGCGCAGGAGGTCGCGGGCCTGGTCGGCCTCGACGCCGGGCAGGCCGCTGACGATGAATTCGGCAGCCTTGCGCCGGGTGTCGGGCTTGGTCGGGCGGTCAGACGGGTCCGGCTCGATCTGTGCGTTCAGCCCCAGCAGGTAGATCAGCATGCCGCTGTTGTCGGCATCGGAGCTGGGCAGGACGCTGATCCCGAGGGCGATCGTCAGGTGGGCCAGGGCGCGGTGGATGTCCAGCGCCTGCTGGTGGAAACGCGGCTCGTAGAGGTCCCCCTCCACGATGTAGACGACCTGCTGGTAGTTGGCCTTCAGCTTGGCGGCGCTCTCCCACAGGGTCTTGTCGACGACGCTGAGCACCATGTCGGTGGCGGACTTGCGCTCGACCACGACGCCGTTTGGCAGCAGGTAGTCGCCGACGTCGAGGTCGGTGAATTCCAGCTCCACTCCCTCCAGGCGTTCGATGCGCTGAATGATCTTGCCCTGCTCGCGGCGGTCTGCGCGGATCGGCAGGTGAACGTTTTCCATGGGGGGGCTCCGGTTGGTTGGCAAACTCAGGGCACTCTAGGGCGTGCCGCGGGCCGCTCCAAATGGCCGGATGGCGGGCGGGGCGGCCCGGTGCACGGGTTGGCGTGCGTGGGCGCCGCACATGGCCTACAGTCGGGGAGCGTGCCCGGCGGATGGCAACCGTGGGCATGCATGGAAACAACAAAAATAGAAAAGGATGGAGTGCATATGTCGATTCAGATTGCAGTGGTGGGGCTTGGCCGGGTGGGCGGCCGCTTCCTCGAGATGTTGCTGGAGTCCGGTCTGCCGGGGATGACGATCTGCGCGGCCTCGGAGCAGGGCGAGACCGAGGGGCGCCGGCTGGCCGAGGCGAAGGGGATCCCGCTGGAGTCGGTTGCGGATCTCGTGGCGCGCGGGGATCAGGTGGACGTGATCTTCGATCTGACCGGGCAGCCGCAGGTCCGCCAGGAGCTGCGCGAGGGGATGCAGAACAGCGGGAACCGCCATACGGTGGTGGCGCCCGAGGTGATGGCGCACCTGACGTGGTCGATGCTGACGCGCGAGGCCCCGCCGGACGTGCACGGCAGTACGGGGTACTGATCCAGCGCCGCGTCGCCGGGGGTTCGATGGCGGCGCGAATGGCTGGATTCGGTCACGAAAGGCCGCCTTCGGGCGGCCTTTTTGTTGCTGGCTGGCGCGCAGGCGTTGGAGGCCAGGCGGAGCGATACGCAAAATGATCGCTCGCTGGTTCGAGCTGATGGTGGGTGTCCTTCCCCTTGATGTCATCCCGGCCGTACCGCAGCGCGGAGCCGGGATCTTCGGTGTCGCGGTGGCCGGCCGGGGGATCCCGGATCACCGCTACGCGGTGTCCGGGACGACGGGGTGGTGTGGGGGCCCCGCTTCAGACCAGGCGTGTCTCCAGGCAGTCGGCGAGGGCGAGAGGCGCCATGGCCCTTGAATGAATCCAGCCCTGGTAGAGGTCGCAGCCGATCGTCCGGAGGAAGTCGCGCTGTGCCTCGGTCTCCACGCCCTCGGCCACCAGGGTCAGGCCCAGGCTGTGGCCGAGGTGGACGATGGAGCGCAGGATCATGTCGGATTCCGGGTCCTGGCCGATGTCGGCGATGAACGAGCGATCGATCTTGAGCTTGTCGATCGGCAGCGATTTCAGGTAGGCAAGGGAGGAATAGCCGGTGCCGAAATCATCCAGTGCGACCCGGATGCCCAAGGCCTTTAGCCCGCGCAGTTGATCGCGGGTCAATGCGACGTCCGCCATGGCCACGGTTTCGGTGACCTCGATTTCGAGGTGCTCGGGTGGGGCGCCGGTGGCTCGGAGAGCCCTGCCCAGATGGTCCACCAGGTCATGTTGGCGGAACTGAATGGCGGAGATGTTGATCGCGACGCGGAGGTCGAGACCCGCGCGGGACCACTGGGCGAGCTGCTCGCAGGCCGTGCGGATGACCCAGTCGCCCAGCGGCAGGATCAGTCCGTTGGCCTCGGCGCTGGCGATAAAGCGTGCCGGAGCAACCGGTCCGAGCTCGGTGTCCGTCCAGCGTGCCAGGGCCTCGACGCCGATGATGCGGTTCGAGGCGACATCGAGCAGGGGCTGGTAGTGCAGCTCGAGTTCGTGGTTCTCCAGCGCCTGCTGGAGGCGCTGCTGCAGGCGCTGTTCCTCATGCACCTGGGCGTCCAGGTGCTGTGAGAAGAAGGCATAGGTGTTGCGTCCGGAGTGCTTGGCCTCATACATCGCCATGTCGGCGTAACGCACCAGGGTGCATTCGTCGCGGGCATCGCGCGGGAACAGGGCGATACCGACGCTCCCGGTGGAGGCGAGGTTGCGCGCGTGTTCGGTCTGGAACGGGCTGTCGAAGATGCCGAGGATGCGCTGGGCGACCTGGCCGATGGCCTGTTCGTCCTCGACGTTGGTCAGCAGGATCATGAACTCGTCGCCGCCGAAACGCCCGATGGTCGCCTCCTGGTCCAGGGCGCCCTGAAGTCGGGCGGCCACGGCCTTCAGCAGCTGGTCGCCCTCGTGATGGCCGAAGGTGTCGTTGACCATCTTGAAGTTGTCGAGATCCAGCAGCATGACGGCGATCGGGTGGCCGTGACGTTCGGCCTGGGCGATCCCCTGCGTCAGGCGGTCGTGCAGGAGCCAGCGGTTGGGTAGTTCGGTCAGGCTGTCGTGGGTGGCCTGGTGCTGGATCCGCGCCTCGCGGCGCTGGCGGTCGGTGATGTCGCGGATGAACGCGGTGATGCGGCGGCCTTCGCTGTCGTCGAAAGCATTCAGGCTGATGTCCAGCGGGAACTCGGTGCCGTCGATGCGGCACCCGCGCAGGTGGGGCACCTGCCCCATGGTGCGGCGGTTGATGGTGTGGGCATGTGTTCGCCGGTGCATGCGGTGGCGTTCGCGCAGGCGCTCGGGGACCAGCCGCTCCACCGGTTGCCCGATCAATTGCTGGCGTGGATATCCGAACAGACGTTCGATGTTGCGATTGGCCATCACGATACGGCCGTCCATGTCGGTGACCAGCACGCCGTCGGGGGCCGTCTCCACCAGTTGCTGGTAACGCTGCTCGCGCATCTCGATATCGCGGTGGGCCTGGTGCAGGCGCTGGAGGGGCGAGCGTACGCTTTCCAGGAACAGGCCCTGGTAGATCAGGAGATACGCCGCGAGCTTGTAGATATGGCCGAGTACAAACGGGGTGTCCGTCAGGTCTTCGTAGAACATGAAGAACAGCCCGCTGCCGATGCTGATGACCAGGGCGGCGGCGACCAGGGGCATGCCCGGACGTTGCAGCAGCTCACGGCGCAGGGCGAGCAGGGCCAGGGTGACCAGGTGCAGGCTGATCACCAGCGCCTCCAGCCCCACCTTGATGGGCGTGAGCCCGCTGACCGGGTCGAACAGGGGCGGGATGATCTCCGCATGCCAAAGTCCGATCCACGCCAGCAAGGCGACTAGCAGGAGACTCCCGATCAGGTAGACATGGCGTGGTGGACCGTCGCTTTGCGAGACCATGGGCAGGGCCACGTAGGCGAGCAACGCCGCCGCCGCGACCAGGCGCGCGGCCAGCCAGAACAACAAGGTCTGTTGTGGCGAGTTCGGGGTGATGAAATCCGGCATGGCCGGATAGGTCATCAGGTGCAGGAAATCAAGCAACGCGACCGCCAGGAAGGCGCACGCCAGCAGCAGAGAAGCGGCCACGCGGCGGCGGTCGATTACGTGGTAGCCCACCGCAAACACCAGTACGGCCACAACCACCGCGAACAACTCCGCGCCCGTGTGGAAGGCGGTCAGGTGTTCGCTGGGCAGGATGCGGGGCAGCTCCGCCCCGAGCATCCAGATCGCCAGCGGTAACAGCAATAGCGCCAGCAGAACGCCGGAGGCGAGGGCAATATGTTGCCGCAGGTACCGATCGGATGGGGAAGTCATCTGGGGAGCTTTCCCTTTCAGCGATGTCTTGCCCAGAACTGCCGGGCGAGGCCTTGCAGTCCGGTTGCGAGCTGCGCGACCTCGCGGGCGGCGGTGTCGCTTTGATCGGCCCGGTTCGCGGTGGTGTCGGCGGCGCTGCGGATCGAGTCGACCCCCCGGCGGATCTCTTCCCCGGCGGTCCCCTGTTGTTCCACGGCGGCCGCAATCCGGGTGCTCATGTCGCGGATCTGTCCGACGCCCGAGGTGATGTTTTCGAGTGCCGCCGCCGCCTGCCGGGCCTGTTCGACGCTGGTTTCGGCCTGCGTGCGGCTTTGCTCCATGGAGGCCACCGCAGCCCGCGCGCGATCCTGGAGACGCTCGATCATCTGCTGGATTTCGGCGGTGGAATCCTGTGTTCGACTGGCCAGTGTGCGCACCTCGTCCGCCACCACGGCGAAGCCTCGCCCCTGTTCGCCGGCGCGTGCGGCCTCGATCGCCGCGTTCAGGGCGAGCAGGTTGGTCTGCTCGGCGATGCCGCGGATCACGTCCAGAACGCTGCTGATGTCCTGGCTGTGGCGTTCCAGTTCGGCCATCACACCCGATCCATCGCGAATATGCTGTCCCAGGTTTTCGATAGCCTGCGTGCTTTCGGCCACGACGCCGCTTCCGGCACCGGCTTCGCGGTCGGTCCGGTCGGCTGCATCGGCCGCACCCTGGGCGCTGCGGGCGACCTCCTGCACGCTGTTCACCATCTGCTGGGTGGCGCTCGCCACCTGCTCGGTCTCGGTCTGTTGATGGTTGCAGGCTTGCCGGCTGTCACCGACCGCAGTGACCAGGGCGTCGGCGGTCCGGGTAAGGCGTTCGGCCGCGTTCCCCATGCGCCCGACGACCGAGCCTGCCTCTGCCTCCAGCATCTGCATCGCGAACAGGATCTCGCCGGCCTCGTCGGTACGCCCGGTGTAGATGTACTGGCTGACCGGGTTGTTGGCAATGCGGCGGGCGTGGGCCACCGCGCGGCAAAGCGGCGTCAGACTGGTCCAGACGAGCAGGCCGGCGACCAGCAGGGTGGTCAGGGTGAAGACCAGTGCGGAGCCCCAGGTGATGCCGGTCAGGGCGAGGCTGGCAATCAGGCCCAGCAGCACGCCACCGGCCACCGAGGCGACGGCCCGGGTCTTGATGCCAATGCGTGGCAGACGCAGCGACAGGGGCATGCGCCCCTCGAGCAGGGCGGTGTAGACGGATTCGGCCTTTTCCACCAGCTCGCGTTGCGGCTTGGTGCGGACGGATTGGTATTCGACCGTTTGACCGTCCTCGGTCACCGGTGTGACGTACGCGCTGACCCAGTAATGGTCGCCGTTCTTGCAGCGGTTCTTGACCATTCCCATCCAGGATCGTCCGCCTTGAACGGTCTGCCAGAGGTCCTCGAATGCGGCAGGGGGCATGTCCGGGTGACGAACCACGTTGTGATTCTTGCCCAGCAGCTCTTCTTCCTCGAAGCCGCTGATGTCGATGAACTCTGGGTTGACGTAGCTGATGGCCCCCTTGAGGTTGGTGGTGGAGAGGATATTGGCACTCTCCGGGTAGTCCACCTCGATCCCGGTGACAGGCAGGTTGCGTTTCATTTTGTTCCCCTGATGGCCGATCGTTGTTGTTTGGGGTCGCGTCGGCCTGACCGATGCTGCGTTGGCATCGGTTTTTTTGAGATGAAGCTAGCGGATATTCCCGCACAAAACAAATATATATCCGATGGGGTATGGAGCGGTGTCTTTTCATTGACAAAAGGCGTATAGTGCCCGGATCGAACGCCCCGCCCGTCAGCGTCCGTTCATTTGATCCAGAGCCTTCCGGCTCGCAGTGATCCCCCTGATTTCGTTTCCCCCGATGGGTGCTCTGTGTTGAACGAGTGGCGGGTGGCGTTGGAGCATTCCATGACTGATACGACCTTTGCCGACCTCGGGTTGGCCGATACCCTTTTGCGTGCGCTGGAAACCTCCGGGTACCAGCACCCGACCCCGATCCAGGCCCAGGCCATCCCGGAAGTCCTGAAGGGAGGCGACCTGCTGGCCGCCGCCCAGACCGGCACCGGCAAGACCGCGGGCTTCACCCTGCCGATTCTGCAGCGCCTTTCCACCTCGGATGCGCCGCAGGCCGGCAATGGCCGCCCGCGTTGCCTGGTGCTGACCCCGACCCGCGAGCTGGCTGCGCAGGTTCACGAATCCGTGAAGACCTACGGGCGCAATCTGAAGATGCGCTCGATGACGATCTTCGGCGGTGTCAACATGAACCCGCAGATCAAGGCCCTGCGTGATCGCATGGACATCGTGGTGGCGACGCCGGGGCGTCTGCTGGATCACGCCAATCAGAAGACCATCGACCTGTCCGGTGTGGAGATTCTGGTCCTCGACGAGGCCGATCGCATGCTCGACATGGGCTTCATCCGTGATATCAAGAAGCTGATTGCGATGATGCCGAAGAACCGCCAGAACCTGATGTTCTCGGCGACGTTCTCCGACGAGATCCGCAAGCTGGCCAACGGCCTGCTGAACAACCCGGCGGAGATCGACATCGCGCCGCGCAACACGACCGCCGAGGGCGTGAAGCAAAGCGTGCACCTGGTCGAGACCAGCCAGAAGCGCGAGCTGCTGAGCCACCTGATCCGCACCAACAAATGGGAACAGGTGCTGGTGTTTACCCGCACCAAGCATGGCGCCAATCGCCTGGCCGAGAAGCTGTCGAAGGATGGCGTGCGCTCCGAGGCGATCCACGGCAACAAGAGCCAGGCGGCGCGCACCAAGGCGCTGAAGCAGTTCAAGTCCGGCCAGGTGCCGGTCCTGGTAGCCACGGATATCGCCGCGCGCGGGCTGGACATCGACCAGCTGCCGCAGGTGGTCAATTTCGAGCTGCCGAACGTGCCGGAAGACTACGTGCATCGCATCGGTCGCACCGGGCGTGCCGGCTCCGACGGCGCCGCGCTGTCGCTAGTGGATGGCGAGGAGATCAAGCTGCTGAAGGGCATCGAACGCCTGATCAAGCGCCCGATCGACCGTATCGAAACCGAGGGCTTCGCCACGCCGAAACCGGCTGCCAATGACGGCAACGGCAATCGCCGTGGTGGTCCGGGTGGCAAGCCGGGCGGAGGTGCCCGCAGTGGCGCCCCGCGCAACGGTCGCGGTGGCAAGCCCGGTGGGGGTCGCGGCGGCAACGGTCGCCCGTCCGCCAGCGGCAACCGCGCGGCCCGCAGCCGGTAAGCGGATCCGCTAACGCAGTACCGCGAACCCGCGGTCCCGAGTCTCGGGCCCGCGGGTTTTTTGTGTCTGGGTATCGGGGGTGAGGCGAGCGCCCGCTCAAGGGCTTTATTCACCACGAAGCGCACGAAGGCACGAAGAAGGTCAAGGCCAAAGGCGTATTAACACAGAGGACACGGAGGACCCAGAGAAAGGACGAATTCTGTCTGGAACGTCCGTTAGCCATCGCCGCTGGCCCCACCGCTGAAACCAAGCGAGCCCCCTGCTTCAAGTTGACAGCCTTTCCATCCTCTCCGTGAACTCCGTGTCCTTTCTGGCGCAATCGCCGTTGATCTTCTTCGTGCCTTCATTCGTTTCGTGGTGAAACGGTTTTTCGGCTTGTCGTGGGACCTGGGGTTGACCCGGGTCAAGACGATAGGGGCGGGGCGGATGGATACTGTGTCGGGCTCAAGACCGGGATCGGCTGGTCGTTAAGGGACGGAAAGGAGGGCGTCGATGAAGATTGGACCGTTGGGTGGGCTGCGACTGAAGCTGATTATCCTGGTGATCGTGGTGAGCACCGTGCCGTTGTCCATCATGGGCGGGGTGACCTTCCACACCATGAAGGGCGATCTCGCTGCGGGTGTGGACGCGGCGCTGGTGACCCAGTTGTGGTGGCTGCTGTGGGTGCTGTGGATCGTCGCGTTCGTGGTGGCGCTGGGTATTGGCTGGTTCTACGCCAATGTGCTGACGCGCCCCATGGAGCGCCTGGCCGAGGGGCTGGAGGCGATCGGCGAGGGCCGCGCGGATCTCGGGCACCGGGTGGAGGTGACGACCGACGACGAGATCGGGCGCACCGGCGCGGCCTTCAACACGGTGATGGACCGGCTTTCGGGGCTCATTCGCCAGGTTGCGGACGCGGCGGACGGGATTGCCGCCTCGGCGCGGCAGCTGGATGGGCGCAGCAATGAAATGACGCGTGCCACTCACGAACAGCGCGGTGATGTAGAGCAGGTGGTCACGGCGATGAACCAGATGTCTGCCACGGTGCAGGAGGTCGCCAACAACACGCAGAGTACGGCCGAGAGCGCGGGGCAGGCGACGCGTGCGGCGGAAGGCGGGCGCACCGTGGTGCAGGCGACCCAGGCGGCGATCAACACCCTGGCCGGCGAGATTCGTCAGGCGAACAACGTGATCGTGGAGCTGAAAGGTGACAGCGACAACATCGGCACGATCCTGCAGGTCATCGAGGAGATCGCCGAGAAGACCAACCTGCTGGCGCTGAACGCGGCCATCGAGGCGGCGCGGGCCGGCGAGGCCGGGCGGGGCTTCGCGGTGGTGGCGGACGAAGTGCGCCACCTGGCACAGCGCACGAACGACTCGACCGGGGAGATCCGCGAGATCATTCAGCGCCTGCAGGGCGGGGCCACCCGTGCGGTGCAGGCGATGGAGGTCAGCCAGCAGCATGCGGAGACCTCCGTGGCGAAGGCGGGCGAGGCCGGCGAGACCCTGGAGTACATCCACGACTCGGTGACCGCCATCGACGACATGACCCGCCAGGTGGCCAGCGCGACCGAGGAGCAAAGCCAGGTGGCGGAAGAGATCAACCGCAACATCCACCACATCAACGACATCGCCGTGCGCAATGCCGACGGGGCGAACGAGATGCAGCAGGCGGTGGAGGCCCTGGAGGCCCTGGCACAGAAGCTACAGGGCGAGGTCGCGGGCTTCCGTCAACAGGCGTAACGGCCGAGCCAGGCCCATCGCAGGTTCGGCTCGCCATCCTGGGAAACCGGGGGTGGTGTGACGCCGGATAAGCGACCGCGAGGGTTTGCTTCGGGGCTTTAGAAGCCCCGGCGCAGGGCGTCGAAGCCCAGAGCGACGTCGTCGGGGTCGGCACCGGGCTCGATGCGCAGGCGTTCGCGCACCATGTCGCGATCGATGTGGGATTCCTCGATGGCAGCGTCCGGCAGGTGGTAGAGCCACCAGGCCAGCGCCGCCTGGGTGCGGGTCTCCGACCAGGGTTCCAGATCGGTGCCGATCCGCTCGGCGTGGGCGCCCAGCTCCTTGTTGAAGAACGGTTCCAGCCGGTCCAGTGCCGCGAGCGGGTCGGGCATCTCCGGTCGCTCCCCGTCCAGTGCCTCCGTGGCGCGCGCCAATTCCTGGCGGGCGATCTCCGGCCAGATCTGCGAGGGCAGGTAGCCCCCCATTGCCGGGCGGCCGGTAGCCGAGATGCCGTGGAGGTAACCCTGTTCGGTCTGCAGGTAGCGATCCAGCGCCGTCAGGGCCTCGCGCGCCCACTCAAGCGTTTCCCGGTCTTCCATTACCCGCGCCATGTTCGCCAGGGCGGCGATGGCCTGGCCCGAGGTGTCGGCGTAGGTGTTGCGGTCGACCCGGGGCGGGTCGGTTTGCGTGCGCGTCTCCGGGTCCAGCTGGTAGTAGTCGCGGTCGGCGTACTGGCTGTTGCCGAAACGCAGCTGACGCTCGTCCCATAGTTGATTGCGCAGGTAGTCGCGGATGCCGCGGGCGATCTCGGCGTGGTGCTCGTCACCCAGCGTCTCGTAGGCGTTCGAGAACAGCCACAGGAAGGCGGCGTTCTGGTCCAGGCGCTTGGAGGTCTCCAGTGCCAGGACCGGGTCGCGCTGGTCCGGGTCGTGAAAGAAGAAGAAGCCGCCTTCGACCTCGTCGTAGAGGTCCTCCGCGATCTGGTCGAGTAGCCCGGGCATGCGATCCCGCCACGCTTCGGCGGTGAGCAGGAAGCGATAGGTCCAGGGCTGCGGGCGCTTGCTGAGGGTGCCGAAGGTGGCGCTGCCGCTCAGGCGGTCGGCGCGGGCATCATAGACCTCGTCGAGCATCTCCATGAAGGCATCAAGATCGTCGATCGCGGCATCGTCCGGCGTGATCTCGCGACCGGTGACCGAGAACATGTCCCGCTGGGCCACCAGGATGCTCTGCAGGTCGCGGGCATTCACGTGACCGGTAAAGCGGGTCAGCATCTCGTCCTCGTGATTCACGATGACCACGAAGGGCAGGCCGCGGCCACCGTAGCGCCGGAACAGATCCGCACGTTCGTCCAGATCGACCAGGACCGGGATGTAATGCTGGTCGATGGTGTCCACCACGTCGGGGTTCTCCAGGGACTCGTCCTGGAAGTCGCGGCACCAAGTGCACCACTGGCCGTGAAAATAAAAGAAGATGGGCCGCTCGCGTGCCTCGGACTCCTCGAAAAGCTGGCTGTCCCAGTCCTGCCACGCGATTGCGGAATCGGCGGGGTAGTCCTCCGCGGCGGCCGGCAGCGCGAGCAACAGCAGGACGAGTCCCGCGACGAAACCGCGTGCGGCGGACCACTGGATGCGGTGCGTAGCGGGCGGACTTTTGATGTGGAGAGGTTTAGTCATCGCGGGTGCTTCAGATCGTTGTGTCTATTGGTATAGACCAATGGGAGAATTGAGCGTTCGTGCCCGGGGCGGGTGGTAGGATGGCCGGACGTATTGGGGCAATTGTGGTGAATGCATGAACGTCGAACGCGCCGGGCGCCGCGCCCTGCATCATGTCGAAGTGGCCGTGCTGGTGGTGATCGCCGTCGCCACCGTGATCGCGATCCTGCAGGAAATCGCCACCATGGTCTCGGCGATGTGGGTGGGGTTGGCCGACCTGCTGTTGCTGTTCATCTTTCTTGAGGTGCTGGCGATGGTCGGGATCTACTTGCGTTCCGGGCGTCTCCCGGTGCGCCTGCCGATCTACATCGCGATCGTCGCGCTGGCGCGCTACGTGATCATCGACATGAAGGACATGGACGTATGGGAGCTGATCGCGGTGACTGCCGGGGTCCTGATTCTGGCAGGCGCAGTGCTGGTGCTTCGCTACGGTCATGTCCGGCTCCCGTATGACGACGAAGGTCGCATCACGCCGGGCATCGAGGACGATCCGGCGAAGGAGCGCGACGTGCCGAAGGGGCGCTACGGGTCCGATCGATGACGCGGCCGGGTGCAAGCCGGCGGGTGATTCACCTGTTGCCCGGCCTGTGGGCAGCGCCCGAGGGTGCGGTGGCCGGTGCGCCTCCGCTCTCTGTGCGACGTCTGGCGCGCTGGCTGGGACGGGCGCGGAGCGGGGTCACCGGCACGGAAGCACCAGGGTGGGAGGCCGCGTTGGCCGAGCGGCTGGGATACCGGCCAACCGATTCCGGCTGGCGAACCTGGCTGGTCCAGCCGGTGCAGCTGACTGCGGGGATGAAGGACCTGGTGGCCTATCCGGTGGATCCGGTGTCGGAGGCCGAGCGCGAGGCCTTGTGGTCGGCTGCACAGCCGGAACTGGAGGCGGCCGGGGCGACCTTGGCGCTGAGCGAAGACGGCTTGTGGGAGTTGCGGATGGACGCCGCGGGCGATGCGTCGGGCCCGCCACCGTCGATCGGCATGGGGCGCGCGATGGTGGCGCCGTCGATGCAGGGCGATGTAGCTCGGCGCCTGCAGGTGCTGGCCAACGCCTTGCAGATGGCCTGGTTCCAGCACCCGGTGAATCTGGCGCGCGAGCGGGAGGGGCGTGGGGCCGTGCATGGCCTCTGGCCCTGGTCGCCCGGGCATCCCGGTGGCCCAACGAGTGTGGGCCGTGTGTGTGGCGGCGGTGTGGTCGCGCACTGGCTGGCGCGGGGTGCCGGCATCGACTGGGCGGCCGACCCGGCGGCCGACCCGGCGGAATCCGGCGACACCGTGGTCGTCGTCGAGGCACTGGAGGCGGCGCCGTCGCTCGAGCGCCGGCTCGAGCTTCTGGAGTCGGTTGCCGACGACGTGGTGGCGCCGAAGCTGCGGGCTCTGATCCGTGGCGGCCTGGGCGCGCTCGAATTTGTTGATCCGCAATCCACGGCCGGGTCGGGCGCCGGCGCCCTGGTGCTGGAACGCCGCGACACGCTGGCGTTCTGGCGCCGTCCCCGCCGGCCCTGAAGCCGCTGTCGGGTGTTATACTGCGCGGCTTTTCTCGCCACGTGATCGAACCTGCCGTGTGCGCCACGGCACCCGACGGAAACTGCCATGGAACTGAACGCGCTGTATTCCCTGATCGATGACCTGAAAGGCCGCCTGGAAGGCCTTAGGGGGTATCTTTGACTACCCTGCCAAGGAAGAACGGCTAGAGGAAGTCCAGCGCGAGCTGGAGCAGAACCCGGATATCTGGAACGACCCGGAGCAGGCCCAGGCGCTGAACAAGGAGCGGGCCCAGCTTGAGGGCGTGGTGGTCAACATCCGCGAGATCGGCACCCAGCTGGATGAAAGCCGGGACCTGCTGGAGATGGCCGAGGCGGACGATGACGAGGAGACGGCGGCATCGGTCGAGGCCGATGTGGAGGCGCTGACCGCGCGTATCGAGGGCCTGGAGTTTCGCCGCATGTTCTCCGGCGATATGGACGAGGCCAACGCCTACCTCGATATCCAGGCCGGTTCCGGGGGCACCGAGGCCCAGGACTGGGCCAACATCCTGCTGCGCATGTACCTGCGCTGGGCCGAGCACAAGGGCTTCAAGGCGGAGGTCACCGAACTCTCCGAGGGCGAGACCGCCGGGATCAAGAGTGCGACCGTGCACATCCAGGGCGAGTACGCCTTCGGTTGGTTGCGCACCGAGACCGGCGTGCATCGGCTGGTGCGCAAGTCGCCGTTCGATTCCGGCAACCGCCGGCATACCTCGTTCGCGTCGGTGTTCGCCTCCCCGGAGATCGACGAGAACTTCGAGATCGAGATCAATCCGGCCGATCTGCGGGTCGATACCTATCGCTCCTCCGGCGCCGGTGGTCAGCACGTGAACACCACCGACTCGGCGGTGCGCATTACCCACGTCCCGACCGGAGTGGTGGCGGCGTGTCAGGCCGGGCGTTCGCAGCACAAGAACCGCGAGATGGCGATGAACCAGCTGCGCGCCAAGCTGTACGAGCGCGAGTTGCAGGAGCGCAATGCCGAGAAGCAGGCGGTGGAGGACACCAAGTCCGACATCGGCTGGGGCAGCCAGATCCGCTCCTACGTGCTGGATCAGTCGCGGATCAAGGATCTGCGCACCGGCGTGGAGGTCGGGAACACCCAGGGTGTGCTCGACGGCGACCTCGACCCCTTTATTGAAGCCAGTCTCAAGAGTGGCTTGTAAGTCTATCTATTGCATGGATTTCTGATGACCGAAACCACTGACGAGAACAAACTGGTCGCGCAGCGCCGCAGCAAGCTGAACGAGCTGCGCGCGGCCGGTCCGGCGTTCCCCAACGATTTCCGTCGCGATGCGTTGGCGGGTGCGCTGCACGCCGCGCACGACGAGACCGAAGGCGAGGCGCTGGAGGCCCAGGGGATTCGCGTGACGGTCGCCGGGCGCATGGTCGGCAAGCGCGTGATGGGCAAGGCAAGCTTCATCCGCCTGCGCGATCAGTCGGGCGACATCCAGTTGTTCGCGCAGCGCGACAGCCTGCCGGAGGGCGTGTACCCGGCGTTCAAGCAGTGGGATCTGGGCGATATCGTGGGTGGCCAGGGCACGCTGTTCAAGACCAAGACCGGGGAATTGACGGTCCAGCTCGACGAGCTGCGTCTGCTGACCAAGAGCCTGCGTCCGCTGCCGGAAAAGTTCCACGGCCTGACCGATCAGGAACAGCGGTATCGCCAGCGCTACGTGGACTTGATCACCAGCCTGGACAGCCGCGAGCTGTTCCGCACCCGTACCCGGATCGTGCGCTACATCCGCGAGTACTTCGAGGATCAGGACTTCATCGAGGTGGAGACGCCGATGATGCAGGTGATCCCGGGCGGGGCGACCGCGCGGCCGTTCACCACCCATCACAACGCGCTGGACATGCCGCTGTACCTGCGCGTCGCGCCGGAGCTGTATCTCAAGCGCCTGGTGGTCGGCGGCTTCGAGAAGGTCTTCGAGATCAACCGCAATTTCCGCAACGAGGGGCTGTCCACGCGGCACAACCCCGAGTTCACCATGCTCGAGTTCTACGAGGCGTTCGTGGATTATCGCGCGCTGATGGATCGCACCGAGACCCTGTTGCGCGGACTGTGCGAGGACGTGCTGGGCACGACCACCATTGAGTACCAGGGCGAGAGCTACGATTTTGGCAAGCCGTTCACCCGCATGAGCGTGCGCGAGGCGATCCTGGCCCACAATGCCGAGATCGCGGACGCCGACCTCGAGGATATCGAGAAGGTGCGCGCGCACTGCGAGCGCCTGGAGATCCCGATCAAGCCGAGCTTCGGTCTGGGCAAGCTGTGGACCGAGATCTTCGAGTACACCGCCGAGAACCAGTTGCGTCACCCGACCTTTATTACCGCCTATCCGACCGAGGTCTCGCCACTGGCGCGGCGCAACGACGATGACCCGTTCGTCACCGATCGCTTCGAGTTGTTTGTCGGCGGGCGCGAGATCGCGAACGGCTTCTCCGAGCTGAACGATCCGGAAGACCAGGCCGAGCGCTTCCGCGCCCAGGTTGCGGAGAAGGACGCCGGTGACGACGAGGCCATGCACTTTGATGCCGATTACATCCGCGCGCTGGAGTACGGCCTGCCGCCCACCGCCGGGGAGGGCATTGGCATCGACCGCCTGGTGATGCTGCTGACCGACAGCGCCTCGATTCGCGACGTGCTGCTGTTCCCGCACCTGCGCCCGGAGGCCTGAACCCTCGCGCGTCGGTCATGCCGACCGGGGGCGGTTCGAGGGCGGCGAAGGGGTTAGCGTTTCGTCAATCTCGTTCGAGTGACAGCAGCGTAAAATCTTCGCCATCGAGTCGGATGTTCAGCTCGTCGCCGTCTTCGGTGATGCCCTCGAGCTCGATGACGCCGTCGTCTTCGAACTCGATCTCCTTGAAGCGGAGCATGCCGTGATCCCGCGCGACAGCCGCTGAGCGGAGCATCATCTGGGCGGTCATGCCCGCCGCGTGATCGGGGTCGCGTACGCGTTCTTCGCGAAGCAGATCACCATCCAGATTAAACCGGGTCTCCATGCGCAGCTGTGCGTCGTCCCAGCCCTTGAGGACGAATTCCCGGTCACTTTCTGCCTCCAGTTCCTCGAAGGTGTCGAAACCGTGTTCCTGGCCGATGTCGACGATGGCCTGTATCGACTCGAGCGGGATGGTGTCGGACTGACCGGGGCTGCACGCCGCCAGCAGGACGATGAGCGGGGCGACGGCAAGGTAGAGAAGGCGCAGATTCATGAGTTCGAGACCTGATGGTGGGTTCTGGGGAGTGGCAAGGACCGGCTGCGCGTCAGTATCGCATTGCGCCCCGGGCGCGTCAGGAAAGGTTCTGATCAGGCGGCCCCCACGCAAAGGCCCAATCGCGTGTGCGCCGTCCAGCTGGATCTCCTCGAAACGCGTCAATTCGGGTTCGCCACGGGTTGCATGCTCGCTTTCTGCCGAGTATAGACGGGAAGGCCGGCCTTGCATGGGCGAGTCCCGGCCTCCCTTCACGATGGATTATCGTCGCCTCGAGCGCCGGGTGGTGCCGGGTTGGCGGTTTCCACTCGGTCCGGGGTGCCGAGGGCGCGCTGCTGCAGTTCGGCGAGGGCGACGCGCTTGTTGGGGAAGATGTTTCCGCGGCCGATCTCGTCCAGCAGGCCGGCACGTTCCATGGCCTCGCGGACGGGTTTCTTGAGACCACTGAACATCAGCTTGCAGTCGGCGGCCGCAAGATCGCTGATCAGGGCGCGCACCTTGTCCACGCCCGAGGCGTCGATGCGGTTGATACTGTTGCCGAGCACCAGCACCGCCCGGGCATTCGGGTTGCGCGCGACGGCGTCCATGACCGCGTCCTCGAAGTGGGCGACGTTCATGAACACCAACGAGGCATCGAAGCGCAGTACGGTGAAGTTCGGGCCGGCCGGACGCAGGTCGTTGCTGATCGCCCCGGCCAGGGAACCGTCGGGGCGCAGGCCCTGGATCTCGGAGCGCGGGCGCACGGTGCCGACCAGGAACAGCAGCGATGACAGGATTACGCCGACGATCACGCCATTCGCGAGATCCGGGGCCATGTACAACGTGACGAAGAAGGTCAGGAACCCGGCCAGGCCATCGGCGCGGTTGATGGTCCACGACCGCGCCAGGGCCCGGAAGTCGAGCAAGCCGAACACCGCCGATATCACGATGGCCGCCAGCACTGCCTGGGGCAGATGGTAGAGATAGGGGGTCAGGAACAGCATGGTGATCAGCACGCCGATCGCGCTGACCACCGCGAACAGTCCGCTTTGTGCGCCGGAGCGGGCCGCGACCGCCGAGCGCGAGAACGAGCCGCTGACGGAGTAGGACTGGAAGAAGCTCCCGACGATGTTGGCCAGACCCTGGCCGATCAGTTCCTGATTCGGGTTCAGCTTCTCGCGCCGCTGGGCGGCGAGCGCGCGCGCGATGGAGGTCGCCTCCATGAAGCCGATCAGGGCCATCACGAACGCGGCGGGCAGCAGGGCCGGGATGACCTCCCAGTCCAGCACCGGTAGCTGCAGGCTGGGCAGTCCCTGGGGGATCGTGCCGACCACCTGGCCGCCGGAAGCGACAATGATGCGCTCCTCGTCGAAGCCGGACAGCCGCCATGGGCGGCCCTCGGCATCGGCATGCCAGGCGCGGTAGCGCGCCTGGCCGTCTGCGGTCTCGGTGCGCTCCAGGCGCACCTGGTGGGCTGTTATGCGCAGGTCGCTCAGTTCGCGCTTGAGTTGCGACTCGCGGACCTCCAGGCGGGCCACGCGCACCGCCAGGTCGGGTGATTCCTCGCCCGCCTTCTCGGCCTCCTTGAGTGCGCTGTTGGCCTCGCTCAACTCTTCCGACGTGGTACCCATCTCCGTGCGGGTTGCGGCGAGCTCCTGGTACAGGTTGCGCACGTCGGTGGCCTGGATCTGCCCATGCGTGATGCGTTCGTTGTTCTCGAAGCCGGTCAGGGCGCTGAGTAGCGTACCCAGCACGACGACCACCAGCACGCCCGGCAGGCGGGGCATGATCCGTCGCATCACGATGAGGGTGACCAGGGTGCCGGCGCCGAAGGCGATGGTCGGCCAGTGGGCCTCCCCCAGCTGGGCAATGACGCCGGCAAAGTCGGTCAGGAAGGCGCCGGTATCGGGCTTCGGGACATTGAAGAAGGTGTTGATCAGGGAGAGTCCGATGATCAGCGCCGCCGCGTTGGTGAAGCCGACGATGACCGGCTGGGAGACGAAGTTCATCAGGATGCCGAGGCGGAATACGCCCAGCAGAAGGCGCATGATGCCGACCATCAGCGCGAGCAGGATCGAGAGCTGGATAAAGTATTCGGTGCCGGCCACCGCGAACGGCGCGAGCGACGCGGCCGACAGCAGCGACAGCATCGCGACCGGCCCGGTATGCAGAAAGCGCGAGGAGCCCCACAGCGAGCCGACGATCGCCGGGATCGCCGAGGCGTACAGCCCGTACACCACCGGGAGGCCCGCGAGTGTGGCATAGGCCATGCCCTGGGGCACCAGGATCATGGCGACGCTGAGGCCGGCCATGACGTCGGCACGGACGGATTTCCCGGACATGGGAAACCAGGCGAGAAAGGGAAACAGGCGGTAGATCCGGTCGGTATTCATGTAGGTGGGGTGTTCCTTTTTTCGGATTCGGGCCAACGTGTTCGGCCCGGCCGCGATGCGCTGCGGCCGGGTCTGCAACTCGACGGGGATGACTAGCCCGCGGAGGGGAGCGCGGCGCCGGACGGCGCGGTCCGGGTGTCGCCCGGCCGCGGTTTGCGGGGTGCGGCGACCATGACCACCGGCAATTCCGCGGCCGTCTCGGTGGCAAGGATCTGGTGGCCGAGGTAGCCCTGTTCGTCGCAGACCAGGAAGTCCAGACGCAGACCGCGACCGAGGACCCGGCGCAGGGCCCGTTCCGGGTCGCCGGTCAGGGCCTCGATGTGAACGCCGTGCGGCAGGGGCCCAGTGTCACGAATGAAGCCGTCGATCAGCGCGCCTGCCTCGGCCTTGCCCAGAAAGGTCAGGACAACCAGCTCGGCATCCAGGCGCTCGCAGCTGTCGGCGGCATAGTCGAACACGGGGCGCGGGGCGAATGGCCCGACGAACAGGCCAATCCGCCGGCGCGGTGCGGGCTGCGCAGCGGCTTGAGGTGCGCTGACCGATGGCGGATTCGCGGTCGGGTTATCGTTTGCGAGCGCACGATACTTGTCGCCCATCGGTTGCATCTCGGCGAGGTCGGCATAGGCCAGGCCTTCGAGGATCTGTTTCATGGTGTGGCTCAGGGCAGGCATCGATGTCTCCGTTGTGGTTCGTCCACGAAGCCTCTATGCAGATCGCGTGCCACTCCATGAAAACAATGACTTATCCGGTTTGTGATGCGGTGCTGAGGAGGCGTGTGTTGCACCCTGTAACGTTTGACTAGGTGAGGGGCCGCGAATAGCGTTGCGGGCGACCATCCGGGCGTTGCAGAATGTAGCGGTCGCTATTGCAACGAGTAACGTTATGGGGCGCAGTCTGCGCAGCAAGGTCCGCTGGGTGTATGCCGGAGTGGTTGGGTTGGTGCTGGGTCTGGTGCTCGCGCAGTACATCGCGCTTTCGACCATCGAGACGCGGCTGCAACAGGGGGACGTGGTAGCCGAGCTGTTGCAGGACAGTCTCGAGATGCGCCGCTTCGAGAAGAAGTTCTATGGCTCCGGGGAGCATGGGGACCTGGCTGCGGCGCGGGACCATGCCGAGGCGGCGCTGGAACGGGTGCGCGAGAACGAGGCGGCGCTGGCGCAACATGCGCGCCCCGGCGAGCTCGACGAGTTACAGGCCGTTCTGGAGCTGTATCGCACGGGGCTGGGCCGGTATCCCGGGCTGGCGGGTGAGCGGCGCGAGCAGCTGGTCGAGTCCATTCGCAACGCCGGCGGCGAGGCCTCGGCGCTGACCAAGGTGCTGAGTCAGCGCGAGCGCGAGAACCTGCGCACCGGGGTTCAGGTATCACGTACGGAATTGCTGCTGGCGACGAGTATCGTGCTGGTGCTGGTCCTTCTGGGCGGCTGGTGGCTGGCGCGGCGGATCCTCGCCCCGCTGCGCTCGGTAGAGGACCAGCTGCGGGCGATCGGGGCGGGGTCGCGCAGGCGTCTGACCGCGCCCAACCAGGATCGTGAACTGGTGTCCTTTACCCACGCCTTCAATGCGATGCTGGATGAGCTGGATGCGCGGAGCCAGGATCTGCGCCGTTCCGAGCGGCTGGCGGCCCTGGGGGTGCTGGTATCGGGTGTAGCCCACGAGTTGAACAACCCCTTGGGCAATATCTCCACGGCACTGCAGCTGGTCGCGGAGGAAGGGCGGGGCGGTGATCCGGCCTTGCTGGAAGAGTGGCTGCAGCAGGCCGAGGGCGAGACGGCGCGGGCGCAGAACATCGTGCGCGGACTGCTCATGTATTCGCGCCAGCAGCCTCGGAGCCCCAAACGGGAGGAGTGCCGCTCGCTGCAGACCATCCTGGACGGGGCACTCGATCTGATCCGTGCCACGCTCCCTGCGGATCAGGTGACCATGCGAGTGGATGATGCCCTCCAGGTCACCGTGGACCCCGAGCGGTTGCAGCAGGTGTTCGTGAACCTGTTACGCAATGCCTTCGAGGCAGGGGGCGACGACGTAGAAGTCCACATCCAGGCCCAGCGGGGCCGCCTGGCTGACCTGAGGCCGGGTCCCGGCGGGCATGTGGTCGGCGATCTTGTGGTGCACGGCCAGGATTCGACCCCGGTCGTGCGGATTTCGATCGACGACGACGGCCCGGGGATCCCGGACGCGGCGCTGGATCACGTATTCGAGCCGTTTTACCGCGGACGGGACGAGGGGAGCGGTTCGGGCCTGGGCCTGTTCGTGGGCCAGGAAATCGTCCAGGACCACGGAGGGGCAATCGGCGTCAGTCGCTGCCCGATGGGCGGGACGCGGTTCCAGGTCTGGCTGCCCTGCGAATGCGGGGACCGCGCATGAGTCGCGAGGACAACGGTCATCGGACGTCTCCGGCCGGCGAAATGCGGGAGGCGCGCCTGCTGGTGATTGACGACGAGCCGATTGCCTGCCGCCAGCTGGAGCAGGTCTTTCGGCATTCCCCGTATTCTGTGACGACCCGCGAGGAGGGAGCGACGGGTTTGCGCGCACTGGAGCAGGAGCGCTTTGACGCCGTCCTGACCGACCTGCGCATGGCCGGGGTGGACGGTATGGAGATCCTGCGCCGGGCGCGCGAGCTGGATCCGGACTTGGCGGTGATCATGATCACCGGGCACGCCACCCTGGACTCCGCGGTGGAGGCGATGAAGGCCGGGGCCTTCCACTACATTGCCAAGCCGTTTCGTATCGACGAGGTGCGCGAGGTCGTGGCCAAGGCGGTGGAATTCACCCGCCTGCGGCGCGACAACCGCACCCTGCGCGATCAAGTGGACCAGGGCGGGCGCAAGGCGACCCTGGTGGCACAGGACACGGCCATGCAGCGGTTGCTGGAGACCGCGCGCCAGATTGCGCCCACCGACTGCAATGTGGTGCTGACGGGCGAGAGCGGGACCGGCAAGGAATTGCTGGCGCGCTACATCCATAACCACAGCGCGCGGGCCGAGGGGCCGTTTCTCGCGGTCAACTGCGGGGCACTGCAGGACGAACTGCTGAGCAGCGAGCTGTTCGGCCACGAGAAGGGCGCGTTCACCGGGGCCACCCAGCAGAAGAAGGGCCTGTTCGAGACCGCGGCGGGGGGCACACTGTTCCTCGACGAAGTCGCCGAGACCAGTCCGGCGATGCAGGTGAACCTGTTGCGGGTCCTGCAGGAACGCGAAGTGCTGCGGGTCGGCGGGCGGACGCCGATCCCGGTGGATGTGCGAGTGATCGCCGCCAGCAACCGGCGCCTGGATCGTGCGGTGGATCGTGGCGAGATGCGCGAGGACCTGTATTTCCGTCTGAACGTGGTGAACCTGCTGCTGCCACCGCTACGCGATCGGCGCGACGATATCCCGCTGCTGGCCTACTACTTCCTCAAGCGCCACGCCTTGTCGATGGGCAAGCGCATCGACGACATCGAGCCGGAGGCGCTGGAGCGCCTGGTCGAGCATGACTACCCCGGGAACGTGCGCGAGCTGTCCAACATTATCGAACGCGGGGTGGCACTGGCACGTACGGCGAATCTGACCCTGGCCGATCTGCCGCGCGCCCTGCGCGAGACCCGCGCCCGCGTAGTGCACGAGGACGCGGCCCCGCTGCGGACGCTGGAAGAGCAGGAGGTGTTGCAGATCCGTCAGGCGCTGGAGCAGACCGGAGGCAACCGCACCCGGGCTGCGCGGCTGCTGGGCATTGACCGCGTGTCGCTGTGGCGCAAGATCAAGCGTCTGGGCATCGAGTAGCCGAGGCGACGTGATGTCAGTCTGCGACCGGTTCCAGCAGCAGCGCCGCGAGCGGCGGGAGGTGCAGGTAGAGCGTGGCGGGATGGCCGTGACGTTCGAGCGGCTCGGCGTAGGCCTCTGCCGGGCCGCGTGAGCCACCGCCGTAGACTTCCGCATCCGTGTTCAGGGTGACCCGCCAGCGCCCGGCATGCGGTGCGGGTACCGGATAGGCCGCGCGTTCCATGGGCGTCAGGTTCAGCACCACGACCACCTGGCGACCCTGGTGGTCGCGGCGCACGAAGCTGAGCGTGGAGTGCCCGGCGTCGTCGCAGTCCAGCCAGTCGAAGCCGTCCGGCTCGAATTCGCGGGCGTGCAGGGCCGGGTCTTCGCGGTACACCCGGTTGAGGTCGCGCACCAGATTCTGCAGGCCCTGGTGCAGGGGGTACTGCAGCACGTACCAGTCCAGCTCGCGATCCTCGGACCATTCGGGGCCCTGGCCGAACTCCTGGCCCATGAACAGCAGCTTCTTGCCGGGGTAGAGCCACTGCCAGCTGTAGAGCAGGCGCAGGTTGGCGTGCTGCTCCCACTCGTTGCCGGGCATGCGCCCGCGCAGGCTGCGTTTTCCGTGCACCACCTCGTCGTGCGAGAACGGCAGGACGAAGTTCTCGCTGTAGGCGTAGAGCTGGCCGAAGGTGAGCTGGCCATGGTGGTGGGTGCGGTAGATCGGGTCCATGCCGAAATAGGTCAGGGTGTCGTGCATCCAGCCCATGTTCCACTTCATGGTGAAGCCCAGCCCGCCCATGGACGGTGGGCGGCTGACACCCGGCCAGGCGGTCGATTCCTCGGCGATCATGGCGACGCCGGGGTGGCTGGTCTGGACGGTCTCGTTGAGGTGGCGCAGGAAGTCGATCGCCTCGAGGTTCTCGTTGCCGCCGTGGATGTTGGGCAGCCAGTCCTCGCCTTCGCGGTCGTAGTCGCGGTAGAGCATGGAGGCCACGGCGTCCACGCGCAGGCCGTCGAGGTGGAAGTCCTCGACCCAGCACAGCGCACTGGAGAGCAGGAAGTTGCGGACCTCGGGGCGCGAATAGTTGAAGATCAGCGTGCCCCAGCCACGATGCTCGCCGATGCGCGGGTCGGCATGTTCGTACAGCGCCGTGCCGTCGAAGCGCGCCAGCGCGAACTCGTCGCGCGGGAAGTGGCCCGGGACCCAGTCGAGGATCACGCCCAGTCCGGCCTGGTGGGCCTGGTCGACGAAGTAGCGAAAGTCGTCCGCGTTGCCGAAGCGCGAGGTGGGGGCGAAAAACCCCGTGCTCTGGTAGCCCCAGGAGCCGTCGAACGGGTGCTCGGTGATCGGCAGCAACTCGAGGTGGGTGAAGCCCAGGTCGCGCGCGTAGGGCACCAGACGCTCGGCCAGGTCGCGGTAGTTGGGCCATTCGCCCTCCGGGCTGCGCTGCCAGGAGCCTAGGTGCACCTCGTAGATGCTCATGGGCCGGTGCTTCCAGGCCTCGGGGTCGCGATTGCGCATCCAGTGGTCGTCGTCCCAGGCGTAGCTGCTGGGGGGCTGGATCCGCGAGGCCGTCTCGGGGCGGAGCTGGTAGGCGCGGGCGTAGGGATCGGCCTTCAGGTGCAGACTGCCCTGGTCGCGGTTGCGGATCTCGAACTTGTACAGCGTCTCCGTGGCCAGGTCCGGGATAAAGAGCTCCCATATGCCGCTGCCGGGGTGGACGGTCATTGGGTGGCAGCGGCCGTCCCAGCGGTTGAAGTCGCCGACCACCGAGACGCGCTCGGCGTTGGGCGCCCAGACGGCAAAGCGCACGCCGTGGATGCCGTCGCGGGTGAGCGGATGGGCACCCAGCATGCGGTGGGCATGCCAGTGGCGGCCTTCGGCGAACAGGTGGCGGTCGAATTCGGGGATGTCCGGCGCGAAGGCCCAGGGATCGACCTGCTGCAATGTTGTCGTGCCACCCTCGGGCTGCCAGTCCAGTTGCGGGTGCGCGGGGAGGTCGTCCGCCGACCCCTGCCAGAGGAACAACCCCGGGAACCCGGCAGCCGGTTCCAGCGTCGCGAGACGACCGTCAAAAAGTGTGATGGACGCCGCGCTCGCATGTGGCAGCCAGGCCCGGTAGCAGGTGGTTTGTTGATCCAGCGCATGGCGCCCGAGGACGCGGTGGGGATCATGTAGCCGCGCCTCGGTCAGGCGTCCTAACGAATCGGCGACGGAACGGGTGCATTTGTCGGGGGCTGTTGCCATACTCGGATCCAACTCGCATTTCGTATGTGGAACGACGGAATTCGGGTTTACGGTCTCTAGTACAACATGACTAAGCAAGGAAGGGTGCATGACTCCGCAACCGCAACGCTACGTTAGCCGCCTGACGCGGGAGACCCTGGCCCTGATCCTGGCCGGCGGGCGCGGCTCGCGACTGAAACAACTGACGCTGTGGCGGGCCAAGCCGGCCGTGCCCTTTGGCGGCAAGTTCCGCATTATCGATTTCCCCCTGTCCAACTGCATCAACTCGGGCATCCGTCAGGTGGCGGTGGTGACCCAGTACAAGGCGCACTCGCTGATCCAGCACATGCAGCGCGGCTGGAGCTTCCTGCGCGGGGAATTCGGCGAATTCATCGAGCTGCTGCCGGCGCAACAGCGCATCGAGACTTCCTGGTATGCGGGAACGGCCGATGCGGTCTACCAGAACATCGACATTATCCGGCAGCACAATCCGAGCTACGTGCTGATCCTGGCCGGGGACCACATCTACAAGATGGACTACGGCCAGATGATCGCCTTCCACGTGGAGAGCGGCGCGGACATGACCGTGGGCTGCCTGGAGGTAGAGCAAGAGCGCGCCAAGGCCTTCGGGGTGATGGGCGTGGATGCCGCCAGCCGCATTACCTCGTTTGCCGAGAAGCCGGAGGAGCCGGCGCTGATCCCCGGCAGCAAGACCCACTCGCTGGCCTCCATGGGGATCTACGTGATCAATACCGACTTCCTGTTCGAGCAGCTGATCAAGGATGCCGACGACACCTTCTCCAGTCACGACTTCGGCAAGGACATTATCCCCGAGATCATCGAGCGGAATCAGGTGATGGCCTACCCGTTCCGCGACGAGCAGGGCGTGCGCCAGGGCTACTGGCGTGATGTGGGGACCATCGACTCGTACTGGCAGGCCAACCTGGAGCTGATCGGCGTGACCCCGGAACTCAACCTGTACGATTCGGAATGGCCGATCTGGACCTACCAGGAACAGCTGCCGCCGGCCAAGTTCGTGTTCGACGACGAGGACCGGCGCGGCATGGCGATCGATTCCATGGTCTCCGGCGGCTGCATCATTTCCGGCAGTACCGTGCGCCACTCGCTGCTGTTCTCCAACGTGCAGGTGAACGCCTGCGCCACGGTCGAGGACTCGGTGATTCTGCCGAGCGTCACCATTGGCGAGAACTGCGTGATCCGCAACGCGGTGATCGACAAGGGCTGCAAGGTGCCGGACGGGACCGAGATCGGGGTGGACGACGAGGCGGATGCCCGCGACTACTTCGTCTCTCCGGGCGGAGTGCGCGTGGTCACGCCGGAAATGCTGGGCCAGGCCACTCATCATGTCCGCTGAATCCGGCAGTTCCACTGCGCTCGCCACGCAGCCGCCGCAGCTCGATGTGGTGTTGTGCTGGCACATGCACCAGCCGCAATACTACGACTCGGGCGCGGGTGAGTACGTGTTGCCGTGGACCTACCTGCACGCATTGAAGGACTACACCGACATGGCCGCGCACCTGGAGGCCTGCCCCCAGGCGCGCGCGGTGGTGAACTTCGCCCCGATCCTGCTGGAGCAGATTGCCGATTACGGCGAGCGGCTGGAGAGCGGCATCGGCAACCGCTCGAGCTTCGGTGATCCGGTGCTGGATCTGCTGCAGATGGACATCGTGCCGGTGGACCCGGTGCAGCGCCGCGAGATCCTGCGCGTCTGCCTGCGGGCGCATGCCCCGCGGATGATCGAGCCGTTCCCGCTGTTCGAGCGCCTGGCGGCCCTGGCGCGCCAGGCGCTGGAGGATCCGGTGCTGCTGGCGCATCTGGACACCCGCTACTTCCAGGACCTGGCGACCTGTTACCACCTGGCCTGGCTGGGGGAGACGGTGCGTCGGGCGTATCCGGAGGTGCAGGGCTGGCTGAAGGCGGACACGGGGTTCAATCGCGATGTCCGCGGACGGTTGCTGAAACTGATCCGGGACGAGGTCAAGGCGATCCTGCCGCGCTACCGTGCGCTGGCGGAGCAGGAGCGGGTGGAGCTGTCGTTTACCCCGTATGCCCACCCGATCATGCCGTTGCTGCTGGATCTGGGTTCCGCTCGCGATGCGATGCCGGATATTGCCCTGCCACAGGCCCCGGTCTACCCGGATGGCGAGGCCCGCGTGCGCTGGCACATCGAACGTGGGCTGGAGGTGTTCGAGCAGTATTTCGGCTTTCGTCCGCGTGGCTGCTGGCCGTCGGAGGGGGGCATCAGCGAGGCGACCGTGCGCCTGCTGGATGACTACGATATTTGCTGGACGGCCAGTGGCCAGACGGTGCTGGGTAACAGCCTGGCCGCAGCGGGTCAGACGGCCGAATCCAATACCGGATCGGCGGAACAGGAGGGCTGGCTGCACCGACCTTATCGGTTGGCGGATGCCAAAACCGAGATGTTTTTCCGTGATGACGGGCTGTCCGATGCCATCGGTTTTCGTTATGCCGACTGGCATGCCGACGACGCAGTCGGCGATTTCGTCCATCACCTGGAGAATATCGCCTCCGTTTCGCCCGAGGGTGGCGTGGTGGCCGTCATCCTGGATGGCGAGAACGCCTGGGAATACTACCCGGACAACGGCTTCCATTTCCTGCGGGCGTTGTATGAGCGCCTGGCGGAAAACCCGAGGCTGAACCTGTGCACCTTTTCGGACGTCTGCCAGCGCACTGGCCCGCGGGCCGACCGGGGCGAACTGTCCGGACTGGTGGCGGGCTCCTGGGTCTACGGGACCTTTTCCACCTGGATCGGCGATCCGGACAAGAACCTGGGCTGGGACCGCCTGATCGAGGCGTGGACCGCGGTGGACCAGGCGATTGCCCGGCATCCCGCGCTGGATACGCCGGCCCTGCGCAAGCAGCTGGCGGTGTGCGAGGGCTCTGACTGGTGCTGGTGGTTCGGGGAATACAACCCGGCCGGCTCGGTCAGCGACTTCGAACAGCTCTACCGCCGCCACCTGGCGCGGCTGTACCAGCTGGCAGACCTTGAAGTGCCCGAGTCACTGGGCGAGGTGCTCTCGGTCGGGGGTGGTGATCCCGCCTCCGGCGGCACCATGCGCAAGGGGCAGTAACCGATGGAGGCGGGCGAAGAACACTGTAATCCCCTGATGCAGCGCCGGCGGGCCGGTGTGTTGCTGCATCCGGCCTCACTGCCGGGCCCGGGCCCGGTGGGGACGCTCGGGCAGGAGGCCTTCCGGTTTCTGGACTGGGCGCGGGATGCCGGGTTCAGCCTGTGGCAGATCCTGCCGTTGCATCCGCCGCAGGAGGACGGTTCGCCCTACGCCAGTATCTCCGCCTTCGCCGGCGATGTGCGCCTGATCGACCCGCAACGGTTGGCCGCACGGGCGGGGCTGGATGCGGACGACGGGCCGGTCGAGACCCTGCTGCAACAGGCGCGGGAGCGGCTGGGGCAGGCGGGCGAGGGCTGGGCGCAGGCCTACCAGGCCTTCCTTGATGCCCAGGGTCCGGTCTGGCTGGATGATTTTGCCCGTTTCGTGGTCATCTGCGGCCGCGAGGACGGCCGCCCCTGGTGGGAATGGCCGGCCGCATTGCGCGATCGCGATCGGGCCGCCCTGGCGGCCGTGGAGGCCGAAGCGGCCCAGGCCCTGGAGGCCGTGCGCTTCGCCCAGTTCGTCCTGTTCGACCAGTGGCAGGATGTACGCGAGCATGCACGCAAGCAGGACATCCTGATCCTCGGCGACATGCCGATCTTCGTGGCCCACGACTCGGCCGAGGTCTGGGCCCACCGCGACCTGTTCGACCTGGACGCCACGGGGCATCCGCAGACCGTGGCCGGCGTGCCGCCGGATTACTTCTCCGCGACCGGGCAGCGCTGGGGCAATCCGCATTACCGCTGGGATCGTCTTGCCGAGCGCGGATACGACTGGTGGGTGGAGCGCATGCGCTGGACGCTGGAGACAGTGGATGCCGTGCGCATCGACCACTTCCGCGGCTTCGAGGCGAGCTGGGCGGTCCCGGCAAGCGAGCCGGATGCGACTCAGGGCCACTGGGTGCCGGGGCCGGGCGCCGACTTCTTCGAGCAATTGCAGGCTCGTTTGGGTGTGTTGCCGCTGCTTGCGGAGGACCTGGGCGTGATCACGCCGGAGGTCACCGAACTGCGCCTGCGTTTCGATCTGCCGGGCATGCGCATCCTGCAGTTCGCCTTCGAAGGAGGGGAGGACAACCCCTATCTGCCGGCGAACCACGATGAACTGAGTGCGGTGTATACCGGGACCCATGACAACGACACCACGCTGGGCTGGTTTCGCTCCCTGGAGCCGGCCATGCAGGAGCATGTGATCGGGACACTGGATGAGGGCCGGGCCGAGGAGATGCCCTGGCCGCTGATTCGTGCGGCCTGCCGTTCACCGGCCCAGCTTGCGATCCTGCCGATGCAGGACGCCCTGCACCTGGGATCGGAGGCGCGCATGAACACCCCCGGAACAGTCGGTAACGGCAACTGGAGCTGGCGCTTTGGCTGGAACCAGCTGCCCGATGGACAGACCGAGGCGCTGCGCGCGCTGGCGCAGGAGACGGGTCGCCTCGACTGACGGTCCGCCGGCCCGGACATGAAAAAAGCCCGGTCCCTTTGCAGGGGCCGGGCTTTCTTTGTTACCGGGCTGGTTGCGCGATTAGCGCATCATGCCGCCCTGACCACCCTGTTGCTGCTGCATCTGTTGCTGCATTTGCTGCATGCGCTCGATTACGTCGTCGATATCGGCGTTCTCCTGGCGCATGGCGGCCATCAGGTCTTCACGCAGGGATTCCTGCGCCTGACGAATTTCCTGGTCTTCCGCGACGGCCTGCTGTGCTTCCTGCAGATTCATCTGCGCCTGCTGCACGTCTTCGGACTGAATGACTTCCTGACGTTGCTCCGCGCTTAGATCGGGGTCGCGCAGCTGCTCTTCGGCGGATTCCAGGGTCTCCAGATCCCGGCGCGGCTGGTAGCCGGCGGCCTCCATCTTGTCCAGCACCAGGTTCTCCAGTTCTTCACCCTTCTGTTCCAGCTGGGGGTTGTTCTCGATGGCCTGCTGCTGGGTCTCGGCGAGGGTCTGCTGGAGCTGCTGCATCTCCATCTGCGGGTTGCCGCCCTGGCCACCCTGCATGCCCATGCCGCCCTGACCTTGCCCCTGACCCATGCCCTGGGCGATGGCGAGTGGGCTGGCCAGCGCGAGCGCGGCGGCGGCAATCAGTCCGGCGAGGGACTGGGAACGAATCTTCATAAAGTTTCTCCTTGTGAATACACGTATATCGTAGTCAACGGCACTTAACCCCAGCTTAACAAGCGTGGCCGAATCATGCGGGCCCGCCCGGGTGCCAGCTCACCCGGTCGCCGACGCGAAGGATCCCGGAATGCGCGACTTCAAGGCAAATCCCGCTGTCGAGACCGAGGGCTCGCGCGAGGTTGTCGCCCACTAGCTGGTTGAGATACCCACAGGGCGGGCGTGGCCGTCCGATCTTCAGGACCGCCTCTCCGATCCGAAGAAAGCCACTCTGGCGGGGTATGCGGTACCAGTCGGAGACCACGAGGTTGCGGCGATGTTCCCCGGGGGCGATCGGGCGGCCGCGTCGCTGTGACGCCCGTTGCAGTTCCGGGGCCGTGATCAGTGTGACCGGGCAGCTCTCGACCGCATGCCAGTGCCCGCGATGGGTGGCGTAGCGATCGCCCCGGAGTCCGCTGCCGGCGATGGCTTCGATGGACTCGATCGACTCCATCGGGTCGCCAGCCGCGGCACAGACGTGGATTGCCTGCAGGTGCGCGACGGGCAGACCGAACCACTCCGGGCGCCAGGCACGCAGTCGGTGGATCATTGCGGGGGGTCTCCTGTGCGGCTGAACAGGGCGATATCGGGGGCAGGCAGGTCCAGTGTGCACCCCAGGCGGGTGGCAAGCCACTGGAGTGTGGCCGGGCCGTAGAAGGCGACATGGGTGGGGTCGCGGCGATAGTGCCAGCGACGAAAGCCGGCCGCCGCAGGTGGCCATTCGGTCATCACGGCCAGGACCCCGCCGGGGCGCAGTCCCGCGACCATGGTTCCCAGCGTGTTCAGGGGCGTGTGCAGGTGTTCCAGGACCTCGGTGCAGGTAAGGATGTCCCAGCCGTCGTCGGGCGGATCGGGTTGTGCGGGGGCAAAGGCTGGGTCCCAGAACGCCATCGTGTAGCCGCAGCCTTGTAGCAACCCGGCGAGCACGGGTTGCGGGCCACAACCCCAGTCGAGTCCGTGGGCCGGGGGTGGCCGCGCCTTGACCAATGGTTCGATCAGCCGCTGCAGATGGGCGCGGTAGCCGGGATCATCCGGCCGGTTCTCGTGGGTGCGGTAATACGCCCGTTCCACCTCGCGGCGCGGCCAGGCGTTGCGTTCCAGCGCGATCACGCCGCAGTGCTGACAGCGGCGATAGTCTCCGGGCGAGGCGTCGCCGATGCCGCGGTGGTGAAACGGCCGGGTGGGCTGCCCGCACAACGGGCAGGCGTCCGGGGCGGGAACGGTCATCGGCGCAGGTACCGGAACCACGAGGCGATGTTCAGCAGGCTCATCAGCGACTGCGACAGGTAGGTATAGGCCGCCGCCTTCAGGATGCGTTCGGCATGCGGGTAGTCGGGCGGGTGCAGGTAGTTGCCCTCGCGCAGCATCGGCATGGCACGGCGGAAGCTGGCGTCGAACTCGGTGGGCAGGGTGATGAAGTGGACCAGTGCGGCCAGGCCCATGGACAGCACCCCGGCCAGGAAGAACAGGATCCCCGGCGCCGGGTGCCGCGCCAGCAGCGTAATGAACGGAATGGCGACCAGCAGCCAGGCGCCGATTTGCTGGCCGTAGCGCGTCATTCCGACCAGCGTGCTGCGCATGCGCAGTGGCGCATAGCCCTGGGCGTGCTGCACGGCGTGGCCGACCTCGTGGGCGGCCACGGTAATCGCCGTCAGCGAGTGGCCGTCGTGGTTCTCCGGTGACAGGCGCACGGTGCGCGAGGCAGGGTCGTAGTGATCGCCGTCCTTCGTGGTTTCCACCTGGACCTTGTGCAGTCCGTGGCGGTCCAGCAGCTCGCGCGCCAGCTCCGCGCCGGTGCCATCGTAGCGGTCCGCCGGGCGGTGGTATTTCTTCATGGTGTGGCGGACCCACCAGCCGGGTGTCCAGGCAACGAGCAGGAGCAGAGGCACAAGCAGGATCAGGAGACGCATACGCTCATGATCTCCCGAAGCCCGAGCCGTCGGAAAGAGCCAGCGTCGCCCTGGGGCCTTGGGAGCGGGGTCGCCCGCGAAGCCCCTGCCCGGGAGTGGCCGCGGCAGGGGGGATTCGAGTGCGCGCCCCGCTCACGGACAAGCGCTTCAGTCGTCGGCCTCGTCGTAGTCGCCCTTGTGCTTCGGATTCGGGCGCGCCCGCCGGTCATCCGAGTAGTCGTCGCCATCCTGCTCGTTGGCCGGTTTGTCCTGCAGAAGCCGTAGATTGGCTGCCGGGGCGCCGCCGTCTTTCTCCTGACCGAAGTAGATGGTCTGGTGCGGGAACGGGATCTCGATGCCGGCGGCGTCGAAGTGCTTCTTGACCAGGCGGTTGAACGCGCGGCCCAGGCCGAACTGGGTGCCCGGCAGGGTCTTGATCCGGACCCGTACGTTGACCGAGCTGTCGGCCAGTGCGGTGACCCCGTGGACCTCCATCTCGTCGAGGATGTTGGGCCCCTGGTCGGGGTCCTGCTGGAGTTCCTCGAAGGCCTCGCGCAGGCGCACGATGACCTCGTCGATGTCCTCGCGGTAGGCCACCCCGTATTCGCCCACGTGGTAGGCGAACTCGCGCATGTAGTTCGCGACCGCATCCACCGACGAGAACGGGATCAGGTGGTAGGTCCCGGAGAGGTCGCGTACGCCGAGCGAACGGATGGTCAGGCGTTCCACCACGCCCGTGGTGCCGGCCACCGTGACGACGTCGCCGACGTTGATGGCGTTCTCCAGCTGGATGAAGACGCCGGTGATCACGTCCTGCACCAGTTTCTGCGCCCCGAAACCGATCGCCAGGCCGAGGACACCGGCACCGGCCAGTAGCGGGCCGATGTTCACGCCGATCTCGGCGAGCACGATCATGGTGGTCAGCACGATCAGCACGATGGCCATGGCGTTGCGGAAGATCGTCAGCAGGGTGGTCTCGCGGGCGGTCGGCCCGCCGCCACCGGTGTTCGGGTTCATGCGGTGCTCGACCCAGCTGGCAAAGACCAGCCAGATGGCCAGCACGCCCAGCAGGATCAGCGCCACCGAGATCGCGGTGCCCAGCACCGCCATGCCCATATCCGAGGCCAGCCATGTGGTCAGACTGAACGCACCCCAGGCATCCGCGACCACGGCCAGCACGACCAGCAGGATCACCAGGCGCATCACCTTCAGCGCATTGGGGATGTAGGAGTTCAGGCGCAGCTCCAGCGACGGGAACTTCTCCCGGGTCTCTTCGGGCACCCGAATCCGGCGGCCGATCAACTGGGTCAGCAGGTTGGCGACGAAGATGCCCACGAAGATGGCGAGCAGCGTCTGTCCGGTCGCCTTGGCCATGAAGGGGAGCGCATCTTCCGGCCGGGTGATGCTGACCACGGCCAGGGCCAGGAAGTAGATCAGGGCGATCCAGTGCCAGAAGTTCGCCAGCAACGAGATCACGATGCGGGTGAAGGCGTACTGCGCCCTGTTGGCCAACCTGATCAGGCGGTCATGCACCCGGGTGCGGTTCTGCAGGATGATCACGGCGGCGTAGAGGAAGGCCGTCAGCATCACGATCAGCCCCAACGAGCGCCCCGCCTCGGAGGAGATCTGGTTGTTGGTGATCGGGACCAGCAGCAACAGGCCGTAGCCGATATACCCCACGATGCGGGCCAGCCAGGCGTTCCAGTAAGCGGCCTCGTCCCCGGCCATCGGCAGCAGGCGCAGGCCGTGGTAGCGAGTCGCGAAGATCAGGCGCAGGGCCGCCTTGGTCACCTCGATCAGAAGGAATGCGTTCAGGAACAGCGAGTGCCGGGTGTTCATCTCGCCCGAGTCGCCCAGCACGAACAGCGCTAGTGCATAGCCGGCCAGCCAGGCAAGGATCACGACGAGGAAGTCGATCGCCGCGGCCAGGACCACGGCCGGCAGCGCCCGCATGAGCCGCATATGCTCGGCCGCATTCAAGGCCCAGCGATCAAGTCGGGTGAACAACGGTGCGCCCAGCCTTCGCAGTGTCAGGAACACCACCACGGTGAACACGATGACGAAGGCGAGATCCAGTACCGCCAGCCCGAACACGGTGGGCTCGACTCCGCGCACGCGCTCGGCGACATCCACTGCGATGTCGTTCAGGGCCCGGACCTCGGCCACGGTGCCTTCGGCCAGCGACTGGGTGAGCTGGGCAATCTGGCGCGCCACGGATTCGCTTTCGCCGGTTTCGACCGGCAGGTCATCCGTGGCGGAGTCCTCCGCGCTGGACCCGTCGCCGGAGCGCAGCGCCTCGAGCAAGTCTTCGCGGGCCTCCTCGTTCTCCAGTGCGTCGATGAGCATCTGGCGCAGATCGCTGCCGGAATCTTGCTGACCGGTGTCCTGTGCGGACGCGGCCCCGAGGGGCAGGATCAGTAGGAGGGCGACAAGCACCAGCAGGCGGGAGAAGTCGATACGCGGCGCGCGCAGATGGGTCACGGCAAACCTCCATGTCTGGGAGGGACATCCTTGCGAGCCCCCGGTACGGTCAGTCAGTCCGAGGCAGTCTAAAGGCTGGAAGTTCCGTGCCACAATTTCGGTGGCCTGCGCACAGGCTTTATTCCAGCAGCATCGGATCCAGCCAGGCGATGCCCAATTGGGCCATCTGCTGCTCGACCCAGACGATCCGTCGGTCAAGGTTGGGCCCCGGGCGGACCGGGTTCATGCGCCCGGGGCTGGGCAGGATGGCGGCCAGGCGCGCGGACTGGTGGCGATCGAGCTCGGTGGCGGAGATCCCGAAGTAGTGTTGGGCGGCGTTCTCGATGCCGTAAATGCCGGGACCCCATTCGGCCAGATTGAGGTAGATCTCGAGGATGCGCCGCTTCGGCCAGAGGGTCTCCATGCCGAAGGTGAACCCGGCCTCCAGCGTCTTGCGTGCCCAGGAGCGGCCGTGCCACAGAAAGAGGTTTTTCGCGGTTTGCTGGCTGATGGTGCTGGCGCCGCGCAGGCGCCCGCCGCGGGCGTGATCGCTGAGCGCCTGGCGCACCGAGCCCCAGTCGAAGCCGCGGTGGTTGGGGAAGTGCTGGTCCTCGGCCGCGATCACCGCCAGCATCAGATGGCGGGGCAGATCGTCCAGGCGTTGCCAGTCCGGGCGCCGGTTGGAGGCGGTTTGCCAGTCGGTTGCCACCACCATGGCCATGCCGTAGGGCGGGTCGATCCGGGCGAAGAGCACCACCAGGGCGAGCATTGCCCCGATTCCCAGCGCCAGGACGAATGCGGCCAGCCCGCCCGTCCAGTAGAGCAACCGCCGGAGCGGGCGGCGCTTGCGGCGCGCGGCCACTACGGTCTCCCCCCTTGGCGGTGGGCGTGCGGATGGATGACTGTCCGGACACGTGGATTCATGGGCTGAAAGGATAACGCCTGCGCTCGGCGGGCGGGATGGGGCGTGCCCTTTCTTCCCGCCTGGAAGCACGCGCGGCGAACTGTTTTGCGGTTTCGTGGCCCAATGACGAAGGGGTGAGAAGGACGACCCCGGAATTCGCCTTAACAAGCCAACCGTTCGCGAAGGAGAGAGCCATGGACGTATTGCCCTATCGCTATGTCACCCCGAGCGGCGAGGCCGTGTCCTTCGATTTTTATCTGCATCCCGAGACCGGCTCGGCGGTGCGGGTACAGCAGTTGCTGGATCGCCTGACCGACACGCTGGACAGCGAGATCGGCGTGCTGGGCGATACCTGCAATGGCGACGTGCTGCAAGCGCTGGCAATGGCCCTGGCCGTGCGCACGGAGATGATCCCGGCCAACCCCGAGATGACCCAGGATCTGGCGCGTGATGTGGTCGAGCGGGCGCTCAGATCCCTCGATGGCGCCCGGCACCAGCAGACCGGGCCGGTGGGGCATGCCTGAAAACCACCAGGACCAATACTCCGAGGCCCCGGGACGACCGGTGGTGTTCTTCGACGGCGGCTGTCCGCTTTGCCGGCGCGAGATCGGCCACTACCAGCGGCTCGACACCGCGGGCGCGATCGATTGGCGTGATATCCATGCCGATGCCACACCGCTCGACGCCTGGGGGATTACCTGGGATCGTGCGATGCAGCGCATGCATGCCGTAAGCGCCGACGGGCGCATTCGCAGCGGCGCCTGGGCCTTCGTGCTGGTCTGGCGGCACCTGCCATATTACCGCTGGCTTGGCGGTGTGCTGCACCGCCTGCCGCCGATCGTCTGGCTGATGGATCGCGTCTACAACGTGATTGCGCGTTATCGCTGGCGCTCGCGCTGCGACGATGGGGTCTGTCACCCGGACCGCTAAGGTGGCCCACGCCAAGCCGCATCTACCGGAGAAGACCTGTGCGGTATGCGGCCGCCCGTTCGCCTGGCGGCGCAAATGGGCCCGGTGCTGGGATGAGGTTCGCTACTGTTCGGACGCCTGCCGGCGTCGCCGTTCGGGGAAGATCGCGTGACAAAGCGCTTTGTCGTTCTGGTGTTCTGGATCGCCGTGCTGGCGGTGCCTCTGCCCCTGGTGGCGGGCGATCTGGCGGCTGAACGCGCGATCGTCGCGCAATTACAGGAGCCCCACCGCATCCTGCTGATGCGCCATGCCCTGGCGCCCGGCATCGGTGACCCGTCGGGCTTCGATGTCGATGACTGCGCCACGCAGCGCAACCTGTCGGCTGAAGGACGCGCGCAGGCGCGCGCCAGTGGGGAGCGCCTGCGCGCGGCGGGCCTGGAGTCGATCCGGGTATTCGCGGGTCCGTGGTGCCGCAATGTCGATACCGCGGCGCTCCTGGGCTTTGGTGAGCCCGTGGTGCTGGAGGCGCTGGGCTCGGTGTTCCGCACCAATGCCCCGCATCGGGAGCGACGCATGCGGGCGTGGCGCGAACACCTGGCGGAGGAATACCGGCAGGCGCAAGGACCTGCGGTCTACGTAACGCACCGGGCGAACATCATGGAGCTGAGTGGTCGCAGCATTGGCGCGGGGGCGATGCTGGTCGTCGAGATCGACGCGCAGGGCAACGCCCGGCCGGTGGATGAATAGCCGCGTGACCCGAAGGCGCCGGGTCGTGTGCAAGCCGGCTTACAGACGGATCTCCACGCGTTCGGCGCCGGGGGCGTCGATACCGCGATGGAGCAGCAGGGTGCCGCTGGCGTTCAGCAGTTCGGTGGTGAGCTGACGGAAGCGCACGACCGTCTCGGTCAGGTTCAGGCGGCTCTCCAGCAGGTCGCGCTGGGCCTGGGAGACGGCCAGCGCGGTCCCGGCGCCGACGCGGAAGCGCGTCTGTTCCACCCGCAGCAGCTCTTCCTGCAACTCGACGGTTTCCTTCTGTGCCTGAATTTGTTCGCGGATGCGGGCCGCATCGAACCAGGTGCCGCGCACGTCCTCGATGGCGAGTTGTTCCAGGTTGGCCAGGGTTTCCTGGATCTGCTGGCGGGTCAGCCGGGCCCGGGTGTGTTCGGCCTCGGCGGCGCGGTTGCCGATCGGCATTTCGAAGCGCAGGCCGGCCGCCAGGTCGTAGCCGTCGCCCTGGCGGTCGCGCCAGGTGCGGCTGAAGCTGTCCGCGTAGCCCGACTGGCCCAGGGTCACGAAGAAGTCCAGGCGCGGCAGCAGGCCGTTGCGGGTGCGCACGACCTCCAGCTGGTCGCGCTGGACCCGCAGTCGCGTTTCGTTGAGATCGGCGCGGTGGTCGCGGGCCAGCGCCACGTAGGCATTCAGGGGTTCCAGCGTGTAGCGTTCCAGGCCCGGTTCCGAGCTGGCCTCCAGCCGGGTATCCCAGAGCCCGCCGTTGCCGCCCTGCAGGAGCCGGGCGAGACTGTCCTGCGCGCGGGCGCGTTCGGCGCGGGCGTCGATCAGGCCCTGACGGCGCAGCGCCACCTCGGCACGGGCCGACACGGCCTCGGTCTCGGGGCGGTCGCCGGCGGCGATGCGCCGCTCGGTCTGGTCGAGCTGCTCGCGGGCCACGGCCAGGGCCTCCTCGAAGATGGCGATCCGTTCGTCGGCCAGCACCAGATCCCAGTAGCGTCCCTCGACGTCGGTGATCAGCTGTTCGACGAAGCCGCGGACCTCGTACTCCGAGGCCTCCACGTCGAGGCCGGCCTGGCGCAGGCGCACCAGGTTGGACTCGATACGCCCGCCGCGGAGCAGGGCCTGGGTCAGGCTCAGGCCCGCGCGGGTGGTGAACTGGGGTGCCTCCACGCGCGAGCTGGAACTGCGCGAGCTGCGTACGGAGACCGTCAGGTCCGTGCCGGTTGGCAGCGACTTGCTCAGGCCCGCCTCGCCAAAGCGCCGGGTCGTGGTTACTTCATCGGTTTCTCCGATCTGTTCCAGCTGGCGCACGCTCTGGTCGCGGCTAATCTCCAGCTCGGCGAACAGCTCGGGGTCGAACACCGCGCGTTCCTGCGCCTCGAAGGTGCCCTGGATCGCGGTCTGCAGGCGCTCGGCGCGCAGGCCGCGGTTGCCTTCCAGCGCGCGGGCGACGGCCTCCTCCAGGGACAGGGTCGCTTCCGCCACCGCCTCGCGTTCGAACGGCCGGGCGTCGGTCAGTGCCTCCGCGGGCAGGGACAGGCGCAGCCCGTCGGAGGCATCCGGCGCTTCAGAGGCGTGGGCCGGGAGGGCCAGCGCCAGTGCGAGCGCGACGAGGAAGGGCAGGGGAGTTCTAGGCATGATCCGTGGCGACTCGGTAGACGGGTTGCGGGTGTTCGCCCCGGCGGTGGAACAGCAGGTAGAGCGTCGGGATCAGCACCAGGGTGATCAGGGTAGACGAGAGCAGCCCGCCGATCACGACCCGCGCCATCGGGGCCTGGGCCTCGCCGCCGTCTCCCATTCCGATCGCCAGTGGCGACAGCGCGAGAATGGTGGTCAGCGTGGTCATCAGGATCGGGCGCAGGCGCTCGCCGGCAGCGGCGACGATGGCGGCCTGCAGTTCCATGCCGTCTTCGCGGTGGCGCCGCGCCATGCGGTCCACCAGCAGGATCGCGTTGTTCACCACGATCCCGACCAGCAGCAGGATGCCGATCAGCGACTGCACGTTGAGCGTGGTGTCGGTGATCAGGAGTGCGCCGGTTACACCAATGATCGCCAGCGGGATGGAGAACATCACGATCAGCGGGTCGCGCAGGGACTCGTACAGGCTGGCCATGACCATGTAGACCAGCAACGTCGCGAGCAGGGTGCCCAGCAGCAGTTCGGAGAACGCCGCTTCCTGCTCCTCGATGTCGCCGGTGACCGAGAAGTCGATCTCCTCCGGCAGCGGGATGTCGGCCAGCGCCGCACGTACGTCGGCGGCGACCTCGCCCAGCGAGCGGTCGCCGATGTTCACGAACAAGGTGCTGATGCGCGCCTGTTCGCGGCGCTGGATGCTGTCCGGGCCGATCGCCGTATCGAACGTGACTAGGCTGCGCAATGCCACGCGTTCGCCGTCCTCGCTGCGCACGGTCAGGTTGAGGAGGTCGTCCAGCGAGCTCCGGTCGGCGTCGCGCAGCTGGACCCAGATGCGCGTCTCGTCGCCGCCCGCGCGCAGCTGGCCGGCGCCGGAGCCGCCCAGGGCGGTTTCCAGGGTCTGGGCGATGGTGCGCACGTCCACGCCGAGGTCGGCGGCGCGGTCGCGGTGGATGCGGGTGGCGAATTCCGGCTGTCCGCCGTCGGAGCCAACGCGGGTGTCGGTGACGCCGGGGACGTCCGCCAGCGCGGTCTCGAAGCGCTCGATGACGGCGTTCATCGTGGGCAGTTCGAAGCCGCGGACCTCGATGGAGAGGCTTTCCTCGTCGGCGCCGCGCCCGAAGCCGCGGAAGAAGATCCCGCTGGAGGCGCGCACGCGGATCTCGACCCCCGGCGGGCTGCCCAGCGCGTCGCGCAGGGCCGCGGCGATCGCGTCGGAGGAGCGGCTGCGGCTGTCGCGCGAGCCGACCATCACGCGCATGTTGCCGGAGGCGGGCGAGGAGGCCCGGAACGCCGAGGCGCCGGAGCTGGAGACCAGGTTTTCCAGTTCCGGGACCTCGTCGTGGATGATCGCCTCGAGGCCGGACATGGTGGCGTAGAGCTCTTCCAGGGGCGTGCCGGGCTCCATGGCGACATGCACGCGCAACTCGCCTTCGTCGGTGGCGGGCAGGAATTCCGTGCCCACGCCGCGCAGCCCCGCCAGGGCGATCATCAGCAGCAGGAGGCTGATGCCGATGACCATCCATGGCTGGGTCAGGGTGCGCCGCAGCACCCCCTGGTAGCGTTGCTCCATGCGCGCGAGGGCACTGGTGTCACGCTTCGGCATCGGGGCGCGGGCCATCAGCATCGGGACCAGGGTCAGCGCGACGATCAGCGAGCCTGCCAGGGCAAAGGCGACCACCGCCGCCAGCGGCTTGAACAGCTGGCCGGCCAGTTCCTCGGCGAAGAACAGCGGCAGGAAGATCGCCACGGTGGTCAGGGTGCTGGCGACGATGGCGGGCGCGACGCGCCCGGTGCCGCTGATGGCGGCCTCGGCGGCGGTCTGCTCGGCATGTTCCTCGCGCCGTCGGGCGATGCTCTCGATCACCACGATGGCGTTGTCCACCATCAGCCCCACGCCCAGCGCGATCCCGCCGAGTGTCATCAGGTTCAGCGAGTAGCCGCCGAAGTAGACCAGGCCGAAGGTGGCGATCACCGCCAGCGGGATCGCGGTGGCCGCCACCAGCGTGTAGCGGATGTTGCGCAGGAACACGAGCAGCACCAGCACGGCCAGTGCACTGCCGTAGAGGATCGAACGACCGACGTTGGTGATGGAGTTGCGGATAAAACCGGCCTCGTCGGTGACGGCGCGGATGTCGATCTGGGGGAAGTCGCGGTTCAGGCGCACCAGTTCGGCGTGGACCGCCTCGTAGACCTCTACGGTGTTGGCGTCGGCCAGCTTGCGCACGGCGAGCTGCACGCCTTCCTCCTGGTTGACCCGGAACCGGCGGGTAACGCGCTGGTGGGTGTCGCGCACGTCGGCCACCTGGTGCAGGTAGGTCACACCGTCCTCGCTGCGCTGCACGATGGTGTCGCGGACCTCGTCCACCGAGCGGAACTCGGCCGGGGTGCGCAGGCGGTATTCGCGGCGCCCGTCCATGATCGGGCCGCCGGGGGTGATCACGTTGGCGTTTCGAATGCGATCACGCAGGTCGTCCAGGCCGAGGTCGATGGCCTCGATGCGTTCCGGGTCCACCTCCACGCGGACCTCGCGCTCCAGGCCGCCGAAGGTATCCACAGCTGCCACGCCGGGGATGCGTTCCAGACGCGGGGCGATACGGTTGTCGATCAGAGTGCGCAGGTGGATGGCGTCCAGTTGCGAGCCGATGCCCAGACGCATGATGGGCGAGTCCTGGGTGTCGAACTGGCGTACCAGCGGGCGATCGGCGTCATCGGGCAGGCGGTCCTCGATGCGCGCCAGGCGATCGCGCAGGTCGTCCACCGCCTGGCGGATGTCCGTGCCCCAGGCAAAGTTGATGCGGACGTTGCTGTTGCCCTCGGCGGAGGTCGAGCGGATCTCCTGGGCACCGGTAATGGCGGCCGCGGCCTGCTCCACCTGGCGCGTGACGAGTTGTTCGACTTCCTCGGCCCCGGCATTGGGGTAGGACGTCATCACCGTGACCACCGGGTAGGTGATATTCGGCAGCAGATCCACCGGCAGGCGGGTCAGCGCGGTCAGGCCGAGGATCACCACGATCAGGGCTACCATGCTGGTCAGCACGGGGCGGTGGACCGTTACGCGGGCCGGATTCACGGGGTGTCCGACTCGGGTGTGTCGTCTCCACCCGGCACGTTGCGCGGGTCGGTCACGCGCAGCGGGGTGCCGTCCGCGAGCAGGTGCTGGCCGAGCACGACGACCTCGGTGCCTTCCGGCAGCTCCGGTTCCAGCAGCTCGACCCAGTCTCCATCACGCACGCCGGTAACCGCCTGATGGCGGCGGGCCTGCGGGCGTTCGCCGCTGCGGTCCACGCTGAACAGGGTCGGGCCGGCCTCGCGCTGGATGATCGCGTCGCGCGGGATGGCCCGGACGGCGTTGCGTTCCCCCAGGGTAATGGCGGCCTCCACGAACATGCCCGGGCGCAGCTGGTCGCGTTCGTTGGGGATCTCCACCTCGACCCGCGCCTGACGCGACCCGGGCCGGAATTCCGGGGCGATGCGGGCGATGGTGCCGGCAAAGCCGGCGTCCGGATAGGCGGCGGTGTAGACCTGCGCCCCCTGGCTCGGCGACAGCCGGCCGTAGTCGGCCTCGGTCACGGCCAGGATGGCGCGCACCGGCTGCAGCCGGACCAGCGCCAGTGCGGTGTCGTTGGCGCTGATGACCGTGCCGGGATCCACGTGGCGTTCGGCGACCCAGCGGGTGCTGTCGGCCGTACCCGCCTCGATGCGGGTGTAGCTCAACTGGATCTCGCGGGTGCGTAGCGCGGAACGCCGCTGGCGGATCTGCGATTCGGCCAGGGTGACGCGCGTCTGTGCCAGGGCGAGTTCGGTTTCCGCGGCCTCCAGCTCCGAGCGCGACGCGATCCCCTGGTCGCGCAGCTCGCGGGTGCGCTGCAGTTCGCGCCGGGTGGCATCGCGGCTGGCCAGGGCCTCGGCCAGGCTGGCCTCGGCGACTTCCAGCTCCGCCGCGGCCTGGGCCACGTCCTGCTCGAATTCCTCGGTATCCAGCTGCAGCAGCGGATCACCGGGCTCCACGCGGTCGCCCAGATTGACGAACACCTCGGCAACCCGCCCGCCCACGCGGGGGGTGATCTCGATCCGGTCGGCGCCCTCGATGCTGCCGGTGAAGCGCCGCCGTTCGACCAGGTCGCGGGTCTCGATGCCGGCAATGGCGACTGCGACCGGGCGGGTCTCGCCGCCGCCCGGACGACCGGAAGGGGCCGCGTCGTCTTCCGGCCCGAGCAGCATCCAGGCGAGGATGCCAGCGGCCAGGAGGAACAGGAGCGCGGTGATCAGTGTGGCGGGGCGGGGCATTGCAACTCGCTTGTGTGCCGGGTGGTCAGGTTAGAGTGTCGCGTGGCTGACTGAATCGTGCATGAATTCCGTTCGGAATCCGGCGCCGATTCGATGAAGCCCGGACTAGGACCCCCGAGTACAAGGAGAATTCCGTGACGACATCCGATTCGGCCCGTTCCCCGCGCCCGCGGCGGCGCTCCTTTGCCATGGACATGCTGGGCCTGCTGGCCTGGATGGTGTTGGTCTTCGCTGTGGCGGGATTGGGTGGCTGGGCGACCAGTCTGTCGGTGGGCGACTGGTATCCGACGCTGACGCGCCCGCCGCTGAACCCGCCGGACGCGGTATTCGGCCCGGTCTGGTCCGTGCTGTTCGGCCTGATGGGTCTCGCCGCCTGGCATGTCTGGCGGCGCGTCGGTTTGACCGGTGCCCCGATGGCGCTGGGGCTGTTCCTGGCCCAGCTCGCGCTGAATCTCGGCTGGTCGGTGCTGTTCTTCGGCATGCAACGCCCGGATCTGGCGCTCGCCGAGATCCTGATCCTGTGGCCGCTGATCCTGGCCACCCTGATTGCCTTCTGGCGGATCGACCGTATCGCCGGCGCGCTGCTGGTGCCGTACCTGCTGTGGGTCGCCTTCGCCATCTACCTCAACGCCGGGATCGTCTGGCTCAACTGACGAGCCGGGTCTTCAGCGGTTGGGCGTCATGCGGTTGTCATTTGGGCGGGGTATGCTGACGCGATTTTTCCTGGGAGGGGCTCCATGGCGGTGCGCGTAGGGATCAACGGGATGGGGCGGATTGGTCGCTTGGCGTTGCGCGCGGCATGGGACCGGGACGACATCGAGATCGTGCATCTGAACGAGGTCGCGGCCGACGGGACCGTCACCGGACACCTGCTGGAGTTTGATTCCGTTCACGGGCGTTGGGGTCGCGAGCCCGAGGCCCAAGCGGACCAGATCCGGATCGACGGGCGCGAGCTGCGCCACACGAGCCTGGCCGAGCCGGGGCAGGTGCCGTGGGGCGAGTCGGACGTGGACATCGTGATCGACGCCACTGGCGCCTTCCGCACCATGGACACGCTGGAGCCGCATTTCACCCGGGGCGCGAAGCGCGTGGTGGTCGCGGCGCCGGTGAAGGATGAGCGCGCGCTGAACGTGGTGATGGGTGTGAACGACGCCGCTTACGATCCCACGAAGCACCACGTCGTGACGGCCGCCTCCTGCACCACGAACTGCCTGGCGCCGCTGGTGAAGGTACTGCACCCGGCGCTGTCGATCCGCCACGGGACGATTCTGACGGTGCATGACATGACCGCCACCCAGTCCCCGGTGGACCTGCCGCGCGACAACCTGCGTCGGGCCCGTGCAGCCGGGCTGAACCTGATCCCGACCACTACCGGCTCGGCGAAGGCGATTGGCGACATCTTTCCCGAACTGAACGGGCGTCTGAACGGCCATGCGGTGCGCGTGCCACTGATGAACGCGTCGCTGACCGATTTCACCTTCGAGTCCGCGCGCGAGACCACGGTGGAGGAGGTCAACGGCCTGCTGCGCGAGGCGGCGAACGGCGATCTGAACGGCATCCTCGGCTACGAGGAGCGCCCGCTGGTCTCCAGCGATTTCCGCACCGACCCGCGCTCGTCCATCGTGGATGCCCAGTCGACCATGGTGGTCGACGGCACGCAGGTGAAGGTGCTGGCCTGGTACGACAACGAGTGGGGCTACGCGAACCGGCTGGTCGAGCTGGTCGCCCGCGTCGCCAAGCTGGGGGTTTGAGGCCGTCTTGAGCGGAGCGGCCGACCAGCCAAACCCGGGCGGGCCGCCCACCCTGGGGCTGGGTGCCTACGCGCGGATCACCGCGAACTACTGGGCGTTCACCGTCACCGACGGCGCGATCCGTATGCTGGTCGTGTTGTTCTTCCACCAGCTGGGCTACAGCCCGCTGGAGATCGCCTTCCTGTTCCTGTTCTACGAGCTGTTCGGGGTGATCACCAACCTGACCGGCGGCTGGCTGGCCGCGCGGCTGGGGGTGAACACCACCATGATCGGCGGGACGCTGCTGCAGGTGGCCGCCCTGCTGATGCTCACGGTGCCGGAGGCCTGGCTGGGGGTCGCCTATGTGATGTTCGCGCAGGCCCTGTCCGGGATCGCCAAGGATCTGAACAAGATGAGCGCGAAGTCCGGCGTGAAGCTGATCGCCGGCGACGGGGAGGGGCGGCTGTTTCGCTGGGTGGCGGTACTCACCGGCTCGAAGAACGCGCTGAAGGGGGTCGGCTTCTTCGTCGGCGGGGCGCTCCTCTACAGCGTGGGTTTCCAGGTGGCGCTGGTCATCCTGGCCGGGATGCTGGCGCTCGTCATGCTTTTCTCGGTGGTCGGACTGCCGCGCGGGCTGGGGCGCGTCGGCGGCAAGCCGAAGTTCACCCAGATGTTCTCCAATTCCGCCGCGATCAATGTGCTCTCGGCTGCGCGCTTCTTCCTGTTCGGCGCGCGCGATGTCTGGTTCGTGGTCGCGCTGCCGGTATTCCTCAGCGCCACGCTGGACTGGAACCACATGCAGGTGGGTGCGTTCCTCGCGCTGTGGGTGATCGGCTACGGCATCGTGCAGGCCTCCGTGCCCCGCCTCTTGGGTAAGGGCGGGGTGCATCCGACCGGGCTCACCGCGCGCCTGTGGGCGTTCATCCTGATGCTGCTGCCGATCGCCATCGTGATCGGCCTGGAGGTGGGCCTGGACCCGGCCTGGGTGCTGATGGTCGGGCTGGGCGTGTTCGGCGTGGTGTTCGCAATCAACTCCGCCGTCCACTCCTTTCTGATCCTCGACTACGCCGAGGCCGACCGCGTCGCCATGAAGGTCGGCTTCTACTACATGGCCAACGCCGGCGGCCGCCTGGTGGGTACCGTCGCCTCCGGCGCCATCTTCATGGTCTGGGGCCTGGAAGGCGCCCTGATCGCTTCCACCTTCTTCATCTTCGCCACCTGGATGATCTCGTCCCTGCTCCCCCGCGAAGCCGCCCGCGCCTGAGAACCGAATCGGCATTCTCCAACTTGGAGCAGCTGGGTCCGTTGTCGCCTTGCCTGCTATGTCGGATTTCTTTACGGTGCAATGGTCTGTTGTGTGACGGATATCACACTTTTGATCAAGATTGCGTACCAGGGAGGTCCCATGCGATTGCTTCTTGCCTTTTTTCTGCCGTGGTTGCAGATGTTTACGATTGGTCGACCGTTCTCGGGCATCCTCTGCCTGTTGTTGCAGCTCACCATCATTGGATGGATCCCAGCTGTGATCTGGTCGGTGTACGCGTTGAACCAGTACAAGACGGATAAGAAGATCCGGGCAGCAATAATGAAGTAGTACACAAGGCCCGGCGACGAGGTGTGAGTTCGCCTTGTCCATTGCCTATTGCCCGGACTTCACCGGGCATCTTTCTGTTTTTCACGTTGGGGGATCAATGACTCTTTCAGGGAGAAGTGTGTTCTTTGCTGGGGTGGCGGCCGCGGGGCTGGCGCTGACCGGCTGCGGTGGCGGCGGCTCCTCCTCCTCGAACGTGAAGCCGGAAGAAGACACTTACGTCAACGTTACGCCGGCCGTTCAGCAAACCACGATCGAAGACGGGGAAGACGCACTAATCGCGGTGATTGATACGGAATTTCGCACCAGCCATGAAGAATTCGAAGGCCGGATCGAGACCTCCTATAACCGTCAGACCGGCGGCGAGGATGTAACGGCATCGGTGGACGACGAGGATGGTATTCCTGCCTATATGCACGGGACGCCGGTGGCCGCCCTCGCCGCCGGCAACACCTTCGGTGTGGCGGGCAATGGGAAGCTCGCCCTGTTCAAGGCGGGTTCCGGCGGGTCTGTTCGGAGGAGCTATCTTCAGGAGGGCATGAAGTGGTCGGCCGAGCAGGATGCCCGGGTGGCCAATCTGAGCTTTTCGGGCGGCCTCAATGCCCTGAACGATGCGGACACCGCGGACGCACTGGCGAGCTCGGTGGAAATGGAAATGCCGGATGGTAGCTTCGAGCGTCTTGGAACGGCGATCGTGATTGCGGCCGGCAACGAAGGCGAGAGCGTTACGGATAACTTTGACATGGAGAAGGCCACCGACGATGGGCTGCTGTCGGTGCTGGACCAGACGCTGATTGCGGTCGGGTCGGATGAATGGGAAAAGTATCCGGCCAGTAATTATCCCGGCGCGGACGAGGATCTCCAGGCCCGTGCACTGGCGGCACCGTTTGTTGCGCAGTCCGCTTCGAATACGAGCGATGACGCCACGGGCACGTTTGGCGGAACCTCCATCGCCGCGCCCCAGATCGCGGGCATGGTGGCCACGATCAACTCGCAGTGGCCGCACATGTCGGCGAAAGAGACCACGGGGCTGCTGCTGGATACGGCAGACCAGGGTTCCGAGCTGTTCGAGAAGAACGATTGCGGCCCGGACGAGAACCTGAATTGCGGGAACTACTACCTCGGTCAGGGTCACGCGGACCTGGAGGAGGCGTTGAAGCCGCAGGGCGAAACGGCCATCGCGTCCAGCGGAAAGGTGGAAGACGGCGGCCACGCGCTGTCCGAGACGCAAGCGACGTGGTCCTCCAGCTTCGGCGGCAGCTTCGACACCGCGGCGCTGGAAGGGGTCGTGGGATTTGATGACCTGGGCCGGGACTACCAGCTGGACCTGTCCAGTCAGAGTCACCCGGTTATGGCCTATGGCCAGCGCCTGGCGGGTCGAGTGCAGAAGATCGCCACGGCCGGCCTGAACCCGCGCCCGATCACCAATGAGGTCGCCCCGGGGTTGTCGATGACCAGTCATCACACGACTGGCGGAATGATGGGGGCGAGTGAAGTGCGCCTCGATACCGGAACGGTCGAGCTGGCGGCATTCGGCTTCCACCAGGGTGAAACGGCCCTCATGGACCCGTGGACCCCGGAAAACGGGATGGCGATGCTGTCCGATGGTTCGGGCGGCCTGTCCCACTTGCTGAGTCAGGGTGCGGGCTTCGCCGCCACCTTGTCGATGACCGACCGTGTAGCGATGGATGTGGGCCACTGGGCAGGCTCGGCCAAGCGCGACGAGGACAGCCTGTATAACGGCTACCGTCAGGCCCGCACTGATGTCGCCATGCGCTTCGATGCGACCGATGCGCTGGAACTGGAAGTCGGCTACGGCCAGCGCCACGAACAAGGCGGCCTGCTGGGTTCTCGTGGGTACGGCGCCCTGTCGCTGGGCGACCGCTCCACCATGGGCCTCATGTCGGTGGGGGCGAACTGGTCCATGGGTGACTACTTCGGCTTGATGGCGCGCTATGAGCGCGGCCAGGCAGATGTGGCCGGCGGCCCGGGGATGATCCGCTCCATTGACGGCCTGACCACCGAGCAGTCCGCATTGGGCCTGACTTTCGAGCGGGATCAGCACGAAGCGGTGTTTATGGTCAGTCAGCCGCTGCGCGTCACCGCCGGCACCGCGAACCTGGATGTGCCGGTGGGTCGGGACGTCGAGGGCAACGTGATCCGCGAACAGCGCAGCGCCAGCCTGGCCCCGAACGGGCGTCAGCAGGATGTCGAGCTGGGCTACGCCTACGCCCCGAGCGTGGATAGCCGACTGAACGTGAACCTGCTGTACTCCAACAACCCGGACCATCAGGATGGTTCCGACGCGGCGGGTGTTGCCACCTTCTCCAAGCGGTTCTGAACCATGACGATGCGCACACTCACCTGCAACCGGGCGGTCCTCGTGGCCGCTCTCCTCCTCCCTCTTGCGGCCTGTGCCGGAGCGGACATGAACGCCGACCCCAACATCCACGGCTACCAGTACGATGCCGAGGGCAACCCGGTCGCGGCGTTCGTGTTCCAGGGCTTCGATGAACGCGATTGCGCCCAGTACAGCCTTCGTCCGCTTCAGGAGGATGCCGTGGCGGTCGCCGCGATGTTCGTGTGGGACGGGGAACAATTCGTCCTGGACCAGGACGCGTGCAAGCCGGGGGCGACGCCTCGATGAAGCACTCGTCTTGAAAGCGTTAACGGCCCTCTAGCATCAGAATCATTGACTTTATTGATTGGGAGCGGTAGCGGTCGGCGTGGCGGACCCAGCCGAGGTGGCGGGTGACGGGCGCGCCGGGCCAGTCGAGTACGGCGAGGTCAGCGGTGGCCATGGTGCGGGGGAGGAAGCCGATGCCGAGGCCGGCCGCGATCATCATGCGGATGACTTCCAGGTAGGGGCTTTCCTGTGCGGCGGTGGGGTGCAGGCCCTGTGCGGCCAGGGCCTGGTCGATCTGGCGGCGGGTGGTGGAATCCGCGGGCGGCAGGATGGCCGGCCAGTCGTGCAGGCGCCGCAGGGTATCCAGCGGGGTATCGTCAGCGCGGTTGCGGGCGACCATGGGGACGAGGTCGTCGGTCCATACCGTGTGCGCCTCGGCGCCCTTCGGCAGATCCTCGGGCAGGGTGGCCAGGGCCAGGTCGGCGTCGCCGTGCATGACGGCCTCGATGCCGGCCTCGGAATCCATGAATGCCAGTTCCAGTTCCAGTTCCGGGTAGCGCTCGCGCAGGGCCGACAGTGGCGTGGGCAGGCGGTGCAGGGCGATGTGGTGCGAGGTGGCCAGGCGGATGCGGCCGCGCACCACCTGGTCGAGGTCGGCGACCTGCTGCTCGATGGCGCGCAGGCGGGCGAGGATCTCGCGGGCCTCGGGCAGCAGGCGCTCCGCGACCTCCGTCGGGCGAACGCGGCGGCCCTGGCGCTCGAACAGCGGGCGCTCCAGCGTGGCCTCCAGGGACTGGATGCGCTTGCTGATCGCGGGTTGGGTCAGGTGCAGGCGTTCGGCGGCGGCGGAGAAGGCGCCGGTGTCGACGACCGCGACGAAGGCCTGCAGGGATTCGACGCTCAGTTGTTCAGGGCGCATCCATGTCTCTCCAGTCCCTGCGTGAGATAATGATCCGTTCGATGGTCGGGCTCGGCATGACTCGGCATTTATATAACCGTATGGAATGATACGGATAAGAAATCGGATTTGAAAGAATACCGGGCTGGCCGCAGACTCTGCGTCAAAGGTCGCCATGAAACGACGTCATTGCGAGGAGCCGAAGGCGACGCGGCAACCTCCTGAAGCTGGCAGAGCGCCAGTATCGGGATCGGGTGGTTTCGGACGGAGGTTGCCACGGCCCCTGCGGGGCCTCGCAATGACGGTGCCAGTGGCGGCGCCGTGCAATAACGGTGCCCTTGGCGATGTAACGATCGCGGGAGTAGGTAATGGCAGGCAAGACCCTGTACGACAAGTTGTGGGAGGCGCATGGGGTGCGCGAGGAGCCGGATGGCTCGACGCTGCTCTACATCGACCGCCACCTGGTGCACGAGGTGACCAGCCCGCAGGCCTTCGAGGGGCTGCGGCTGGCCGGGCGCAAGCCGTGGCGCGGCGATTCTGTGCTGGCGGTGCCGGATCACAACGTGCCCACAGAGAACCGCGACCAGGGGATTGCGGATCCGGTCTCGCGCATCCAGGTGGACACGCTGGAGAGCAACGTCACCAGCCTGGGGCTGAGATTCTTCCCGATGGCGGACGTGCGCCAGGGCATCGTGCACGTGATCGGTCCGGAGCAGGGCGCGACCCTGCCGGGGATGACCGTGGTCTGCGGCGATTCGCATACCTCCACGCATGGCGCGCTGGGCGCGCTGGCCTTCGGCATCGGCACCTCCGAGGTGGAGCATGTGCTGGCCACGCAATGCCTGTGGCAAAAGAAGACCAAGGCCATGCAGATCCGTGTGGAGGGCGCGCTGCGCCCGGGCGTCACCGCCAAGGACGTGGTGCTGGCCATCATCGGCCGCATCGGCACCGCTGGCGGTACCGGCTACGCGATCGAGTTTGCCGGCTCCGCGATCCGCAGCCTGTCGATCGAAGGCCGTATGAGCGTCTGCAACATGTCGATCGAGGCCGGGGCCCGTGCGGGCATGGTCGCGGTGGACGAGAAGACCATCGAATACGTGCGCGGCAAGCCGCAGGCGCCGACCGGCGAGATGTTCGAGCGGGCGGCCGAGTACTGGCGCACGCTGGTCTCCGACCCGGATGCCGAGTTCGACGCGGTGGTGGAGATGGATGCCGCCGAGATCGCCCCGCAGGTCAGCTGGGGCACCTCGCCGGAGATGGTCGCGCCGATCGACGGGCGGGTGCCGGACCCGGCGGCCGAGTCCGATCCGGTGCGCGCCGAGGGCATGCAGCGGGCGCTGGAGTACATGGACCTGAAGGCGAACACCCCGATGACGGAGATCCGTCCGGACAAGGTGTTCATCGGGTCCTGCACGAATTCCCGGATCGAAGACCTGCGCGCCGCCGCCGAGGTGGTGAAGGGCCGCAAGAAGGCCGACAACATCAAGCTGGCGATGGTGGTGCCGGGCTCCGGGCTGGTGAAGCAGCAGGCGGAGCAGGAGGGGCTGGACCGCATCTTCCTGGATGCCGGCTTCGAGTGGCGCGAGCCGGGCTGTTCGATGTGCCTGGCGATGAACGCCGACCGCCTGGAACCGGGCGAGCGCTGCGCCTCGACCTCGAACCGCAATTTCGAGGGGCGTCAGGGGCAGGGTGGGCGCACGCATTTGGTCAGCCCGTCCCTGGCCGCCGCGGCGGCCGTCGCCGGGCACTTCATTGAACCGTCCGCGTTGAAGGAGGCGTAAGCGATGCAGGCCTTTACTGTACACAAGGGGATCGTCGCGCCGCTGGACCGCTCCAACGTGGATACCGATGCGATCATCCCCAAGCAGTACCTGAAGTCGGTCAAGCGCACGGGCTTCGGCCCCAATGCCTTCGACGACTGGCGCTACCTGGACCCGGGCGAGCCGGGCATGGATGGCTCGAAGCGCCGGCCGAACCCGGACTTTGTGCTCAACCAGGCGCCGTTTGACCAGGCGACCATCCTGCTGGCGCGCAAGAACTTCGGCTGCGGGTCCTCGCGGGAACATGCCGTGTGGGCGCTGACGGACTTCGGCTTTCGCGCCGTGATCGCGCCGTCGTTCGCGGACATCTTCTTCTCCAACAGCTGCAAGAACGGGCTGCTGCCCGTGGTGCTGGCCGAGGACGAGGTGCAAAGCCTGTTCGACCAGGTGGAGGCGAACCCGGGTGCCCAGGTCGAGGTGAACCTGGACGAGCTGACCGTGACCGCGCCGGACGGTACCGTATTCGATTTTACGCTGGACGAGGACCGCCGCCATCGCCTGCTGAACGGGCTGGACGATATCGCCCTGACGCTGCAGTTTGCGGACGATATTCGCGCCTTCGAGGAGCGCCAGCGCCGCGAATGGCCGTGGATGGCGGAACAACAACGGTAGACGGTGCGTCTGGCACGGCCTGGATCCGGGCACCGTCATTGCGAGGAGCGAAGCGACGAAGCAACCTCCGTCCGGAACCACCGGATCCCCGTACCGGCGCTCTGGCAGCTTTGGGAGGTTACTCGCTGCGCTCGCCCTTCGGGCCGGCCTGCGGCCGTTCAACGCGCTTCGCGCTTTTGTGCCACGGCCCCTGGCGGGGCCTCGCAATGACGGGGGGCAGGAAGCACCGTCATCGCGAGGAGCGCAGCGACGTGGCGATCTCCCAGGGCAGCCCCGGCGCTGGCTCGGGTAAACGTCGGGGGTTGCGACCGGAGGTTGCCACGTCGCCTGCGGCTCCTCGCAATGACGTTGCCACTAGGAATGTATAGGTAAAGAATAATAGTTACTTGGGAGAGGTTTGTGAGCCGAATTCTGGTATTGCCCGGGGACGGGATTGGGCCCGAGATCGTGGCCGAGGCGCTGAAGGTGCTGGAGCGCGTGGGCGAGATCGGCGGTCTGGATCTGGAGATCGAGCAGGGCCTGATCGGGGGCGCGGCGCATGACGCGGCCGGGCACCCCTATCCGGAGGCCACCCGCGAGGCGGCGCGTCGTGCAGACGCGATCCTGCTGGGGGCGGTGGGTGGCCCGCAGTACGAGTCGCTGGAGCGCGACCTGCGCCCCGAGCGTGGGTTGCTTGGCATCCGCTCGGATCTCGGCCTGTTCGCGAACCTGCGCCCGGCGATCCTGTATCCGCAGCTGGCCTCGGCCTCCACGCTGAAGCCCGAGGTGGTCAGCGGGCTGGACATCCTGATCGTGCGCGAGCTGACCGGGGGGATCTACTTCGGCCAGCCACGCGGGATCGAGGAACGCAATGGCGAGCGGGTCGGCTTCAATACGCTGGTCTATAGCGAATCGGAGATTGAGCGGATCGCCCGAGTCGGCTTCGAGGCGGCGATGAAGCGGGGCAAGCGTCTGTGCTCGGTGGACAAGGCCAACGTGCTGGAAGTCTCCGAGCTGTGGCGCGAGGTGGTCGAGCGTGTCGGGAAGGAATTCCCCGAGGTCGAGCTGTCTCACATGTATGTGGACAACGCCGCGATGCAGCTGGTGCGTGACCCGAAGCAGTTCGACGTGATGGTGACCGGCAACATGTTCGGGGACATCCTGTCCGATGCAGCGGCGATGCTGACCGGCTCCATCGGCATGCTGCCGTCCGCCTCGCTGAACAGCGAGGGCGTGGGTCTGTACGAGCCGATCCACGGTTCGGCACCGGATATTGCGGGGCAGGGCAAGGCCAACCCGATGGCGACGGTGCTGTCGGTCGCGATGCTGCTCCGTCATAGTCTGGACCGCAACGACCTGGCCGAACGCATCGAGGCGGCTGTGGGTCGGGTACTGGATCAGGGCCTGCGCACGCCGGACATCTTCGGTGAAGGCATGACACTGGTGGGTACCCAGGGGATGGGGGATGCCCTGGTGGCTGCGCTGGACGATTGAGGCGGCCTCACGAACGGGGCTTGTATCACGCGCAAGTGTAGGATGCGTTGAGCGCAGCGAAACGCATCATTGCCTCCGCTGGGGAAGAGATTGATGCGATTCGCTGCGCTCGTCGCATCCTACGGTTCAATAGAACTATCAATAGCTTGAAGATCAAAATTAAACCGGGAATTAACGATGAGTGACCGCAAATTTGACGTGGCCGTGGTCGGGGCAACGGGCGCCGTTGGCGAGGCCCTGCTGTCCATCCTGGCCGAGCGCGACCTGCCGATCGGGCGCGTGCATGCCCTGGCCAGCTCGCGGTCGGTGGGCAAGACGGTGGACTACGGCCGGCGCGAGTTGGAGGTCGAGGACCTGGCGACTTTTGATTTTTCCACGGTGCAGATCGGGCTGTTCTCGCCGGGCGCCTCGGTGTCCGCGGAATATGCGCCCAAGGCGGCGGCGGCCGGCTGCGTCGTGATCGACAATACCTCCCAGTTCCGCTACGACCCGGAGATCCCGCTCGTGATTCCGGAGGTGAACCCGGACGCGGTGGGCGATTACACGAAACACGGGATTATCGCGAACCCGAATTGCTCCACCATTCAGATGCTGGTGGCGCTGAAGCCGCTGCACGATGCGGTCGGCATCGAACGGATTAACGTGGCAACCTACCAGGCCGTGTCCGGTACTGGAAAAGAGGCGATCGAGGAGCTGGCGCACCAGACGGCGGCGTTGCTGAATGGCCGTCCGGTGGAGTGCAACGTGTATCCCAAGCAGATCGCGTTCAATGCCCTGCCGCACATCGACGTCTTCCAGGACAATGGCTACACCAAGGAAGAGATGAAGATGGTCTGGGAGACCCGGAAGATCATGGGCGACGAGTCCATCCTGGTGAACCCGACCGCGGTGCGCATTCCGGTGTTCTACGGGCATTCCGAGGCCCTGCATATCGAGACGCGCGAGAAGATCAGTGCGGAGAAGGCGCGCGAAATCCTCTCCGGCGCACCGGGGATCACGGTGCTGGACAAGCACGAGGACGGGGGCTATCCGACTGCGGTGACCGAGGGTTCCGGCAAGGATGCGGTGTTCGTCGGCCGCATCCGCGAGGACATTTCCCACCCCCGCGGACTGAACCTGTGGGTGGTCTCGGACAACGTGCGCAAGGGGGCCGCGTTGAACACGATTCAGATCGCGGAGGTTTTGATCCGCGATTACCTGTGATTTAATCCGGGAAAACGCCGGGGACACTACCCGGTACATCCGTGGCCAGGGGGTCATCGGCCGTGTTGGCCGAGGCAGTACGGCCACGTGGCATTTTCAGGGGGAATTCGTGCGCAAGTTTTTGGTTGGGTTTTTGTTCTTGCTGCTGGTGGCCCCGGCGTCCTCGAGTTCCGTGGGCTTCGGCGAAATCAATCTTCAATCCTTCCTGAATCAGCCCTTGCGGGCGGAGATTCCCTTGCGGGGAGCGGCAGCTGCGGGCGATTCCCTGCGAATTCGCCAGGCTTCCGAGGATGCATACCGCCGCGCCGGTCTGAACCGTGGCGGTGTTCCGGGGGACCTGAACATCCAGGTCGAGGGTGACCGCATCATCCTGACCACACGCCGGCCGGTGCGCGAGCCCTATGTGGGCATGCTGCTGGAGGCGCGCTGGGATGGCGGGCGCGCCATGCGCGAGGTCTCGTTGTTGCTGGATCCGCCCGGCACGATGCCTTCCGGAACTTCTGCGCCGGCCGTGAGCGGGGACCCCGGCGCAGCGCCGCGTGCGACCCGCGAAGGCGAAACCATCCGGGTGCGTAGTGGCGACACCCTCTACGCGGTCGTGCGCCGCAGCGGTGTCTCGGGATACAGCGACGAGCAGGCCATGCTCGCGTTCCTCGACGCCAATCCGCAGGCCTTCATGGGTAACAACATCAATTCGCTGCGCGCGGACGCGGAATTGCGTACGCCGTCCCGCGAACAGTTGGACGCGCGCAGTACCGCCGAGGCGCGGGCCGAGGTTGCCGATCAGACGCGCTCCTGGCAGGAATCCACTCGCGCGGCTCGCGAAGAACCGGAGCCGGCTCCGGCCGCGGCTGAGGAGGGTGTCGAGGGCGAGGCGCTCGCCGAGGACGAAGAATCGGCTGTTACGGAGGACGCTGCCGCGGCGGTTGCGGACGACGAATCCGCAGTGGCCGAATCGGACTCGGCCGTGACCGAGGACGAAACGGCGGTGGGCGACGAGGCCGCGACCGAGGCGGTGGCGCCCGAGGATCGCCTGGAGATCGTCGCCGATCTGCTGCCGGAAGATGCCGAAGCCGGGGCAACCGAGGGGGGTTCCGAGGAGCTGCTGCAGGAAGCCCTGCTGTCCCAGCGCGCCGAAATGGACGGAATGCGCGCCGAGCTCTCCGAATTGCGCGAGGAGCTTGGCGAGCGTGGGCGTCTGGCCGAGATCTCCAGCGAGAACATGGCTGGGCTCGAGGAACAGCTGAGCCAGCTGCGCGCCGAGCGCGAACAGCTGCGCACCCGTCTGGATCGTGCGGATGCTGAACGCAATGCCCCGCTGCACGAACGCATCATGAATGACCCGTTGCTGCTGATGATGGCGATTGCGCTGGTCATTCTGCTGCTGCTGGTGTTGCTGGCTTTTGCCCGCGGCGGCCGCCGCGAGGTGATGGTCGACGATCACGGTTCCGGCCTGAAGCCGCGTGCGGACAACAGCAAGGTGCAGGCGACCGGCTTCGATGCCCGCAGTTACGAGACCGGGGAGATGGGTTCGCCAGATCGCTCGACGACCCGTGCCGCCGCTGCCACCGTGGTTGGCACGGCCGCGGCGGCGGGTGGCGCGGAACGCGATGATGGGCAACAGGAAGACGCTTCCCATCTGTCGGCCGATTCGGGGGAAGAGGTTGGCGAGGTCGTGGTCGCCAGCACCAGTCAGAAGGGAGGCGAGGCGACAGATGACGTACTGGCAGAGGTAGATGTCTGCCTGGCGTACGGCATGAACGATCAGGCGGTCGAGACGCTCAATGCGGCGATCGAGCGCGATCCGGATAACAAGCAGTACCGCCTGAAGTTGGTCGAGGCACATCTCGCGCTTGAGGATGAAGAGAGCGCAAGGCAGGCGGCCGGTGCGCTGCGCGGTCGGCTGGATGCGGGTGATACGGCTACGCGTGATCGCCTGTCCGATCTGGAATCCCGGATTGGGGAGGGGGCCGGTCTTGGCGCCACTGCAGCTGGTGGCACGATGGCCGGCGATCTCGGTGATGTGCCTTCGGCGGAAGGAAGCCGCGCGACGGAATCCGACAGCAATGAGATCGATTTCTCGGGTCTGGAGCTTCCCGAGACCGACGAGGCGGCGGAAAGCCTGGGGAGCGAGCCGGTTGCGGATGATCAGGGCCTGTCGTTCGACCTCGACGAGAATCTGGAAGCGGATCTGGCGAACGCCGCGGAAGGTAATGTTTCCAGCGCGGATGCTGATGGGGACCTGAACGATCTTGCGTTCGACATCGACGAGAACGAGCTGCCGGAGACAGATTCCACCGCGAGTGGCGGGGAACAGGCGGAGCCGGAAGCTGGCCTGGATCTGGACGAGAACCTGCTTGGCCCGGGTGGTTCCGATGCGCCTGTTGCCGGTCAGGATGAAACCGACGATGGTTCCGCAGGAGCGGACGCGGACGAGAACGTCACGCGTCTGAGTCTGGCCCAGGCCTATGCCGACATGGGAGATCAGGAAGGTGCCCAGGAATTGATCGACGAGGTCCTGGCCTCGGGCACCGATGATCAGAAACGCGAGGCCGAGGGGATCCGCGAGCAGATTCAGGGCTCGTGACCATCGGGAAGTCGGGGTTCCGGACCGGATGTTCCCGGTTCGGTCTCGGCTGACTCCCGGAATGTGCAGACCGGCCCCGCCCGGGGGCAAAACCCCGGGCGGGGCCTTTTTTGTGATTCATTAATCGCTGCGAGGGCGGTTCACGCTTGGTTCAGACCTCCGAATTGCCGCCAGAATCGGTACCGCACCCGCCGGGCGTGGTGTGGGCGGTGTGGGCGTTTCTGGGGGTGCTGGCTGCTTCTGCTGCGCTGGTATCGGCCGAGCCACGGGTACTCGTGGTGATGGCCGTGCTCGTGGGCGGGCTGGCGTGGCCCGGCGGGTTTGCCTGGGGCCGTGCCGGTCGCTTGATCCTGCGCATGAAGTGGTTCTACCTCTCCCTGCTGGTCTTCTATGGCCTGTGGCCGATGGAGGGTGGCGATCTTGCCGCTGGGCTCCAGGAGGCCGGGACTCGTATCCTCGCCCTGGTCCTGGTGCTGCTGCTGGTGGTCTGGCTCACCGAGCGGTTTTCAAGGCCTGTGCTCGTACGCAGTCTCGGTTTGGTTCTGGGCGGACCTTGGCAGGTGTTCGGTGCCTGGGGCGAGCGTTTCGCCCGGCGACTGTTTCTCGCCCTGATGTATTTCGAGGGGGATCGAGCGGCGATCAAGGCGCGCCGGGAGGCGCTTGGGGGGGCGAGAAAGGCTCGGCTGGAAGCGGTGCGCGAGTGGCTGGTGCAGCGTCTGGATCAGGCCCTTTCCGGACCGAGCGGGGCGGAGGACGGCCCGGCCGACCTTGGGACGGAGAATCGGGCAGTGCCCCGCTGGGCAGTCATCGGCTTGTGGTTCGGGGTGCTGGCGGCCTGGCTCACTTGGTGGTTTTTTTGAGGAGCGGACATTTGAGTGAGGCGCACGCACAACCGGGCTTCAATGATGCGGGTGAGCAGGTACAACGCTGGGCGCTGGGGGTCGAATATGACGGGCGTGGGTTGTTGGGCTGGCAGCGCCAGAAGGACGGTCCCAGCGTGCAGCAGCAGTTGGAGGCGGCACTGGGGTTTGTGGCGAATCATCCGGTCGCGTTGAGTTGTGCGGGGCGCACCGATGCGGGAGTCCATGCCACGGCGCAGGTGGTGCATTTCGATACTCCGGCGGAGCGCGAGCCGCGTGCATGGATCCTGGGCGCCAACAGTCGCCTGCCTGACGCGATTGCCGTGACCTGGGCGCAACCGGTTCCGGGGGCGTTTCACGCCCGGTTCGGCGCATTTGGCAGACGGTATCGCTACGTCATTGCGAATCGAGCGGTGCGTCCGGCACTGGAGGCCGGACGAGTGTCCTGGTGGCGGCGTCCGCTGGATGCGGAGCGCATGCATCGCGCGGGTCAGACCTTTGTCGGCGAACATGACTTCAGCAGCCTGCGGGCGGCGGCTTGCCAGGCGAAATCGCCGGTGCGGCGCGTGCATTCGTTGTCGGTGATCCGGCGCGGGGCCCTTGTGATCCTGGACATCCACGCGAATGCCTTTCTGCATCACATGGTGCGCAACATCGCCGGCGTGCTGTTGGCGGTAGGGGATGGGCGCGCCGATCCCGGCTGGCCGGCGGAGGTTCTGGCGGCGCGTGATCGGCGCGCGTCGGGGATCACCGCGCCGGCCGGCGGGCTCTATTTCGTGCATGTGGATTATCCGGTGGAGTTCGAGCTGCCGATCACCGCGGGGCCGGTCCTCGATGGCGTCCCGGGGAATGCGCCGGGGTGATTGCGGGAAAGCCGGATCGCGTGCCGGGTTCTGGTAGGCTTTGCGACCGGACAGAGGAGGCCGGCGGGCGCATGCGTTATCGGGTGAAGATCTGCGGAGTGACGAGCCCGGAACAGGCACGCGCCGCGGCGGCGGCCGGGGCCGATGCCATCGGGCTGGTGTTTCATGCAGCGAGTCGGCGGGCGGTTGAGCCGGCGCAGGCCGCGGCCATCGCGGCCGCGCTGCCGCCGTTCGTGACCACGGTGGGTCTGTTCGTGGACCCGGATCCGTCACGAGTCGAAACGGTGTTGCAGACGGTAGGGCTGGATTGCCTGCAGTTTCACGGGCACGAGACGGCGCCGTTTTGCGCGCGCTTCGGGCGGCCTTATCTGAAGGCCATCGCCATGGGCAAGGGGCAGGATCCACGCCCGGCGATGGAGCAGCACCCGGATGCCCAGGGGTTTCTCCTGGATAGCCATGGTGGGGGGCGCAGCGGCGGGTCGGGGCACCGCTTCGACTGGCAGCGCGTCCCCGATGCCCTGGAACGGCCCTGGCTGCTGGCCGGGGGGCTGGATGCGGACTCGGTGCGCGCTGCGCTGGAACACCTGCGCCCGTACGGGGTCGATGTGAGTTCCGGGGTGGAATCCGCGCCCGGGGTCAAGGATGCACGACGCATGCGGGCCTTCGTGCAGGCGGTGCGTCAATGCGAGGTGGAGACTGATGAACAAGATTGACTGGGCGGCTTTCCCGGATGCCCGTGGGCATTTCGGGCCGTATGGCGGGCGCTTCGTGTCCGAGACCCTGATGGGGGCGCTGGACGAGCTACAGGCGGTGTACGAGCAGTACATGCAGGATCCCGACTTCCTGGCGGAGCTGGATCATGACCTGAAGCAGTTCGTTGGGCGGCCCAACCCGCTCTATCACGCCGAGCGCATGTCGCGGGAACTGGGTGGTGCGCAGATCTACCTCAAACGCGAGGACCTGAACCACACCGGGGCGCACAAGGTAAACAATACGATCGGCCAGGCCCTGCTGGCCAAGCGCCTGGGCAAGAAGCGAATCATCGCCGAGACCGGTGCCGGACAGCACGGCGTCGCGACGGCCACCGTGGCCGCGCGGCTGGGGTTGGAATGCGTGGTCTACATGGGCGAGGAGGACACCCGGCGCCAGACTCAGAACGTTTATCGCATGCGCCTTCTGGGCGCCGAGGTGGTGGCGGTAAAGTCCGGCACCCGCACCCTGAAGGACGCGTTGAACGAGGCGATGCGCGACTGGGTGACCAACGTCGACGACACCTTCTACATCATTGGCACCGTGGCAGGGCCGCACCCGTATCCGGCGATGGTCCGTGACTTCCAGGCGGTGATCGGCCGCGAGGCCCGCGAGCAGCACCTGGCAATGACCGGCCGCCTGCCGGATACCCTGGTCGCCTGTGTTGGCGGCGGGTCCAATGCCATCGGGCTGTTCCATCCGTTCCTTGGCGACGAGTCGGTGGCGATGATCGGGGTCGAGGCCGGGGGCGACGGGGTCGAGACCGGACGCCACTCTGCGCCGCTGTGCGCCGGGCAGCCGGGCGTTCTGCACGGCAACCGGACGTACCTGATGGAAGACGAGAATGGCCAGATCATCGGCACGCACTCGGTCTCGGCGGGCCTGGACTACCCGGGCGTCGGGCCGGAGCATGCGTGGCTGAAGGACATCGGCCGGGTGAACTACGTGTCGGTAACGGATGACCAGGCGCTGGCTGGCTTCCACCGCATGACCCGCACCGAGGGCATCATCCCGGCGCTGGAGACCAGTCATGCGATTGCCCATGTGCTGGACCTGGCCCCGCAGATGCGTCCCGATCAAAGCATCATCATCAATCTGTCCGGGCGCGGCGACAAGGACCTGAACACCGTGGCCGAACGCGAGGGGATTACGCTATGAGCCGCATCGAGCAGCGTTTTGCCGAACTGCGCGAACAGAATCGCGCGGCGTTGATCCCGTACGTGACGGCGGGCGACCCGGAGCCGGGGGCCACCGTACCCCTGATGCACGCACTGGTGGAGGCCGGGGCCGACCTGATCGAGCTGGGCGTCCCGTTTTCCGACCCGATGGCCGATGGCCCGGTGATCCAGAAGGCCTGCGAACGGGCCCTGCGTTTTGGCACCGGGTTGCGCGACGTGCTGGCGATGGTGGCGGAGTTCCGCAAGCAGGACACCACCACGCCGGTGGTCCTGATGGGCTACCTGAATCCGGTGGAGCGCATGGGGTACGAGACCTTTGCCCAGACCGCGAAGGCGGCCGGGCTGGATGGGTTGCTGACGGTGGACCTGCCGCCGGAGGAGAGCGAGGACGTGGTGGGGCTGCTGGAGCAGGCCGGCATCGATCCCATCTTCCTGATCGCACCCACGACCTCGGAGGCGCGTATCGATCATGTGGCCCGGGCGGCGCGCGGCTTCGTTTACTACGTATCGCTGAAGGGCGTGACCGGTTCGCAGACCCTGGATACCTCGGCACTGGCCGCGCGCCTGGAGGGTCTGCGTCGCCACACCGGGCTGCCGTTGGGCGTCGGCTTCGGCATTCGCGATGCGGAGACCGCGGGGAGGGTCGCGCAGGTGGCCGATGCCGTGGTGGTGGGCAGCGCAATCGTGCGCCTGGCCGAGGAGCACGACGGCGATGCCGACGGCTTCGCCCGTGCGGCGGCGGCGGTGGTCAGTGAGATGCGTCGTGCCATGGATGCGGCGCGCTCCCCGGGCGCGGCAGCCACGGTGTAGAATGCGCGGCGCCGATTCGAATTACGGGGAGACGGCATGAGCTGGTTCGAGAAGTTGATGCCTTCGCGCATCCGCACCGACAATGCGACCAAGCGGGGGGTCCCGGAGGGCCTGTGGGTCCGTTGCGAGGGCTGTGACGCGACGCTTTATCGCCCCGAGGTGGAACGCAACCTCGATGTCTGCCCGAAATGCAGTCATCACCGCCGCATGAGCGCACGCCGGCGCCTGGAAACCTTCCTGGATGCCGAGGGCCGTGAGGAGATCGCGGCGGATATCGAATCCTCCGATGTCCTGAAATTTCGCGATTCCAAGAAGTACAAGGATCGCCTGGTGGCGGCCCAGCGGGCCACCGGCGAGCGCGATGCCCTGGTCGTGATGCAGGGCCAGCTTCTGGGGCGCCCCTTGGTGGCGTCTGCCTTCGACTTCCGCTTCATGGGCGGTTCCATGGGCTCCGCGGTGGGCGAGCGCTTCGTGCGTGGGGCCAACCGGTCGCTGGAACAGGGCATCCCGCTGGTGTGCTTCAGTGCCTCCGGTGGTGCGCGCATGCAGGAGGCGTTGTTCTCGCTGTTGCAGATGGCCAAGACCAGCGCGGTACTGGCGCGCATGCAGGAAGAACGCATCCCGTTCATCTCGGTGATGACGGATCCGACCATGGGGGGTGTGTCGGCGAGCCTGGCCATGCTGGGTGATCTGAACGTGGCCGAGCCGAATGCCCTGATTGGCTTTGCCGGGCCGCGCGTGATCCAGCAGACCGTGCGCGAGACCCTTCCCGAGGGCTTCCAGCGTTCGGAGTTTCTGCTCGAGCATGGCGCGATCGACATGATCGTCGATCGCCGTGACATGCGCAGCCGTCTGGCTGCGGTGCTGGGCATGCTGACCCACGCCCCGGCGCCGGGCGCCGACCCAACCGCGGATGAGGCGGAGGGTGAGGGGTCCGTCGAGGTTATCAGTCCCGAAAACGGGGCGGACGGCGAGCGCGTCGACGCGCCGCGCCCCGCCTGAGGCAGCCGGTGCGCTTCACGACCCTGGCGCAGTGGCTCGCCTTCCAGGAGCAACTGCATCCCGTGGGAATGGATCTGACCCTGGAGCGCATTGCCCTGGTGGCCGACCGCCTGGGGCTGCGTGGGGCCGGCAGACCGCCCACCGTGATCGTGGCCGGGACCAACGGCAAGGGGACGGTGGCGACGCGCACCGCGGCCCTGCTGCAGGCGCAGGGGCTGAAGGTCGGCCTGTTCACCTCGCCGCACCTGCTGCGCTACAACGAACGCATCCGCATCGACGGCGAGCCCGTCTCCGATGCCGCCCTGTGCCGTGCCTTCGAGGCGATCGACCAGGCTCGCGGCGAGGATTCCCTGACCTATTTCGAATTCGGTGCACTGGCCGCGGTCTGGCTGTTCCGCGAGCAGGGAGTCGCGGTACAGGTGCTGGAGGTGGGGCTGGGCGGGCGCCTGGACGCCGTCAACATCTGGGATGCCGACGTCGCTGCGATCACCGCGGTGGACCTCGATCATCAGACCTGGCTGGGCGACAGTCGCGAGGCGATCGGCCGCGAGAAGGCCGGTATCATGCGCCCCAATCGCCCGGTAGTGCTGGGCGAGCCCGAACCGCCGGCCAGCGTGCTGGAGCATGCCGCACAACTGGGGGCGCAGGTCCTGCGCAGTGGGCGTGATTTCGCCCTGACGCGCGACGCGACGACGCTACGATGGCAGTGGCAGGGGACGGCGCGCGAATGGCGGGTCGAGGGCGCAGCCGCCCGGATTGATGGTGCGGCGCTCCTGAACACGGCTACGGCCCTCGCTGTGGTCGAATCACTGGGACTGGCCCGGGGGCTCGACGATGGTGTCGTCAGTCGGGCCCTGGCGATCTCGGCGCCGGGGCGTCTGCAGCGGCTACACGGCGAGCCGGAATGGCTGCTGGATGTTGCCCACAACGTGCATGCGGTCAACGAACTGGCGCGCTGGCTGGAGGCGCATCCCGTCCCGGGCGCGGTGGTGGCCCTGGTCGCCGTCATGGCGGACAAGGAGCGGGCCGCCATGTGGAGTCGTCTGGATGGCCTCGTCGATGCCTGGGTGCCAGTCCCGCTGGACCTGCCGCGGGCATTGCCCGCCGCGGCGCTGGCCACCGAGTTGGAGGCGAGCGGACAACGCCGGGTGTCCCGCGTGGATGACGTCGCGGCGGCCATCGCAGAAGCAACGCGTTGCGCCGGACCTTGCGGCCGGGTGGTGGTGTTCGGTTCGTTCTACACCGTGGCGGCGGTACTGGAGCAGTCGCAGGACCTGGCCGACCTGGCACTGTCCGGACAGGCCGAGGCGCTTGGTGGCGCGGGCGAGGTTGTGCATGCCCTTTGAGCGTCAGGCGCGTCACGCCCGACGGCTTGCGACGCCGGCGCGAGCGAGCGTAGTGTCACAGGCGTGTAGTGTTTCCTTAACTGGCCCTGGCGCCGCCCTCGGATGACCGCATGACCAGCAGCGACAATCCCATCCGCTTTCGCCTGGTTGGCGCGGTCATCCTGATCGTGCTGGCGGTCATCTTTTTGCCCTGGTTGTTCGACGGGGCAGGGTACGAGTACATGAGCGGGATCGATGACCCGGTGCCCGCGGCGCCCACCTTTGCCGAGCCCGATATCGCCCTGCCATCGGAGCGCCCGGCTGCACGTCGGGACACGGCACCCGCCGCGCCGGTGGCGGAACGCGACAGGCCGGTTGCCGAGTTGCACAGCCTGGAGAATGGCGAGGGCGCGCGCGCGGCCGCTGGGGAGCAGGGAGGTTCCGCGGCCCGCCAGGATGCGCCGGTGCGCTCGGTCGAGCCAGACGAGCCGGTCCAGGCCGGGTGGGCGGTGCAGGTGGGGAGCTTCCGCGGCGAGGACAACGCGCGCGAGCAGGCGGCCCGCCTGCGCGACACGGGCTGGCCCGCCTTCATCGATGACTCCATGGCCGATGGCCGCCCGATTTACCGGGTGAAGGTCGGTCCGCTGGCGCAGCGCGAGGAGGCCGTGAAGCTGGGCGAACGCCTGCAGGACGAGCTGGAGTTGTCCGGTATCGTGGTGGCACACCCCTGATGGCCATGACGACCGGGGCACCCTGCGAGGAACCGATGGCTGGGGTAAACTACGCGCCCTTTCAGCACGCGATGCCGGCCCCGTGAACTGGATCGACCTCATCATCATCGCCCTGATCGTTGTGTCAGGGCTGATCAGCCTTTTCCGTGGCTTCGTGCGCGAGTCCTTTTCGCTCGCCACGTGGATCGTGGGCGTGTGGCTGGGTATCCGCTATGCGGCCGAGGTGGCGGAACAAGTCCCCCAGGCGGTGTCGGATGCCACCCTGCGCCTGGGCATTGGCTTCGCTCTGATCTTTATTGGCGTCCTGATTGTGGGCGGCATTCTCGGCGTGGTGGCCAATCGCCTGGTGAAGGGGACCGGGCTGACCGGTACCGACCGCTCGCTGGGCGTGATCTTTGGGCTGCTGCGCGGTGTGCTGCTGGTGGCGGTGCTGATCTTCCTTGCCTCGCTGACCTTGATGCCGGACGAGTCCTGGTGGGAAAACAGCCGCCTGATCCCGGAGTTCGAGCGCCTGGTGGATTGGCTGATTGCCCAATTGCCGGAAGGCTGGCAGGAACAGATCCATGATCTGCTGGCGAGTGACGAGCCGGTCGAAGAAGTAATCCCCGACGCCGACGAGCCGGCGACGCCCTAGAAGCGAGCTGCAAACGGCATTTGCAGCGCAACGTGTGCTGACAGGCCGTGAACGGCTTTGGTCAGCGTTTGCAAAACCCTGGAGCCTGAAACCGTATGTGTGGAGTTGTCGGAATCGTCGGGCGCAGCCCGGTGAACCAGCCCCTTTATGACGCCCTGCTGGTCTTGCAGCATCGGGGCCAGGATGCCGCAGGCATTGTGACCTGTGACGATGACGGGCGGCTGCATCTGCGCAAGGACAACGGTCTGGTGCGCGATGTGTTCAACAACCAGCACATGCAGAGCCTGACGGGCCATATGGGTATCGGCCATGTGCGCTACCCGACGGCCGGTTCGTCCAGCTCGGCCGAGGCGCAGCCGTTCTACGTGAACTCGCCGTTCGGGATTACGCTGGGGCACAACGGCAACCTGACCAACGCGCGCGAGCTCAAGCAGGCGCTGTACGCCACGGATCGCCGGCACATCAACACCGACTCGGACTCCGAGATCCTCCTGAACGTCTTCGCCCAGGAGCTGCTGCGCTTCCTCGACAACGGGCTGACGCCGGATTCCGTGTTCGATGCGGTGGAGCGCGTGCACCAGCGGGCCGAAGGCGCCTACGCGGTGGTCGCGATGATCGCCGGGGGCGGTCTGCTGGCGTTCCGCGATCCGCACGGCATTCGGCCCATTGTTTATGGCTCGCGCGAGGCCGAAGAGGGCGGGCGCGAATGGATGGTCGCCTCCGAAAGTGCCGCGCTGGAGTCCCAGGGCTTTGATCTGGAGCGGGACCTGGCACCGGGCGAGGCGGTGTTCATCACGCCGGACGGCGAGGTCAGCACGCGCGTGTGTGCCGAGGGGACCCGCCTGAACCCGTGCATCTTCGAGCACGTCTACTTCGCGCGCCCAGACTCGGTGATCGACAACGTGTTCGTCCACCGCGCGCGCATGCGCATGGGGACCGCGCTGGGCGAAAAGATCCGGAGTATCTGGCCGGATCACGACATCGACGTGATCGTACCGATCCCCGACACCGGCCGTACCGTAGCGCTGGAGATGGCGCACGAACTGAACATCAAGTACCGCGAGGGGTTCATCAAGAACCGCTACATCGGGCGTACGTTCATCATGCCGGGCCAGACCAAGCGGCGGAAATCCGTGCGCCAGAAGCTCAACGCGATCTCGCTGGAGTTCCGCGGCAAGAACGTGATGCTGGTGGACGACTCCATCGTGCGCGGCACGACCTCGCGCGAGATCGTGATGATGGCGCGCGAGGCCGGGGCGAAGAAGGTCTATTTCGCCTCGGCCGCGCCGCCGGTGCGCTATCCCAACGTGTACGGGATCGACATGCCGGCCGCCGACGAGCTGATTGCCCACGGTCGGGACGAGGCCCAGGTGTGCGAGGCGATTGCCGCCGACCGCCTGATCTACCAGGACCTTGAAGACCTGCAAAAGGCCGTGCGCCGCGGCAACCGGAACATTCAGGAGTTCGACTGCTCGGTCTTCACCGGGGAGTACGTGACTGGACTGCCTCCGGACTACCTGGAACACCTCGCAGCGCTGCGCGGTGACGGGCTGGTGAACACGCCGGTCGCCGGCGAGGTGCTGGATCTGGCCAACAAGAAGTAGACGCGAGGTGCTCTTGCCCAGTCTCCAATGGATCGAACCCGTCGTCCGGGATGCCCGCGAACGAGCCCCCAATGCGGATGATGTCCCGGTGGTGGTGGTCCGGGTGGATCAGCAGCGGCTGTACGTCTGGGAGGCCGGGCGGGTGACGGAGATCTTCGATGTGTCGACCTCGGCGCGCGGGGTGGGTTTCGAAGAGGGAACCTTCAAGACGCCGCTGGGCCTGCATCGGATTGCCGAGCGCTTCGGTGACAGCGCGCCGCGTGGCACGATCTTCCGTGCCCGCGGCAACACCGGCCAGATCGCGGAAATCCTGACCGAACCGGGCGCGCAAAGCCCGCGCGATAACATCACCTCGCGGATCCTCTGGCTGGAAGGGCTGGAGCCGGGCATCAATCGGGGCGGCAATGTGGATTCGCTGCGCCGGTACATCTACATCCACGGGACCGACGAGGAGGGACGCATTGGCGAACCGGCCTCGGAGGGCTGTGTGCGCATGCGCAACGATGAAGTGATCGAGCTGTTCCCGCGCCTGCCGGTCGGGACGTTGGTGATGATCCTCGAGGGTCCGGCCGTGCCGGAGCTCAGTCGGCCGTCCGGCTGACAAGCCAAGTGCCCGGACGGGCACGTCCGTCATCTCCGGTACCCATCGGAAAAGCGCGTCTCCGCTCGGGCATATCGTCTCTTCGTCCTTCCTCCCCCCTGCCTTCTGCCAGGGCTGGCCCGTTGCCGATTCGCTCTTGTGCCGGGGAACTCCGTTGCATGGAACGGTTCTGAATACCTACGTTAGCATTCCGTGATCTTTCTTCATTCGCCTGCTAGAATGAGGGAATTATTCCCGACTACCATTGTCAGGTAAGTAAGGAATTATTCTTGACAGGCGTTGTCAGGAATTAAGAATGGATGCCAGCCTGCGAACGGATGTCGAGCAGGACACATACTCAAGGTTATTCGGAGGCAACAAGCATGAAACTCTCAACCAAGGGCCGCTATGCAGTGACGGCCATGATGGATCTGGCGATTCACGACCGGATCGGTCCTGTGACGCTTGCCGACATCTCGCAGTGCCAGGGCATTTCGCTGTCCTACCTCGAGCAGCTGTTCGCCAAGCTGCGCAAGGCCGATCTGGTGGAAGGCGTGCGGGGCCCGGGTGGTGGTTATCGCCTGGCCAAGCGTGCGGACCAGATCAGCATTGCCAACATCATTACGGCGGTGGATGAATCCGTCGACGTGACGCGCTGCAAGGGCCACAAGGACTGCCAGGACGGCGATCGCTGCCTGACCCACGAGCTGTGGGACGACCTGAGCCAGCAGCTCTACGACTTCCTCGACGGGATTACCCTGGCGCAGTTTGCCAACCGTCCCGAGGTGCAGAAGGTCGCGCGGCGTCAGGACGAGCGGCGCGGTGCGCGGCACCACTTCATCTTCCGTAACGACGCGGCATAAGGCGTCACGCGGGACGATTCGCTCACCGCGGGTCGTGGACAGAAAACGGGGCCGTCCGGGTCAGACAGACCGGACGGCCCCGACTCGTTTGGGGCGCCGGAAACACGAGCGCGCACTACGCCTGGACGGGGTCCGGTCCGGGCGCGGGCGGCTTCCCTCGCGGTACCGTGTACTGCAGGCCGCGCAGGTGACGCAAATCTTCTCGGCGTTGTTCGGGCGTCAACGGGGCGAAACGCTGGCGGTTGTAGGCCTCTGCGAAGGCCTTCAAGGATTCCCTCAGATCCGGGCGCGCCCGTGCGACGCGGCGGGACCAGGCATCCACAGGCTCGTGGGCCTGGCGGGCCAGGCGGCGGTCGTGGCGCGCGATGCGGCGCGATAGTTGTTGCAGCACGCGATCGGCGGGCGCGTGCCGCTGGCGCGGCCGGCGCAGCCCTACCCAGGTCAGGGCGATCAGCGCCAGGCTGCCGAACCCAACCCCCAGCGCGATCAGGACCGAGCGCCAGTCCTGCGAATCCAGCCCGAGGCGAGCGAACAGCTCGCGCTGGCGTTCGGGGTCGAAGGCCAGCACCCAGCTTTCCCAGCGAAAGCGTACGAAGTCGCCCCAGTCGTCCATCCCGAAGCGCGCCCGCTGCAGCCAGGAGAGCCCCTCCCCGCGGCGAAGAAAGCCGGGTATCTCCTCGCCGGTGTCGCTGGCCAGCCCGGGCAGCCCCTGTTCGATGCGTTCGGGTGCGATGGCGGCGGTGGGGTCGACCCGGATCCAGCCTTCGCCATCCAGCCAGACCTCGTTCCAGGCGTGGGCATCGGCGTTGCGCAGGCGCAGGTATTCGCCACGGGCCTGCCATGCTCCGCCCTGGTAGCCGGTGACGACGCGGGTCGGGATATCGGCCGCGCGCATCAGCACTGCAAACGCGGAGGCATAGTGCTCGCAGTAACCGGCCTGGGTCTCGAACAGGAAGGTGTCGGTGGTGTCGTCTTCGAGTCGTGGGGGCTGGAGGGTGTAGCGGTATGGCTCGGCGCTGAACCGTTGCAGCGCCGCCTGGATGATGGCGCGATCGTCGTCTCCGTGGGTGGCGCGCCACAGGGCAACCTCGGCCCGCGACCGGGGCGCGGCGGAAGTCGGCAGGTGCAGTGCGCGGGTACGCTCCTGTGGATCCAGTGTGGGTTCGCCCGCTCCGGGTGGGGTGGTCAGGGCGGCCTCGGCGCTGTACTGGATGCGGCTGGTCACGGGGCGATCGCGCAGGACTTGGTAGTTCGCGCGCAGCTCGGCATCCTCGGGCAGGGCGCTTGGGTAATCCAGCATCGGCAGATAGCGCGCTCGGGTGGGCTCCAGGGTGGCGGTGTAGCGGATGACGTTGTCGGTGTCGGCGGCCGTGGGCTGGATCACCGAGCGATTTTCGTCCGCGGACCAGCGCCGGCCATCGAAGTCCGTCATGACCAGGGCGCGCCAGTATTGCGCCCGCAGGGGCGGCACTTGGCGGTCGAATTCGACCCGCAGCGCGGTCGATTCGTCCTGCAGCAGGTTGGCGATATCGCCGGGATTGAGCTCGCCGGACAACCCGGTGCGCGCGGTCTGCTCGCGTTGTGGGTCGCCCCACAGCGGACCCTCGACGCGCGGAAAGACGAAGAACAGGATCAGCATGAAGGGCAGGGCATGCAGCAGCATGGCGCCCGCCTGCCGCGCGAGGCGCGGGCGGGGGATCACGCGTCCGGCATGCACCTGGATCAGTGCGGCGGTGAGCAGCCAGGTGGCCAGGAGCGAATAGGCCGCGATCAGGATGGATTGGTCGAAGAAATAGGTGGTGACCACCACGAAGTAGCCGAGGAACAGTGCGATCACGATGTCGCGGCGGTTGCGGGTCTCCAGCAGCTTGAAGGCGATCATCACCAGCAACAGCGCGGTGCCGGCCTCCTGGCCGAATACGGTGCCGAACTGCGCGAAGGTCAGGCCACCGGCGATCACGGCCAGCACGCTCATCACGCCCAGCGAAGGGGCGGGGCGGCCCGTGCCCAGCAGCCACGCCCGCGCGGCGATCGCGAGCACGACCAGCGCGGTGATCCACGGTGGCTGATGCCAGACGTGTGGCAGGGCGGCGACCGGCAGGGCGACCAGGGCCAGCTCCAATCCGCGCAGATCCGTGTGGTCTGCAGGCCTGGTGGTCTTGTCTCTCATGAGCCCGGCTCCGGGTTCAATTCGACCGGGTTGCTGCGGAATCGCGCAAGGGCATGCAGGCAGTGATCGCGGTGAATCACTCCCTGGGCCGGCTCCAGGGCCTGGTCTGGCAGGCGCAGGCCGAAGACGCGGCCCTCCGCGTGGGCCGCGAGTACCTGATGGCACAGCATGGACAGGCGGGTCTCGGTATCGGAGGCGGGCATGGCCCCCCATTCCAGCCACAGGCGATCACCCTGGCCGCTGGCGAATTCACGGACATGCAGCTTGCCGCTGCGGGCGAAGGCCTTCCAGACGATGCGACCGGGTGGATCCCCCGCACGGTAGGGGCGGATCTGGTCGGGCGCATCGCCCTCGCGCCGGTCGTGTGCCCCTGCGGCTTCTTCGCCATCGTCCCCGGCGGTGTGTCCCGGATCGATCGGCGCCGGGTAGACCACGATCTCCGGCGCCAGGGTCAGCCAGCTCCAGACCTCCAGGATGCCCAGCGGGTAGCGTGTGTCCAGCCGCTGGCGTGGCAGGCGGTAGACGCCGCGCGCGAGTCCGGGGAGTTCCAGCTGTGCGGTATGGGTCCCCTGTGCCGGGACCGGGAAGGGGGCGCTGGAGTGCGCCCCGATGCGCAGGACCAGGGCCTCGCGGGCCCGTCCAGCGGTCTCGCTCAGGCGTAGCGGGAGGGGCAGCGGTTGACCGGCAAATACCGCAGGGACGGGCAGGGTGGAGACCTGCAGCCCCAGCAGGTTGCGATGGGTATACCACATGGCGTTATGGCCGATGCCCACCAGCAGGAAGGTCAGCAGGAACGCCATGTTGTTGGAGTAGTTGATCGCCCCCAGGAGCATCACCAGGATGATGCCGAACAGGGTGTACCCGGCACGCGTGGGCAGGATGTAGATGCGGTCGCGCCCGAGGTGCGCCTGGTCGCCATCGTGTGCGTGGCGCCGGGTGATCCAGCGGATGGCATCGTCGCGCAGGCGGGCCATTCGGCCGCGCGAGCGGGCCGGTCCGGTCACGGAGTCGGGACGCATTCCATCAGGCGCGCGACCGTGCGTTCGGGGGGCTCCGGCTCGCGTGCGCGCACCCGATGTCCGGCAACGGCTGGCAATACGAGGGCGATATCGTCGGGTGTCGTGTAGTCACGGCCCTCCAGGAAGGCGTGGGCCCGGGCCGCACGCAGTAGTCCCAGCCCGGCACGCGGTGACAGGCCGTGGGCGAAGCGCGCTCGGTCGCGGCTGGCACTGATCAGGCCTTGGAGATAGTCGAGGACCTCCGCACCGGCATGGACCTCGGCTACCCGGTCCTGCCACTCCCGCAGCTGGTGCGGGGCCACCAGGCTGGGCGGAGTGGGGTGGCTCTCCGCCACCGGTGCGGCCGCGGGGGCGGGACCGCTGCGTTCCAGCAGGGCCCGTTCGGCGCCGGCGTCCGGGTAGCCAAGCTGGATGCGCATCAGGAACCGGTCGAGCTGGGATTCCGGCAGCGGGTGAGTGCCAACCTGCTCCTCCGGATTCTGGGTGGCGATGACGAAAAACGGCACCGGCAATTCGCGGGTGGCGCCCTCCACACTGGCCTGGCGCTCTTCCATTGCTTCCAGCAGGGCACTCTGCGTTTTCGGGGGCGCGCGGTTGATCTCGTCGGCGAGCAGGACCTGGGTGAAGATCGGCCCGGGATGGAAGCGGAACTGGCCGCTGGCCTGCTCGAAGATGGAGACACCGAGGACATCGCCGGGCAGCAGATCACTGGTGAACTGCACGCGTTGGTACTCGAGGTTCATCGCCCGGGCCAGGGCGTGGGCCAGGGTGGTCTTGCCCACCCCGGGCACGTCCTCGATCAGCAGGTGCCCATTGGCCAGCAGGCAGGCCAGCGCCAGGCGCACCGGCTCGGGTTTGCCAAGGAGGACCTCGTTCAGTGCGCGTTCTACCTGTTGCAGGGCGTCCTTGGCCGATGACATTCGAGCCTCGTTGTGGGTTGCTGCGGATGGATTGGCAGTTTGCCTTGAGTTCTTCACCGGCGAATGGTTCCAGGGTCCAGGATGCGGCTACCATGAAGGTTCGTTCTCCGCGAGTCACGCGATGGATTCCACGGCCGCCAGTGCGGAACCCCCGTTCGAATATGATGCCACAGTCGATCCCGCACCCCGGCTGCGCCTGTCGGGGCGGCTGGACGTGCATGCCGTGGAGCAACACTGGGGCTCGCTGCGGCGCCGCGCCCGCGATCTGGGGCAGCAGGCGGCGGGTGCGGTGCTGGTTGACCTGCGGGGCGTCGAGTACTGCGACGGGGCGGGGGCGGCGTTGCTGCATGCGCTGGAGCAAGACTTCGCGCGCGCAGACGCCGAGGTCCAGTTCGAGGGTATGAGCCGCATGGTCGAGGAGCAGCTTGCCCCCTATCGGGAGCTGGATGCGGTCGAGCCGGCTCGGGCTGCGGACGGGCGTGGCTGGTGGCAGGGGTGGATGGACGGCGTGGACCGGGTGGGGCGTGCGGCGCACTTGCAGTTCAGCTTTGTCGGCGAGCTGACCCAGGCCGTCGGCAGTGCCCTGCGCCACCCGCGCCAGGTGCGGTGGGGCGATACCCTGCGGGTGGCGGAGGCGGCGGGCTTCCAGGCCCTGCCAATCGTCTCGCTGATTGCCTTCCTGCTGGGCGTGATCCTGGCCTTTCAGTCGGCGATCGCGATGCGCCAGTTCGGGGGCGAGATCTTCGTCGCCAACCTGGTGGCGGTGTCGCTGTTCCGCGAACTGGGGCCGTTGATGATGGCGATCCTGCTGGCGGGCCGCTCGGGCGCCGCCTTTGCGGCCGAGATCGGCACGATGAAGGTGAACGAGGAAGTCAACGCCCTGAAGACGATGGGGCTGGATCCGGTGCGCTTTCTCGTGCTGCCGAAGGTGCTCGCGGGGTTGCTGGTTGCGCCATTGCTGGCCCTGTACGCGAACATGATCGGGCTGATCGGCGCTGCAGTGGTGATGCAAGGCTTCGGCATTCCCTGGGTGGCGTTCTTCAATCAGGTGACGTCCGCACTGTCACTTTCGGACCTGTTTTCCGGGCTGGTCAAGGCGGTGGTGTTCGGCCTGGTGGTCGCCGGGGTAGGCTGTCTGCGCGGATTGCAGACCGGCAGCGGGGCTGCCTCGGTCGGGCTTTCCACCACCAGCGCGGTAGTGACATCCATCATTCTCATCGTGGTGCTGGACGGCGTGTTCGCCGTGCTGTTCTACCATCTGGGGGTCTGAGGCATGACCGACGCGGGCATGACCGTCCCGGATGGCACGCAAGGCGAAGTGGTTATCCGTGTTCGCGGGCTGACCATGGGTTTCGATGACCTTGTGCTGATGCGCGATCTGAACTTCGATGTTCGCCGGGGCGAGATCTTCGTCATCCTGGGAGGCTCCGGTAGTGGCAAGAGCACGCTTCTCAAGCACATGATCGGGCTTAACCGGCCGCAGGCCGGGCATATCTGGGTCGCCGGTGCGGATATCACCGAGGCGGAGGGCGCGCAGCGCGAGGCGATCCTGCGCCGGGTCGGGGTGATGTACCAGATGGGGGCGCTGTTCGGGTCAATGACGCTGCTGGAGAACGCGCGCCTGCCACTGGAGGTGCACACCGATCTCCCGCGCGAGGCGATGGATGCGGTCGCGCGCGCCCGTCTGCAATTGGTGGGGCTGGGGGCCTTCGCCGATTTCATGCCCTCGGAGATCAGCGGCGGCATGCAGAAACGCGCGGCCATCGCCCGCGCCATGGTGCTGGACCCGGAGGTCCTGTTCCTGGACGAGCCCTCTGCCGGCCTCGACCCGATCACCTCGGCGGATCTGGATCGGCTGATCCAGCGCCTGGCCCGGACCCTGGGCATGACCATCGTGATCGTGAGTCACGAACTGGCCAGCATTTTTGCGATTGCCGACCGGGTGATTATGCTCGACAAGGAGAGTCAGGGGATTGCCGCCGAGGGCGACCCGGCCACCCTGCGTGACACATCAGATCATCCGTGGGTGCAGCGCTTCCTGCGGCGGACGGATTCCGACCAAGAGAGGTCCGCATGAGTGCCCGACATCATTTCCGACTGGGGTTGTTCATCCTCGGCGGGCTGGCGGCCCTGGTGGCGGCGTTGCTGATCCTGACGGCGGGTAACCTGCTGCGCCCGTCCATCCAGATCGAGACCTACATGGATTCCTCGATCCAGGGCCTGGAGATCGGGGCGCCGGTCAAGTTTCGCGGCGTGAACATCGGCGAGGTGACCGACCTGACCTTTACCTCGGTGGTCTACGAATCCGATGTGCGCCCGCGTGATCGCCGGCGCTACGTGATGGTGCGGGCGCGGCTGTACCCGGACCGTTTTGCCGCCAGTGCGCGGGAAGGCGAGTTCGAGACCCGTATTCTCGAGAATCTGGTCGAGGCCGGGCTGCGCGTGCGCATGGCGGCACAGGGAATCACCGGCATGAGCTACCTGGAGACGGATTTCTCCGAGCCGGGAACCCATCCGCCACTAGCCCATGACTGGGAGCCACACTCGATCTATGTGCCGTCTGCGCCCAGCACCGCAATGCAGTTCCTCGAATACGCGGAGAACCTGCTCAAGCGCATCGACGAGCTGGATATCGAGGGCGTCGTGGACAACCTGACCAACCTCTTGGTGACCGTGGATACCACGCTTAACGAACTGGATACCGGGCGCCTGGCGGAGCAGGCCGATGAAATGATCGACGAACTGAAGACCACGACCCGCACGGCGACCCGGGTGATGGAGTCGGTCGAGCGTCTGGTCGAGCATCCGGATACCCAGGCCCTGCCCAGCGAGACCCGCGCCGCGCTGCGCGAACTGCGCGAGACCGCCGAGGCGGCCGATGTCGGGCGCCTGGTGGACCGGATGGATGCCATGGTGGAGCGACTGGACAGGGGGATGGACGTCAGTGAGAGCAAGTTGCTGGAGACTCTGGACGAGCTGCAGGCTACGATCACCGGCTTGCGCAGCCTGTCGGACGATGTTCGCCGCAATCCCGGAGGTGCGCTGTTCGGTGCCCCGCCGCCGCGCAGTTCGATGGACGAGGAGTAAACCGATGACCCGATGGACCCTTCCCGCGCTTCTACTGATGGCCTGGACGCTGGGCGGCTGCACGCTGATTCCCGAGCGCGATGCAGTGGACCGCGCGTGGTTCCTGCTGGAACTCCCGCCCGATCCGGCCCCGCGAATGGCCGAGACGAGCGAACCGCTGGCCGTGGAGCTGGGGTCGGTGCGGGTGGCGCCGGCGTATGGCGGGAAGGGGCTGGTCTACCGACTGGGAGATCACCGCTACGAGTCGGACTACTACAACGAATGGTTCCTGGCGCCGGCGGAGCAGCTCGAGCAGCTGCTGCGGGAACGCTGGACGCGCCACGGGGCGGCCATCGAGCTGGTCGACAACGCCTCCGCTGCGCGCGCGCAGGGGCGTCCGGCCGTGCAATTGCACATCCTGGTGACGGCCCTGTATGGCGATCTCGATACCGCGAATCTGGAAGAGCTGGGCGAGGTGGGTCCCGATGACCCGGTGCGCGGGGTCGGTCGTGTAGGCCTGCGCACCCAGTTGCGCACTGCGGAGCGTTCCCGCCTGGTCCACATGGAGGCACAACACACCATCGACCGGCGTTCGGCGGCGCGCCTGGTCTCCGCGTTGTCGCAGGCGACCGCTGATGTCCTCGCGGAGCTGGAGCACGAACTGCTGCGTGCAGCTGAAGGGGAGGCCCGCGAATGAGCGACGTTTTCGACTTTTCCGCGCCGTTGCCGGAGGGAGGCGAGCAGCCGTTGGCGGACTGGCGGGGCGATGTCCTGCTGATCGTGAATGTCGCGAGCCAGTGTGGTTTTACTCCCCAGTACGAGGGCCTGCAGGCCCTGCACGATCGCTACGCTGAACAGGGGTTCCGGGTGCTGGGCTTCCCCTGCAACCAGTTTGGCGGGCAGGAACCGGGAGACGCGGACCAGATTCGGGCCTGTGGGGTGAAATTCGGGGCCGCGTTCCCGGTATTCGCCAGGATCGAGGTGAACGGGGACGGTGCGCATCCGCTCTACCGGTATCTCAAGGCCCAGGCGCCGGGTGCCCTGGGCACGCAGGGCATCAAGTGGAACTTCACCAAGTTTCTGGTCGGGCGCGACGGCCGCGTGATCGACCGCTTCGCCCCGCAGAAAAAGCCGGCCGACCTGGCGCCCGCGATCGAGGCGGCGCTGGACGAACCACGCCCGAGCGCGGCGAATGGATCCTAGCGGCGCCGGCCCCGCGCCGGATCACGCAGGGGCCGATGACTACTGGATGGAGAAGGCCCTGGAACAGGCCGAACAAGCGGCACAGGTCGGCGAGGTGCCGGTGGGGGCGGTGCTGGTGGCCGCCGATGGCACATGCCTGGCGGCCAGCCACAACGCGCCGATCGGGCTGCACGACCCGACCGCGCACGCCGAAATCCGGGCGCTCCGGGCCGCCGGTGAGCGCCTGGAGAACTACCGGCTCCCGGGTGTGACGCTCTACGTGACCCTTGAACCCTGCAGCATGTGTGCCGGCGCGATGATCCACGCCCGCTTAGCGCGCGTGGTATTCGGTGCCAGCGACCCCCGCACCGGGGCCGCCGGAGGCGCCCTGGAGCTGTTCGGCCACCCCGCGCACAACCACCGCATCGATGTGACAGGTGGAGTGCTCGGGGATGTGGCCGGAGAGCGACTGCGCCGTTTCTTCCGCGCACGGCGGGACAAGTGATGGCGCGCGCGTTTCAGGCGGATGCCAGACCAAGGAGAAGGCCTTCAGATGGGCCCGGGAACGGGCATGACACAAGGAGAGTGAGATGTTCTGTATGCAATGCGGACAGGAAGTCCACCAGGAAGCGCGGTTCTGTCACGGGTGCGGGACGGCGCTAAAGCCGCAGGCGTTGGGCGTCGAGTGCGAGGTTGCGACGCCCCGGGCTTGCGCCCAATACGCCGGCTTTTGGTATCGGGCGCTGGCGTTGTTGATCGACTGGGTGCTCGCCAACATCCTGGGGATGCTGGTCGTGCTGCCCCTGAGCTTTGTCCTGGGCATGACGATGGTGGGCCATGAACCCGAGGTGATTGCTGGCGCCGGGGCCTTGCTGGGGATCGTGATGGGGACGGCTGTGTTCTGGCTTTACTTCACGGTTTTCGAGTCGTCCGGCTGGCAGGCGACACCGGCCAAGCGGATGCTGGGCCTGCGAGTCACGGATGCGGATGGCCAGCGGATCGGCTTCGGGCGAGCCAACGCTCGCTATTGGTCCAAGATCCTCTCCGCCATGACCCTCTACATCGGCTTTCTGATGGTCGCGTTCACCGAACGCAAGCAAGGACTGCACGACATGGTGGCATCCACTCTGGTAGTACGACCGGCCCGGCAATGAGGTGCGGATTGCGGGCGATCCGGCCGGTGCCGGGGTGTTCCCCGAGAAAAATGGAGCCGGCGACAGGAGTCGAACCTGCGACCCTCTGATTACAAATCAGATGCTCTACCAACTGAGCTACACCGGCCTGGTGCCAGGGAAGCATCATTGGATGCTTCCCTGGGGTTTGGGCCTGGCGGCGGGCCCGAGAAAATTTGGTGCCGGGAGCGAGAATCGAACTCGCACTCTGTTGCCAGAACCGGATTTTGAATCCGGCGCGTCTACCAGTTCCGCCATCCCGGCTTGTGGGGCCGTAGTGTAGCGCAGGTTCTCTGCGGCACAAACGGGGCAGAGCGATCTTCGGCACTCCGCGCCGCGTCGAGTGGTGCGTGGTAGGATCGCGCGCCATGCGTGTCGCCGATTTCGATTACGAGCTCCCGCCGGAGCTGATTGCACAGTATCCGCTACCGGACCGGGCGGGTTCGCGCCTGCTGGTCCTGGAGGAAGAGCGGCCGCGGGACGCTCGCTTTGCAGCGATCGAGGATCTTCTGCGGCCGGGTGACCTGCTGGTGCTGAACGATACCCGGGTGATTCCGGCGCGTGTCTTCGGGCGCAAGGAGAGCGGGGGGCAGGTGGAGGTTCTGGTCGAACGAATCGAGTCGCCCGGCCAAGTGCTGGCGATGGTCCGCGCCAGCCGGGCGCCGAAGGTCGGGGCCCGGCTACGCCTGGCGGATGCCTTTACCGTCGAAGTAACCGGCCGCGACGGCCCGTTCTTCCGCCTGGCCCTGGTTGATGCGGACGATGTGCTCGCGTTGTTGCGCGAGCATGGGCACATCCCCCTGCCGCCCTATATCGAGCGCGCCGACGAGGCGCATGATGCCGATCGCTACCAGACGGTGTTCGCGGCGCGCGAGGGCGCGGTTGCCGCCCCCACGGCGGGCCTGCATTTCGATGATGCCCTGCTGGGGCGCCTGCGCTCGGCGGGGGTGGAGACCGCGACGGTGACCCTGCACGTCGGGGCGGGGACCTTCCAGCCGGTGAAGGTCGAGGACACCGCGGCGCACGAGATGCATGCGGAGTGGCTGGAGGTGTCGCCCGAGGCCTGCGCGGCGGTAGCGGCCTGCAAGGCGCGTGGCGGGCGTGTGGTCGCGGTCGGTACGACCTGCGTGCGCTCGCTGGAGACCGCGGCCGCGGGGGGAGAACTGGCGCCGTTCCAGGGCGAGACGCGGCTATTCATCCAGCCGGGGGATCGATTTCGGGTGGTGGACCGGATGGTGACCAATTTTCATTTGCCGCAGAGCACGCTGTTGATGCTGGTGGCGGCATTTGCCGGCTATCGCCGGATCCTGGATGCGTATGCCCACGCGGTGGCACAGCGCTACCGGTTTTTCAGTTACGGCGACGCGATGTGGCTGGCGCCGGGGCAGGGCGATGATCTGCCCCCGAGTATGGCCACCGCCGCGGGAGAGTCCGATGGAGTTTGAGAATCTGGCCGCCGATGGCGCGGCGCGCCGCGGCCGTCTGCACTTCCCGCGCGGGACGGTGGAGACCCCGGCCTTCATGCCGGTGGGAACCTACGGCACGGTCAAGGCGATGACGCCGGAGGAGCTGCGCGAGCTGGGCGCGGAGATCATCCTCGGTAACACCTTCCACCTGATGCTGCGCCCGGGCACCGAGGTGATCCGGGCGCATGGCGACCTGCACGACTTTATGCACTGGGAGGGCCCGATCCTGACCGATTCCGGCGGATTCCAGGTCTTCTCCCTCGCGGAGATGCGCAAGATCAGCGAGGAGGGTGTGCGTTTCCAGTCGCCGGTGGATGGCTCGAAGGTGCTGATGACGCCGGAGTCCTCGATGCAGGTGCAGCGCGAGCTGGGCTCGGACATCGTGATGATCTTCGACGAGTGCACGCCCTATCCGGCGACCGAGGAAGCGGCGCGCCAGTCGATGGAGTTGTCGCTGCGCTGGGCGGCGCGTTCACGCACGGCACACGGTGACAACCCGGCGGCGCTGTTCGGCATCGTGCAGGGCGGGATGTACCCGGACCTGCGGCGGGAGTCGGCCGAGGGGTTACAGGCGATCGGCTTTGACGGTTACGCGATCGGCGGGCTGTCGGTGGGCGAACCGGAGGACGAGCGCCTGCAGACGCTGGATGCCACCCTGCCGCTGCTGCCGCAGGATCGTCCGCGCTACCTGATGGGGGTGGGCCGGCCGGAGGACATCGTCGAGGCCGTGCGACGCGGCGTGGACATGTTCGATTGCGTGATGCCGACCCGCAATGCCCGCAACGGGTTCCTCTATACCCGCGAGGGCGTGCTGCGCATCCGCAATGCGCGCTTCCGCGACGATGTCGGCCCGGTCGATCCGGAATGCGGGTGCTACACCTGTCGCCACTATTCGCGGGCGTATCTGAAGCACCTGGACAAGTGCAACGAGATCCTCGGTTCGCGCCTGGCGACGACCCACAACCTCCATTACTACCAGGATTTGATGCGCGGATTGCGCGAGGCGATCGCGGCCGGCGCCCTGAATGAGTTCGTCGCCGATTTCTACAGTCGACGCGGCATGGCAATCCCGCCTGTGCCATAATCCGCGCGGTATTTTTTCGCTCGCCGGGTGTGGCCCGAGCTCCCCGGTAGCGTCCGAATCTGAACCGAAGACGGAGTGTTTCGATGGACTTTCTGATTTCTGCAGCGCATGCCCAGGAAGGTGGAGCGGCCGGCGGCGGCATGATCGAGTTCCTGATCATGATCGTTATTTTCTTTGCGATCATGTACTTCCTGATCATCCGCCCGCAGAGCAAGCGCGCCAAGGAGCACCGCTCCATGGTCGAGGCCCTGTCCAAGGGCGACGAGATCGTCACCAATGGCGGTGTGGCCGGCAAGATTACCGAAGTCAGCGACGACTTCATCAAGGTCGACATTGCCGACGGCGTGAACGTGGCGGTACAGAAGCAGTCGGTCGCCTCCGTGATGCCCAAGGGCACGCTGAAAGATCTCTAAACGCCCTCCAGGGTTTTTGATATGCGCAATTCCTATCCGGCGTGGCTGTACGCCCTGATCGTCGTGGTCGTTCTGGGCGCGGGGCTGTATGCCGCGCCCAACCTGTTCCCGGAAGACCCGTCGGTGCAGATCGGCAATCCGGTCACCGGCGAGATCGACGGGAACATCCGTGACCTGATGGGCACCATCCTGGGTGCCCAGGGCGTGACGCCGAAACAGGTGGAGGAGCAGGACGATGGGCAGCTACTCCTGCGCTTCGAGACCACCGACGAGCAGTCGCTGGCCGCGGAGATCCTGCGCAATGCCCTGGATGACAACCACACCGTCGCCCTGAATCTGGCCCCGGCGACGCCGAACTGGCTGCGCGCAATCAATGGCCAGCCGATGGCGCTGGGTCTGGACCTGCGCGGCGGGGTGCACTTCCTTATGGAAGTCGATCTGGATGCCGTGATCGGCACGGCGATGGAGCGCTACTCCAACGAGCTGCGCGGGCGGATGCGCGACGAACGTCTGACGTTCGGCACGATCGAGCGCAGTTCCAGTGACCTGACCGTGATGTTCGCGAACGAGGAAAGCCTCGCGGCGGCCGAGAGCTGGCTGACCCGCGAATATCGCGGCGAGCTGGAATGGGAGATCCGTGGGAGCGGCGAAACCACCCGCATGGTGGCCACCCTGAGCGATGACCACCTGACCGAGCTACGCCGCCAGGCCCTGCAGCAGAACATCTCCACCCTGCGTTCGCGCGTGGACGAGCTGGGCGTGGCCGAGCCGATCATTGCCCAGCAGGGCGAGCACCGGATCGTGGTGCAGCTGCCGGGCGTGCAGGACACCGCGCGGGCCAAGGAAGTACTGGGTGCGACCGCCACGTTGGAGTTTCGCCTGGTCTCCGAGGCCGGCGACCCGATGGAGGCCGACCAAACCGGCCGCGCACCGTCCGGGACGCGCCTGTACCACGAGCGTGACGGGACCCCGGTGCTGCTGCAGCGTCAGGTGATGCTCACCGGTGACTATATTACCGACGCCTCTTCCGGGATTGCCCAGGATAGCGGCGGCCCGGCCGTGTTCATCAATCTCGATGGCCAGGGGGCGCGCATCTTTTCGCGCGTGACCTCGGATAACGTGGGCCGCCTGATGGCGTCGGTGTTCATCGAGACGACCACCGAGACGGTGGAGGAAGACGGCGAGCAGGTCATGCGTACCTCGCGCAGCGAAGAGGTCATCAACGTTGCGCGCATTAACGAGCCGCTGGGCCGACGCTTCCAGATCTCGGGTCTGGATACCACGCGTGAGGCGCGCAACCTCGCGCTGCTGCTGCGCGCCGGTGCGCTGGCCGCGCCGATGTCGATTGTCGAGGAACGCACGGTGGGTCCGAGCCTGGGCCAGGAGAACATCGATCGCGGCATGCAGTCGGTGGTGATCGGATTCATCCTGGTGATGATCTTCATGATCCTCTACTACCGCGCCTTTGGACTGATCGCGAACGTGGCGCTGGCACTGAACCTGATCTTCATCGTCTCGGTTTTGTCGATGCTGCAGGCGACCCTGACCCTGCCGGGGATCGCGGGGATCGTGCTGACCGTCGGCATGGCGGTAGACGCCAACGTGCTGATCTTCGAGCGCATACGCGAGGAGATCCGCAACGGACTGTCACCCCAGGCGGCGATTTCGTCGGGCTATGACCGAGCGTTCACTACCATCGCGGACGCCAACGTGACCACGCTGATCGCGGCCCTGGTGCTGTTCCTGTTCGGCACCGGGCCGATCAAGGGCTTTGCCATCACGTTGTCGATCGGGATCATCGCATCGATGTTCACCGCGATCATCGTGACCCGCGCAATCGTCAATCTGACCTACGGGCGCCAGCGTCGACTGACGCGCCTGTCCATCTGAGCGCGGAGAAAACCATGCTTCCGCATCTGAATTTCGCTGAATCGCACATCGATTTCCTCGGCAAGCGCAAGATCACGATCGCGATCTCGCTGGTCCTGATCATTATCTCGGTAGCGCTGCTGGCCACCCGCGGGCTGAACTTCGGGATCGACTTCACCGGGGGGACCCTGGTGGAAGTGGGCTACCCCGAAGCGGTGGAGCTGGATACGATCCGCGAGACCCTGTCGGCGGGCGGCTATGAGGGGGCGCAGGTTCAGACCTTCGGCACCTCGCGCGATGTGCTGATTCGCCTGCCGCCAAGCGAAGACGACGACAACCCGGCGATGTTGTCCAACCGGGTCCTGAACGCCCTGCAGGAAGGTGGGCCGTCTGATCCGGACCTTCGCCGCGTGGAGTTCGTCGGTCCGGCCGTCGGCGAGGAGCTGCGCGAGCAGGGCGGTCTGGCGATGATCTATGCGCTGGCCGGCATCCTGATCTATGTGGCAGTGCGTTTCGAGTGGCGCTTCTCCATTGGATCGGTGCTGGCGCTGGTGCACGACGTGCTGATCACGCTGGGGATCTTCTCGCTGCTGCAGATGGAGTTCGACCTGGGGGTGCTCGCCGCCGTGCTGGCGGTGATTGGCTACTCGCTGAATGACACCATCGTGGTGTACGACCGAATACGCGAGAACTTCCGTGTGCTGCGCAAGCAGAGCACGGAACAGGTGATGAACAATGCGGTGAACAAGACCCTGGCGCGGACCATCGTGACCAGCTTGACCACCCTGCTGGTGTTGCTCTCGCTCGCCATTCTGGGTGGGGCGGCCCTGCAGAACTTCTCGATTGCGCTGATCATCGGGGTGGTCGTCGGGACGTACTCGTCGATCTTCATCGCGGCGACCGCGGCGTTGATGCTGGGTGTGGACCGTCAGGTCCTGCTGCCGGTGAAGAAGGAAGGGGCGGAAGAGGATCAGACGCCCTGACCCGGGTCACGCCTGTCCGAATCACCCTGTCCTAGCCATGCAGGACAGGGGACATAAAAATGCCCGGGGCCGCAAGGCTTCCGGGCATTTTTCGTTGCGACAAAGGCCCTTGGGATCAGAAGGCGAGGGCTTCCTTGATGATGCGCTCGACCAGCTCGTTCACGGCGCGCAGGCTTTCCTTCGAGTCCTTGTCGCCGACTTCGGGAACTGGCGTGTAGCCCATGTAGATTGTGCCCGGTTCCTCGGAGAGCTCGTAGACCGTGATGATGTAGGGGCAGAAGAGCATGTTGTGCGGATCGGCCTCCATGGTCGCGCGCGAGTAGGTGGCGCTGCAGAAGTCGACCGATTGCCCGTTGAGGTAGATGCCTTCGCCGCTTTCCTGTCCGCCGGTGCGGTCCAGCATGTTGGCGATGTAGCCGACGTTGTTGATGACCAGGCCTTCAGCGGCGATGGCCTCTTCGACCATCTCGAAGTAGAAGTCGTATTCGCCTTCGGTCGTGAAGATGACGCGTTCGTCGGTCTCCATGAACGTCTCATAGGCGCTGGCGGTGCCGCCGACGGCGAGACCGAGGCCCAGGCCGATCGCCAGGGCGGAGTGGCGCAAGGTGCGCGAAATACCGGTGAGTGGTTTCATGGTTCCTTCCTCTATTGTGATTCCAGGCCTGGCCAGGATGGGGTTGTATGCGCGCCGTCAGCGGTGGATCCGGCGACGACGGGCGGGCTCTGATCGCGGTCAGTTGAAGAAATGACCGGCAAAGCGGGTTCGGGGCGCCCAGTACGGGTTGTCCAGATGCTCGATGCGAACCTGACCCCGTGCGCTGGGCGCATGCACGAAGCGGCCGTCTCCCACGTAGACCCCGACGTGGTCGATTTGATTCCCGTTAATGGCGAAGAACACCACGTCACCCGGGGTGGGCGGTCCCTCGCGTCGGGTCGCGGCGCGGGCCTGGTCGCGTGTCGTGCGCGGGACGGCGCGCCCGGCCTCGCGGTAGGCCCGCTGGACGAGGGCCGAGCAGTCCAGCCCGGTGGCCTCGGTGCCGCCGTACTGGTACGGGGTATCGAGGTGACCGAGGGCGGTCAGCACGACTTCGGAGCGTTCCAGGCCAGCCTCGGGCGTGGGGCTCATTGGGCCGTCCGCAAGGCCTTCGGGTGTGGCAACGGGCGCGGTGTCCCCTCCGCGGGGTTCGGGGCCCGCACTGCAGGCCGCAAGCAGCAGAAGCCCGGGGCCGGCCAGGGCAAGCGGCAGCCGTCGGCGCCGGGTGTCAGAAAAGATCGCGTTCGGCATAGCTGTCGGGGACGCTGAAGAGTGCGGCGCTGAGGTCGTCGGTGGAGATGCCGGCAAGCCGCGTGGTCACGCCGCCCTTTTCACTGACCTGCAGTGGGATGCCGTCGACGCGCGGCAGCAGGGAGGCGCCCATCTGCGAGGCCATCGGCCCGCCGGCCTCAAGGGCGTTCAGGGACAGCTCGTACAGGCGATCCATCAGGGCGCCCAGGGTCGCGAAATCCGCGCTGCCCAGGCCCAGGGTATCCGGCTCCGTTACGCAGACCGTGCTTTGCACCTGGCCGTCGATCAGCACCTCGTAATCGTCGCAGACGAAGTCCCCGATCTCGCGTTGTTCGCCGGTGGGGCGGGTGTTGATCTCGGCATCGAAACCCTCCGACCCAATGCCCAGCTCCTCCTCGAGCTGCTGGCGCACCTCGGGCGGGAGCTGCTCCATTTGCCGGCGCAGGTCGCTGACCATGTCGGTCATGGCGCGCATCTGCTGGTCCATCACCTCGCGAGTCAGCGGGGTGTAGGTCTGTTCCGTGTCGTCCACGACCGTCAGCTGGTCGGTTCTGGCGTCGAAGAGCATGTAGCCGGAGGTGCCGCTGATGGACTCGTTGAGCTCCATGCGCACGATGTCGCCGCGCACCAGGATCTGGCTCTCCAGTCCTTCGTCGTCGACGTAGTGCAACAGGGCATCGGCCTGGGCGGTGGAGCCGATGGCTAGCAGCCCGCCGACAGCAATGGGCGTGAGGGTGCGGCGGATTCGGTCGAGCGGACCGGGGCGGTGATGATGCATGGGGGCTCCTGCGGGTTCCTGGTCGGGTTCCGGGCTCGAGGGCGAGCGTGCCAGTTCCTGTGTCTCGAAGTTGACGGAGTATCCGGGGTCTGTCTATCGCTGATTGTACGCGGTCGCTCAGGTTGCGACGGGTTGCAGCAATTGGCGGGCGAGCGCGTCCGGATCCAGCGGTGCCTCCGGGGCCACATCGATGCGGCCCTCCTCGGGGGCGGGCCATTCCTGCTGCGGCTGTTGCTGTTCCATCACCTCGACGCCGGCATCCGAGGCATCGAGGCCCGCACGGGTGCGGGCCTCGAGTCGTTCGCGCAGTACTTCGTCACGGGCGCGACAGGCAACCACCGCAAAGCCGGCCGCCTGTTCCAGTGCCAGACGCTGGAACGGGGCGCGCTGGTCCTGGGTCAGGAAGGTGGCGTCGACCACCACGGTCAGGCCGAGCGCCAGCAGGCGTTGGGCGCGCTCGCGCAGATGGCCGTAGATCTGGGCCCGGGCGTCGGCACTGTAGGAGACGGCGTCGGACATGCGTTTGCGTTCGATATCCGAGCGCAGGCGCACGGCGCCCAGGGCTTCGATGATCTGTGTGCTGATCACGGTCTTGCCGCTGCCGGAGACGCCATGCATCAGGATCAGGCGGGGGGATCCAGGTTCGGTCAGGCGCTCGGCGAGGGCTAGATAGCGGCCCATCTCCGCCTGGTGGGCCGCCTGTTCGTCGGAAGGGAGCTGCGCCTCGGCCCCGTGAATGCCCTGGACCTTGGCCCGGATGAGTGCGCGGTAGACCTGGTACAGCGGCAGGAGCGCGAGACCGTCGAAGTCTTCGCGCCCGTCGAGGTAGGCGTTGAGTAGCCGCCAGGCGTGGGCGCGCGACTGACGGGCCAGGAGATCCATGGTGGTGAAGGCGACCTCGGAGATCACGTCGATCCAGCGCAGGGCGGGGTCAAACTCGATCGCGTCAAAGGCGACCGGCACTTCCTCGCCGTTCTCGTCATCGACATAGACCAGGTTGCCCAGGTGCAGGTCGCCATGGCCATGGCGCACGAAACCCGCGTCATGCCGAGCGTCAAGTGTAGCCTTCAATCGATGGATTTCCGATCGCGTCCACTGTTCCAGCCGTTCCAGGCGTGCCCGGTCCGACGCACCACGAACGGTCTCGTTCAGGGCCGGAAAGTTGTCCAGCATCGGTTGGGTGGCGGCCTCTGCGGTGCCGTACTCGGACTGCGCATCGGTGCGTTCGGTGCGTTCGTGGAAGGCGGCGATGTAGTGGCCCAGGGCATCCATGGCGGCGGCGGGCAGTTGGCCCTTGTCCAGAAGGTGGTCCAGCTGCCGTTTGCGGTCGAACCGGCGCATATGCACGGCGTAGTCGAGGATGGGCCCCTCGCCGTTGATGACGGGGTGGGCATCGTCGCCATTGAGGGTGGCAACCTCCAGGTAGATCTGGGGTGCCAGACGGCGATTGACCTCCAGCTCGGTCTCGCAGTAGTGCTGGCGAGCCTCGAGGGTGGAGAAGTCGAGGAAACCGAGGTTCAGCGGCTTCTTGAACTTGTAGGCGTCCTCGCCCGCGAGGATGACCGTGGAGATGTGGGTTTCGATGGTGCGCACGGTGTCGGCATCCGGCACCGGGGCGGGAAATCCGCGGTCCGCGACCAGTTGGTGCAGGCGCTTGTGGTGCTGTTCCAGTTCGGTCATCGGGGCTCCGCAGTAGGCCGTGGGGGTGTTGGGCATCGGGAGCCGGGTCTTTTTCCCGGAATCGCCGGCCATGCACCCGTTTTCGCTTACGCATCAGGTTACCATTGCTGCCGTTTCGGTCACCTCGCCCATCACACGCCATGCCGCGAAAAGCCACTACACGTCCCCGCAAGCGAAGCGCGCCCCGAAGGGGCCGACTCCGGCGCCTGTTCGGCGCGGGCAGCTGGACCCTGGCGGGGCTGCTGCTCGCTGGCCTTACGGTGGGTGGCATCTATGTACATCAACTTGACCGCGAGATTCGTGAGCGGTTCGAGGGGCAGCGTTGGGCGCTGCCGGCGCGGGTGTATGCGCGTCCCCTGGAGCTCTATGCGGGGCGGCCGTTGACCGCGGATGCGCTGGAGACCGAGCTGCGCGCCCTGAACTATCGCCAGACCCCGGATGGCGCCGGGCCCGGCGAGTTCCGCATCGAAGGCAGTAGCGCGCGCCTGACCACCCGGCCGTTTACCTTTGGGGATGGTCGGGAGCCGGCGCATTCGGTGCGGGTGCGCCTGTCCGAGGGCCGCGTAGAGTCGGTCGCCGAGCAGTCCAGTGGGCGCAATGTGGACCTGATGCGGGTGGAGCCGCTGCTGATTGGGAGTATCTATCCGACCCACGGGGAGGACCGTATCCTGGTCGATATTGACGAGGTGCCGCGCGAGCTGATCGGGGCCTTGCTGGCGATCGAGGACCGCCGCTTCATGTCCCATCGGGGGGTGGACCCGGTCGGCATCGGGCGGGCCGCGGTCGCGAACCTGCGGGCCGGACGCACGGTGCAGGGTGGCAGCACCCTGACCCAGCAGCTGGTGAAGAATTTCTACCTGACCCGTGACCAGACGCTGACGCGCAAGCTGAACGAAGCGGTGATGGCCCTGTTGCTGGAGCACCGCTATGACAAGCGGGAGATCCTCGAGGCCTACCTGAACGAGGTGTTTCTGGGGCAGACCGGTGAACGGGCGATCCACGGCTTCGGTCAGGCTGCGCAGTTCTACTATCAGCGCCCGTTGAACGAGTTGCGGCTGGACCAGCTGGCGCTGCTCGTGGGGCTGGCGCGCGGGGCCAGTTACTATGACCCCCGACGTTATCCGCAGCGTACCACGCAGCGCCGGGACCGGGTGCTGGAGGCGATGGCCGAGACCGGACTGGCGGAACGCGACCGGGTGGACCGGGCGCTGGCGACGGCGCTGGATGTTTCCCCGGTCATGCCGGAAGGGCGCAGCCGCTTTCCGGCGTTTCTGGATCTGGTGCGCCGGGAGCTGCGTACGGATTACGCGGACGAGGACCTGCGCAGTGAGGGCCTGCGGATCTTCACGACCATGGACCCGGTCGTCCAGATGCGTCTCGAGGAACGGCTGGTACGCGGCGTGGACGACCTGGTCCGGCGTCGCGGGGGCGGCACCGACCTCGAAGATCTGCAGGCCGCGGCCGTCGTGACCGACCCGCAGGCTGGCGAGGTGCTGGCGGTGGTTGGGGATCGCAACCCGCGTTATCCCGGCTATAACCGGGCGGTGGAGGCCCAGCGGCAGGTCGGTTCGGTGATCAAGCCGTTCGTGTACCTCGCGGCTCTGACCAACCCGAACCGATACACCCTGGCGACGCTCCTCGACGACAGCCCGCTGACCCTGCAGCTGCCGCATGGCGAGCCCTGGACGCCACGCAATTTCGACCGCGAACACCGGGGGCCGGTGACCGCGTGGGAGGCCCTGGTGCAGTCCTACAACATCGCTACGGTGCGTCTGGCCGAGGATATCGGGATCTCGCAGGTGGTCAGCTTGCTGCAGACGCTGGGTCTGCAGCGCACGCCGGCCCCGCTGCCGTCGCTGGCGCTGGGTGCGATCGAGCTCTCGCCACTGGAGGTGGCCGGGCTCTATCAGGCCCTGGCGAACGGTGGCTATGCGACCGAAACCCGGGTGATCCGCGACGTGCTGGATCAGGACGACGAGATGCTCTCGCACTACGGGCTGTCCCTGCAGGGCGCGGTGTCGGATGGTGCGGTGCGTTTGCTGACCCACGCGCTGCATGACGTGACCCGGGAAGGTACTGGGAGCCGGATCAATGCGCGCCTGAACGGTGAGGTCGTGGCCGGGAAGACCGGAACCACCAACAACTTTCGCGACAGCTGGTTTGCGGGTTTTGATGATCGCCATGTGGCGGTGGTCTGGCTGGGTATGGACGATAACCGTCCCACCGGCCTGACCGGTGGGGTGTCCGCCGCGCCGGTGTGGGCGGAGATCATGGCGGGGATCGGGGTGCAATCCCTGCGCCTGGAGGGCCACCCCGGCATCGACTATCAGGGGGTCGATCTTGCCTCCGGGTTGCGTGTGGAAAGCGATGATCACGCCTGCGAGTCGGTGAAGAGGCTGCCGTTCTGGCAGAATTCGAGCCCCGAGACACGCGCCGAGTGTGATCTGCGCAGTGATTCCAGCCCGCAAGGCTGGTTCGAGAGGCTATTCCGGTGAAGATGTTGTGTACCGCACGATCCCCGTTTCGCGGCGCGCTGTCCGCTGGTTCGGCATGGCGCCCGGCGCAGTGGCTGGGTGCTGTTGCGCTGGCCGCGCTGCTCGCCGCCTGTGCGACGCCGGCGCCCCGGGATGCGAGTGCCCCGGCGCCCGACGACGGGGATATCACCGGGGAGGATGCAGCGCCCAGCGAAGATCGGGCCGAACCCCGTGAGCCGGAACGCGCGGCGACACCCGCCGCGGCCCTGAACCTGGCCCAGCAGGCCGAGTCCGCGCGCCAGGCCGGGGACACCGCGCGAGCGGAGCAGCGTCTAGAGCGCGCCTTGCGGATCGCGCCGCGGGATGCCGGGCTGTGGCACCAGATGGCCGCGCTGCGCATGGAACAGGGGCGCTATCAGCAGGCCGAGCGGCTGGCCGGTCGTTCGTTGCAGATGGTGGGCGCTGGAGACCGCGAACTGGCCCTGCAGAATTGGCGACTGATCCTGAAGGCCCGCGAGGCGCAGGGCGACGCGGCCGGGGCCGACGAGGCCCGCGAGGCGATCCGCCGCCTGGAAGCCGACATTGTCTGACTCGTCGAACGCGGTAACGGTGGAGTCGGCGGCGGTACGGGCCCTGAGCCCGGGCGGGGATCTGGCCACCGCGGTCGAAGGCTTCCGTCCGCGCGAGCCACAGCAACGCATGGCCGTGGCGGTGGAAGAGACGCTGGCGACAGCGCCCACCGCCCTGCTGGTCGAGGCGGCGACCGGGGTCGGCAAGACCTTCGCATATCTCGTGCCGATCCTGCAGTCGCGCCGGCGTGCCCTGATCTCCACCGGAACCAAGACCCTGCAGGACCAGCTCTTCGAGCGCGACCTGCCGGTGGTCTGCGAGGCCCTGGGATACCGCCCGCGGGCTGCGCTGCTGAAGGGCCGCGCCAACTATCTGTGCCACTACCGCCTGGAACTGGCCGCGGCCGAGGCCGGGGGTGCGACCGGCAGCCCCGTGCGCCGCGAGCAGTTGCCGGTCATCGAGGCCCTGCAGCGGTTTGCGCGTACAAGCCCTACCGGCGACCTGGGGCAGGCCGGGATCCTCGCGGAGGACTCCAGGTTGTGGCCGCAGGTCACCTCGACCGTGGACAACTGCCTGGGAGGGGAATGCCCGAGCTACAACGACTGCTTCGTGGTGCAGGCCCGCAAGCGGGCACAGGAGGCCGACGTGGTGGTGGTCAATCATCACCTGCTGCTCGCGGATATGGCCCTGAAAGAAGAGGGCTTCGGCGAACTCCTGCCGGAGGTCGACGCGGTGATTGTCGACGAGGCTCATCAGCTGCCGGATATCGCCGGGTCGTTTTTTGGCATTGCGGTCGGCACGCGCGCGTTGCGCGAACTGGCACGGGACACCCGGCGCGAGCAGGAACAGCATGCCCCGGAGATGCTGGATATCCGCCAGCGCATCGCGGAGCTGGAGGCGAGTGTGGCCGAGTTGCTGGATGCCTCGCGCACCTGGGAGGGCCGCTCCAGCTGGGATACGGTCAGTCCCGGCGGCGAGCTCGATCCGTTGCTGGATCGGCTCGACACGAACCTCGGTTTTGTCGGCGACGCGCTGGAGGCCGCGGCCGCACGGGCACCAGGCCTGGAGCAGCTGCGCGGGCGCAGCGCCCTGTTGCTGGAACGCCTGCGCGACTGGCGCGAGGAGACCCCGGACACGGTGGCCTGGGCGGAGCGTTTCAGTCAGAGCCTGATCTTGCACCGGACACCGCTGGATGCGGCACGGCCGCTGGCACAGCGGCGCGCCGCGCGGCCGGCGGCGTGGATTTTTACCTCGGCCACCCTGGCGGTGGGCGAGGACTTCGGCCATGCGGCGCGCCGACTCGGCCTGCCGGCCGATGTTGCAAGCGAACGCCTGGACAGCCCGTTCGATTTCCCCAATCAGGCCTGCCTGGTCCACCCACAGCCCCCGCTGCCCAATCCGAACGACCCGGGCTATACCCGCGCCTGCATCGCCTGGGCCTGGCCGCTGCTGCGTGACAACCCGGGCGGCGGATTCTTCCTGTTTACCAGCCATCGCGCATTGCAGGAAGCGGCGGCGATCCTGCGTGCGGAGTTGCCGGCCGATCGCGAACTGCTGGTGCAGGGCGAGCAGCCGCGGGGCGACCTGCTGGCGCGTTTTCGCGAGTCGGGCAATGCGTGGCTGCTGGGGGCGCACAGTTTCTGGGAAGGCGTCGACATCCGCGGCGAGGCACTGTCGGTGGTGATCATTGATCGTTTGCCGTTTGCCGCGCCGAATGACCCGGTGCTGCAGGCCCGCGCGTCCGCGCTGGAGGCGGAGGGGCGTTCCCCGTTCATGGAATTCACCCTGCCGCAGGCCGTGCTGGCGCTGAAACAGGGCGCGGGGCGGCTGATTCGGGACGCCGACGATGCGGGCATCCTCGCCTTGTGTGATCCGCGGCTAACCGGAAAATCCTACGGCCGGCGCTTTCTGGCCAGCCTGCCGGCGTTTCACCGGACGCGGGAGCCGGCCGCCGCGCTGCGTTTTCTCGCGCATGCCCGGGGACGCAACATATGCGCTTGATCGCACTGGAGACCGCTTCCGAACAGTGTTCGGCAGCCCTTTATCTTGATGGCGAGATCCATTGTGTGCGCGAGCGCGCGGCGCGCCGGCATGGCGAGCTGATCCTGGGGCAGATCGAGCAATTGCTGCGCGAGGCGGACGTGCCGCGCAGCAGTCTGGATGGCGTGGCCGTCGGACGGGGGCCGGGTGCGTTTACCGGTGTACGCCTGGGGCTGGGCGTGGCGCAAGGGATTGCCTTCGCCCTGGACCGCCCGGTGGTTCCCGTCTCCACGTTGCAGGCGCTGGCCCAACAGGCGCTGCGCGACGATCGCCGGCCGGCGGCCGTGCTTGCGGCGCTGGATGCACGCATGGGGGAGGTGTACTGGAGCCTTTGTCCGGTTCAGGGCGAGCGCGTGGGCCTTGGGCCGGAGCAGGTGGCCGCACCGGAGAGCCTGGTCGTGGCCTGGCCGGTGGGCGAGCGCTATGGGCTGGGGTCGGCCTTCGCCACCTTCCCCGATCTGGCCGCCGCGCAGGGGCTGGCGAGCGAGGCGGTGGACGCCGACGCGTTGCCCGACGCGCGCGAGGTTGCGCTGCTGGCAGTGGATGCCTGGGAGCGCGGCGAGGCGGTGGCGCCTGAAGACGCGCAGCCGGTCTATGTGCGCGACGATGTTGCCCGGCCGGCATCCCCCCGATGAGTCAGGAGCCCGAGATGAACGCGACACCCTACCCCTGGCGCCCGCCACTGACCGCGATGATCAAGGCGTGCCCGGAAGATTTCCGGGTTGAGGAATTGCCGGCAACGACGCCCGAAGGTGAGGGGGAACATGTCTGGCTGGAGATCGAGAAGCGCCTGCTGAACAGCGAGGACGTGGCGGTCTGGCTGGCGCGCGAGTCGGGCGCAGGCCGGGGCAAGGTCAGCTACGCCGGGCGCAAGGACCGCCAGGCGGTGACGCGCCAGTGGTTCAGCGTGCAATGCCCGCCGGAGTCCGAGCTGGATTGGACGTCCCGTGCCGAGGCCTGGAATGCCGCCCAGGAAGGCGGGGAGGAGGCGGGCCGGATGCGGGTGCTGCAGATCGCCCGCCATGCGCGCAAGCTGCGTACTGGGCACCTGGCGGGCAATCGCTTCGAGATCCGTCTGGGTGATGTGCAGGGCGATCGCGCGGCCGCGGAACAGATCCTCGAGGCGATCCGTAGCGGGGGGATCCCCAACTACTTCGGGGCGCAACGCTTTGGCCGCGACAACCTGGCCAAGGCGCGGGCCTGGCTGGGGGGCGGTCGCGCGCCGCGCAGCCGCAACCAACGCAGTCTGCTCTTGTCCGCCGCCCGTTCCGCGATCTTCAACGCGGTACTGGCCGAGCGGGTCCGCCGCGGCGACTGGGACCGGTTGCTGCCGGGCGACGTGGCCAATCTCGAAGGCTCGGGCAGCGTGTTTCCGGTGGCGGAGGTGGATGCCGAGCTGGAGGCGCGCGCTGCCCGGCTGGATCTCCATCCGACGGGGCCGCTATGGGGCAAGGGTGCGATGCAGACGGAAGGCGAGGTCGAGGCACTGGAGACGGCGATGGCCGCTGGCGAGCCGGCGTTGGCGGAAGGACTGGCCAAGGCGGACGTGAAGGCGGCGCGGCGCGCGCTGCGCATGGTGCCAGGCGCCGTGGAGTGGCGCTGGGAGGGGCATGACCTGTGGCTGACGCTGGAGCTGGGTGCCGGGGAGTATGCGACCGGTGTGCTTGAGGCGATCTGCGTCCCGCGGGCAGCGGATCGCGCCTGAGTCGGCGTCAGGCGGAGTTCTTGAGCTTGCGTTCGGCGCGTTCGGCGCGCTGCTCGGCTTCCACGCGGTCGGTGATGTCTTTCTGGATACCGATGTAGTAGGTGAGTCGGTCTTCGTCGTTGAACACCGGGGTCAGTGAGAGCTCGTTCCAGAACAGGCTGCCGTCCTTGCGGTAGTTGCGCAGGGTCACGCGGCAGGGCCGGTTTTCGTCGATGGCCGCACGAATCTCCTGGCGCACGTCCTGGTCGGTATCCTCGCCCTGCAGGAAGCGGCAGTCGCGGTAGAGGATCTCCTCGGAGCGATAGCCGGTCAGTTCCTCGAAGGCACGATTCACGTAGATCAGGATGTTGTCGTCGCCCTCGCGCTCGGCGATGACGATGCCGTCATTGGAGGCATCCACGGCGAGGGCAAGCAGTTCGGCATCTATGGTTCGCGTCATATAAGGTGTTTCGGTCGGGTCTGCGGGTCGTGCGCGCGGAGGGGCGTTTTTCTGGCGCCCCTCTCGGCTTCCATGCCACGAAAATAGCACGTTCCGGTGCGGTTGTGCTCAAGAATGGAGCCTGTGGCGGGTGCTTCGGGATCGTCCCGGCCACAAAAAAGGCCGCCCGGAGGCGGCCTCTTCCGATGGACCCGGGACTCGGGCCCGATGGTCCCGGAATGCCTACATTTCCTGGGTCACGGTGAAGGCACCGCGCACGTCACCCTCGCGGAAGCCGGTGGCCTGATCGTCGGGGTAGAGACGTTCCAGCGCGTGCTTCACGTCGCCACTGACGTCGGAGCCGTGGCAGGCCAGGCAGGCGCCGCCGGTCGGGATGGCCGCCATGAAGCGGAATTTCGGGTCACCATCATCGGATTCGACCACGCCAAAGCGCGGCGGCAGATCCGTGGCTGGAGTGCCAGCCGCATGCTGGGCCTCGAAACCCTGCAGGGTCAGGCGTTCCCAGCGGTCGGGGGCGTTGTCCTGGTTGCGCAGCTTCAGGCTGGTTCGGCCGATCTCGATGCCGGTTTCCGCCGAGATGTCACGCGCAATTGCGGGGGCGCGCTCGTTGCACACCTGGATCGCCTCGGTGGGCCCGCCGGACTGCATGGCGGACATCAGTTCGCCCTGGAGCGTGCTGGCAAACTTCTGAATGGCGTCGCGATTGGCAGCGATGCGCTCTTGCAGGTCGTCCTGAGAGAGCTGCGGCATGCTGTCTGCGCCCGCTTGGCCGCTGGCGGCAGAGAAGGCGATCAGGCCGAGGGCCAGGGGGGCAAGCTTCCAGTTCTTCATGGCAAATACCTCGTAGTGCAGAGTCCGTTGCGTCCTGTGTCTGTACAAGACTTGTACAAATCATGGACCGATCGTGGATAAAGCGCAAGGTCGGTGTTCACCAAATGATAGATGAATCCGGGTCAGGATTCCGGGGTCCGCCTTGCGAGTCTGGATCCAGTCTAAGCATCCAAATCGCAAAATGCGAATATATCGAATGGCGCATGTGAGGGCGCCGTTTGTCGGGTGAAAGATGGTCTCTGGATGCGGCTTTCAGCGCCCGGGATCCGGGCTCCGGGACCGCTTGAGGAGGACATACACGGCACCGGTGCCGCCGTCGGTCGGCCGCGCGGAGCAGAACGCAAGGACATCGTCGCGCTGGCGCAGCCAGTGGTCGGTCAGCCCCTTGAGTACCGGGCCCTTGTGGCGTGAACGCAGGCCCTTGCCGTGCACGATCCGTACGCACAGCGCGCCGCCCCGGCGGGCATCGTCAAGGAACAGGCCAATCGCGCGGCGCGCCTCCTCGGCGAACAGGCCGTGCAGGTCGATCTCGTCCTGTACGCGGTAGTGTCCGCCCCGCAGCTTGCGGAACACGCGCGGGCTGATGCCGGGGCGGGCAAAGCGGAGTTCATCGCCCGGTTGCAGATCGGCGGCGTTCAGCGGATCGCTCAGCCAGTCGGCGTGGGCGCGCGCCTCGTCGGCCTCTCGCTGGCGTGCCCGGGCTGTGGGAGGCGGGGGACGGACATCGGCCTGATCACTGTGCAGCCGTCGCACGTTGCCAACGGCCTGCAGGAATTCGTCGAAATCGTTGGGATCATCCCCGGAGTTCATGGCAGGATACTCGCACTTTTCGGGGGGCGGGCGCGATCGAGTCGATTCGAGAGCGTCTCCCTGGACGGTTTCCAGTATATTGAACGCCCTCCCAACGGCCCTGTTCCTGCATGCGCATTCTGGTTAGCAACGACGATGGAATTCACGCCCCGGGCATCCAGTGCCTGGCGACGCATCTGCGGCGGATTGCCGAGGTGCACGTGGTGGCCCCGGACCGGGATCGCAGCGGCGCCAGCAACAGCCTGACGCTGGTGCGGCCGCTGCGGGCGCGTCATCTCCAGGGCGGTGATGTACAGGTCGACGGTACCCCGACGGACTGCGTGCACCTGGCGATCACCGGATTGTTGCAGCAGGAGCCGGATGTGGTCATCTCCGGGATCAATGCCGGTGCGAACATGGGCGACGACGTGCTGTATTCCGGCACGGTGGCAGCTGCGATGGAAGGACGTTTTCTGGGGCTCCCGTCGATTGCGGTGTCGCTGGTGGGTCCGGATCTGCAGCACTACGATGCTGCGGCAAGCGTCGTGGTCGAATTGCTGGACCGCATCAACCGTGTGCCACTGCCGGCGGCCACGATCCTGAATGTGAATGTCCCCGATCTGCCGCGCTCGGAGATCCGTGGTGTGCAGGCCACGCGCCTGGGGCATCGCCATCGGGCGGAACCGATGATCGCGGACGAGGACCCCCGCGGGCGCCCGATCTACTGGGTCGGGCCGGCCGGGTCGGAGCAGGATGCCGGCCCGGGTACCGACTTCCACGCGGTGCGCGAGGGCTACGTCTCGGTGACGCCGATCCAGGTGGACCTCACGCGCTTTGACGCCATCGACACGGTGGGACGCTGGCTGGACGACTCGCTTCCGGAGGCTGGACATGGTTCCTGACGCCACCGGCGCCGGCCTGACCTCGCAACGTGCCCGTGACCGACTGGTGCGGTTGCTGGAGGGGCAGGGGATCCGCGACCCGCGAGTACTGGAGGCGATCCGTTCGATTCCGCGCCACCTGTTTGTGGAGGAGGCGCTGAGCCATCGCGCCTACGAAAACACGGCGTTGCCGATCGGACATCGCCAGACCATCTCCCAGCCCTTTATCGTCGCGCGCATGACCGAGGCACTGCTTGAGGGCGAGCGCCCCCGGACGGTCCTGGAGATCGGGACCGGCTCCGGCTATCAGGCGGCGGTCCTGGCGCAGATCGTGGATCGGGTGTTCTCGGTGGAACGCATTCAGGCGCTCAGCCGGAACGCCCGCGAACTGTTGAGCCGTCTGGGCATCAATAACGTCAATCTTCGGCACAGTGACGGGGCCGACGGCTGGCCGGACAAGGCGCCGTTCGACGGCATCATCCTGACCGCAGCGCCGAAGGAGGTCCCCGAGGCGTTACTGACCCAACTGGCGCTGGGCGGGCGCCTGGTCGCGCCCGTGGAAGGCCCGGACGGGCGTCAGCAGCTGGTGCGCTATACCCGGACGGAAGAGGCCTATGTGCGCGATATCCTGGACGCGGTGATGTTCGTGCCGATGCTTCCGGGGGCCGAGCAATGACGGCGGACCGTGCAGGTCGAGGCTTTTGTGACTGAACGGGTCGCGGCGGTACGGCATCGATGAAGCTCTTCGAGCCGCTCTACGACCGGGTGATGGCCTGGTCCCGCCATCGTCATGCGCCGCGCTATCTGGCTGGGCTCTCGTTCGCCGAGTCTTCGTTCTTTCCCATCCCCCCGGACGTGATGCTTGCGCCGATGGCGGCGGCGCAGCCGCGTTCCGCCTGGCGGCTGGCCGCGCTGACCACCCTGTTTTCCGCGCTTGGCGGTTTGCTCGGGTACCTGATCGGGTGGCTGGCGTTCGAGTGGATCGGGCCCTGGCTGCATCAGGTCGGGTACGGCGAGGAGTTAAGCCAGGCCGAGGCCTGGTTTGACACCTGGGGAGTCTGGGTCGTCCTGGTCGCCGGCTTTTCACCGATCCCCTACAAGCTGTTCACCGTGACCGCCGGGGCGCTTTCGATGGCCCTGTTGCCGTTCTTGATCGCGTCGCTGGTGGGGCGCGGGCTACGTTTCTTCCTGGTCGCGTTGTTCATGGCCTGGGCCGGGCCGCGTGCGGAACGTCATCTGCGACCGTATATGGAGCGTCTGGGCTGGGCGGCCATTATCCTGCTGGCCGTGGCCATGGCGATCTATCTGGTAATGGACTGACATGCGCCGGCGCATGGTTCAGGGATTGGTGACGGGGTTGGTGCTGGTCCTGGTTGCGAGTGTCCTGGCCGGTTGTGCGGCGCGTGCGCCTAGCGGGGCCTCGATGCCGGACACCCATGTGGTGCAGCGCAACGAGACGCTGTATCGCATTGCCCAGCGCTACGGCGTGGAATGGCGCGATCTGGCCCGGCGCAATGCCATCGGTGCCCCTTATGTCATCCATCCCGGTCAGCGCCTGCGGCTGCGAGGTGCGGCGCGCTCGTCGCCGCCCAGTGCGCCACAGGCCTCTTCAGCGCCGAGCACGCGGCAACCATCCTCGGGCGCTTCTGGCCGCGACAGCGGTGGCGGGACCTCGTCCGGCTCCACCTCAAGCTCGTCGACTTCGAGTCCGCCGCCCTCCGATCCGGGGGGCTGGCAATGGCCGGCGGCGGGCGAGGTGTTGCGCGGATTCTCCAGCAGCGGCACGCGCCGAGGGCTTGCGATCGGCGGCGAACGGGGGGATCACGTACAGGCAACGCGGGCCGGGGAAGTGGTCTATGCAGGTGGCGGCCTGGTGGGGTATGGTCGATTGATCATCCTCAAGCACGACGCGCGGTTCCTCAGTGCCTACGGGCACAACGATGAATTGCTGGTGAGCGAGGGTGACCAGGTGCAGGCGGGCGACACCATCGCGCGTCTGGGGTCATCGGGGGCCGAGCGCCCGATGTTGCACTTCGAGATCCGGGTGGACGGGACGCCGGTAGACCCGGCGCGATACCTCCCGGACCGCTGACTCGATCGAGAGCAGGACACTACATGGCCAAGACCCGGCAACCGGCCGCTCCGGAACTGCACAACGACAACCTGACCCACGATCCGGATCCGGAGGAGGCGGTCCAGGTGCCCGAGGATCTGGCCCATCCGGTCGAAAAGATCGAGGAATCCGAGGATCCGGAAGACGTCTCGGAGGCGGTGATACCCGACGTTACCGCCGGCTTGAAACCGGAAGAAGGCGCTCCGGTACGGCCGAAAACCCTGCGCGACGCCCGTCCCGCGGAACTGGATGCGATCCAGATCTATCTGCGCGATATCGAATACCGCCCGCTGCTGACCCCCGAGGAAGAGCGCAAGTACGCGCGTCTGGCGCGCGAGGGAGATGAGAGTGGCCGCCGGCGCATGATCGAGTGCAATCTTCGGTTGGTGGTCAAGATCGCCCGTCGCTACCAGAACCGGGGTCTGCCGCTGCTTGACCTGATCGAGGAGGGCAATCTCGGCCTCATGCATTCGGTGGAAAAATTCGACCCGGAGCGCGGCTTTCGTTTTTCCACCTACGCCACCTGGTGGATCCGCCAGACCATCGAACGGGCCCTGATGAATCAGGGGCGGACCATCCGCATTCCGGTGCATGTGAGCAAGGAGTTGCGCATGCACGCACGGATTGCGCGCAACCTGACGCAGGAACTGGGCCGCGACCCCACCGAGGAAGAGCTGGCGGAGCGCCTGGGCCGGCCGGTGGCGGAGATCCAGAAGCTGCGCGCGATGTCTGAGCCCTCCACCTCGATGGATCTGCCGTCGGGCCCGGACGGCGATCGCTCGCTGGCCGATATCCTTGCCGACGTGAATGCGCCCGAGCCCTCCACTTTGCTGGAGGATCAGGATCTTCATCATCTGGTGGATGCCTGGCTGGAAGAGCTCGACTACAAACAGCGCGAGGTGCTGGTGCGCCGGTTCGGGCTGCACGGTTTCGAGCGCTCGACCCTGGAGCAGGTGGGGGCGGAGATCGGCGTGACCCGGGAGCGGGTGCGGCAGATTCAGATGGATGCGCTGAAGCGGCTGCGCAAGCTACTGGAGTCGCGTGGAATGAAGGGCGACGAGGTCCTGCCGCGTTCCTGAGCGGGTTGCCGAAAAGCGCCCGAGCCCTCCACTTTGCTGGAGGATGACGTGTCGCTTATCCGTTAATGATCAGGGCGGCGACGACGTCGCGGCCCTCGGCCATGATCAGGTTGTACGTGCGGCAGGCGGCCGCGGTGTCCATGATCTCCACCCCCAGGCCCTGCGAGCGCAGATGACGCCAGACCGCGCGGTCCGGGAATTGCTGGACCGTACCGGTGCCGATTAGCAGGACCTCGGGCGGCGCGTCCAGTATTGCTTGCAGGTGATCCACGCCCAGTTGTTCGACCGAGTCGACTGGCCAGTCGGTGCGCAGTTCGTGCGGGCGCACGATCAGGCTGCGGCTGTGCGCAATCTGGTTGATTCCGACGCGCCCCGACTCGTAGCCGGTCACGATGTAGGAGTCTTCGCTGGTGACTTCGGAAAACAGCATCCCTTTACGCTACTCCGAGCCCGCGAAAGGCTCAAGATGCCATCCCCGTCCGGCGGGGTGTCCGAACCTCGGTTCGTTGACAGCCGGGGGCCCGGGTTATACTTTGGCGCGCTTTCCGGTGCGGCATCCGGAGGGGCCGTTTTGGCCCTGCAAAGCGTTCCCCAAGGCCCCAACCAGGACCCAGAATCCGTGACCGACGTCTTTCCCCGTATCGAGCGCCTCCCGCCCTACGTCTTCAACATCGTGAACCAGTTGAAGGCCGAGGCCCGCGCCCGCGGCGAGGACATCATCGACTTCGGCATGGGCAACCCGGATCAGCCGACGCCACAGCACATCGTGGACAAGCTGTGCGAGGCGGCGCAGCGCGGCGATACCCACCGCTATTCCGTGTCCAAGGGCATCCCGCGGCTGCGCCGGGCGATCACGCGCTGGTACAAGACCCGGTTCGATGTCGATCTGGACCCGGAGACCGAGGCGATCGTGACCATCGGTTCCAAGGAAGGTCTGGCGCACCTTGCGCTGGCGACCCTGGGGCCGGGCGATGCGGTGCTGGTGCCGAATCCGGCCTATCCGATTCATCCCTATGGTTGTGTGATTGCCGGCGCGGATGTGCGCCATGTGCCGTTGACGCCGGATGTCGACTTCTTCGCCGAGCTGGAGCGGGCGATCCAGGACTCCTGGCCGAAGCCGAAGATGCTGATCCTCAACTTCCCGGCGAATCCGACCACCCAGTGCGTGGATCGAGAGTTCTTCGAGCGGGTCGTGGCGATCTGCAAGGAACATGGCATCTGGATTGTGCACGACCTGGCCTATGCCGAGATCAGTTTTGACGGCTACAAGGCGCCTTCGATCTTCGAGGTGCCGGGGGCGAAGGACATTGCGGTGGAGTTCTACACCCTGTCCAAGACCTACAACATGCCGGGCTGGCGCGTCGGCTTCATGTGCGGCAACGCGACCCTGGTTGCGGCGCTGGCGCGGATCAAGTCGTATCTGGACTATGGCACCTTCACCCCCATCCAGGTCGCCGCAATCGCGGCGCTGGAGGGCCCGCAGGACTGCGTGGAGGAGATTCGCGAGCTCTACCGGGTGCGCCGTGATGTCCTCTGCGAGGGGCTGAACAAGCTCGGCTGGCAGGTCGAGAAGCCGAAGGCGACCATGTTCGTCTGGGCGCCGATCCCCGAGCCCTACCGCGAGATGGGCTCGCTGGAGTTCGCCAAGAAAATGCTGAGCGACGCCAAGGTGGCGGTCTCGCCGGGGGTGGGTTTCGGCAACTACGGAGACGACCACGTGCGCTTCAGCCTGATCGAGAACGAGCAGCGTACGCGCCAGGCCCTGCGCGGGATCAAGGCGATGTTCCGCGCGGACTCGATCCTGGCCGACGCCTCCGAGGAAAATCCGGGTTCGGGCAGCTAGTTCGACCGCCGCAGACCCTCAACGCAATGAACACGGGGCGCCGCTGGTGCCCGACGTCAAGGACAGCAAGGCTATGACGCCGGTAAAGATCGGAATTCTGGGACTGGGAACTGTCGGCTGCGGCACGATCAACGTGCTCGCGCGCAACGGCACGGAGATCGCTCGCCGCGCGGGTCGCGACATTCAGGTCGTGGCGGCCGCCGCGCGCGACATCCAGCGCGAGCGCGAATGCGATTGCTCGCAGATCCGCCTGACCACCGATCCGGCCGAGGTCGTCAACGATCCGGAGGTCGAGGTCGTCGTCGAACTGATGGGCGGGACGGATCTCGCCCTGAGCCTGGTACTGGCCGCGATTGACGCGGGCAAGCACGTGGTCACCGCCAACAAGGCCCTGATCGCGCTGCATGGCAACGCGATCTTCGAGCGCGCCCAGGAGAAGGGCGTGATGGTGGCCTTCGAGGCGGCAGTCGCCGGTGGCATCCCGATCATCAAGGCGATCCGCGAGGGTCTCGCTGGCAACCAGATCGAGTGGTTGGCCGGGATCATCAACGGTACCGGTAACTTCATCCTCAGCGAGATGCGCGACAAGGGTCGTGACTTCGAGGACGTGCTGGCCGAGGCCCAGGCACTGGGCTATGCCGAGGCCGATCCGACCTTCGACGTGGAGGGGATCGACGCCGCGCACAAACTGGCGATCCTGGCCTCGATTGCCTTCGGTATCCCGCTCCAGTTCGACCGTGTCGCGGTGGAGGGGATCAGCGATATCACCCGCGAGGATGTCGGCTTCGCCGCGGAACTGGGCTATCGCATCAAGCACCTGGGCATCGCCCGGCGGACGCCGAAGGGCTACGAGCTGCGGGTGCATCCGACGTTGATCCCGGAGCGCCGGCTGATCGCGAACGTCGACGGCGTGATGAACGCCGTGCTGGTGCATGCCGACGCCGTCGGCCCGACGCTTTATTACGGCGCCGGGGCCGGGGCCGAGGCGACCGCCTCCGCAGTAGTGGCCGATCTGGTCGACGTGGTGCGCGCCCTGACCACCGATCCCGAGAACCGCGTGCCGCATCTGGCGTTCCAGCCGGATGCCCTGTCGGACAAACCGGTGCTGGATCTTGCCGAGGTGGAGACCTCCTTCTACCTGCGCCTGCGCACCCAGGACCGCCCCGGCGTGCTGGCCGACATTACCCGGATCCTGGGCGAGCACGGCATCAGCATCGAGGCGATCCTGCAGCGCGAGCCGGACCCGGAGCGCGGCGAGGCCACGATCATCATGCTGACGCACAAGGTCCGCGAGGGTGCGATGAACGAGGCGATTGCCGCGATCGAGGCCCTGGATCACCTGTTGACCCCGATTACCCGTATCCGCATGGAAGGACTGGCGCGCTAGTTGACGCTCTATCCCTTTCGCAACGACGAAGAGAACACCATGGCCTTTGGACATCGCTATACCGGACTGATCGAGCGCTACCGTGACCGCCTGCCGGTACACGACGACACGCGCATCATCTCGCTGGGCGAGGGCAACACGCCCTTGATCCGTCTGAACAACATCCCGCGCGAGCTCACGCGCGAGGTCGAGATCTACGTCAAGTTCGAGGGGCTGAACCCGACCGGATCGTTCAAGGACCGGGGGATGACCATGGCCGTGACCAAGGCCATCGAGGAAGGCTCGCGGGCGATTGTCTGCGCCTCCACCGGCAACACCTCGGCCGCTGCCGCCGCGTATGCGGCGCGTGCGGGCATTACCGCGTTCGTGGTGATCCCGGACGGCAAGATCGCCCTGGGCAAGCTCGCCCAGGCGATGATGCACGGCGCCACGGTGATCCAGATCGAGGGCAACTTCGATGACGGCATGCGTCTGGTCAAGGAGGTTGCCTCCAATACGCCGGTGACGCTGGTGAACTCGGTGAACCCCTATCGCCTGCAAGGCCAGAAGACGGCCGCCTTCGAGATCGTCGAGGAGCTGGGCCGCGCCCCGGACTACCACTGCCTGCCGGTGGGCAACGCGGGGAACATCACCGCGCACTGGATCGGGTACAGCGAGATGGCGGCCAAGAGCAGCGACGACGTGACCGACGCCTGTTCCTATTGCAAGGGCCACTGCAAGTACGCCGGTGGCGGCATGGTGGGTAACCGTCCGCACATGGTCGGCTATCAGGCGGCGGGATCCGCACCGTTCATGCGTGGCGCGATGGTCGATAACCCGGACACCGTGGCGACCGCGATCCGTATCGGCCATCCGCAGTCCTGGGACATGGCCTGGAAGGTCCGCGAGGAATCCGGTGGCTGGTTCGACGAGTGCCAGGACGACGAGATTCTTGCTGCGCAGAAGCTGCTGGCGGAAAAGGAAGGCGTGTTCTGCGAACCGGCTTCAGCCGCGTCGCTGGCCGGTGCGCTGCGCGACATCCGCGAGGGCAAGATCCCGGAAGGCTCCACCGTGGTGTGCACCCTTACGGGTAACGGCCTGAAGGACCCGGATACAGCCATCGCCCAGAGCGTGGTTCAGCCAGCCAAGGTCCCGGCGGAGCTGGACGCGGTCTCGCGCGCGATCCGCGACAACCTGGTTTGAGGTGCCCCGCCATCGCGCGTGACGCGATGGCGGCGAACGAATCTGGGTCGGGTCAGGGCTTGCTGCGCAGGTCCAGGTCGAACAGGGTGTCGCCGCCGAGGCGGAAGATACGGCAAGGCGGGCGTAACGCCTGATCCAGCGAATCGATCTCCGGCAGGGTCACACCCGGACGCCCGGAGCCGATCAGCATGGGCGCAATGGTCAGGTGCAGCCGGTCCAGGGTATCCGCCTCGAGAAAGCGCGAGACCGTCTGGCCGCCGCCTTCGACCAGCAGGCGATGCAGGCCCATTTCCGCGAGTTGGCCGCGGATCCTGGCGGGGTCGAAGCGGTCGTCGGTCCCGGTGGGCATCTCCAGGCATTCGACATGCTCGGGCAGGCCGCAGGGTCCATACCCGGCCGCGTGCAGGACAATGGTCCGGACCTCGGCATTGCGAAAGACATGGGCATCAGCGGGAATGCGGCCATCGGGGTCCAGGATCACGCGGACCGGGTTGGGGCCCTCGGTCTTGCGCACGGTCAGGCGGGGGTCGTCGGCCACGACCGTGCCGGCGCCGACGATCACGGCATCGACCAGGGCCCGCAGGCGATGCAGGCGCTCGATGTCCTCGGGGCCGGTGACGTAGTGCGACTTGCCGCTCGCGGTGGCAATGCGCCCGTCCAGGCTCTGGCCGAGCTGGGCCACGGTGATGCTGGGGGCCTCGACGATCGGGCCGTAGAGATCCAGCAGCTCGTGGGCACCCGGTGCCAGGGGGCCGGGCAGGGGGCAGCACCCGGGATCGGCCCGCTGTGCCAGCAGCCAGCGCCAGGCCTGCTCCTCGGTTACCGGATAGGCTGTCATGCCGCAATCCCCGGGGTTACGGGACCGCAAGTAGCGAGTTGGGGTAGGCTAACGCCGTCTTCGACCTGCCTGGCCAAGCCGGGAACCGCATCCGGGGAATTCGCGGTTTGCGGGCTGGTCATAAACAAAACTCCGTATGGAAGCACCCGATGCACAACGCCGATCGCGGGATCTTTGATCTTCGCCGGGGCCATCCGGTCCTGGTGAGTGGTTCGCAGTCGAGTGTACTCGTTGCGGCCGTCGAGGGGCTGACCCCTGTGTTGCTGGATCGCCTGACCCACATGACCGGGTCCGCGCCTCGACTGATTCTAACCGCGCACCGCGCCTCTGCAATGGGCTGGTCCCAGCCGCTGCAGGAAGGCTGGGAAGGTGTGGCCCTGGAATTCGCTCCGAATACCGATCCCGAGGCCCTGTTTACCCTGGCCAGTGCCCCGGAGGCCTCGAACGAGACGACCCACCCGTACGCCGCGATGGGGCAGCCCACGGTGGTTCGTGCGCTTCCCGCAGAGGTCGCGGCCCTGGAGCTTGTGCGTGCGGGGCGTCTGTTGCCGGCGGTGGTGGCCGCGCCGGTCCCCGAGCCGATGCCGGAGGCCATTCGCGCGGCGTTGGCGGATGGCATGTTCCTCGACGTCGACGAGCAGGAGGCGCGCGCGGTGGCCAAGCACCCGCGACTGGAACTGGCCTATGTCAGTGAGGCCCCGGTGCCGCTGGCGGACGCGCCGGTGACCCGGTTCATGCTGTTCCGCGAGGGCAACGGGATCCTGGAGCACGTCGCGGTGCTGATAGGGGAGCCCCGCGACTGGCCGGATGCGGTACCGGTCCGGCTGCACTCGGCCTGTCTGACCGGGGATCTGTTCGGCAGCCTCCGCTGCGACTGCGGTGATCAGCTGCGCCTGGGCGTGAAGACCATCAATGACTCGGGCGGCGGCGTCCTGTTGTATCTGGCGCAGGAGGGTCGTGGTATTGGACTGGCCAACAAGTTGCGCGCCTATACCATGCAGACGGCCGGGCTGGATACCATCGATTCCGATTGCCAGCTGGGTTTCGAGGCCGATGGCCGGCGTTACGACGCAGCGGTGGAGATGCTGGAGTTCCTCGGCATCGACAGCGTGCGGCTATTGACCAACAATCCCGGAAAAATGGATGCCCTGCGTGCCGGTGGCATCGACGTGGTGGCACGCGAGCCGGTGCATGGCAAGCTGAATCCGCACAACCTGCGCTATCTCAGCACCAAGGCCGACCGTGGCGGCCACTGGCTCCAGGAGCTGCTGGCCTCGGAGGCCGAGCGCGGCTGACGCAACTGGCTCCCTCTCAGGGCGCGAGTTGCGTCAGGTCGAACCGCGCGGCGTCGCGGATTGCCGCGGCCAGGGTGCGAGCGTAGTGCTCCACCAATTGCTGTCCCAGTTCGGCGGTTGCGCCGCGGGCATCCCCGACGACACCGGACGGGTGGAGGTCGCCCGCCATCCAGGCGAAGGCGGCGCGCCCTTCGGGTTCCAGCACCTCCAGCTTTTCTGCGAGCTCCGCGCCCAGTGAAGGCGCGTCCAGGGCTGCTTCCATGCGCACGTGCTCCGGAGCGAGGAACCGCATCATCGCGGTCTCGAGCAAGCCGCCGTGCAGGCCGTGGCGAAGCTCGTCGGGCGCGATGCGGGGCGCGTCCGGCGGGGGCTGGGTGAAATAGTGATACTTGACCACAAGCATGCCGTGGGCCCGGCGCAACTCCAGGGCAGCGAGGTCGCAGATCGCGGTATTGCCGCCATGACTGTTGACGAGCAGCAGGCGCCGCAGGCCGCTGCGGGACACGCTGTCGCCGATGTCGCGCAGGGTGGCCAATGCGGTTTCGGGCTGCAGGCTCAGGGTGCCCGGGAATCCGGTATGTTCGGTACTGGTGGCGATCGCCACCGGCGGCAGGACCGCGAGCGGAAGGTCCTCCGGTATGGTCTCGCAGGCGGCCTGCAGCAGGCCCAGCCCGATGCGGTAGTCGGTATCCAGCGGCAGGTGGGGGCCGTGTTGTTCGATGGCCGACAGGGGCAGGATCGCGACCGCATCGCGCGCGGCGAGCGCGGCGATCCCGTCGCTCGTGTGGTGTTGCCACCAGGGGAGGTTGTCGGCGTTCATAGGCTCAGCCTTGCCGCTCGCACTGGTTCCGTCAAGGCGACCCCATCAAGCATCGTGTCGGCGGGCATACAGGTCGCCCGAACCCAGGTTTTCGCCGTGTCGCTCCAGCCAGGCAAGGATCGCTGCGGCGGATTGCCAGTCGGCGAATTGATACTGGCGGCGTTCGCCGGGGATCAGGTTGTATTCGTACGTGCCCAGTTCCGCCAGCTGGTCGAGGCAGTCGCGGGTGACGTCCAGCGCGCCGGCCACGAACTCGAAGGACAGGGCGGAGATGGGGTGGCTCAGGCCGCGCAGAACCTCGGCCTCCATGCCCTCCACATCGATCTTGCAGAAGGCTGGAGGCCCGTATTCGGCGATGAGCTGGTCGAGGGTGACCATGGGTACCGCGATCTCTTCATCCCAGCGTACGTGTTCAAAGCTGCGGTTGCGGGTGCGCAGTGATCGCACCCAGGAACGCGAGGCGGAGGAGACGGTCGGGTGGCGTCGGCTGACCTGCAGCTGTGCGGTACCTGGGCGTGGCCCGGCCACCTCGCGCCGAATCGAGATGCTCGGGCGCCCGCGCACCGCGCGGCGCAGCCAGGGCAGGAGCTGCGGTTGCGGTTCCAGGGCGACCACACGCGCGCCAAGATCGGCGAAGGCGCGGGTGCGGTCGCCGACATGGGCTCCGATGTCGAACACCAGATCCCCGGACCGAATAAACGGGGCATACATATGCTGGAGTCCGCGCTGGCGTCCGGGCCGGCGATAGATGATCAGGGATCGCAGGACACCGATGGTCTGATCCAGCCAGGCCAGGTGGCGTGGGTTTTGCGGGGGTGTGCTCATCCTTTCAGGCTAACCGAGCGGAGGTCTCGGGGGAACGCTGGAGGCGCCGCAGGGTCTTCTGGATAGTTTGGCCGTGCCGGGACCCGATCTCCGGGTTCGTCGAAGAGTGGGCGTTGGAAAATGGTCCCGCGCGTAGTGGGTTCGCAACGAGGAGTGCTGCATGCAGGCGGGTTTTCGGGTTGGGACATGGGTGGGCGCGGTTGGCCTGCTGGCGGCCTTGTTGGCGGGTACCGTGAAAGCGGGCAGTGATTGTCCGGCTCCGGGGGCGTGGTCCACGCCGGCGGGCGAGCCGCTGGATGCCGCCGAACTGTATGTCGACCTTGCCACCCGCGAGGTGGTGTTGCTGGGCGAGCGCCACGACCGGATGGATCATCATCGCTGGCAGTTGGGCACGCTTTCTGCGCTGCATGGTCAGCGTCCGGACATGGTGATCGGGCTGGAGATGCTGCCCCGCTCCAGGCAGCCGGTGCTGGATGCCTGGGTCGCGGGCGAGCTGGACCCGGAGGCATTCCTGGAGAAGAGCGGTTGGTACGAGCACTGGGGTTTCGACCCGGAGTTGTACTGGCCGATCCTGCACTTTGCCCGCGTCCACGACGTGCCGCTGCTGGCGCTGAACCTGGAGCGGGAGTATATCCAGCGTCTGGGTCACGAGGGCTGGGATACCGTGGATGCCGATACGCGCGATGGGGTGTCGGCCCCGGCCGCGGCGAGCCAGGGCTACCGTGACTATCTGGAAGCCGTGCTGGAACGTCATCCAGCGGGCATGGGACCGGACTCGGAACGGTTTATCGCGACGCAGTTGGCGTGGGATCGGATGATGGCTGGCGGGATTGCGGCGCGCATCAAGGCGGGCGGCGATACGCCGCCGCTGGTGGCCGCGATCATTGGCTCCGGGCACCTGGAATACGGCTATGGGGTGCCGCATCAACTTGCCGATCTGGGCGTGACCGAGGCCGCGGTGTTGTTGCCGCGCGAGCCCGGCGGTTGTGCGGACAGCGATCCGGCGCTTGCGCACGCCGTCTTCGGCGTGCCACACGACGAGCGTTTTGAACGTTCGAGGTTGATGCTGGGCGTGCACCTGGAGTCCGATGACGCGCCGGGGATTCGCATCCTGCGCGTGCAGGAGGGGTCGGTCGGTGAGGCGGCCGGCCTGGAGGCTGGAGATCGGGTTTTGCGGGCAGGCGAACAGACCATTCGCGCCGCTGGCGATCTGCAACGCGTGGTGCAAGCGACGCCACCGGGCATGTGGCTGCCACTGCAGATCGAGCGTGAGGGCAAGCGGCTAGAGCGCGTGGCACGCTTCCCGCGCGAGGACTGACGCATGCGCCCGGGGTTGTTGGTGTGCAGTGTTGTCTTGTGGCTGGCCGGTGGAGCGGCTTCGGCCGACACGGCATACGATGGTGTGACGCTGGAGGTGGAACTGGATCCCAGCCAGGCGCGGCTGGAGGGGCGGTTCCAGGCGGATCCGGCCCGGATCGATCCGGCCTCGCTGCGCCGGTTGCGACTGGATCCGGGCATTGCCGTGGATGCGGTGACGCTTGGCGGGCAGGTAGTCGAGTTCGACCGCAGCGAGGATGGTTGGCTGGAACTGGCGCGCGAGCCGGCCGCGGATGACGGGCCTTTGGCGATCCGCTATGGGGCGCGTCTTTCGGCACCGGACCAGGCACGTCCCGGGAGCGGATATCTGGGCCCGGACGGCGGGTATCTGCCGCCGGGCGCCGACTGGTATCCGCGCCGTCCCGATGCCGAGCCCCACGCTGTGCGGATCGAATTGAGGAGCCTCGGTGGCCATCTCGGGGTGGCGTCCGGCTCCCGCGTGGCCGAAAAGCGCCGGGGTGACGAATACCATGCCACGTTCGAGCACCCCGCTGGTCGAGCCCTGGCGATCGCCACCGGCCCCTGGGAGTCGGCCGAGCGGCGGGTTGGAGATGTGGAGGTACGCACCCTGTTTCCGGTCGGCCTCGAGGAGCGATTCGGGGAGACCTATCGCGAGCAGGCGGCCAAATACCTGCAGCGCTTCAATGACGAGATCGGCCCGTACCCGTTTGCGACCTTCACGATCGCTGCGAGTCCGCAGCCCGTGGGGCTGGCGTTTTCCGGCTTTACGTTGTTGGGGGAACGTGTGATTCCGCTGCCATTCATTCCGTACACCTCGCTGGGCCACGAGGTCCTGCACGCCTGGTGGGGAACCGGGGTGTACGTGGATTATTCCGCAGGCAACTGGTCGGAAGGGCTGACGACCTACATGGCCGACTATCAATTCAAGCGCGACCGCGGCGAAGGGCGGGAGGAACGGGGCCAGTGGCTGCGCGATTACGCGGCCTTGCCGGCCGGGGAAGATCGTGCGCACGGGAGCTTCCGGGGCGGCAATTCGGGGGCGGCTCGCATCGCCGGCTATTACCGCGGCGCGATGCTGTGGCGAATGCTGGAGGATCGAATCGGGCGCGAGGCGCTGCTGTCGGGTGCGCGGGCCCTGTACGACGAATGGCGCTTTCGCGAGGCGGACTGGGACGCCGTGATCGGGGCGTTCGACGGAGCGACGGATGAAGACCTGCAGCCCTTCTTTTCCCAGTGGGTAGAGCGCCCCGGCGCGCCTGCGCTGGAACTGACGGGACTGTACCGTGAGGCGCGGGGAGACGGTTGGCGAGTACAGGGCCGGCTGCAACAACGCGACGAGCAGGCCCCTTGGGATCTGTATGTGCCGCTGGTGCTGGTAACCGAGAACGGCCGCGAGACTCATTGGGTCGAGCTGAATGCGGTAGAGAAGGGGATTTCGCTGGAGACCTCCAGCCGACCCCTGGCCATTGCCATCGACCCCGACTGGCGAATGTTCCGCCAGCTGGCAGCGGACGAGTCGCCCGCCATCCTGCGTCAGGGGGCGCTGGACCCGGAAGCCCGGGTGGTGGCGCTGGACGATGCGGACCCCTCCGAGGTCGCTCCCTGGCTGGGTCGAGTGCCGGGTTCCGCGGACGACGCAGAAGGCATGCGGATCGTGCTGGGCTCGCATTCCTCCGTGGCCGGCTGGCTGGGGCGGCATGACTTGCCGAGCGACCCTGTCGCACTGGCGAACGCAGGCGAGATCGGTCCGGGTGCGCGGGCCTGGGCCGTACCGGATACCCGGTTGGTTGTGATCAGTGGGGCGGACGCGGATATACGGCGCGAGGCCATGGCTGCCCTGCGGCATCGATCCCACTACAGTTACCTGTTGCCCGGCGCGAACGGCGAATGGCAGACCGGCCTCTGGTCCCAGCCGGGAATATGGCAGGAGTTTGACGATGACGAATGAATTTCTGCTGGATCCACGCCTGGAGGCCGATACCTGGGCTGTGGCCGAGTGGCCACTGTCGAGGCTGCGGTTGATGGATCATCACGACTATCCCTGGTTCATCCTGGTGCCGCGTCGCGCCGATGTGCGCGAACTGCATCAACTGGCCCCCGAGGATGCCATCCAGTTGGCGCGCGAGTCCGGTGCACTGGCGCGGGCGATGGAGCAGGCCTTTGCTCCGAAGGCGCTGAACGTGGCCAAGCTCGGCAACATCGTGGAGCAGCTGCACCTGCATCATGTAGCGCGCTGCGAGGGGGACCCGGCGTGGCCCGGCCCCGTGTGGGGTGCCCCGAAATCGCGCGGGCTGGAAACGCAAGAGGCCGAGGACCGCATTGCGCGGGTCCTCGGCCTCGTCGGAGACGTCGGCGGCTAGGCCGGCGTGAGACGGTCGTGGCTAGGCTCAGAAGCGGTAGCCGACGTTCATCCCGAAGGTCCAGGGATCGATCTTGACCGTGCCCAGGTCGGCGGTGCCCAGCGACACGTCGGTTTCGATGTCGATCCAGCGAACCTCGGCGTTGACGAACCAGTTTTCGTCCACGGCGAAGTCGATCCCGGCCTGCACCGCGGCTCCCCAGGAATCATCCAGGTCGATGTCCTGCCCCGTCACGTCAGCCGTATCTTCGTCGAAGAAGTGGGTGTAGTTAATGCCGGCGCCGACGTAGGGTCGAACGGCCGTTCCAGTGTTGAAGTGGTACTGGAGGCTCAGGGTCGGCGGCAGGTGGCGCGTGCTGCCGATGTCGACACCGCCTACGTTCAGGTCATGCTTGAACGGGATGGCGACCAGGAGTTCCAGGCCCAGGTTGTCGGTCATCATGTAGGTGATATTGCCGGAGGGGCGGGTGTTAGAGCCCACGTCGACCGGTGCGGTTGCACTCAGGCCCAATCCGCTTGCATCCAGATTGCCGTTGTCGGACTTGGGGGCCACGTGGGTCAGGCCGCCGCGCAGCAGCCAGTCGCCAGCGGAGACATCGGCGTTGGCAGCGGTCGCGTGGGCCGGGATCATGGCCGCGGGGGCCAGCAGGCCGGCCAGGGTCAGAGCGCGCAGGGTGGTGGAACGTTGCATGTCGAGCCTCCGAATCGGTGTATGTTCGCAGGCACTATCCCGCCATCGGTATTAGCGGTTGTTGATGCAGATCATGGTTGTGGCGGGTGAGCGTTCAGAAAGGCAGGCGCTGGCCCTCGAAGTCGTGGAAGCTGCCGGACTGGTCGGCCTGTAGATGGTCCAGGACACCGAGCAGACGTTCGCTTGCGTATTCGGGGCTGAGGACCTCCGAGGCGCGTGACCGGTACGGCTCCGACAGACGGGTGTCGCAGGTGCCAGGCTGAAGCGCAATCACCAGCGCATGGCGATGGCTGAAGCGTAGTTCCAGGGCCGTGGTCCGCACGATCTGGTTGAGCGCGGCCTTGGAGGCGCGATAACTCACCCAGCCGCCCAGGTGGTTGTCCTCGATGGAGCCGACCCGGGCCGAGAGGGTAGCCAGGATGCCCTTGCGGCCCCGCGGGAGCAGGGGTGCCAGGTGCTTGAACAGTAATGCCGGGCCAATGGCGTTGATGGCGAAGGCGCGGCCCATGATCGTCGGGTCGAGATCGCGCAGGCGCTTCTCCGGGCCGTGGCCGTCGATGGTCAGGATCCCGGTGGCGTCGAGGATCAGGTCCCACTCGGCTGCCTGGTCTCGCAGCCAGGTGGCGGCGTGTTCGATGCTGGCCTCGTCGAGCAGGTCCACGGGTGGGGTGCTTTGGCGTCCGAGGCCGACCACGCGTTCGCAGTTCGGGTCGTTCTCCATGTGGTCGACAAACGCGGCACCGAGGCCGCCCGTGGCGCCGATGACTACAGCGCGATAGGGTATCTGCAGGGATTCCATGCAGCGTAGGACCATTACGCTTGCGATTGATTCCGGGGCGGCGCCTCGGTTAGGGAAACACTGATTAATGTACACACTCGCGTTGGTACCCCAGGTTTTCCGAGACAAGGCGTGTCGTGCAGCGGGTAGTGGTTCTACCCGCAAGCGGCGCAACGCAGGATCGGGGAACCTGGGGTGCCAACCCCACAAGCCATTGCAAAGCAGGGGCTCGGCCGCCCGTGCTTATCAAAAACGGGCGCGCGCACGGCGTTGCGGCTCCCTTGTGCAGAATGACTGCACGGCGGTCGCCGCGCCTTGTTCGCACGCAAAAGCGACTCGAGCGCGAGTGTGTACATTAATTAGTGTTTCCCTAGGGAGCGCATGAATTTTCTCCACACCCTGGGTCATGCGGCACGCAACCTCGCTCCGATCGTGATCGTGGTGGCGGTGTTCCAGGCGCTGGTGCTGCGCACGGTGCCGGATGGCCTGCTGTCGATGGTGGTGGGCCTGGCCATCGTGGTGTTCGGCGTGGCCTTGTTCCTGCAGGGCCTGGAGATGGGGATCTTCCCCATCGGCAAGAACCTGTCCAACGCACTGGCGCGGCGTGGATCGTTGCTGTTGCTGATGGCCTTCGGCTTTACGCTCGGGTTTGCGACGGTGATCGCGGAGCCGGCCCTGATCGCGGTGGCGGAGCAGGCGGAGGTGATCAGCGAGGGCCGTATCGAGGGCATGGTGCTGCGGCTGATTGTCGCGCTTTCGGTAGGGGCCGTGGTGGCGCTGGGGATCCTGCGCACGGTGCTCGGACATCCGCTGCACTGGTACATCCTGACCGGCTATGTGCTGGTGGTGCTGGTGACCTTCTTCGCCCCCGAGGAGATCGTGGGCCTGGCTTACGACTCGGGCGGGGTGACCACGAACATCGTGACGGTGCCGCTCGTGGCGGCACTGGGCCTGGGGCTGGCGGCCTCCATAAGGGGGCGCAACCCGCTGCGCGACGGCTTCGGGCTGGTGGCGCTGGCGGTGATGGTGCCGATGATCACGGTGCAGATCTACGGGATCATCGTGTTCACGGGAGCGGAGATCGCGGCTCCAACCGGCGCCGAGACAGCGGCCATGGATCCGGGAACCGATCTGCCAGGCGCAGGCGAGCGGCACTGGCTGTCCGCGATGGGCATGGACCTGTTGCTGATGCTGCGTGACGTGGCACCGATCATCGCGGTGATCGTGGTGTTCCAGTATTTCGTGCTGCGCAAGCGCATCCCGTATCTGCCGCGGGTGATGTTCGGTTTCGTGTTGGTGGTGCTGGGGCTTTATGCCTTCGTGGTGGGGCTGAAGCTGGGCCTGTTCCCGATCGGCGAGAGTATGGCCGAGCAGTTGATTACCAACGAACTGTTCGTGTGGGTGTATTTGTTCGCCTTTTCCATCGGGTTCGCGACCACCATGGCGGAACCAGCGCTGATCGCGATTGGCCAGAAGGCCGAGGAGGCCGCTCGCGGTTCGTTGCGCGGCAACGTAATCCGCATCCTGGTGGCGCTGGGCGTGGCCATTGGCATCACCATCGGAGTGCACCGCATCCTGGCGGGGGACTCCATCCACCACTACATCATGGGCGGCTACCTGCTGGTGATCGTGCTCACGATCCTGGCGCCCAAGCAGATCGTGGCACTGGCCTTCGATCTTGGCGGGGTGACCACCTCCGAGGTGACTGTGCCCCTGGTGACGGCTCTGGGGATCGGCCTGGCGACGCACCTGGAGGATCGCAACGTACTGATCGACGGCTTCGGTCTGATCGCGTTCGCGTCGATATTTCCCATCGTCACGGTGATGCTCTACGCGATCGCCGTGGATCTTTACGAACGCTGGTCCGCTCGCGACGAGCGGCAGGAGGAGTGAGCAATGCGATTTTCTGCACTGGTGGCCGTCCTCTCGGATGATCTGGAGGAACAGGCGATTGCCACGGCCAAGGAAGCGGGCGCAGGTGGCGTGACCATCATGGATGCGCGCGGGATTGGCGCCGAGGCCCGCAGGACGTTTCTCGGCATGACCTACGAGGGCAGTCAGTCGGTCCTCTTGTGGGTGCTGGAGAAGAAGGTGGCCCTGGACGTGCTCAAGTGCATCTCGAGGGAGCTGGACCTGGCCAATGACCCGCGGGGAGTGGCCTTTACGGTGGATGTGGCCCATCTCGCCGGTATCGGGCGCAAGCAGATCGAGCAGTTCCAGGAACAGGTCAAGGAAGAACTCTGACGGAGAGCAACATGCTGGTAAGCGAAATTCTAAGACCCAATGTCGTCACTGTGTCTCCCCTGGCACCGCTGCGCGAGGCGATGCAGCTGATGCGCAAGCATGGCGTCAAGTCGCTGGTGGTGGAGAAGCAGCACGCCCACGATGCCTACGGCATCATCACCTACACCACCATCCTCAAGACGATCGTGGCGGAAGAGGGCGATATCGACCTCTCGAATGTCTATGATGTCTGCACGAAACCGGTGATCACGGTGCCCGCCGAGATGGATGTGAAGTACGTCGCGCGGCTGATGGTGAGCCAGGGCATTCGACGGCTGGTGGTGCTGAAGGGCAACGAGCTGGAAGGGATCGTGACGACCAGCGACATTGTCGGATCGATCCTCGAGATGGCGGACATGGACTGAACTGCGCCGCCCCAAGCGGGTCGGATTTCAGTGACCTCGCGCATGACCCTGTGTCGTGCGTTCATTTTTTGCAGAAGGCCCGATATGGCGTCCGTGTCGATCATCGAGGGGTTCGAGAAACTCCGATTGCTGGATGCCGCTATCGAGCAATCGTACAACTCGGTCGTCATTACCGACGCGGATCTGGACGGCGGTCCGCGGATCGTTTACGTCAATACCGGTTTCGAGCACATGACCGGGTATTCGCGGGAGGAAGCCCTGGGGAAAACCCCGCGTATCCTTCAGGGCCCGGCCACCTCGCGTGCCGTTCTGGACAGGTTGCGCGGGGCACTCGTCAGTGGCGAGTATTTCGATGGCGAAACGGTCAACTACCGCAAGGATGGCTCCCCGTACGAGGTTCGCTGGCACATCTCGCCCGTATATGCCAGCGATAACGACCGTGACATCACCCACTTCGTCTCGGTGCAAAAGGACATTACCGAGGAGCGGCGGCGGGATGACGAGCTGCGGCTATTGTCGACGGCGCTTGAGGTGTCGGTGGACCCCGTGATGATCACCGATCCCGAAGGCACGATCACCTATGTGAACGCGGCCTTCGAGGAGCAGACCGGATACAGCCGGAATGAAGCGGTAGGCAAGAATCCGCGGTTCCTTCAGTCCGGTCAGCAGGAGCCGGGGTTCTATCGCGACATGTGGGATACGCTCGCGCGCGGCGAAGCCTTCCGTGGCGAGTTCGTGAACCGCCGCCGCGACGGCACCCTGATGAACATGGAGCAGAGCATCAGTCCGGTGACCGATTCCCATGGCCGGGTGACGCACTACGTGTCGATCAGCAAGGATGTGACCGATCGAGTGCGCATGGAGGACGAGATCCGGCGGCTGGCGCATACCGACTGGCTGACGGGGCTGGCCAATCGCCTGAGCCTGGGCAACACCCTGGAGGCGGAGATGGAGCGCAGCCGCCGCTACGAACGGCCCCTTTCCCTGATCATGTTCGATATCGACCATTTCAAGGACTTCAACGACGACTACGGTCACGAGACTGGAGATGACGTCCTCAAGCGGTTGGCCGATACGGTGCAGGGCGCGCTGCGCGAGGCGGATGCCCTTGGGCGCTGGGGCGGGGAGGAGTTCATGGTCGTCGTGCCGGAGACCCCTGGCGCGGGCGCCGAGGCCATGGCCGAAAAGCTGCGCAGGGCCGTGGCGGCCATGGAAACGGCGTGCCCGGTGTCGGTTACGGCGAGTTTCGGGGTGACCGAGATGCGCCAGGGCGATACCCCCAAGACCTTCGCCCGCCGCGTGGACGAGGCGATGTATCAGGCCAAGGAGGCGGGGCGTAACCGGATCGTCTTGCTCTGAGGCCGTGGTTCCGGTAGTGCGTCGGTGGCCGTAACGAAAACGGGCCGACCCCAAAAGGGTCGGCCCGTCCTGTGTCCTGTCGGGGATGCCATGCCCCGATATTGGCAGCATCCGGACTACGCGCGGCGGCGCAGGACCCAGATCTCCAGCAGGGCCCAGTCCTCGCCCGGATAGTTTTCCTGCTCCAGCGGCGACAGGCGGCGATGGCGGCTGGCGGTGCTACCGACGAATTCCAGGTGTTCCAGCAGCAGGCGCTTGGTCGCGTCGGCCTTTTCCAGGGCGAAGGGGTTCAGGAAGTTGACCAGCATGTAGCCCTCGCGCGGGGTCTCGGCGAAGGAGCGGATCAGCTTCTCGATTGCCGGCGGGTCCAGATAGACCAGCGATGCGGTGGAGATCACGATGTCCGCGTCGGCCATGGACTTTTCGATCGCGGCCTGGGTCTCCGGTGCGGGCTGGTTCAGGTCGGCCTCGAAGGTTTCGTCGAACAGCCCGGCGCTCTTGCCATAGGCCAGCGCGTTGCCCGAGATGTCGATGCCGGTGGTCTTCATCGGCAGACGGCGCGGGGCGGCGACGGTCTTGCAGGCTTGCTCATCGGCCCAGTTGGCGCGGATCGCTTCGACATCCATATTGTGGATGGCGGCCATGGTGGTGTTGCCAAAGCAGCAGCACAGGTCCACGTAGTTCAGGGTCTTGCCGGTGGCGGCCTGCTGCTCGGCCCAGGGAAGGATCAGCCGGTCGAAGGTTTGCCGGTTGAAGTCGTCGGAGATGTAGTCGAGCGCGTCGATAATGCGCTCCTTGAACGGCACCGGGGTCTCGGCGACGTAGATATCGTCGAAATGCTGTTTCTTCTCCTCGGTCTTCACTTGCGGCTCACTCATCGGCTTTTCCTCGTTGTATAAACCCACCATGCTCGGGGGTATGCGTGTAGAGCGTCAAGTAACGGCACTCACGCCAGTGATGCTGGCATGGCCTCGCGGAGCCCTTTGGCTATGTATCATGAAGGTGTACGCAACGGATTTCTGTCCGGTGCGGGAAGCGAATGATGCCGGTAAGGGGCGTGCATGAAGATCGACTGTTTCAAGGCCTACGACATACGTGGCCGGGTGCCGGACCAGCTCAATCCGGATGTGGTGCGAGCGATCGGGCGCGCCTTCGCCGAGGAGATCCGGCCGGGACGCACGGTCGTCGGGCACGATATCCGCCTTTCCAGCCCGGAACTGGCGCGGGCGCTCACCGAAGGGCTTACGGCGGGCGGGAGTGATGTTGCCGATATCGGCATGTGTGGCACCGAAGAGGTGTATTTCGCCACCGCGCACTATGGGGCCGGTGGCGGGATCATGGTGACGGCCAGCCACAATCCGCTGGACTATAACGGGCTGAAACTGGTACGCAGCGATGCGCGCCCGATCAGCGGGGATTCCGGGCTGCAGGCGATTCGCACTCGCGCTGAGCGCGGTGACTTCCGGCCCATGCCCCACGGGCAGGTCCGGCACCTGGATCATCGGGCGGACTACATCTCCCGGTTGCTGGCCTCGGTCGACCGCGAAACCTTGCCGAAACTCAAGGTGGTCGTGAACCCCGGCAACGGGGGCGCGGGGCCGGTGCTGGAGGCCCTGGAGCCGCATCTCCCGTTCGAGCTGATCCGCGTCAATTTCGAACCGGATGGGCATTTCCCCAATGGCATTCCCAATCCATTGCTGCCGGAGAACCGCGCGGCCACCGCGGAGGCGGTGCGCAAGCACGGCGCCGATCTGGGCGTGGCCTGGGACGGCGACTTTGATCGCTGCTTCCTGTTCGACGCCGAAGGCAACTTCATCGAGGGGTATTACATCGTGGGCCTGCTGGCCGAGGCATGCCTGGAGGGGCACGCCGGGGAGCGCATCGTCCATGATCCGCGCCTGACCTGGAACACCATTGAGATGGTGTGTGCCGCGGGGGGCGAGCCCATCCAGTCCAAGACCGGACATGCCTTCATGAAGGAGCGGCTGCGCCACGAGGATGGGATTTACGGAGGCGAGATGAGTGCTCACCACTACTTCCGGGACTTCTACTACTGCGATACCGGGATGTTGCCCTGGTTGCGGGTGGCCGAGCTCATGGGCCGGCGCGGTCAAACGCTGGGCGAGATGGTGGCCGAGCGCATGGCGCGCTTCCCCTGCAGCGGCGAGCTGAACTTCGAGGTCGAGGACGCCGCTGCCGCCACCGATCGGGTGATGCAGGCCTACGCGTCGGAAGCCGTGGGGCTGGATCATACGGATGGCGTCAGTCTGGAATTCGCGGACTGGCGCTTCAACCTGCGCAGTTCCAATACCGAGCCGCTGCTGCGGTTGAATGTGGAGACCCGCGCCGATCCGGCCCTGCTGGAACGCCGCGTGGACGAGATTTCACGCCTGATACGGGGGTAAGGCCGATGGAACATACGCAAAGCCGGACGGAACTGCAGCCGGTGATCCTGGCCGGCGGATCGGGGACTCGGCTGTGGCCGGTATCGCGCAGTCACTACCCCAAGCAGTTCCTGCCCCTGACCGGGGAGCAGACGTTGCTGCAGCAGACGGCCCAGCGGCTGTACGGCCTGGGCGCGTCGGCGCCCCTGGTGCTGGCCAACGTCGAGCATCGCTTCCTGGCGGCCGAGCAGTTGCGGGCGGCAGGTGTGGAGCATGCCCGCATCGTGCTGGAGCCGGAGGGGCGCAATACCGCCCCGGCAATCGCCCTGGCCGCATTGCAGGCGCAGGTGGAAGGGCGCGACCCGTTGTTGCTGATCTTGGCGGCGGACCACCACATCGGTGATCCCGAGGCCTTCCAGGCCGCCGTGGCGCGAGCCATGACGCTGGCGGAGGCGGGCCACCTGGTGACCTTCGGGATCGTACCTACTGCTGCGGAGACCGGTTATGGCTACATCCAGCAGGGTGAGTCCCTGGGGGAGGCCGGGGCGCGAGTGGCGCGTTTCGTCGAGAAGCCGGATGCCGCCACCGCGCGCGAGTACGTCGACAGTGGCGATTACCTCTGGAACAGCGGCATGTTCGTGTTCCGCGCCTCGCTGTACATGCAGGAGTTGCAGCGTTTCGAACCGGGCATCGTCGAGGCTTGTCGCGCCGCGCTGGAGGGCGCTCGCGAGGACCTCGACTTCCTGCGGGTGGACCCGGAGGCCTTCGCCGCGGCCCCGAACATCTCGGTGGATTACGCCGTGATGGAGCGCACCGAGCACGCCGCCGTCACACCGCTGGCCGCCGGTTGGAGCGACATCGGCTCGTGGTCCGCTCTGGCGCGCGTGCGTGGTATGGATGAGCAGGGCAACACCCTGCGCGGGGACTGCCTGCTGGAAGATAGCGAGGGCTGCGTGGTGGATGCCGACGGCCTGCTGGTCGCCGGCATTGGCCTGCGCAACCTGGCCGTGGTCGCCACCCGTGACGCCGTACTGGTTGCCGACCGCGACCGCGTTCAGGACGTCAAACTCATCGTGGAGCGCCTGAAAGCGGACAACCGCAGCGAGCACGTCAATCACACGGCGGTTTATCGTCCCTGGGGGTGCTACGAATCCATCGATACCGGGGCGCGCTATCAGGTCAAGCGCATCACCGTGAACCCCGGTGCGCGTCTTTCCCTGCAGATGCATCATCATCGAGCCGAACATTGGGTAGTAGTCAGCGGCACCGCGCGGGTGACCAATGGCGAGCAGAATTACCTGGTCACCGAGAACGAATCGACCTTCATCCCGATTGGCCAGGTTCACTGCCTGGAGAACCCCGGCGCGCTCCCGCTGGAATTGATCGAGGTGCAGTCCGGAAGCTACCTCGGCGAGGATGACATTGTCCGCCTGGAGGACGTGTACGGCCGCGCGTGACCGGGCATCGGGTGGTTCCGGGAATGCTATGATCCGCCCTTTTGGGCGGCGCGCGGACGGGGCGTGGCCTGCGAGCAGGAGTTGGCATGGCCAAAGTGGCATTGATCACCGGGATTACCGGGCAGGACGGGGCCTACCTGGCCGAGTTTTTGCTGGACAAGGGCTACGAGGTGCACGGCATCAAGCGCCGCTCCTCTCTGTTTAATACCGATCGTATCGACCACCTGTATCAGGATCCGCACGAGAGTGATCGCCGGTTCATCCTGCATCATGGCGACTTGACTGATTCGACCTGCCTGATCCGCATCATTCAGCAGGTGCAGCCGGACGAGATCTACAATCTCGCCGCGCAGTCGCATGTCGCGGTCTCGTTTGAGGAGCCGGAGTACACCGCCAACTCCGATGCCCTGGGCACGCTCCGCGTGCTGGAGGCGATCCGCATCCTTGGCATGGAGCAGACCACGCGCTTCTATCAGGCCAGCACCTCGGAGCTCTACGGCAAGGTTCAGGCCACCCCGCAGGACGAGACCACCCCGTTCTATCCGCGCAGCCCGTATGCGGTGGCCAAGCTGTATGCCTACTGGATCGTGGTGAATTACCGCGAGGCCTACGGGATGTATGCCTGCAACGGCATCCTGTTCAACCACGAATCGCCGGTGCGCGGCGAAACCTTCGTCACCCGCAAGATTACGCGCGCCTTGGCCCGCATCAAGCTGGGGCTGCAGGAACGCCTCTATCTGGGCAACCTGGATGCCAAACGGGACTGGGGACATGCCCGTGACTACGTCGAGATGCAGTGGCTGATGTTGCAGCAGGAAACCCCGGACGACTACGTGATCGCCACCGGCGAACAGCACAGCGTGCGCGACTTCGTCGACGCCGCAGCGCGCGAGCTGGGCATGCGCATCGAATGGCGCGGCGAGGGCGTGGACGAGCAGGGCTTCGACGAAAAGGGCCGCTGCATCGTGTCGGTGGACCCGCGCTATTTTCGTCCCACCGAGGTCGAGACCCTGTTGGGGGATGCCAGCAAGGCCAAGCGCGAGCTGGGCTGGGAACCGCGTATTCGCTTTGACGAACTAGTGGCCGAGATGGTGCGCGAGGATCTCAGGAGTGCCGAGCGGGACGAGTTGGTGCGCGACCACGGCTACCGGACCCTGAGTCGCCATGAGTAAATTGCAACGCGTCTTCGTCGCCGGACACCGCGGGATGGTGGGCCGCGCGGTGTGTCGCCAGCTCGAGGACTGGCCGGGGGTGGAACTGCTGACCCGCAGCCATGCGGAGCTGGACCTGACCGATCAGGCGGCGGTCGAGGCCTTCATGCGCGTGGAGCGCCCGGATCGGGTCTACCTCGCGGCGGCGAAGGTCGGGGGCATCCATGCCAACAACACCTATCCGGCCGAGTTCATCCGCGACAACCTCGCGATCCAGACGAACGTGATCCATGGCGCGCACGGAGCGGGCGTGCGGCGGCTGCTCTTTCTCGGGTCCAGCTGCATCTATCCGCGCGAGGCGCCGCAGCCGATCCCCGAGGAGGCCCTGCTGACCGGGCCGCTGGAGCCGACCAACGAGCCCTACGCGATTGCCAAGATCGCCGGCATCAAGCTGTGCGAGAGCTACAACCGGCAGTACGGCACGGATTACCGCTCGGTGATGCCGACCAACCTCTACGGCCCGGGTGACAACTATCACCCGGAGAACAGCCACGTGATTCCCGGGCTGATCCGGCGCTTTCACGAGGCGAAGCGGGCCGGAGCCGGGCATGTGACCGTCTGGGGGAGTGGCACCCCGCGCCGGGAGTTCCTCCACGTGGATGACATGGCGGCGGCCTGTGTACACGTGATGAACCTCGATCACGTGACCTACGCAGAACACACGCAACCGATGCTGAGCCATATCAACGTCGGCACCGGCGAGGATCTAGCGATCGCCGATCTGGCGCGGCTGGTGGCCCGGGTGGTCGGCTTTGCCGGCGAACTGCGTTTTGACACCTCGCGGCCGGACGGGACGCCGCGCAAGCTGCTGGATGTCTCGCGACTCGCGGCGCTGGGATGGAAGGCCCGGATCGAACTTGAAGAGGGCCTCGCGGGAGCTTATGCCGAATTCCTGGAACGCGGCGGGGAGAGGCCGTGACGGACCCCGTGTCGCGTCCAATCCGGGTCAAGTTCCTCTCGACCATGCGCGAGAGCATCTGGCGCCACCAGCTGCCGGACGGTGAAGGGCGGTGGGGAGACTGCGAGTTCATTTTCGATCCCCAGGCGACGGAATACGACTGGCTGGTGGTCTACGACGAGTTTCCCTCGAACACGGGGCGTAATCGGCACTACAGCGAGCAAATGGCCTGCGGGGCCGAGCGCACTCTGCTGGTAACCATGGAGCCGCCGTCCATCAAGTCCTATGGCCGGCGTTTTACCCGGCAGTTTGGTCGCGTGCTGACCTCGCACCCGGAATGGGCCCTCAAGCACCGTCGGCGCATCCATTCCCAGCAGGGGATGCTCTGGTACTACGGTTTCGGCAGTCAGGGCGAGCGGCCGTACAACGAGATGCGGGCGAACCCGCCGTTGGAGAAGACCCGCGAGATCGCCACCATGTGTTCGGCGAAACGCCAGCGCCACACTCTGCACCGGCGGCGCTATGACTTCACCTGGGCGCTGAAGGCCGAGCTGCCAGAACTGGAGATCTTCGGCAAGGGGGTGCAGCCGCTGGATGACAAGGCCGAATGCCTGGATGCGTACCGCTATCACCTCGCGGTGGAGAACTACGTGGGGCCGCATCACTGGACCGAGAAGCTGGCGGACGCCTTTCTCGGCGCGACGCTCCCGTTTTACTACGGTGCGCCCAATGCGGCGGACTATTTTCCGCCGGAAAGCTTCATCGCGGTTGATATCGATGACGTGGAGGGGACGGCGGAACGCATTCGCCGCGCCATCCGCGACAACGAGTATGAACAGCGCCTGCCACACATCCTCGAGGCCCGGCGCCGGGTGCTGGAGGAGTACAACCAGTTCGCCGTGGTCTCGCGGATTATCGAGGCTGCACACGACACCGAGCCGGCTGGTCCCACGGGGCAGTGGATCCATTCCCGCCGCGCCCTCCGGCGCCGCGATCCGCTGGCCGCTTTGGAAGGAGCCTGGGAGAAGGTCAGCCAGCGCATCGGCCACCTCGCCGGACGTACCTGAACTGGCCGCTTTGCGGTTCAGCCGAAGTCGCGGGAGTGGGTGGCGAGTTCGCCGAGCCAGGTGCTGCGGTCGATCAGGTGCTGCACGATCAGGTGGCCGACGCCTTCGCTGTACTGCCACTCGCCGTGGGCCTCCAGCAGGCGGCCGTGCAGGACCTCGGCGCGAAAGTGCTCCACCCGGTCCGGCCAGACGATCAGGTTCAACGTGCCAGTTTCGTCCTCCAGGGTGAGGAATACCGTGCCGTTGGCCGAGCCGGGGCGCTGGCGGGTGATCACCAGTCCGGCGTAGCGGGCCCCGCTGTAGCCGGGCTGTTCGAGTAGCCGGGCGGCGGTGGACAGTCGGTGCTGTTCCAGGAATGGGCGCATTAGCGCCAGCGGGTGCGGGCCCAGGCTCAGGCCCTGGGTGGCGTAGTCCTGCACCAGGTCGTCCACCGCATCCGGGCGGGGCAGCAACGGGGTCACGTCGGCCTCGCGCACGGTCTCGCCCGGACCCTCGGCGAACAGCGGCAGAGGCTCCTCCACCGCCTCGGTCGCCCAGCGCGCCTGGTGGCGGTTACCGGCCAGGCCCTTCAGGGCGTCGGCGCGCGCGAGGCGATTGGCCTGGGCGCGGGTGAGCCTGGCGCGAGCCACCAGGTCCGGCACGTCCGCGAATGGCCGCTCAACGCGGGCGGTGACCACGCGCCCGGCGACGTCGCGGGCCAGCCCGCCGACGCGGTTTAGGCCCAGGCGCAGGGCCAGCGCGTCGCTCCCGGCCAGCGGCTCCACCGTGCACTCCCAGTCACTACAACGCACGTCCACCGGGCGGACCTCCACGCCGTGGCGGCGGGCGTCGGCGACGATCTGCGCCGGGGCGTAGAAGCCCATCGGCTGGCTGTTCAGCAGGGCGCAGGCGAAGATCGCCGGTTCGTGGCACTTGAGCCAGGACGAGACATAGGTGATCAGCGCAAAGCTCGCCGAGTGCGACTCGGGGAAGCCGTATTCGCCAAAACCGAGGATCTGCTTGTACAACTGCTCGGCGAATTTCTCCGGATAGCCGCGTTCGCGCATGCCGTCCATCAGGCGCTCGCGGTAGCGCGCGAGCTGGCCAGTGCGGCGCCAGGCGCCGATCGCGCGGCGCAGCCCGTCCGCCTCGCCGGCGGAGAAACCGGCCGCGACCATCGCCAGCTCGATCACCTGCTCCTGGAAGATCGGCACACCCAGCGTGCGCCCGAGCACGCGTTTCACCTCGCTATTTGGGTAGCGCACTCGCTCCGGGTGGGCGCGGCGCTTGAGAAACGGGTGCACCATCTCGCCCTGGATAGGGCCGGGGCGCACGATGGCGATCTCGATCACCAGATCGTAGAAGTTCGCGGGCTTCAGGCGCGGCAGCATGCTCATCTGCGCGCGTGACTCGATCTGGAACACGCCCAGGGTGTCGGCCTTCTGCAGCATGCGATAGACCGCCGGATCCTCGGCGGGGATGTCGGCCAGGCCCCAGTCGCGGCCCCGGTGATGCGCCATCAGCTCCAGCGCACGGCGCACGCAGGAGAGCATCCCCAGCGCCAGCACGTCGATCTTCAGCAGGCCCACCGCGTCCAGGTCGTCCTTGTCCCACTGGATCACGGAGCGCTCAGGCATCGCCGCGTTCTCGATGGGCACCAGTTCGTCCAGCCGGCCGTCGGCGATCACGAAGCCGCCGGTGTGCTGCGACAGGTGGCGCGGGAAGTCGAGCAGCTCGGCGGTCAGCATCTGCCACTGCCGGGCCAGGGCGCCGTCCGGGTCCAGCCCGACCTCGCGCAGGCGCTCGGCGGGGATGCCGTCGTCCCACCAGGCGAGGTTGGCGGTCAGCGCATCCAGCCGTGCACGCGAGATGCCCAGCGCGCGGCCGACGTCGCGCAGGGCGCTGCGGCGGCGGTAGCGGATTACCGTGCAGGCCAGCGCGGCGCGCTCGCGGCCGTAGCGCCGGTAGATGTACTGGATCACCTCCTCGCGGCGTTCGTGCTCGAAGTCGACGTCGATGTCCGGCGGCTCGCCACGCTCGGCGGAGATGAAGCGCTCGAACAGCATGCTGGAGCGCGACGGATCCACCGTGGTGATGCCGAGGGCGTAGCAAACCGCCGAGTTCGCGGCCGAGCCGCGCCCCTGGCACAGGATCCCGCGGCCGAGGGCAAAGCACACGATGTCGTAGACGGTCAGGAAGTACGGCTCGTAGCCCAGCTCGCGGATGATGCCCAGTTCGCGTTCGATCTGTTCGCGCACCGGGGCCGGGATGCCATCGGGCCAGCGCTTGAGCGCGCCCTTGAGGGTCTCCTCGCGCAGGTAGGCGGACGGGGTCATGGTCTTCGGCAACGGGTCGGTGGGGTAGCGGTAGGTGACCGCGTCCAGCGAGAAGTCGCAGTCCCGCGCGATGGCCACACTGGCCTCAAGCCAGGCGGCGGGATACAGCGTGGCCAGTTCGGCCCGCGGGCGCAGGCAGCGTTCCCCATTGGGGAAGCGTTCCTGCGCCGCCTCCGCGACCGTCGAACGCAGGCGCAGGGCGGTCAGCACGTCCTGTAGTGCTCGCCGGCCGCGCCGGTGCATGTGCACGTCGCCGCAGGCGACGAGCGGGAGTCCAGTGGCGGTTCCCAGCGTCCGGGCGCGGGTCGTCAGGGTGGCATCTTCGGGGGTACGCAACTGGCTCACGGCCAGGTGGCCCTGACCTGGGGCGGCCCATCCGGACAGCCAGTGGGCCGCTTCGGCGAGCGACGCCCCTGGGCTGTCGGCCTCGACCCGCAGCAGGCTGTGCCAGCCGGTGCGGCTCTCGGCGGGCAGGGCATCCAGGTCGGCGCGCGTCAGGTGGTAGTGTCCCTTGTCCGCCGCGCCGCGGGCCCGAGTGATCAATCGACACAGGGCGGAATACCCCGTGGGATTGCGCACCAGAAGCGTCAGGGTGGGGCCATCGGCCAGCCGGAAGGTCGCCCCCAGGATCAGGTGTAACCCACATTCCTTTGCTGCCGAGTGTGCTCGTACTACACCAGCCAGCGAGGCGATATCGGTCAGCGCCAGCGCGCGATAGCCCAGTGCCTGCGCCTGCTCGACCAGTTCCTCCGGGTGCGAAGCCCCGCGCAGGAACGAGAAGTTGCTGAGCGTCGTCAGTTCGGCATAGGCCGGGGGGGCGCCGGCATGCTTGCGGGTGGGGGGATGGGCTGCGGATTCCATATACTGTCGATATATACAGTATATGGAATCCGTCCCACAATGACCGGGGGGATCGCCAACCCATTACGCTTCAACGCGGTGCCGGGATAACAGGCCACCTGACGAACCTTCGCCGGTTTTTGTAACCGGCTGTGTACACTGAGCCAAAATCCTCATGTATTCGCTGCGTGCCTGGAGACCCCATGCGCTACGTCCTGCTCCCGGTGGTGCTGATTGCCCTGATCTTTGCGCTGGGGAATGTGGTGCTGTTCAATGCGTTGCCGAAACCGGACCGGCTGAAAGAGCCGCTGGCGCTGGAGTACGGGACTTCGTCGGAGCAGTTCCGGCGGGACATGGGCCTGCTCCTGCAGCAGCCGATCATGAGCGGCAACCGCATTGACCTGTTACAGGACGGCGAGGCCATCTACGCGGCCAAGATCGAGGCGATCGAAAACGCCGAGCATTCGGTCACCTTCGAGGTGTACGAGTACTGGGGCGAGCAGGCGGCGATTTTCTCCGAGGTCCTGGCGCGTGCGGCGGAACGCGGGGTTCGGGTGCATGCCATGCTGGATTTCCTTGGTTCGCGCGATGCTGACCCGGAGATGTTCGAGCGCATGGAAGAGGCCGGGGTGGAGCTGGTGCGCTGGCGCGAGCCGTCCTGGTACCAGTTGTCGCGCTTCAATCACCGCACGCACCGCAAGCTATTGGTGGTGGACGGTCATACCGGTTTCATCGGGGGAGCCAACGTGGCCGATCCCTGGGTTGACGGTGACGACCGCGATGGCTATCGCGACAATCACTTCCGCATCCAGGGCCCGGTGGTCGGCAATCTGCAGGCGGTGTTCCTGGAGACCTGGCTGGACGCCACGGGGCGGATGCCCACCGGCGAGGCGTATTTCCCCGAGCTGTCCGAAATGGGGGATCGCGACGCCCAGATGGTTAACAGTGCCCCGCGCGAGGGGCGTCACCGGGTGCGCCTGATGTTTCTGCATGCCATCGCCGCGGCGGAAGAGCACATCACGATCGGTACGGCCTATTTCTATCCCGATCCGCGGTTCCTGGAGGTACTGGAGGAGGCGGCCGACCGGGGCGTCCGTATTCGCGTGCTCGTCCCGGGCGACAGCATGAACTTCGGTTTCTTCCGTCATGCATCGGTCAATCGCTGGCGGCCGATGCTCGAATCCGGGGTGGAACTGTACGAGTATCATCCGCGCATGTACCACTCCAAGCTGATGGCGATCGACGACCGCTGGGCCAGTATCGGCTCCGCGAATCTGCACAACCGGTCGTTTCGTCTGAACGACGAGGCCAACCTGAACATCTGGGACGAAGGCTTCGCCCGCGAGATCCGCGAACTGATCGAGGTGGACAAGGCCGATGCCGAGCGCCTGACCATCGAGGACTGGGAGAACCGGCCGCTGCGGCGACGCCTGGCGGGGTGGATCACGCACCTGATTGGTCCCTATCTTTGATGCACCCATTCCGACCCCCACGGCAGGAGCACGCCATGACATCCCCCACGGCCGGCCAGACCCCTTCGTTCGACATCGGGGTCATTCATCTGCCCGAGGGCGGGGCGATTGGCATGACTCGTTGCCCCGGCAAGCGGCCGGATGGAACGAGTTGCGCGGCGCAGGACGTGCAGGCGGATCTGGCGGCGCTGTGGGACTGGGGTGCGAACGTGCTCGTGACCCTGAATCAGGGGTCCGAGCTAACTGATCTGGGTGTTCCGGATCTCGGGAAGACCGTTCGGGCGGCGGGGATGCGCTGGCTGCATCTCCCGATCGGCGACATGGCCGCTCCCGATCGGCCCTGGGAAGAGGGTTGGCAGGATGTCGGGCCGCAGGTCCACCAGCGGTTGCGGGCCGGCGAGCGCGTGGTGTTCCACTGCGGGGGCGGTCAGGGCCGTGCGGGCACCATTGCTGCCCTGACCCTCATCGAACGCGGGCTTGCGCCGGAGGCGGCCATCCGGGAGGTCCGGTCGGCCCGTCCCGGCGCGATCGAAAGCCCCGACCAGGAACGCTACCTGCGCAGCTTGCCGCGCACGGACTGAGGTGCGTTTCAGGAGTGGTTCAACGGCCGCGCGACGATAAAGGCATCCGCGAGCGTATCCCCTTCCTGTGCCTCGAGGGCGGCCATCGCGGCTGCGCGCGCGTCGAACAGGCCGATGCGAACCCGGTAGCGTTCGGAGGCCGGCTCGGGTCCGTCCACGACCTCCAGGCGGCTGGCAAGCCCGCGGGCCTTCAGGATCCGGTCCAGCTTCCGGGCGTTTTCCAGTTCGGTGAATACGCCGGCCTGGATGGAATACAGCTCCTCGGGTGCGGAGGCGGCTTCGCTCCGCTCATGCTGGCGTTCCGGCGTGGGTTCCGCCAGCGACGGCTCCTGGCTTTTCCGCTCAATGCGGCCGGAATGGCGAGCCGGCGAGAAGAGTGGCAATGCGGTGTCATCGCCGGCGCGGGTCGACAAGGGTGCCGGGGTATCCAGCCAAGACGCGCGGGCGCGTCCGGATTCCGGCGCCGAGCCCGTGTTCTCGGTTGCCGGCGATTCGGGCTCGGCGACAAGCGGTCCGGGGGCCCCGATCGCGGCGCCCGAAAAGACACCCAGAACGAATAGCAGGACCGTGGCCAGCGGGGTGCCCAGCACCAGGAGGAACAGTTGGCGTCGGGTAAGGAACAGATTGATCATCTTATGACCCTCCTTGGCAATCTTTGCCTTTTCGTCATCGAGGGGCGGGACCTCCGTCGGGCGACGGAAAAATGACGTTTCCGCCCTCTTGTAGCGATATGCAAACAAGATGCCAGTTATGGGTCGGGCCGGGAGGCGAGAGGTTCGTGGAAGACTGTCTGCTTGGGTGCGATGATGCGCGCAGGGCCTGGCGAGGGTTCGTACGGCCCTTGTCCCTGCCGCGCTGCCCTACCGGTCCTTGGCGAGAAGCCTGATGCGAAGTGCGATCTACGATCTCCTGATCCTGCGACTGACCGCCCGCTGGTATGCGGAGGCCCTGGAGCGGATGCCAGATGGCGCGCGAGTGCTGGATGTGGGCATCGGCACGGCGGGGGCATTGCTGGCCAATGCCGAGCGGGCGCGGCACAAGCAGTTGCACCTGACCGGGATCGACATCGATGGCGACTACGTCCGGCGGGCGCGGCGCCGGTTGCAGGAATCAACCCTGGCCGACTGCGCCGCGGTATTTCGGGAATCCGTGTACGACCACGCGGGTGGTCCCTACGACGTGGTGTACTTTTCCGCGAGCTTCATGCTGCTGCCCGATCCGGAACAGGCCCTGCGCCACTGCAAGGGGCTGCTCGCGCCAGGCGGCCGGTTCCTGTTCACGCAGACCATCCAGCGCCACCCGGCGCGCTGGGTCGAGATCCTCAAGCCCCTGCTGCTGCGGATCACGACCATCGATTTCGGGCACGTGACCTACGAGGCGGATCTCCGCGCCCAGCTCGCGGCCGCGGATCTGGTGGTGGAGGAATGGAGCGTGCTGGCCACCCATGGGTCGCGTGCTTCCTGCCTCGTGGTGGCGTGTCCGGCGAGCGAGGGCGCCGGATCAGGCAATGGGCTTGCGCGCCAGGATCATGTAGTTGACGCTCATGGATCGTGACAGCCACATCCGGCGGTTGAGCGGATTGACCCTGACCCCCGTCTGCGTCATGGGCTCCAGGCCGTCCCGTGCCAGTAGGTCCCGCGTTTCCCGGGGCGTGACGAATCGCTTCCACTGATGGGTGCCTCGGGGCAGGATGCGGAAGAGGTACTCGGCCCCGACAATGGCGACCACGAACGAGACCGGATTGCGGTTGATCGTGGCCACGAAGGTGTGACCGCCGCGGCGGAGCATGCGATTGACGCTCCCCATGAACGCCGGCAGGTCCGCGACGTGTTCGACCACCTCCATGTTGAGGATCACATCGAAGTCTTCTCCGCGCTCCGCGAGGGCCTCCGCCGTGTTGACCTCGTACTGGATATCGAGGCCTTGCTCGTCGGCGTGATGCCGGGCCGCGGCGATGTTGCGGTCCACCACGTCCACGCCCAGCACGTCCGCACCGAGGCGGGCCATGGCCTCGCTCAACAGGCCTCCGCCGCAGCCGATGTCCAGCATGCGCAGGCCGGCCAGGGGGCGGTCGGCTTCCGGGTCCCGTCCGAGCGAGTGGCAGAGCTGATCCCGGATGTAGTCGGTGCGCAGGCGATTCAGCACGTGCAGGGGCCAGAGTCTGCCATCCGGTTGCCACCACATCTCGGCCAGGGCGCGGTAGCGCTCCACCTCGTTCGGATCGACGGTTCGGTCGCGTTCCACATCCGGAGAATTCATTGGCTGCGCGGCTCACCATGTATGTGAAGGTTACTTTCGGACCACGCGATCCCGTTTTTGATCGCACCCGGCCAGGATCGATGCGATGGTGGCCCTTCGTCAGAAGCGGGCCGAGGTAGATCGAATGGGGCAGACGATCATCGGGGTGGACCTGTCCGGTCCCGGGAGTGCCGCGCATACCTCCGTCGCCGTGTTCCGTGAACAGGGTGGGGCGCTCGATCTGTTGGAGCTGGTGGCGGGGGCCAATGACCAGGCGATCCTCGACCGTGTACCCGCGGGCGCGATTGTGGGGCTGGATGCGCCCTTGTCGTATTCGCCCATCGGAGGCAGCCGCACATCCGACCAGTCCCTGCGACGCGTGGCGGTCGAACACGGATTGCCGGCCGGAACCGTCATGGCACCTTCCGCACCGCGCATGGCCTACCTGACGCTGCGGGGCGTGGCGGTCAGCCGCATGCTCCGCAGCGAGCGCCCGGACGCCCGGGTGGTGGAGGTACACCCCACCGTGGCGATGGTCCTGAGGGACGCCTCGGTGGCGACATTGAAGGCCATGAAGCATGATTCAGAGGCGCGCCGCGAGCTGCTGGTCTGGCTGGAGGGGCAGGGGCTCCACGGGGTGTGCGATCTCGATCAGGTCAGCGATCACTCGGTGGCCGCCTGTGCCGCGGCCGTGGCGGCCTGGTGGTGGAGCCAGGGCAGCCCCGCCTGGATCCACCCGGCCGAGCCGCCGCTGCATCCGTTCGACTTCGCCTGCTGACGGGCTGCTTCGATCAGAGGTGACGGCGCATCTGCCCGACCAGTACGGCCTGGATGCGGAGTCGGTCCGGGGCGACGAAGAGGGGCGCATAGGTCCGAGTCTCCGCGTGCAGCAGGACGACATTCGGGGGCTGCTCGATACGCTTGAGGGTGGCTTCTTCGCCATTGATCAGGACCACGAGGATCTCGCCGTTGCGGGCATGGTTGCGCGATTCGATCACCACCCAGTCGGGTTCTACCCCATTTCTGCGGACGGTTTGGAAAGGGCTGAAAACTTCAGATCCTGAACGGCGATGCGGCGCCGCATCCTTGGATTGTGGAACCGCTCAATGTAGCCAAACAGATCGTCGCGTACCACGAGTCGGGGCATGCCCTTCTGGCGTATTTGTTACCCAAGGCTGATGCTCTCGAAAAGGCGACCGTGATCCCGCGCGGGCACGCCCTTGCGGTAACGGCGCAGGTGCCCGAGGAGGAGCGCTACAATTTCGGCGAGTCCTACTTGCGCGACAAGATCGCGGTGATGTTCGGGCGGGCGTCTGGCCGAATCTCTGGTATTCAACGAGGCTCGCGCTCGGGAGACACTGGAAAAACACCGCGAAGCATTCGAAACCCTTGCCCAGGCCCTGGCGGAACAGGAAACCCTGGAGGTGGAAGCAATCCGCGAGATCCTGAAGGATCAGGCGATGGAAGGGCAGGCGTGACGCTCTTCCGCCGCGGGCTTGACTACACCCGTCATGAAAACCCCTGCATGGAGGAAGCACCATGAGCCTTGCCGACAAGCATGTCGCCATCCTCGCAGAAGATAATTACCAGGAGCTGGAGCTGCACTATCCACGGCTGCGCATGCTGGAAGCCGGGATGCGGGTTTCCGTTGTGGGCGCCGGCAAGCCGGAATACGCCAGCGCCAAGGGCTATACGGTGAAGGCGGACGTCAGTGCCGTCGGGGTCGATGCGAACGACCTTGATGCGCTGATCATCCCGGGCGGCATGGCACCCGACAAGATGCGGAGGCATCGGGCAATGGTCGATCTGGTGTGCGCCGTGGACCAGCGTGGCGGGCTGGTGGCCTGGATCTGTCACGGTGGCTGGATGGCCGTATCGGCCAACATACTGGCCGGGCGGCGGGTGACCTCGTTCCATTCGATCCGTGACGATATGGTCAACGCAGGTGCCGACTGGTTCGACGAGGAAGTCGTGCAGGATGGCAACCTGATCAGTAGCCGCACGCCGGATGACTTGCCTGCATTTTGTCGGGTGTTGCTCGAAAAACTGGGCTGATTCCCCCGCACATACAGCAGAGGGCTTTAGTTCGAGCCAGCAGGCCCTAGTCCCGGACCAATGCTTCCGCTAACGGATGTATTGGGGCGTGTTCAGGGCGCAGCTTTATATGCTGCGGATCCTTGGTTCGCAGCGGACCCATGCAATTCACGAAGAACAAGGATACGGACGAGATGAGTGATCGCGAACAATACGTCGAGAAGATGAAAGCAAAAATTGACGAATGGAACCACGACCTGGGAAAGCTGGAGGCGAAGGCCAAGCAGGCGGATGCGGATCTGCGCGCCAAGTACGAAGAGCAAATCCAGGAACTGCGTAAACGGCGCGACGAGGCCGAGGAACGGCTACGCCAGGTGCGCGAGGCGAGCGAGGATTCGTGGAAGGAGTTGCGGGAAGGAATGGAGTCCGCCTGGGATGACATGGCAAAGGCACTTCGGAACGCTTCGGATCGCTTCCGGTAAGAACGAGGCCTGGCGAAATGGAAACGGTCGCGCGAGCCGCGTCGCCGCCCCGATCGCCTTTTCTTGCTCCCCGGCCCAGTGCCTGGCATTGCCAGAGGCATGGCCGCGAGTCCGTCCCGGGGGGCGGTGCGTCCCCGGTGGAGGAAGGTCGCTTCGGTGGGTTCAGCCCAGCGTGGTGTGGCCCGCGCCTGCTGGTTCGCGAATAACCGCCATACTCGTGGGCGACCGCCCTCGGCGTGGTGTTTCCGAGTGTGGAACGGGTCCGCACCGCAGTAAGCGGTGTCTGGTGCGGATCAGAAAGAAGACAGCCCGGTTGCCTCCATCATCCGGTAGCGCCAGTAGCGCAGCCGGGAGTCGTCGGCATATTCCTGGTAGGGGAGGCTGTGAACCCGGTCCGGCTCGTTGTGCCAGCGGGTATCGAAGAATTGGGCGGCATCGGCGATAACCGGAGTCCCGGCCTCGGCCTGAATCTGCACGTTGGTCTCCAGGTTGAAATTGTCCAGGTTGCGCCGGGTGAAGTTCGCGGAGCCCGCAAGCAGCGTGGCATCTCCATCGCGAGGACGATGCAGGAGCATCTTCGCGTGGCACTGCTCGCCCTGGGTATTGCACCAGCGCACCGAGACGCCCCCGGCGTTCAGTTCCAGCGCCGCTTGCCGGTTGGGTAGTCCCTGCTTTTTCCGGCCGAATGCATCACGGTTCGGATCGAGAAGCACCCGCAGGTCGACGCCGCGCTGCTGCGCGGCCAGAAGGGCCTTCACGATGGCCCGGTGCGAGAGGTAAAACATCCACAGGTCCAGCTGGTCCCCGGGATCCGAGGCGTCAATCATCTCCAGGGCGGCGTCGCGGATCCGTGACTCGGTCAGGACTCGGATCCCGACGGGCGAATCGACGGCTCCGTTCGCTTCCACGCGATCCGGAAGGGCCGTTCGGGTTCCATTCGAGAACTCTGCGACCGCGCGCTCGGTGTGCAGCAGGTCGATGGCCGCGGCGCCCCGGAAACGCACGGCGATGTTGTCGTGCCGGCTGCTGGCGTCATGCGGATTCCCCGAGGTCACCAGTCCGGTCCAGCCGTCCGGCCCATCCGTGACCAGCGTCTTGCGGTGGTTCGCCTTGAAGTTTAGAAGCGCAAGGTACGTGCGCAGGGTGACGGGTGTATCGCCCACCGGGTTCGGGAGCCAACCACCATGCGAACTGTTGCCGAACCACTGACAACAGATGCGCCAGGTGGCCGACCACAGGGGGTTGGGATCGCGCAGGGCCCGCAGATCCGTTTCGATCACGGGGATCCCCTGCGCCTCCAGCCGGGAGAGCAGGGGCTGCTTGATGCCGCCGTAGAGGGTGTTGAAGGGATCGGTGATCAGCAGCGCCTCGACCCCGGGGCGTTGTGCGTGCCACTCCGCCAGTCCGAGGACGAACTCGCTTGAGAGCGGACGATGCGCAGCCTCGGACGTCGCCGCAAACTGGTTCACCAGAAAGAAATCCGCGACGACCAGCGACTGCGCCTGTCCGATCATCTCCAGGGCGGCATCGAATATCTCCTGCTCTGTGTGCTGATTGCCCTGCGTGTCCGTCCACGTGGCATCCGCGAGGAACTCGACCCCCTCGGCGGGATGGTAGGGCGTGACGACATCGAGCCCTTCGGGAAGCGGCTTGTACAGGTGGTAGGCGCCGGTCGAGAGGTAGACAGCCAGCAACCCAAGCAGGAACCAGCGCCCGCGCCTCATGCGCAGCCCGAAGCGCCGGCCAGGGACGAACGCGGCGGCGTTCCGGTCCTGGCACCATCCCCGATCAGGCCGTGATCCTCGATCGGCACATAGCCGTCCAGAGGTGGCGGGGGCATCTCAGTGACGTTCAACGGGACCCCTCCGATGGTGGGCTACACTGATGTCAGGGAACCCGCCCGGCTGCGGTGGCGGGTGGCCCCTGAAGCGCAACTGCTTGTCCGGGCCGTAGGACCGCGTAGCGTCTGCCTAGAGACTGGGGTTTGGTGGCGAAGTCTGTCAATGCGCAGGCGGGGGCCTGGATGCCAGTGCCGGACAAGTGGTCTCGGGATCCCGGCTTTGGCGAGAGCATCGCCGCGAACGGTGTGATGCTGGAAAAGGCCGGGGACGCCGGTGTGGAGACCGGCCTCGGCGGCCGGGCCCCGAACGACTACCCGGAGTTCGCCGCGTTTCGGGTGGAGCAGGGGATCGAACGCATCCTGGTGAGTGTCCGGACAGCTTCATGGTGAAGCGGAGGGTCGCGCAGGCCGAATGCAAGAAGAAACTCGCAGCCGATGAGTGGGGCGCTACGCCGATACCCGGATTCGGTACTTGAGAACATCCGCACGCAAGCACCGGAGGAAATGCGATGCAACCGATCGTCACGCTCACGATGAATCCCGCACTCGACGTCAGCACGTCGGTGGAGGAGGTGGTCAGCAAACACAAGCTGCGCTGCTCGGGCGGCCGTTTCGATCCCGGTGGCGGTGGCGTCAATGTCGCCCGCGTGATCGAGCGTCTGGGAGGCGAGGCGACGGCGCTCTACGCCGTGGGCGGCCCGATGGGCGACGTGTACCGCGGGTTGCTGGAAGCCGAGTTGGATGGGGCACAGCCGATTGAAATCGAGGGCAGCACCCGCCAGAGCTTTAACGTGACCGAGGACTCGACCGGAAAGGAATATCGCTTTGTTCTGGAGGGTCCGGAGTGGCAGGAGAAGGAGTGGCGCGGGGCGCTGGACCGTGTGGAGGAGGCGCTTTCGGACGGTGGTTATCTGGTGGTGAGCGGCAGCCTGCCGGAAGGGGTCCCGGACGATTTCACGGCCCGGGCGGCACGGCTGGCAAAGCAGGCAGGGACCCGCTGTGTTGTCGATGCTTCCGGCGCCTCCCTGGAGGCTGCGCTGGATGAAGGGGTCTTCCTGGTCAAGCCCAACAAACAGGAATTGCGCCAGCTAACCGGGGCCGATCTGGATTCGCGGGAAGAGCAGGAGGCCGCGCTGCAGAAGATCCTCGACGCCGGCGGCTCGGAGATCGTCGCGCTGAGCCTTGGCGGGGAAGGGGCGCTGTTTGCCTCGTCCGAGGGTGTCTTCCATCTTCCCTCGCCAGAGGTTGAAGCCCGCAGCGCGGTGGGTGCGGGTGACAGCTTCGTGGCTGCTCTCGTACTCGGGCTGGCTGGCGGAAAGTCACTCGGGGGTGCGGCCCGGTATGCCGTCGCCGCGGGTGCCGCCGCGCTGTTGAGCGAGGGTACCGTGATGTGCCGTGCCGAGGATGTCGAGCGGTTGTTTCGGGAGACTTCGTGGTGAAGACAACGATCGGTCCGGTCCGGACGATCTCCCATAACCGGTAGAAGTCCGCATGAAAGATGGCCTGGAAACAGGCGATCCTCGTTGAAACACCCGCGCCTTGGGGCGACCCAGGCCCGGGGCGTGTGCCCTGATCTCCGGGCCGGGGATGATGATCAGCCGCTTCGCGAACTCGATTGGCTAATCACTCTGAAAAACCCCGTTCAGCACGACAGTCGGGGTGCTCATTAATCTGCGCGAGGGTGATATCCGTGCCGCGTGGCGGCGGCAGGGTTTCATCGAAGATCAGGGTTTCTTGGCGAAATCTTTCCATGCGTATGATGAGAGTGGGGGTTGCCTGCAGGCGCCGCCATTCGACCGAGGGATTTCATGCAGCGGGAGGCCCGCATGAAGGATCAGGCGGAACGAGGGGCAAACACCAGGGCCGTGCTGTTCGATATGGACGGGGTGGTGACGGATACGGCACGCGCCCACGCCGCGGCCTGGAAGCGCCTGTTCGACGAGTTCCTCGAGGCGCGCGCCGAGCGTTTCGGAGAGACGTTCGAGCCCTTCGACGCCGATGCGGAGTATCGCCGGTATGTGGACGGGCGCCCTCGTGCCGAGGGCATCCGCACGTTTCTTGACGCGCGCGGCATCGAACTGCCGGCCGGCAGCGACGAGGATGACCCGGAGGCGGAGACGGTCGCGGGCCTGGGCCGGCGCAAGAACCGGTATTTCCATGCCTGGCTGGAGGCAAACCGGGTGCAGCCGCTCCCGGGCACCCTGCGACTGCTTGATGTACTGCGCCGCGGTGGCATCCCGGCCGCGGTGTTCTCTTCCAGTCGCAATGCGGAGGCCGTCCTGCGCAGCGCCGGCTTGCTCGACGCCTTCGACGTACGGGTGGATGGCAACGAGCTGGCGCGGCTGGATATCCCCGGCAAGCCGGATCCGGCGATGCTGCTGGAGGCGGCGCGGCGACTGGGCGTAGCGCCGCAGGAATGCGCGGTCCTCGAGGATGCGGGCAGTGGTGTCGAGGCGGCGGTGCGCGGCCGCTTTCGGCCCGTGATCGGCATGGCCGGTCCCGACCGTGCCGATGCCTTGCTCGAGCTCGGCGCCGACCTGGTGGTCCGCGATGCCGCCGAGCTTCGCTACAGTCGTGCCGCCGGACTGACCCGACGCACGCTCGTCGATCTGCCCCGTGCCCGGGATCGCGAGAGCGAGATGTTCGCGCGCCTGCAGGCCGCGCGTCCGGTGGTGTTTCTGGATTACGACGGCACCCTGACGCCGATCATCGAGGATCACACGCAGGCATGGCTGGCCGGCGACATGCGCGCGACGGTGGGGGCGCTGGCCCGGCACTGCAGTGTGGTCATTGTGAGCGGTCGCGATCTGATGAAGCTTCGGGAGTTGGTCGCCCTCGACTCCGTGTGGCTCGCGGGCAGCCACGGCTTCGAGATCGCCGGTCCGAAGGACGACGACCGAAGTCTGGAGAAGGGCGATGAGTTCCTCCCCGAACTGGATGCGGCGGAACAGGAACTAACGCAGCGGCTGGCCGGGATCGAGGGCCACATGGTGGAGCGCAAGCGCTTTTCCATTGCCGTGCATTACCGGCGTGTCGCCACCGCGGAGGTGGATCGGGTCGGCGCGATCGTCCGCGAGGTGCTGGAGGTACACCCGAAACTGCGTCTCGGCCACGGCAAGAAGGTGCTGGATATCGGTCCGGGCATCCACTGGAACAAGGGCGAGGCCGTGCGCTGGATTCTTGGCGAGGTGGACGGCCCGGGCGAGAAGTTCGTGCCGGTGTATGTCGGCGACGACCTGACCGACGAGGACGCCTTCCGCGCGCTTGCGGGGGAGGGCATTTGCGTCGCGGTGCGACATGACGAAACCCGGGCGACCGCTGCCGACTGCGTGGTGGATGACGTCCTCGGCGTGAAACGTCTGCTCCAGTCCCTGACCGGGATTCTGGCGGCGCGCGTCTCCGATGCCGCGGCGGCGGATACACGGGACAAGGGAGGCTGGGTGTTGCGCTACTCCGGCTACCGTCCCTGGCAGGAGCGTCTGCGCGAGGCGCTGTGCACGCTGGGCAACGGGTATTTCGCGATGCGGGGTGCCGCGCCGGACGCGTGGGCGGATGACGTGCATTACCCGGGCACCTATCTCGCCGGCGGCTACAACCGCCTGATCAGCGAGGTGGCCGGTAGGAAGGTCGAGAACGAGGACCTAGTCAACCTACCCAACGCCTTGCCGCTGACCTTCCGCGTGGATGACGGCGACTGGTTCCGGCTTGACGACACGGAGATCCTGTCGTTTGCACAGGAACTCGATGTTGACCGCGGCCTGTTGCTGCGCAGCCTGCGTTTCCGCGATCCGGCGGGCCGTACCACGCAGTGGCGCGAGCGTCGGTTGGTCAGCATGGATAACCCGCACCTCGCGGCCCTGTGCGTGGAGCTGACCGCGGAGGACTGGTCGGGACGGGTCACCCTGCATTCCACGCTCGACGGCGGGGTGGTCAATGATGGCGTGGCGCGCTACCGGGGGCTCGAGAACCGCCATCTCGAGATTCTCGAGGCGGACCACCGGGGCGACGACACCCTCTTTCTTCGGGCCCGGACCAACCAGTCCCGGCTCGACATTGCGCAGGCCGCCCGCACCCGTGTGTACCACGAAGGCGTGGAGGCCGGGGTCGAGCGCCAAACGCTGCGGGAGGCGCAGGGCGTGGCGCAGGAGATCATCCTCGATCTGCCGGAACGCGCGAACCTCCGGATTGAGAAGGTCCTCGCGCTGTACTCGTCGCGTGATGCCGCGATCGCCGAACCCGGCATAGAGGCCCTCCGAACCCTCGGCCGTGCCGGTGATTTCGACGCCCTTCGCGCCCGCCACGAGATGGCCTGGCGCCACCTGTGGGGGGAATGCGACATTGCGCTCGAGGATGACGCGGCGCCGGATACCGAACTCAAGCTGCGGATCCACATCTTTCACCTGCTGCAGACCACCTCGAAGCACTCGGTCGATCTCGATACCGGCATCCCCGCGCGGGGCTGGCACGGCGAGGCCTACCGCGGACATGTCTTCTGGGACGAGTTGTTCATCTTCCCCTTCCTGAACCTGCGTATTCCGATGCTGACCCGGGCGCTGCTCCGCTACCGCTATCGCCGCCTCGGGGAGGCCCGGCAGGCGGCGCTTGAGGCCGGCTATCGGGGCGCGATGTATCCCTGGCAGAGCGGCAGCGACGGACGCGAGGAGACGCAGCGACTGCATTTGAACCCGACTTCGGGGCGGTGGCTCCCGGATACCTCCCACCGGCAGCGGCACATCAACTCCGCGATCGCCTACAACCTGTGGCAGTACTTCCAGGCCACCGGTGACCAGGAGTTCATGAACTTCTACGGGGCGGAGATGCTGTTGGAGATCGCCCGGTTCTGGGCCAGTGCATCGGTCTACAACCCGAACCTGGACCGCTACGAGATCAAGGGTGTGATGGGGCCGGACGAGTATCACACCGCGTATCCGGACGCCGACCCCGAGGCCCAGGGCGGGGTGGACAACAATGCCTACACCAACGTGATGGCGGCCTGGGTACTGACCCGCGCGCGGGACGTCATCGACCTGCTTCCGGAGATCCGCTGGCGGGAGCTGCGGGAACGTGTCGGCCTGGACGACGCGGAACTCGATCTCTGGGACGAGATCAGCCGCAAGCTGCGCGTGCCGATGGACGCGGACGGGATCATCTGTCAGTTCGAGGGCTATGAACAGCTCGCAGAGTTCGACTGGCAGGAGTACCGGGAACGCTACGGTGATATCCAGCGCCTGGACCGGATCCTGGAGGCCGAGGGCGATTCGTCAAATCGCTACAAGGTCTCAAAGCAGGCCGACGTCCTGATGATGTTCTATCTGTTCTCGGCGGAGGAGCTGGCGATGCTGTTCGAACAGCTCGGCTATCCGTTCGATCCGTCGATGATCCCGCGCAACGTCGATTACTACCTGGCCCGCACCTCGCACGGCTCGACCCTGAGCCACGTGCCGCATTCCTGGGTGATGGCGCGGTCCGACCGCTCCCATTCCTGGGATCTCTTTCAGCGCGTCCTGGACAGTGACCTCGAGGACATCCAGGGCGGTACGACGCCCGAGGGCATCCATGTCGGCGCGATGGCCGGGAGCGTCGATCTGGTTCAGCGTTGCTACCTGGGGATCGACATGCGGGGTAACGTGCTCCACTTCGATCCGGTGTTTCCCCCGGAACTGCACTGCGTGAAGGTGCGATTGCATTACCGCAACCAAACGCTGGAGGTGGAGGCCACCCGCGAGTTGCTGGAGATCCGCAGCGGTGCCTATACCACCCACTCGATCATGGTGGCTTACCGCGGTCATTACCGGGAGTTGGCGCCCGGCGACGACTGCCGCTTCCGGCTGCTGAAGCCGGAGGAACGCGTGCGCGACGAGAATCGCACCGGCGGGGTCGAGCCCGACCCGGCACATTGATCCGTGTTTCCCTGGAGGTTTCCGACATGAATGCCCAGACCGTCGACGAACTCTTCGCCTCGCAGTCGCCGGAGGAGGGGCAGGTGGCGGTGGTCGCCATGACCCGCGATGGCCTCGAAACCACTTCGCGGGCGGATCTGCTCGAGCGAGCCGGGCGTCTGGCGGCCGGACTCCGGGAGGCCGGCCTGGAACGCGGAGACCGGGTGGGGCTGTTCGCCCCGAACAGCCCGGAGTGGGTCATCGCCGCGCTGGGGGTGATGACCGCGGGGGGCACTGTGGTTCCCCTGGACACGCAGATGCCCTCCGAGGATCTGCAGCACGCCCTGTCCGATTCGCGGCCGCGCTTCATCTTCACTACCTCGAGGCTGGAACAGCGCCTCCCGGCTGATTTGGGTGAGGTGCGCACCTGCCTCTTTGATGCCGAGCCGGAGGCTTCCAAGGCGTGGGAGGGGCTTCTGAAGCAGGATGCGGCATCGTCGGTTGCGCGACACGACGATGTCGCGGCGGTCTTCTACACCTCCGGTACCACCGGACCGCCGAAGGGCGTGCCGCTGACCCACCGGAACCTGACGAGCAATGTCGGCGCGCTCTGTGCGGAGGAAATCGCGGACCATCGCGACCGGGTCCTGGTCCCTCTGCCGTTCCATCATGTCTATCCGTTCACCGTCGGCATCCTGGTCCCCCTGACCCTCGGGGCGCCCATCATCGTGCCGTTCTCCCTGGTAGGGCCGCAGATCGTGCGCGGCCTGCGCGATGGCGAGGCAACGGTGATGCTGGGGGTGCCGCGCCTCTACGAGGCCGTGTGGAAGGCCCTGGAGGACCGGGTTGCGGGGCGTGGGCGGATCGTGGCGCTGTTGTTCCGGCAGATGCTGGGGCTGTCGAGACTGGCGCGCCAGCGATTCGGGCTGCGCCTGGGTCGCCGGCTGTTCAAGGGCCTGCACCAGCGGCTCGCCCCGCGCCTGCGCCTGGTGGTCGCCGGGGGTGCCGCGCTCGACCCCAAACTCGGGCGCGACCTGCAGGCGCTGGGCTGGGAGGTGGGTACCGGCTACGGGCTCAGCGAGACCGCGCCGATTCTCACGTACAACCCCCCGGACCGGTTGCGACTGGAGGCTGCGGGGCTGCCCCTTCCGGGCGTCGAGCTGGCCATCGACGACACTGATTCCCGCGACGGGCGCGGCGAGGTGATGGCACGCGGCCCGAACATCTTTGCCGGCTACCTGAATCTTCCGGACAAGACCGAGGAGGTCCTCGACGAGGACGGCTGGTTCCGCACTGGGGACACGGGCGAGATCGACGACGATGGCTACCTGCACCTGCACGGTCGCGAGTCCTCAATGATCCTGCTCTCCGGGGGCGAGAACGTCGACCCGGAACGGGTAGAGGGCGCCCTGCAATGCATTGACGAGATCCGCGAGGCCGGCGTGCTGGCGCATGACGATCGCCTGGCGGCGCTCGTGGTTCCGGAGTCGGGGCTGTTGCGCGAGGTCACCGGTGAGGACCTGGAGAAACGGGTGAAGGATGCGGTCAAGCGCGCGGCAGAGGAGCTGCCGAGTCATCACCGCCCGGGCGTGGTGCGCATTGCGCTCGACCCCCTGCCGCGCACGCGCCTCGGCAAGCTGCGCCGGCACAAGCTCGAAGAGCTCTTCGAGAAATTAGGCAAGGAAAATACCGTTTCCGAGGCGCGACCGGAGCCGGTCTCTCCGGAGTCGATGGCCCCCGAGGACCAGCAGCTGCTCTCGGACCCGGGCGCCGAACGTACCTGGAACTACCTCGCCGAGCGCTTTGCTGATATCCGCGTTACGCCGGATAGTAGCCTCGCCGAGGAGCTCGGGATCGATTCGCTCAGCTGGGTCGACCTCACGCTTGCGCTGCAGGACCGCGCCGGGATCGATCTGGATGATTCGGCGATCGAACGCGTCGAAACCGTCCGGGACCTCCTGCAGGAGGCGGCCGGGGCCTCCGAAGCCAAGGAGGGCCGGGGCGAACTGAAGGCGCAACTCGAAGATCCGGAAGCGCTGCTCGCCGAAGACCAGAAAAAGGACCTGGAGCCCCCCGGCACGACCCGCCGCGTGGTCGGCGGCCTGCTGCTGGTTTTTGCGCGGCTGCTCTCGCGGTTGCTGATGCGCGTCGAGGTGCAGGGCAGTCTTCCGGCCGACGGTCCTTACCTGCTCGCACCCCGCCATCTGAGTTTCGTCGACCCCCTGGCGTTGCTGCCCGCCCTGAGCAGGCGGGATCTCGAGTCGCTGTACTGGGCCGGTCTGGAGGACTATTTCTTCTCCAATCGGTTATATGGGGCGCTCAGCCGCACTGCGCGCGTCCTGCCGGTCGACCCCGGATCCGCGCCGCGTAGGAGCCTCGCTCTGGCTGCGGCCAGTGTGAAGCGGGGACACAGCCTGATCTGGTTTCCGGAAGGCCAGCGCTCCCCGGACGGCACGCTCCAGAGACTGCGGCCCGGTATCGGGCTCGTGCTCGCGGCACAACCCGTCCCGGTGGTGCCCGTGTGGATTGAAGGCACGCGCGAGGTGCTGCCGCCGGGCAAGCATTTCCCGCGTTTCGGCGGAAGGGTGCGTGTTGTCATCGGGGAGCCGGTTCTGCCGGAGCAATACGGCACCGACGAGCGAGAGATCGTCCGCACCCTGCAGTCCGCTCTGGAGGAACTGGGCGCTGCGGCAGAACACGGCAGGTGACCACTACGTTGACCGATAGGGGAGTGTCTGGCGTCAACTACGCTGGCTGGCGGTCAGGGGTGCGGCGTGGTATGCCGTCGCCACGGGTGTCGCCGCCCTGTTATGGAGACGCTGATTGAGTTGCGCGCTCGCGCTCGAGTCGCTTTTGCGTGCGAACAAGGCGCGGTGACTGCCGTGCAGTCATTCTGCACAAGGGAACCGCAACGCCGTGCGCGCGCACGTTTTCGTCAACAACGGGCGGCCGAGCCCCTGCATTCAATGGCTTGTGGGGTTGGTGCCCCCTGTTCCCCGATCCTGTGTTGCGCCGCTTTCGGGTAGAATCACTACCCGCTGCACGCCGTGCCTTGTCTCGGAAAACAGGGGGCACCAACGCGAGCGCGTGATTCAATCAGCGTCTCCTTAAGCGAAGGAACCGTGATGTGCCGTGCCGAGGATGTCGAGCGGTAGTTTCGGAACGCTCGTGCTGAAGACAACGGTCGGCCCGGCCTGGACGATCTCCCGTAACCGGTGGACTTCAGCATGAGAGACGGCCTGGAAAGAGGCGATCCTTGTTGAAGCCTTGAGCCTTGGGGCGACCCAGCCCTTGTGTGTCCTGATCTCCGGGCCGTGGATGATGATCAGCCGCTTCGCGAACTCGATTGGCGGATCACGCTGACAAACTCCTCTCCCCACGACAGTCGGGCCGGCCATCGGGGCGGCCCCCGAGCTTGCTATCTGGTAGGCAGCATCTAATCTCGGGGTAATGCCCTCATGTGACAGGGCGAGCGTTTTGGCCAGCCCGGCTCTGTAATACCTGCACTTGGTCCGGTGCAGGCCAAGGCGATTGTGTTCTGTACCACTTCGCCGTGGAGGATTTTCAATGGCCAAGAATATTTTCATCGTCGGGGCCGACCCGTTTAACATGAATAAGGTCAGGGCGGTTGACATCGGCATCGACTACAGACTCCATGAGCTATTGAGTTTTGATGAAGTAAAAGCCAAAGGGTTTTATCCTGTCGAAGAATGCCTTGGCAAGGCACGAGAACGTCTTCAGGAGTTCGACGGTTCGATCGACGGAATTCTCGGTTATTGGGATTTTCCAGTGACCACGATGGTAGCGATCCTCTGCCGCGAATATGGACTTTCCTCGCCCTCGCTCGAGAGTGTCCTCCGCTGTGAGCACAAATACTGGAGTCGGCTGGAACAGCACAAAGTGATCCCGGGCATGGTCCCGCGATTCGATGTCGTGGATCCGTTCGATGATGCCGCCATCGACGCCATTGACGTTCCCTTTCCCTTCTGGATCAAGCCGGTTAAGGGGATGGACTCGCTTCTTGCATTCAGGGTGGGCAACCGGGGCCAGCTGAGCCACGCCATTGGCCAGCTCCGCGCGCGCATCGATCGGATCGCCGGACCCTTCGACCAGATCCTTTCGTATGCAGATCTCCCTGAGGAGATTGCCGCCATCGGCGGCCGAAACTGTATCGTTGAACAGGCTGTTGGCGGGCGCCAGTGCACGATAGAGGGTTACGTGTTTGCCGGCAAGCCGCAGCATTACGGGATCATCGATTCGATCAATTATCCCAACCGTTCGTCGTTTCTTCGCTATCAATACCCGTCTAGCCTTCCGAAGCGGGTGAAGAACAGGATCAGTGAGGCAACCAACAAAGTATTGCTACACTTTGGCTACGACAGTGCGACCTACAACGTGGAGTTTTTTTACCGGCCAAAGACCGAGGAGCTCACGTTGCTGGAAGTCAATCCTCGATTGTCACAATCACATAGCGATATGTTCGAAAAAGTGGATGGGGCTTCCAATTTCCAGATCATGCTTGAACTGGCATTGGGAAGGGCACCGGATTTACCGTTACGACGCGGCCGTTATGGGTGTGCCGCGAAGTTTCACGTGCGCGTGTTCGAGGATGGCATCGCCACGCATGTTCCCAGCGCCGGCGATATCGAGCGTATCCAAGAGGAATTTCCGGATACCCTGATCGAGCTGAAGGTCGAGCAGGGGACGCGGCTCTCGAGCCTGCTGGAGCAGGACAGCTACAGCTACGATATCGCTCATGTCCATACGGGCGCAGAGGATCGCAAGGCATTGCTGGAAAAATACAACCGTATTCTGCAGGCCCTGCACTTCGAGTTCGGTTCTGTTCCAGAGATATCAGGCGAGGCCCCGGAGGTGCAGAATGCTGTGTCCTGAGATGCGGCCTTCGCTACGGGATTGGAATCCGAAATGGCCCCGGGGTGTGCGAGGGTGCGCGACCGGGGTTTCCGCTTTGCAAGGGGTACGGCTTGCGCGCATGGTCTGAAGGGCGATCATGTTCCAAAAAGCAGTGTTCGGTAGTCCCGGGGCATATGAGCGGATCAATCAGTCGCGTTTGCGGACCTGCGCGGAGGCGGTCTGATGAGGTAGCCCGGCACCGGTGGGCTGCTTGCCGACGTAGCGGCGCAGCCCTGGCCTGGCCGTACATCTTCTGGGTACGGGCTGTGATGTGGGGTGGCTTATCCCGTCGCAGGTCTTTTTGGTGGCGGATCGTTCATGCACAACGGCGGAAGGCGGGTGAACGAGGGGACCGGATCTGGAGGAGAACGGACCATTGCGAATTTGGGTCTAGCTCATAACTCTGCCTAAAGTGGAGGGATTTATCGCGGCTGGAAACCGGCCGTCCGATTCTTGCAAGGAGCACGAGCATGTCAGCAAGCCAACAAGTCACGGAACTATTGCTCAGCGCTGACATCGAGGTTGGTGGCGAGCGGCCCTGGGATGTTCAGGTCCACGACGAGCGGCTGTATCAGCGGATTCTGGCCGAGGGGTCGCTCGGGACCGGCGAGGCCTACATGGACGGCTGGTGGGACGTCGAGCGGCTGGACGAGTTGTTCTTCCGGATCCTCCGGGCGCGCCTGGAGCGCAAGGTGCGCAGCCCCGCGGTGCTCGGCCGGGTGCTGCTGAGCTGGCTCGCCAATGAGCAGAGTCGAGGGCGCTCGCGGCGGGTCGCGGAGCAGCACTACGACCTCTCGAACCGGCTCTACGAGGCCATGCTCGGGCCGACCATGCAATACACCTGCGCCTATTACGGCCCCGACGGGGCCGACGCGACCCTGGACGAAGCCCAGCGCGCGAAGCTGGACCTGATCGCGCGCAAGCTGCACCTGGAGCCGGGTATGCGCGTGCTCGAACTGGGCGGCGGGTTCGGCGAGCTGGCTCGGTTTCTGGCCGCCGAGCACGGATGCGAGGTGGACAGCTACAACATCAGCAGCCAGCAGGTGGAGTACGCGAGAGGACTCTGCGAGGGCCTTCCAGTCGATGTCCGGCAGCAGGACTACCGCGAGGCCGCCAACGAATCCCGGCAATACGATCGTGTCGTGAGCATCGGTCTGATGGAGCACGTCGGCCCGAAGAACTTTCGCGCCTTCTTCGATCTGGCCCGGGCCCGCCTGAAGCCCGCTGGCCTGATGCTGCTGCACACCATCGGGGGCAACGTCAGCTGCGTTCGTACCGACCGCTGGATCGCCAAATACATCTTCCCCGGTGGCGTGATCCCATCCGAGGCGCAGCTCACTCGGGCCAAGGAGGGGCTGTTCGTGCTCGAGGACTGGCACAACTTCGGCCCGGACTATGACCGCACCCTGATGGCCTGGGACGACAATTTCGCTGCCGCCTGGCCGGATCTGAAACAAAGCGAAGGCCTGGATGAACGCTTCTACCGGATGTGGCGCTATTACCTGTTGAGCTGTGCCGGCGCGTTCCGGGCCCGTCATCTGAATCTCTGGCAGCTCGTGCTCAGCCACGGGGATCTGCCGCGTTACGAGCCGGTCCGATGAGCAGCGCCGGCTGGGCCGCCCACCGCAATCGTGTGGAGGCGATGGCCGCGGCGCTGGCCGGGTCGGACGGACCGGTGCGCCTCAGAAAGTCCACCAGCAACCTGTTCAGGCCGCGCGAGGAGGCCCGCCGGACGGAGATCGACGTGGCTTCGCTCAACCACGTGATCGAGATCGATCCCGAGGCCGGCGTTGCCGAGGTCGAGGGCATGACGACCTATGCCGACGTGGTCGACGCAACCCTGCCGTACGGCCTGGCCCCGGCCATCGTGCCGGAGCTCAAGAGCATCACGGTCGGTGGCGCGACCACCGGGATCGGCATCGAGTCGGGCGCGTTCCGCTACGGCCTGGTGCACGACATGGTGGAAGAGCTCGACGTCATGGTCGCCGATGGCCGCGTGTTGACCTGCTCGCGCGAGCAGCGCCCGGAACTGTTCTACGGCTTTCCGAACTCCTACGGCAGCCTCGGTTACGCCACCCGGGTCCAGCTGCGGCTGATTCCGGTGCAGCCCTACGTCCGGCTCGAGCACACCCGTTTCCGCGACCCCGAAGAACTGTTCACGGCGATCGCCGAGGAATGCGCGCAACCGACCTGTGCGTTTCTCGATGGCGTGTACTTCGGACCCGGCGATTACGTGCTGACCCGCGCGCATTGCGTGGAATCGCCGCCGGCGGGCACCGAGGCCAGCGACTACACTTGGATGCGCCAGTACTGGCGGAGCCTGCGCGACCGGCGCGAGGATTATCTGAGCATCCACGACTACCTCTGGCGCTGGGACACCGACTGGTTCTGGTGCAGCAGGAATGTCGGGGCCCACCTCAAGCCGGTGCGGCTCCTTCTCGGGCGCAAGCGCCTGTCGAGCGTCACTTACCAGAAGATCATGCGCTCTAGTAGACGCTGGCCCCTGAGCCTGCTCCAGTCCATTCAGCCACGCACCGAGGCGGTGATCCAGGACGTCGACATCCCGATCGTCAACGCCGCGGCGTTTCTGGAAGATTTCGAGGCCGAAATCGGTATCCGCCCGGTGTGGATCTGCCCGTTTGTCGTGCCCGAGGCCGGGTTCTCGTTGTTCCAGCTGCGTACCGATACCGCGTACATCAACTTCGGCTTCTGGGACATGGTCCGCTCCAGCGAGCCCGACGGTTATTACAACGCTCGGGTCGAGGCACTGGTCGCGAAGCACGGCGGCAAGAAGAGCCTGTACTCGCGCAGCACCTACGACGAGACCACCTTCTGGCAGAACTACGACCGCCCGGCCTACGAGGCCCTCAAGCGCGAATGCGATCCCGAAGGGCGCTTTCCGGGGCTCTATGAAAAGGCGGTGAAACGGGGCTGAGGCCGGTTGGGTCTCGAGGCCGGAACCGCTCGTCCACACCCTGGAGGGCCGCGCGCCGGGAAACCGCGGCGACGGGCAAGAGCGCGATCAACGGTCAATGCAGCGTTGCGCGTTCAGGGTGCCGTGGGCCGACCCCGTTAACGCGGCACGCAAAATGCGTTAACGGATGCTTTGACAGGGGGCGGGGAGTCGGTAGAATACGCGGCTCGAAGACGACAGGCGCGTAGCTCAGCTGGTTAGAGCACCACCTTGACATGGTGGGGGTCGTTGGTTCGAGTCCAATCGCGCCTACCAGATTGTGAAGAAGCGAGTCAGGGTCCGCCCGGCTCGCTTTTTTTATGCCTGGGCGGTCGGTATCGACAGGGCGCGTACGCGGCGTCAGGCTGGCACCGGGCGTGCTATTCGATATAAGGGGGCATCGCGTCGGGCGATTGCTTGTTCATGCTTGATTCGTATCGGTTTTCCTGGCTTCTGGCAGTGCTGTTTCTGGCGCTCGCGGCTGGTTGTGCGCCGTTGCAGCCGGCGCCGGAACGCGGATGGCAAGCGCTGGAGCCCCCCGCCTCAGAAGGACCGCTGGCGGAGTGGCTGGAAGGATTTGCGCCGGCCCGCGATCATGGTAAGACGGGATTCCGGCTGCTGGACGAGGGGGCCGAAGCCTTCCGCTGGCGGGTGATGAGCGTGCGCATGGCGCGCGAACGAATCCAGGTGCAGGCCTATATCTGGCGCGACGATGCTGCCGGACGGGTGTTGATGGGCGAATTGCTCGGGGCGGCCGATCGTGGCGTTCGGATCTCGTTGCTCCTGGATGACGTCGACGCGCGCGGGCGGGACGCGACGCTGGCCGCGATTGCCCAGCACCCAAAGATCGACGTTCGCATCTTCAATCCGTTCCGTACGCGCGAGGGCCTGCTGCGGGCCAGTGCCGAGTTCTTTTTTCGCGGTAGCGACCTGAACCATCGGATGCACAACAAGGCCTGGGTGGTGGACGGGCGCCTGGCGATTACGGGCGGGCGTAATGTCGGGGACGAGTACTTCGAGGTGAGCCCCGATTACAATTTTGCGGATCTGGATCTGGTGGTGGTGGGGCCGTTGGTCCGGGAGATCGACCGGTCGTTCGTGGAATTCTGGAACAGTCCGGGCGCGATCGGGGTCGAGCGCGTTGCGCGAAAGGACGGTTCGCCGGAGCGCCTGGCAATGCAGCAGGGGTCCTTGCGGGCCTGGCTGGCGCAGAATCACACCCATCCCCTGATGCAGATGGAACCCCTGAATGGGCAACCGGTGCCACAGCCGATTGCCGACCCGGCGGCATATGTGTGGACGACGCAAGCCGAGTTCGTGGTCGATGACGAGGCCAAGGCGCGTGCACGAGGCGATGGCTCGCGCGTTGCGGACGCCCTGGGGGAGCGGCTGCTGGGGGTGGAGAAGGAACTGCTGATCGTCTCGCCGTACTTTGTTCCGGGGCGTGACGGGACCGCCCAGCTGTCGCGGATGAGCGAGTCGGGGGTGCGTGTACAGGTGCTGACGAACTCGCTGGCGGCCAACGATGTGGCCTTTACCCATGCCGGCTATGCGCGACGGCGACATGCGTTGCTGGATGCCCGGGTCGAGCTGTTCGAGCTGCGCCCGACCGGGCCGCCGCGCTGGGCGCGCCTGGAGCGCGATCGCGGGATCGAGCCCTCGCAGGCCAGCCTGCATTCCAAGCTGCTGGTTTTCGACCGCGAGGAGGCCTTTGTCGGCTCGTTCAACCTGGACCCGCGCTCGGCGCATACGAACAGCGAGTCCGGTGTGTTCCTGTCCGAGCCGGTTTTGGTGGAGCAGCTGGCCGCGCTGCATCAACGGGGGATTCGGCCGCAGGTGGCCTACCGGGTGGAGCGGGATGCATCCGGTGGTCTGGTATGGCGGGACGGTTCCGGAAATGCCTACCGTCAGGAGCCCAAGGCGGGTCTGTGGCGTCGGTTTGTGTCCGGGATGACCCGGATCCTTCCCGTCGAGCCGTTATTGTAGGCGGACCGTCACGGCGAGAGCGCACAACATAAAGGGAGAGCGAGACATCATGGATTGTGGACAGTGTGGCAAGCAGAACCCGCCAGAGGCGCGGTTTTGTATTCAGTGTGGTGCGCCACTGGCGGCCGGAGTCCGTAGTGACGAGGGCCCGCCCGAGGCGCGCGCGGCCTACGGTGGCTTCTGGGTGCGCGTGGGGGCCTATCTGCTGGATGCGGTGATTATCGGTGTGCCGCAGATCGTGGCGCAGGCGCTAATCAGCCCGGAGACTCTGGCTGCGCGCGGGCCGGATGATCCCGTGCCGCCGGGGGAGGCGGCCTGGTTTCTGGTGAATGTCGTGGTGGCCTGGTTGTACTGGGCCGGCATGCACAGCTCCCAGTACCAGGCGACGCTGGGCAAGATGGTGTTCGGGCTGCGGGTGGTGGACTTCCAGGGCGAGCGGATCTCGTTCCTGCGTGCGACCGGGCGGCATTTCGCGACCATCCTGTCCGGGCTGATCCTGATGATCGGCTACATCATGGTGGCCTTTACCAAGCGTCGGCAGGCCTTGCATGACCTGATTGCGCAGACCCTGGTGGTGCGCAAGGAGTGGGTGCGCTGATTGTGCCAGGGACGACGCCCGACTCCCGGCGGTTCGAGCCGCAGCGCGCGCCATGAGTGAGGCGGCGAAGCATTTCGATGTGGTCGTGATCGGGGGCGGGGCGGCCGGGCTGATGTGTGCCCTGACGGCGGGCGACCGCGGGCGCCGGGTGCTGGTGCTGGACCACGCCAACCGGGTCGGGAAGAAGATCCTGATGTCGGGCGGCGGTCGCTGCAACTTCACCAACATGTACTGCGAGCCGGAGAATTTCATCTCCGCGAACCCGCATTTCGTGAAGTCCGCGCTCAGCCGCTATAGCCAGTGGGACTTCATCGCCCTGGTGGAAAAGCACGGCATTCCCTACCACGAGAAGAAGCTGGGCCAGCTGTTCTGCGACCGTTCGTCGAAGGATATCGTGCAGATGCTGCTGGACGAGTGCGCCGCGACCGGAGTCACGGTGCGCACGGACACGCCGGTGACGGATGTGGAAATGGGCGCGCCGCACCGGCTGCAGGCCGGCGCGGAGGCCATTGTCTGCGAGTCGCTGGTGATTGCCACGGGGGGGTACTCCATTCCGCGCATGGGGGCCACCGGATTCGGGCTGGACCTTGCGCGTTCGCTGGGGCTGCCGGTGCAGCCAACCCGTCCGGCGCTGGTGCCGTTTACCCTGAGCGGGCGGCCCCTGGAGGAGCTGGAGGGGCTGTCGGGGGTGGCGCTGGATACGGTGACGACGGCCGGGGGCATGGGGTTTCGCGAAAATCTGCTGTTCACGCATCGGGGATTGAGCGGTCCGGCGGTGTTGCAGGCGTCGTCCTACTGGGAGGAGGGGCAGGCGGTGGCGATCGACCTGTTCCCGGGCATCGATCTGGCGGCGCATTTGCGCGAACTGCGCGAGCAGCGTCCGAAGCTGGAGCTCAAGAGTGTGCTGGGCGAGCAGCTGACGCGCCGGGTTGCGCAGCGCTGGTGCGAGTTGTGGGTGGAGAACCGGGCGCTGGAGCACTTGAGCAACGCGGATATCGAGCAGGTAGTGGCCGCTTGTCAGCCATGGACGGTGTGGCCCGCAGGGACCGAGGGTTATCGTACGGCGGAGGTCACCCTGGGCGGGGTGGATACCGCTGCGCTGTCATCCAAGACGATGGAGTGCCGGACGATCCCGGGCCTTTACTTCATTGGCGAGGTGGTGGATGTAACCGGGCACCTGGGTGGCCACAACTTCCAGTGGGCTTGGGCCTCCGGACACGCCGCGGGCGAGTACGCCTGAGCGGTTTTCGTGCGCCGTGCACACGGCCTTTCGTGCTGTTCCGGAAACTGTGGTGGGGTTTTCCCTGTCGGGTTGGAAGAACCCGCGGAGGGTGACTACTCTTCGAAGGCAGTCCCACGCAGAAACCCAAGGAGCAGGCATGAAGATCGATCAGTTGGTAGAGACGGCCGAAGCGATGGTGGCCCCCGGCAAGGGCATCATCGCCATTGATGAATCCACCGGGACGATTGCCAAGCGCCTGGGCGCGGTCGGTGTCGAGAATACCGAGGAGAACCGCCGCACGTACCGCGAGCTGTTGCTGACGACGCCGAAGCTGAAGGAGTACATCTCGGGCGCGATCCTGTATGACGAGACGCTTCGCCAGTCCACCCGTGACGGCAAGCCGTTCGTGGACGTGATGAACGAGGCCGGCATCCTGCCCGGCATCAAGGTCGATACCGGCGCGAAGGATCTGGCCGGCTTCCCCGGGGAGAAGGTGACCGAGGGCCTGGACGGGCTGCGCGAGCGGCTCGAGGAGTACGCGCGGATGGGGGCCCGGTTCGCCAAATGGCGCGCGGTCATCACCATTGGCGAGACCATGCCCACTGATACCTGCATCGAGTCGAATGCGCATGCCCTGGCACGGTATGCCGCACTGTGCCAGGAGCACGGGATCGTGCCGATCGTGGAGCCGGAGGTCCTGATGGATGGCGACCATGACATCGAGACCTGTTACGGCGTGACCGAAGCGACCCAGCGGGCCGTGTTCCGGGCGCTGTACGAGCATCACGTGCTGCTCGAGGGCACCATCCTCAAGGCTAGCATGGTGCTGCCGGGCAAGGACTGCCCCGAGCAGGCCAGTGTCGAGGACGTCGCCCATGCGACCCTGCGCTGCCTGGAATCCGCCGTGCCGGCGATCCTGCCGGGGGTGGTGTTCCTCTCGGGCGGGCAGAGCGACGCCGATGCCACCAACCACCTGGACGCCATGAACCAGATCGGTGGGACACCGTGGCCGCTGTCCTTCTCCTATGGCCGTGGCATGCAGCAGGCCGCGATGGAGCTTTGGGGCAAGGATCCCGCCGCCAATTTCGAGAAGGCCCAGCAGACGGTGTTCGAGCGCGCCCGGGACAACGGGCTGGCGGCCCAGGGAAAGTACGGGGCCTGAGGTCGTCGCCTGCCAGCCGCGGTGCGCAAGCGCGGCAGATGGATCGGCGTATATATTGATCTGGATCAAGAAAGACCGTCGGAAGGCTGACTAGCCTGAGATCGTCGGATCCGATCCTCGGCCCAGCAAGGGATGCACGATCCCCCAGCGTGCGCTGCGGGCCGATTGCTTCCGACGGTGTATGTCGCGTCTTGGCCTGCTATCTCCGGATAGCAGGCTTTTTTGTGTCTGCACCGGTGCGAAATGTGACGGGCCTGGCAAAAAGATGGAAATTCGCCAACACTCAGGAAATGGCGTGTTTTCCTCCCGATCTCCATCAAACAGCGCGAAAATACGCTGTTGTCGTACGTATTCCCCCGCCCGGTTCGGGGAACATTCGCGGTGGCCGTGCGTCGGGAGCTTGGTAGGGGGTGCGATTGGCGTCCCGGATAAAACCAAGCCACCAAGGAGATCCATATGAGTCTTACGCGCAGAGAGTTTCTCGAAGCCATGGTCGCGGCCAGTGCCGCCGGCTTCTCGATGAATGCCTGGGCAGGCGAGAAGGGGTCCTGGAAGCCGGCCGATGCGAACATGTACGACCTGCCGAAATTCGGCAACGTGTCGCTGCTGCACTACACCGACTGCCATGCGCAGCTGAAACCGGTGCACTTTCGCGAGCCGGACGTGAACATCGGCGTGGGCGATATGCAGGGCAAGCCGCCGGTGCTGGCCGGCAAGGAAATGCTGGAATATTTCGATATCCGGCCGGGCACGCCGTTGGCGCATGCTGTCACCCATATGGACTTCAAGTATGCGGCCGAGAAATACGGTCGTCTGGGTGGGTTCTCCCATCTGTCCACGCTGATCCAGAAGCTGCGCGCGGAGCGCCCGAATTCCCTGCTGCTGGATGGTGGTGATACCTGGCAGGGCTCCGCCACGTCGCTGTGGACGAACGGGCAGGACATGGTCGATGCGCAGAAACTACTGGGCGTGGACATCATGGTCGGCCACTGGGAGTTCACCTTCGGCGACGAGCGGGTGATGGAGATCATCGAAAACGACTTCAAACCCAACAACATCGAGTTCCTCGCGCAGAACATCGAGGATCGCGACTGGGGCGACCCGGTCTTCGAGCCCTATACCATCCGCGAGATGAATGGCGTGCCGGTCGCCGTGATCGGCCAGGCGTTTCCCTATACATCCGTGGCCAACCCCGACTACATGTTCCCGGACTGGAGCTTCGGCGTCCGCGACGAGAATATGCAGCGCATGATCGACGAGTGCCGCGAGAAGGGCGCCAAGGTCGTGGCGATCCTGTCGCACAACGGGATGGTCACCGACATGGAGATGGCCCGTCGCCTACGCGATGTGGACATCATCATGGGCGGGCACACGCATGACGCGGTGCCGGGCGCGATGGAGATCGAGAATGCCGGTGGCGAGACCACACTGGTCACCAATGCTGGCTCCAACGGCAAGTTCCTTGGTGTGATGGATCTGGATGTGACCGATAGCGGCATCCGCGACTACAAGTTCACCCTGCTGCCGGTGTTCTCCAACCTGATCGAGGCAGATGCCGAGATGGAGGAGCACATCTGCTCGGTGCGCGAGCCCTATGAGGACAAACTGAATGAAGAACTGGCCGTAACCGACGGTGTTCTTTACCGCCGCGGCAACTTCAACGGTACCTTCGACGAGGTCATCATGGATGCGATGATCAAGGAGATGGATGCCGAGGTGGCCCTGTCGCCCGGCTTCCGCTGGGGTATTAGCGTCCTGCCGGGTTCGCCCATCACCTTCGAGGAGTTGATGACGCAGACCGCGACCACCTATTCGGAGACGCAGCGCAACGAGATGACCGGTGCGCAGCTGAAAAATGCCCTGGAGGACGTGGCCAACTCGATCTTCAATGCCAATCCCTACCATCACCGCGGCGGGGACATGGTGCGGACCTCGGGCATCGAATACACCATCGATCCGCACGAATCGATGGGTAGCCGCATCAGCGACATGCACATCAACGGTGAGCCGCTGGACCCGGACAAGAACTACGTGGTGGCCGGCTGGGCCAATGTCCACGAGCCGCTGGATACCGATCCGGTATGGGATGTGGTCGCCGGGTATCTGCGTGATCGCGACACCATTAGCCCCGGCAAGCCCTACCTGCCGAAGCTGAAGAACGTGGCGGGTGATCCTGGCCTGGATCGCTGATCGGCGTTTGGCTTGGCCTGTGCAAGCGGGCCGGGTAGTCTCGCAGCCGCCGTGCACCATTCGGGTGTGCGGCGGCTTTTTTGTGTGTGGGAGAGGGGTTCTGGGATGGGAACGAGCGGATCAGGCTTTTCCGGCCTGCTGCTGTATTGTCGCGCGGGCTTCGAGGCGGACCTGACGGCCGAGCTGACCGACCGCGCAGCGCGCGCGGGGCTGGGTGGCTTTGCGCGGGTGCAGCCAGGCAGCGGGTACGTCCATTTCGAGCCGGCCGGCTGCACGGTGGAGGGGCTGGCGCGCGCCTTGCCCTTCGAGGAATTGATCTTTGCGCGGCAGGTCTTTCCGGCGTTGCCCGCACTCGAGGGCCTGGATCGCGCGGATCGGCTGACGCCCATCATCGAACAGGCGTTTGCAGCCGGATGCCCGGTGGATTCCATCTGGCACGAGATGCCCGATACCAACGAGGGCAAGGGCCTGCGCCGGTTGATCAAGGCCGTAGAACGGCCGCTGGCCTCCGTCCTGCGCAAACGCGGGGTGCTGCGGGCACATGCAGGCGGACTGCGCCTGCATGTGTTCTGGCACTCCGGCGACTGCGTGCAACTGGGCCTTAGCCGGCCCGGCGAGCGCAGCGAGTGGCCGGGCGGGATCCTGCACCTGCGCTCGCCGCGCGAGGCACCCAGCCGGTCGACCCTGAAGTTGGAGGAGGCCTGGCACACCTTCATCCCGCGGGATGCCTGGGACGCGCGCCTGGCGCAGGGCATGCAGGCCGTGGACCTGGGGGCAGCCCCGGGCGGCTGGACCTGGCAGTTGGTGCGGCGCGGCATGTACGTGCATGCAGTAGACAACGGGCCGATGGATGCCCCGTTGATGGCAACCACCCAGGTGGAGCACCACCGCGAGGACGCCTTCTCCTGGGTGCCACCGAAATCGGTCACCTGGCTGGTCTGCGACATCGTGGACAAGCCCTCGCGGGTGGCCGCACGCATGGCGGACTGGCTGGAGGCCGGCTGGTGCCGCGAGGCCATCTTCAATCTCAAGCTGCCGATGAAACAGCGCTGGCAGACCGTATACGACTGCCTCGACCACATCGAGGAACGCCTGCTGGATGCCCGAATCACCCACCGGATGCGGGCGCGCCAGCTCTATCACGACCGCGAGGAGATCACCGTGCATGTAGAGCGGGGCTGAGTCGGGTTCTACTCGCCCTGCACCGTGATCGTGAGCTTGCGGGTTTGGGCGGCGTAGCGGTGCTCCCAGAGGAAGAGGCCCTGCCAGGTGCCGAGGATCAGTCGGCCTTGGCCGACCGGCACGGTCAGGTCGTTGTGCGTGAGCATGGCGCGGGCATGGGCGGCCATGTCGTCGTCGCCTTCCATGTCGTGGCGGTAGGCGGGGTCGCCGTCCGGGGCCATGCGTGCGATCAAGGTCTCCAGGTCGTGGCGGACGTCGGGATCGGCGTTCTCGGTGACCAGCAGGGAGGCGCTGGTGTGATGCTGGAAGACGTGACAGGTGCCGGTGGTAATGCCGGAGGCGCGTACGATGTGCTCCACGGCGGTGGTGATGTGGTGGGTTCCGCGGCCTCGGGTCTGCTGCGTCAGGGTGTCCTGGTAGACGGCCATGCGATTCCTCGAATGCAAACAAAAAAGCGCCCGTAGGCGCTTGATTGGTCGATCTAAATTGGTGGAGGCGGCGGGAATCGAACCCGCGTCCGCAGGACCTCCGCCTTCGGCTCTACATGCTTATTCTGTCTTTTAATTTAACCAGCGACTACCCGACAGGCAGGGAATGTAGCTGGCGATCCCGGTTGAGTTTTAATGGATCCACGCCGGGCGCGCTTCACCACGATCTTATGAGAGTCGACGCCCGATACTGGACGCATAAGCACGGCTCCAGTCGGACGGCATCTACCGGTTTTTAAGCGGCGAGTGCGTAGTTGTCGTCGTTGGCAACTATTTTTTTGCAGCGGTTTTAACGAGGTCCACTACAGCCTCGGCATGCACCTCAGGTTTCGCGACCCGCGTCGAAGCCATGTCGCCCCCAAGTACTACATGGACAGGGTAACGCATTGGGAGTTCCCCAACCAGCGCAATTGCTGTCACGTACCGGTCCCGCGCGGCAGGCGCCTCCGGTACAATGCGCGGCTTTCGGTACGTCCGGTTTCGAGGAAGCGTAATGCGGGTTGTGGAAGGGGGCGCGGCGGTCTCGCCGTTTCGGCTGCGGGCTCTGGAGGCAGGGCTGCGGGCAAGCGTACCGGGTGCCGGCCCGCTGGCGGCACGGTTCATCTATTTCGTGGCGACTCGCCGTCGGCTGAGTCCGGACGAGGAGGCGGTGCTGGCGCGCCTGTTGCGCGAGGGCGATGCCTGGGAGGCCCCCGAGTTTGCGGTGCAACGCGAACTGGTGGTGATCCCGCGCTTTGGCACGATCAGCCCGTGGTCGTCCAAGGCCACCGAGATTGCCCACCATGCCGGGCTGGAGGACGCGGTCGAGCGGATCGAGCGCGGCATCCACTGGCAGATCGGGGGCGAAGCAGCGGCGAGGGCCGATTTGGAGGCGCTGGCCGACCTGCTCCATGATCGCATGACCGACGCGGTGATCGAGGACCCGGCGGCCGCGGCCCAACTCTTTCACCACGAGACGCCACGGTCGCTGGGGCGTGTGGAGCTCGGCGAGGATGCCCGCGCGGCGCTGGAGCGCGCCAATGGCGAACTGGGCCTGGCGCTGTCCCCGGACGAGATCGATTACCTGGCCGATGGGTTCTCCGCGCTGGGGCGCGCGCCGACCGATGCCGAACTGATGATGTTCGCGCAGGCCAACTCGGAACACTGCCGGCACAAGATCTTCAATGCCGCCTGGGTGCTGGACGGCGAGGCCGACGAGCGCACGCTGTTCGGGATGATTCGCCAGACCCATGCGCGCCATCCCGAGGGCGTGCTGTCCGCCTATAGTGATAACGCATCGGTCATCGCCGGGCATGAAGGGACGCGCCTGATGCCGGATGCAATTACCGGCGAGTATCGTCGCGAGGCGCTGGATCTTGCGATCCTGATGAAGGTCGAGACGCATAACCATCCGACCGCGATCTCCCCGTTTCCCGGGGCTGCCACCGGCTCCGGTGGCGAGATCCGCGACGAGGGCGCGACGGGACAGGGGTCCAAGCCCAAGGCGGGGCTGACCGGGTTCTCCGTGTCCAACCTGCGCATTCCCGGCTTCGAACAGCCCTGGGAGCGGGATTTTGGCCGCCCTGGCCGAATCGAGAGCGCGCGCCAGATCATGCTGGATGGCCCGATCGGCGCGGCTGCGTTTAATAACGAGTTCGGACGGCCGGCGCTGGCTGGCTACTTCCGTACCCTGGAGATGGCACTGCCGGATGCCGCCGGTGGCGAGACCCTGTACGGCTATCACAAGCCGATCATGCTGGCCGGCGGGGTCGGGTCGATCCGCGGCGAGCACGTGCACAAGCAGGATGTGCCGGCCGGCACCCCGATCGTCGTGCTGGGTGGCCCGGCGATGCTGATCGGTCTGGGCGGCGGGGCGGCCTCGTCCATGGCGAGCGGGGCGAGTTCGGAGCAGCTGGACTTTGCCTCGGTGCAGCGCGGCAACCCCGAGATGGAGCGGCGCTGCCAGGAAGTGATCGACCGTTGTACGGCCCTGGGGGCCGGCAACCCCATCCTGTCGATCCACGATGTGGGTGCGGGCGGGTTGTCCAACGCCATTCCGGAGATCCTGGACGACGCCGGGCGCGGTGGGGTGATCCAGCTGCGCGACCTGCCGACGGCCGAGCCGGGTCTGTCGCCGATGGAGCTGTGGTGCAACGAGGCGCAGGAACGCTACGTGCTGGCAATTGCCCGCGAACATCTGGAGACCTTCCGTACCCTGGCGGCGCGTGAGCGCGCCCCGTTCGCGGTGGTGGGCGAGGCCACGGACGAGGGGCACCTGAAGGTCGAGGACGACCTGTTCCACGAGCCGCCGGTGGATATGCCCATGGGCATGTTGCTGGGCAAGATGCCGTTGATGACCCGCGAGGACCGCCGCCGGGCGCCGCCGGTGACGGACTTCGACCCCGAGGCCTGTCCGTTGGCGGAGGCGCTGGAGCGCGTGCTGCACGTGCCTTCGGTCGCGGCCAAGCACTTTCTGATCACGATCGGGGATCGCAGCGTGGGGGGGCTGGTCGCGCGCGATCAGATGGTCGGTCCCTGGCAGGTGCCGGTGGCGGACTGCGCCGTCACGCTGACGGATTTCGATGGGTATACCGGCGAGGCGATGGCGATGGGCGAGCGCACGCCGCTGGCGATCCTGTCGGCGCCGGCCTCCGGGCGCATGGCCATCGGCGAGGTGGTGACCAACCTGGCCGGGGCCGATATCGACGGCACGGATGCGATTCGCCTTTCGGCCAACTGGATGGCCGCCGCCGGGGTGCCGGGCGAGGACGCCAACCTGTTCGACACCGTGCGCGCCATTGCCGAGGACCTGTGTCCGGCGCTGGGGATATCGATCCCGGTGGGCAAGGACTCGCTGTCCATGCGCACGGTATGGGAGACCGAGGACGGGCAGGCGCGGCACATGCACGCGCCGGTATCGCTGATCGTGTCGGGCTTTGCCCGGGTCGCGGATGCCCGCCGGACCCTGACGCCGCAGCCGGATCCGGCTGCGGACGATCGGCTGTGGCTGATCGATCTGGGCGAAGGCCGCACGCGCATGGGCGGCTCGGCGCTGGCTCAGGGCTACGGGCATATCGGCGAGACCGCCCCGGACGTGGTGGATGCCGCCCGCCTGCGCGCCTTCTTCGATGCCATCGGCACCCTGCGCCGCAATGGCCTGTTGCGCGCCTACCATGACCGCTCCGACGGTGGACTGGTCACGACCCTGCTGGAGATGGCCTTCGCCGGGCGCTGTGGGCTCGATGTGGAGATCCCTGGCGGCCAGCCGGTAGCGGCCTGGCTGTTCAACGAGGAACTGGGTGCGGTGGTCCAGATGGCTGCGGGTGCCGAGTCCGCGCTGCGCGACGCCTTCGCGGAGGCGGGGCTGGAGGCGCACCTGCACCCGGTGGCGCGCCTGCGCGAGGACGAACAGATCGCCATCCGCCAGGACGGGCGGGATCTGTACACCGGTGACCGTGCCGGTCTGCAGCGTCAGTGGCAGGAGACCTCGGCGCGGATGCAGCGGCTGCGCGATGATCCGGAGTGTGCCGACGAGGAGCTCGCGCGGGTGGATGCCGATGGCGGTCTGCAGCCACGGGTGAATTTCGATCCGGCCGAGGATGTGGCCGCCCCGATGATCGCGCGCGGCGAACGTCCGCGCATTGCGATCCTGCGCGAGCAGGGGGTCAACGGGCAGCTGGAGATGGCGGCGGCGTTCGAGCGCGCCGGGTTTGCCCCGGTGGACGTGCACATGACTGACCTGCTGGATGGGCGCCAGGATCTGGGCTCGATGCAGGGGATGGCCGTCTGCGGCGGGTTTTCCTACGGCGACGTGCTGGGTGCCGGCGGCGGCTGGGCGCAGACCATCCTGAATCATCCGGCTCTGCGGGATGGCTTCCAGGGGTTCTTCGAGCGTCCCGAGACCTTCACGCTGGGGGTCTGCAACGGCTGTCAGATGCTTTCGCATCTCGCGCCGCTGATCCCGGGAGCCGATCACTGGCCGCGCTTTGTGCGCAACCGTTCCGAGCAGTTCGAAGCGCGCCTGTCGCAGGTGCGCATCGAGCCGGGCCCGGCCGTGCTGCTCGACGGAATGGCCGGCTCGGTGCTGCCGGTCGTGGTCTCGCATGGCGAGGGACGCACCCGTTACGCTAATGGTGTGCCGGTCCATGATCAGGCCACCCTGCGCTACGTGGAGGCCGATGACACCCCGGCGACGGTTTATCCGGCCAATCCGAATGGCTCTGCCGGCGGGGCCACCGGCTTCGCGAGTGAGGATGGGCGCGCGCTGATCATGATGCCGCATCCGGAACGCGTGTTCCGCAGCGTGCAGCACAGCTGGCACCCGGCGGACTGGGGCGAGGAGGGCCCGTGGTTGCGGCTGTTCCGCAATGCCCGGGTGTTCGTCGGCTGAAGCCCGCCATGGTCTATAACGGAAACATTTGTTCCGGCGACGAGGGAGGCGGGAGCGCACATGGATGACGCCAGTCAGGACGAGTTTCTCGGAGATGACCTGCGTGTGACGACCGCGCTGATGATTGGTCCGTCGGTCCGGTCCGCCACCGATCCTGTGCTGGCGCAGCGCCTGATCGAGAGCCTGGACCTGTTCGACGACGCGCACCCGCGCGGAGCGATGCCGCACGAGGACGAGTCCTCGCCCGAGGTGCAGCGTCTGGAACACAAGCTGGATCTGTTGTTGCATCTGGTCGCGGAGTCACTCCACCCCGAGCGCCCGGATCCGGTGGAGGCGACGCTCAGTGGCCACGGGATTGTGCTGCCAGCGGGCACGCTGCCGGAGGATTGTGACCGCGTGGAGGTCTATCTCAGTCGCCTGTTGCCCCAGCCCTGCGTTCTGCGTGTCGAGACTCCGACAACCCGTGGAGGCCTGCAGATGACTCGCTGGACAGGGATTGAAGGTCCCCTGGAAGAGGCGATCGGTCGCTGGATCTTTCGGTTGCATCGCCGCGAGGTCGCCGGGAAACGCCAGAAAGTTGACGGCAATCACAAATAAGCTCGATACTGCGAACTCGATCACACCATTGGATGCCGGCCCGGACTTTTCTCGGGTGGGCGCATCCGATCGCGGCAATCGGGGCACAGATGCGGGATCCGGGGGAACAACAACAGGCCATGCGCATTGCACTCAGCGGCGATGCGGGAGCCGCGGACGCAACACGGGCGATCCTGAACTGCCTTGGTTGCGAGGCCGAGACCCACTCCAACCCCACTGATCTGATGGACGGCACGCCCGCCGCAGCCGTGTGGCTTTGCGGACCTGCCGCCGAACTCTCCGCGCGCCTGCAGGAGCCGCGCGGGAATCTGGCACCGGTTGTCGTGCAACCGACTGACGGTGGCCAGGTGCAGGCCAACGGGGTGGATTGCATCGTCGAGCATCCGCTCTCGATTGGCCGGGTTTCTCAGGTCCTTCAGTGGCTGCGCTTCGGTCGCGAGCCGGGGTACGACGATATCCCCGGGCTGGTCGGGTCGCATCCGACCATGCAGGCGGTCAAGCGCCTGGTCGGGCAAGTGGCGCGGACCGATGCCACGGCGCTGATCCTGGGCGAGACCGGATCCGGCAAGGAGGTCGTGGCCCGCGCGATCCACAACGCCTCCGACCGCGCGGACAAGCCGTTCGTGGCAGTCAACTGCGGTGCCATCCCGGCGGATCTGCTGGAAAGCGAGCTGTTCGGCCACGAGAAGGGCGCTTTTACGGGCGCCTTCACCGCGCGCGCTGGCCGTTTTGAACTGGCCGAGGATGGCACGCTGTTTCTCGACGAGATCGGCGACATGCCGTTGCCGATGCAGGTGAAACTGCTACGCGTACTGCAGGAGCGGGTGTTCGAGCGGGTCGGCTCCAACAAGTCGATCCCGGCCCGCGCGCGAATCATCGCGGCCACCCACCGGAATCTGGATGATGCGGTGGCGGATGGCAGCTTCCGGCAGGATCTTTTCTTCCGCTTGAGTGTATTCCCGATCGAGCTGCCGCCACTGCGCGAACGCACCAGCGATATGCCGCTGCTGATCGCCGCTCTGGAAGACCGGCTGCGCGACCAGGGCATGGCCCCCGCCCACCTGACCCCTGCGGTGGTTGCCCACCTGGGGCAACTGGCGTGGCCGGGGAATATCCGCGAGCTGGCTAACCTCCTGGAGCAGCTTGCGATCATCTATCCGGATCTACCGGTGGACCTGGCGCAGCTGCCGCCGCGGGTGCGTCCGGACGGAATCGAGGATCTGACCCTGCCGCCGACTACGCCGAATGGTTTCGAAGGCGGTTCCGCTGCGGGCGCCAACCTGCTGGCCGGTGGTCTGCCACCGGAGGGCGTCGATCTGCGCAGCTTCCTCAACGACCTCGAGCGCGACATGATCACCCGTGCCCTGGATGAGACCGGGCACGTGGTGGCGCGCGCCGCTCGGCGTCTGGGCATGCGGCGGACCACCCTGGTTGAGCGCATGCGCAAGTTCGGGCTGGGCAAGGCCTGAGAAGACGCGAATGCGGGCGTGAACGCGCCCGGAAATCGGTGGGCTCAAGTGGACGGAATCCCGTCACTCGATGGATCCGAGATGGGCAACCCCCGCGTCATAGGCTTGACGGATCCCGGGCCGATCCAGAAAAACCCTCTATAAACCAATCGCCTGCCTTGGTGGCGCGATGTTTGCTAGATCTTTCCCGAATCGATACGGGAAGACCTTCATGTCGCGAGCCACGATCCTGCTGGTGGATGCCGAACCCGAACTGCGAGAGGCCGTGGTCCAGGTGCTGGCCACGATCCCGCGGGTGCGTCTGCAGACGTGTACTGCCGGCGAGTTGGTGCAATCCCTGGAGGTATCCGCCCCGGCGGTCATTCTGCTGGCGCAGCCTGCGGACCTGTCCCGGGATGCCCTGAGCCATGCCACGGCAGCGCTGGCGGCAGTCAGCCGCGACGCGAGCCAGGATCAGGAACTGGCCGCGATGCGACATGGGCTGGAGGCGCACTTCGCGCTCCCGCTTATGGCGGACGAGCTGGCCGGGTGGCTGCGTCCGCGGGTGCGACCGGAGCCGTCGCTCGAGGTCCCTGCGTTGGTGACACGCAGTCCCGTGATGCGCGGCATCGATCGCTTCGTTACGCGCATTGCCGGCAGCACGGCAACCGTGTTCGTTACCGGTGAGTCGGGGGTGGGCAAGGAGGTTCTGGCGCGGCAGTTGCACGCGCGCTCGCCGCGGCGACGGGGACCATTCGAAGCGATCAACTGCGCCGCACTGCCCGAGGCGATGCTCGAGGCGATGCTCTTCGGGCATGCCAAGGGCGCCTTTACCGGCGCGGTCGAGGCACGACCGGGCAAGTTTGTGCGGGCCGACGGCGGCACATTGCTGCTGGACGAAGTGACGGAGATCCCGGTGCATTTGCAGGCAAAGCTGCTGCGTGCGCTGCAGGAGCGCGAGGTCGAGCCCCTGGGCGGGCGGCGGCCGCAGCGCGTGGACGTGCGCGTGATCGCGACCTCCAATCGGGATTTGCGCGCGGCCGTGGCCGAAGGGCATCTGCGCGAAGACCTGTACTACCGACTGAACGTCTTTCCCCTGTGCATCCCGCCACTGCGCGAGCGTGCAGAAGATATTGTGCCCTTGGCCGAGGCCTTGCTCCGACGCCTGAGTGGCGGCCAGCTCCAGACCCTGGATGACGGCGCACAACGACGCCTGCGCGAACACGACTGGCCGGGCAACGTGCGCGAACTGGCGAACGTGATGGAACGCGCGGTCACATTGCATGACAACGCGGATCCGCAGGTGAGTGCAGAGTCGGTTTGGCTGGATGCGGACATGGTGAACCCCTGGAGTACCGGGGCCGGCGAGGTGACCACCGGGGCGGAATCGAGGCTGGATGACGAGAACCCGACACCGATGCTGGAGCAGACCCTGCAGACGCAGGAGAGCCGGGTGATCATGAACGTCCTGCGCGAGTCCGGCGGGCGGCGCAAGGAGGCGGCCGACCGGCTGGGAATCAGCCCCAGAACATTGCGTTACAAGATAGCGCGTCTGCGCGAGCACGGCTTTGCGGTGCCCGCGTCGGGCTAATGTGCAGTCGCCTGGCATATGGATTGCTTGAGAGTTTCTGTCGAACACGAAAATACGGCGGGCCCTTCGTGGTCGGTCGGCCGGCGTAACAAGACGCCCCGGGGGTAGTGAGCATGAGCGAGATGCAGATCCAGAACGTCCTGCAGCAGATGCGTCAACTGACGCAAGCCAACGGCGTGGAAAACACGAATGCGGCCCAGCAGACGCGCGAACCCCAGCGCGTCGGCGGCACGGACTTCCAGAACGTGCTGACGGAGTCGCTGCGGGGTGTCAATCAGGTGCAGCAGCAGGCGACCGATCTGCAGACGCGCTTCGAGCTGGGCGACGACAACGTGAGCCTGCCGCAGGTGATGACCGCGATGAGCAAGTCGAGCATCGCCTTCGAGGCGACCAACCAGGTGCGCAACCGTCTGCTGACGGCGTATCAGGAAATCATGCGGATGCAGGTCTGATCGGCCGATCGGGCTGAGGGAGAGAACGGACGATGGCCGAAAATGCACAATCCCTGCCCGCGGTGGTGACCGGCGGGATCAAGGAGTTTAACGGGATGCCTGCGGGCCGCCAGCTGGCCCTGATCGGGATGCTGGCGGGTGCCATTGTGGTGATCGTGGCGCTGCTGTACTGGGCGCTGCGCCCGACCTACGTACCGCTGTTTCCGCGTATGGATTCGGAGGATGCGGCGGAGGTTGTGCAAGTCCTTTCGCAGGCCGGTATTCAGTATCAGGTCGATTCCACGACGGGGCAGGTGAAGGTACCCCAGGGCGAGGTGGCTGGTGCGCGGCTGCAGCTGGCCGGCGAAGGCCTGCCACGTTCGGGCGACATGGGCTTCGAGCTGCTGCAGGAGGATACCGGCCTGGGTACGAGCCGGATGATCGAGGGGGCGCGCCACCATCGGGCGATGGAGGGCGAACTGGCGCGTACCGTGGCATCGCTGAATGCGGTGGACCGGGCGCGTGTGCACATTGCCGAGGGTGAGCAGTCGGTGTTCGTGCGTGATCGGCGCCCGGCCAGCGCGTCGGTGGTCGTGCACCTGCGCGGTGGGCGGTCCCTGAGCGAGTCGCAGGTCGGTGCGATCGTGCATCTGGTCGCGTCCAGCACCTCTGATCTGGATCCTGATCGGGTCACCGTGGTGGACCAAAGCGGGACGCTCCTGACCCAGGATGGCGGCGAGACGGGCATGGGTGGTAGTGGCGACCGCCTGAGTTTCACCCGCGACGTGGAGACCCGCTATACCGACCGTATCCGTGACCTGCTGATTCCGATCGTCGGGCGCGACAAGGTACGGGTGCAGGTGAACGCGGACATCGACTTCTCGAGCGTCGAGCGCACCGAGGAACTGTACGATCCCGAGACGATTGCCTTGCGGTCCGAGCAGACCCGCGAGGACGAGCGCACCGGACCCGAGGGCGGTATCGGGGGTGTCCCCGGGGCGCTGACCAACCAGCCCCCCGCCGGTGGGGTGGTCGGCGAGGAAGGCGAGGAGGGTGAGGGCCCGCCCGCGGCGCTCCCGGGCAGCCGCAGCACCAATATCACCCGCAACTACGAGGTGGATCGCCGCATCAACCATATCCGCGAGATGCCGGGCGGCGTGCAGCGCGTGTCCACGGCCGTGGTGGTGGACTTCCGCCAGGAGGTCAACGAGGAGGGCGAGACCGTGCAGGTGGCGAGGGATGCGGAGGAACTGCAACGCATCGAGGCGCTGGTGCGCGAGGCGGTAGGATTCAATGCCGAACGGGGGGATACGATCAATGTAGTGACCGCCCCGTTCGAGGCACCCATCGAGGCGGTGGCGGCGGACGAAATCGCGTTCTGGGAACAACCCTGGTTCCTCGAGGTGGTCAAGATCGTGGCGGCATTGCTGCTGGCTCTGATTATCCTGTTGACGGTGGTGCGTCCGGCGATGAAACATCTGATGAAGCGGCCGGCTCCGCCGCCGCGGCGCGAGGAAGATCGCGAGGCGCTGACCGACGAGTCAGGCGGCAGCGAGACGGGCATGGCGATGGGTCAGGGTGAGGGTTCGGCCGTGGCTGCGCTGACTGGCCCCAAGGGGCCGGACCAGCAGGAGATGGATCTGGAGGCGGTGCGCGAGATGGTCCGCGAGGACCCCAAGCGCGTGGCACAGGTGATGAAGACGTGGTTGGGTGACGATGGCCGCTGACAAGAACGCCAAACAGGAAGGTGCCGAGCGCGCCGCCGTGTTCATGATGAGCCTCGGCGAGGACGCGGCGGCCGAGGTCATGCGCCACATGGGGCCCAAGGAGGTGCAGAAGATTGGCACCGCGATGGCCTCCATGGACCGCATTTCGCGCAGTGACGTGAACGCGGCGCTGCACGAGTTCTCCACTCATGTGCAGGAACAGACGGCGTTGGGCGTGGGTGCCGACGAGTACGTGCGCAGCGTCATGGAGAGCGCGCTGGGTGACAAGGCCTCGGGCCTGATCGACCGCATCCTGCTGGGACGCAATTCCAAGGGAATCGAGGCCCTCAAGTGGCTGGATCCACGGGCGATCGCCGACATGCTGCGCAACGAGCACCCGCAGATCGTGGCGATTGTTCTTTCCCACCTCGACTCCGACCAGGCCTCGGACACCCTGCAGTACCTGCCCGCGCGGGTGCAGTCCGACATCGTGATGCGCATTGCGACCATGGATGGCGTTCAGCCCCAGGCCCTGCAGGAGCTGGACGAGATCCTCGACCGTCAGCTTTCCGGCAATGCCGCGAGCAAGACGTCGATGCTGGGTGGCGTGCGTTCGGCGGCCAACATCATGAACTTGATGGAGGGCTCACGGGAGGCGGAGATCATGGATACGATCAAGGAGTCCGATTCCGATCTGGGTTCGCGGATCGAGGAAGAGATGTTCGTGTTCGAGAACCTGGTGGAGATCGAGGACCGCGGTATCCAGACGCTGATGCGCGAGATCCAGACGGAATCGCTGGTGCTCGCCATGAAGGGTGCCGACGACGACATGAAGGACAAGATCTTCCGCAACATGTCCAAGCGCGCGGCCGAGATGCTGCGCGAAGACCTCGAGGCCAAGGGGCCGGTCCGGGTCAGCGAGGTCGAGGCCGCACAGAAGGAGATCCTGTCCGTGGCCCGCCGGCTCGCGGAGAACGGCGATATCGTGCTGGGTGGCGGTGGTAGCGAGGCGATGTTGTGACCGACGCCCCGGCGGCCAGGCTTTACACCGACGCGGCGGCATCGCGGTGGGAGCCGCCGGAGATTGGCGACCATGGGGTCCACCCCCCGCGTCGCCTGCCCACGGCCGCCGAGATCGAGGCGATCGAGGACGAGGCCCGCAAGAACGGGTTCGAGGGCGGTTATGCCGAGGGGCATGAACTGGGCAAGAAAGAAGCCGAGAAGGCCACCCGGGCGCGTGAGGACAAGAAACTGCGGGAGACGGTCGCCGTGCTGGAATCCGTGGCCGGCGGGCTTGCCGACCCCCTGGCGGATGCCGCCGATGCCCTGGAGCCGGAGTTGCTGGCGCTGGTGACGGCGCTTGCACGCAAGGTCGTCCAAAGCGAGCTGGAGACGCGACCGGAGCAGATCCGGACGGTCCTGGAGGGGGCATTGGCCCAGCTTCCCGGGCGCAACCAGGAGGTTCGGGTGCACTTGAACCCGGACGACCAGGCGCTGGTGGAGGCCTATGGTGAGCGGGCGGATGCGCGTATCACCTGGGTCCCGGACGCGGGACTTGCGCGCGGCGGCTGTCGCCTCGAATCGGGCGCGGCGAGTGTCGACGCAAGTCTCGAGCGGCGTCTGCAGCACGCGGTGGAAGCCCTCTGGGATGGCGACTATCCGGAGATGGACGGCGCACCCGACGAGGAAGATCACCAATCCGCCAATTCCGTGGACAGCGCGGCCCCGGAGGATTCATGAGTACCCCGATCGACGAGGTCCGCCGCAAGGGCCGGGAACGGCTGAGTAGTGGCTTGCTGGATCGTCTGCAGCAGTCGCGCGGGCGGGTCGAGCGGGTCAATCCGCCGCAGTCGGAGGGTCACCTGTCGCGCCTGACCGGCCTGACGCTGGAGGCGGAAGGCCTGCGCTTGCCCATCGGGGGGCGTGCGCTGATCCACGGCGAGAACGGAGACACGGTGCCGGCCGAGGTCGTCGGTTTCCAGAATGAACGCACGTTCCTGATGCCTGAGGAAATCGCGGCGGGCCTGACGCCCGGCGCGCGCATCGAGCCGCTGGACAACCAGCGTCAGATTCCGGTCGGGGAGGGGCTGCTGGGCCGCGTGATCGATGCCAACGGGCAGCCGCTGGACGGAAAAGGCCCGATCCGCACCCATGATTTTGGGCTGTTGGCCGGGCGGCCGATCAACCCGCTGCAACGCGCACCGGTGCGCGAGCCGCTGGATGTGGGGATCCGGGCAATCAATGGTCTGCTGTCGGTGGGTCGTGGTCAGCGCCTCGGTCTGTTCGCCGGATCCGGGGTCGGCAAGAGTGTGCTGCTGGGGATGATGACCCGCAACACGACGGCGGACGTGATCGTGGTCGGGCTGATCGGCGAGCGCGGTCGGGAAGTGAACGAGTTCATCCACGAGATCCTCGACGAGGAATCGCGCACGCGCACGGTGGTGGTCGCCGTGCCGGCGGACCAGTCGCCGCTGTTGCGCCAGCACGGGGCCTGGGTGGCCACTGCGGTTGCGGAGCATTTCCGGGACCAGGGCCTGCACGTCCTGTTGTTGATGGATTCCCTGACCCGCTTTGCCCAGGGCGCCCGCGAGATCGCGATGGCGATCGGCGAGCCGCCGGCCTCCAAGGGGTATGCGGCATCGGTATTTGCGCGCCTGCCGCAACTGGTGGAGCGCGCCGGCAACGGCGACGTAGGGGGCGGCTCGATTACCGCCTTCTATACCGTGCTCGCCGAGGGCGATGACCAGAACGATCCGATCGTGGACGCCGCGCGCGCGATCCTGGACGGCCATGTCGTGCTGTCGCGCGAGGTGGCAGAGACCGGGCGCTACCCGGCGATCGATGTCGGCGCGTCGGTCTCGCGCGTAATGTCGTCGCTGATCTCGCCGGAACACGAGCGGGCGGCGCGCCGCTTCCGCGGCCTCTCGGCCACCTATATGCAGAACCGCGATCTGATCGCGGTCGGGGCCTATCGCAAGGGGGCCGACCCGCACCTGGACGAGGCAGTGGCGATGCACGAGCGCCTGGAGGCGTATCTGGCGCAGGGTCGCGAAGAGGCCGTCGGTTTTGACCGGGCGCGGGATGACCTGCTGGCGCTGGTTGGCGGGGCGGCATGAACCCGAAGCGCCTGGAACGACTGTTGCGCCTGCGCCGAATCGAGGAGAGCGAGGCCACCCGCCAGCTGGGTGAACGTCTGCAGCAACTGGATGGCATTGCCGGTCAGCGCGAGCGCCTGGAAACCTATCAGCGCGAGTATCTGCAGGCGACCCTTCCGGATGACGCCAACGCCCTCAAGTGGTTGGCGGGCATGCGCGACCAGTTGCGCTCGGCGCTGGAGCAACAGGACCTGCGCATTCAGGCGGCGGAGTCGCAGGTGGAGACCGCGCGCCAGGAGTGGCTGGAGCGCCACCGCAACAGCCTGTCGCTGGAAAAGCTGCTGCAACGCCGGAAGGCCGAGACGGCGCAACACGGCGCCCGGCGCCAGCAAACCGAACAGGATATGTGGGCCACGCGGCAGGCTCATGCGCGCGAGGAAGCGTCGCGTTGGCAAGGTTCTTGAATGGACCGTGACTATCGATTAGGGCAAGGGCCCGGGGATCCACCCGGCACACCGAGGATTCGGAGATGATCGCGACACAGAACACCGGTCAGGGCATGCTGCCGCTGCTGCAATTGCTGGGCGGCGAGGCATCGCTGCAGGACCTGGACGGCCTGAAGGGGCTGAAAGGGAAGGACGGCGAGGGGTTCCTCGCGGTTCTGGAGCCGCAGATGGAGGCCTTGCTGGCGAACCTGGGCGTGCCCGGGGACGAGCTGGAAGGGCTCGATCTGGAAGCCATGCTGGCGCGGCTGCAGGATCTACTCGACGGGCAGGGTTTCGCCGCGGGCGACGAGGCGGGGGGCAAGGGCTTGCCGGTCGCCAGCCTGATGGCGGCAGTGCAGGAACCGGGGCGTATGGACGCGGCCCGTGGGGAGGCGGGCGCCTCTGGCCGCAGGGGTGCCGAGGGCCAGGCGTTGCCGGTCAAGCCCCTGCCTGCAGCCGTCATGCGCCTGTTTGTCGAGGCCAGCCAGGCGGCGGGCGGGCGCGACGGCCTGGCCGCATTGAAGCCCGAACTGCTGGGCGCGCAGGGCGGGCTGTCGCGGGACGGCGTGCTCGATGTCCTCGCCCAGTGGATGACCCAGGGCGGGGACGACGAGTCGCGCCGCGGGCGTACCGACCCCCTGGGGGGCGTCCTGCCGGCTCTCGCCGGTGGGCAGGCCGAGGGGGCGGAGGCCGCGCGTGCGCTGCCGCGACTGGACCTGACCCGGCTCCTGCAGCAGCCCAATGGGGCCCGCGAGCTGGCCGATCAGGTGCGCATGCTCGCCCAGGCACAGGGTGGGCGCACCGAGCTCAAGCTGCATCCCCCGCAGCTGGGCAGTCTGGATATTCGGGTGCTGGTCGAGGGTGACCGCACAAGCATCCAGTTCATCAGCGCCAATCCGGTGACCCGCGAGGTGCTGGAGGCGGCCATGCCGCGCTTGCGCGACAGCCTCGCCGAGAGCGGGCTGATGCTCGAGGACGCGACCGTCTCCGACCAGGCGGCCGAGGAGGAGGCCGAGCAGGATGAGCGCCAGGCAGCCGCCGGGGCCGCTTCGGAGCTGGCCGAGGCCGAAGACAACGAGAATGAGGGCAGCACGCTCTCGATGCTGAATCGGCGCCTGGATTTGTTTGCCTGATTCGAGCCCGGCGCGGGCTCGGTCTTGCGATATCCGATGGGCGGCGGGCGGTGTCCGTGACCTGCCCCATCGGGCCCCTTTCGCTGTCGTAGCGATTTTCCGTGAGTGCCGCCAAGAATCCGTCTTTCCCGCGCGGCGGGCGGCCGATTCTTGACGTTATCGCCCGTTCCTTCCCCCGAAGTGTCCTTCAGTCTCCTCCAGTATTGGTCGCTAACTATCGGATAAAGCGATAGAAAGACAATGCTGGCATCTGCCTTGCTAAGGTCTTTTCCGAGAGCAAATCCTCGGTTTACCGGATAGCGGGTGCGACATGGCGAAGAAGGAAGTCAATCTGGACGACGAAGAAGGCGGCACCCCGAAGAAGGGCGGCATGGGCAAGCTGCTTGTGCTGCTGCTGATCGTGATCCTGCTGGTGGGCGGCGGGGCCGCTGCGGCCTGGTTCTTCCTGGTTGCGGGCGACGAGGCTGCCGAACAGGTGGAGGAAGGCCCCCCCGAGCGCTTCTACACCAGCCTGGAGCCGATGACTGTCAACATCGAAGCGCCGGGCCGCATCCGGTATCTGCGTGCCGAGGTGAGCCTGGTGACCCACGAGGCGCCGGTGATCGAGGCGTTCGAGCGGCATATGCCGGCGATCCGCAACGACCTCCTGGGCATCCTGGCGGAACAGCGTTACGAGGATCTCAATACGCGTGATGGCAAGGAATCGCTGGCGGAGGAGCTGAAGGAAGCAATCCGCGAGATTCTGCGCTCGCGGGATGCGCCGGACGCGGTCGAGGCCGTGTTGTTCAACGAACTGGTGATGCAGTAGGAGCCCCGTTATGGCGCAGACGGATATCCTCAGCCAGGACGAGATCGATGCCCTCCTGCATGGTGTGGACGAGGGCGACGTCGAGACCGAAGACCCGTATCCGAGTGATGGTCAGGCGCGGGAATTCAACTTTGCCACGCAGGATCGCATCGTCCGTGGGCGCATGCCCACGCTGGAGATGATCAACGAGCGCTTTGCGCGTCAGCTCCGGGTCCGTCTGTTCAATGTGCTGCGTCGTTCGGCCGAGATCTCGGTGGTCGGCACCCGTATCACCAAGTTCTCCGAGTACATGCACTCGCTGTTTGTCCCCACCAGCCTGAATCTGGTGCGGGCGCATCCGCTGCATGGCACGGGTTTGTTCGTGTTCGATCCCAAGCTGGTGTTCATCCTGGTCGACAACTTTTTCGGTGGCGACGGGCGCTACTACACCCGCATCGAGGGGCGAGACTTCACCCCGATGGAGATGAAGGTCGTCCACGGCGTGCTGGAAGGGGCCTTCGAGGATATGCAGAAGGCCTGGCAGCCGGTGATGGAGCTGAAGTTTGAGTTCCTGAACTCCGAGGTCAACCCGCAGTTCGCGAACATCGTCTCGCCGACCGAGATCGTGGTCATCAGCGAGTTCCACATCGAGCTCGACGGGGGCGGCGGCAACCTGCACGTGACCCTGCCGTACTCGATGATCGAGCCGATCCGCGAGCAGCTGGATACCGGCATCCAGTCGGATCGCTCCGACGTCGACCAGCGCTGGATGCACGCGCTGCAGGAGGAGATCCAGACCGCCGAGGTCGAGATCAGCTCCATGCTGGCGGAGACCGAGGTCACCGTGCGCGAGCTACTGGATATCCAGCCGGGCGACATCATCCCGGTGGACCTCCCCGAGAAGATCACCTTGCAGGTCGAAGACATCCCGATGTTCCGCGGGAAGTTCGGCGTATCCAATGGCATGAATGCGATCCAGGTTTCGGAACGCATCATCAAACGATAGAGGGCGCAGCATGGCTGACACCGACGATCCCAAACAGGACACCCCGACCGCGGATGAAGATACCGCGGGCGCTGAAACCATGGCCGAGACCGAAGGCGGTAGCGACGACCAGGCGCTGGCCGACGAATGGGGGGCCGCTCTGGCGGAACAGTCCGCCCTGGCCGAGCAGAAGGATGACGAAGAGGCCGCCGACCCGGACGCCCTGCTGAACGAAGCGCAAGGCGGTGGGGGTGCCGCGTCCGCGCAAGCGGCGCCGAAGACCGAGAAGAAGGAACGCAAGCACAAGCCGGATTCGGCCGCGGAGGCGCTGCAGCCTGAACAACTGTCGGGCGTGGTGCAGGGCGACGGCGAGGAGATGAACCTGGAGATGGTGCTGGACGTGCCGGTGACCATCGCCATGGAGATCGGTCGCACGCGCATCCCGATCCGCAACCTTCTGCAGCTGAACCAGGGCTCGGTGGTGGAGCTGGACCGTCTGGCCGGGGAGCCGCTGGACGTGCTGGTGAACGGCACTCTGATTGCTCATGGCGAGGTCGTGGTGGTCAACGAGAAGTTCGGTATCCGGCTGACCGATGTGATCAGCCCCAGTGAGCGCATCCGCAAGCTCAAATAGCCATGAATCCACGTAATACGCGTAGTTCGGCCCTCGTCCTGGCGGCCGTCACGGGGACCCTCTGGCCTTTGACTGCCCTTGCGGAGGGTGGCAGTGGCGGGGCCGCGGCCTATCTGACCCAGCTAATCGGCGGTCTGGTACTGGTGATCGGTGCCATTGTGGTGCTGGGCTGGATCCTGCGCCGGACCCAGGGCGGACTGAACCGCGGCTCGCAGGTGATCGAGATCGTCGCGGCACGCTCGGTGGGCACGCGCGAGCGTCTGGTGCTGGTGCAGGTGGGCGATGAACAGGTGCTGGTGGGCGTGGCGCCTTCCGGCATGCGCACCCTGCACACGATGCGCGAGTCCGTGGTGGCGCCGGTAGGCGAGACCCCGGACTTCTCCAGTGCGCTCAAGCGCGCCGTGACCCGCCGGGCTCCGCCCGGTAGCAGCGAGCGGGGGCAGTCGTGATGGCGCTGTTCCTGCGGTTCGCGCTGGCACTGGGCCTGCTGCTCCTGCCGGGCCTCGCCGGGGCCCAAGTGGCGCAGGGTATCGAGGCCCTGACCGTGACCACCAACGGAGACGGGGGCGAGACCTACTCGGTCACGCTGCAGATCATCCTGTTGATGACGCTGCTGACCCTGCTGCCGTCGATCCTGATCATGATGACGTCCTTCACCCGGATCATTGTGGTGTTGGCGATCCTGCGCCAGGGCCTGGGCACGACCCAGACGCCCTCGAACCAGATCCTGATCGGTTTGGCCTTTTTCCTGACCCTGTTCGTGATGGCCCCGGTGCTCGACGAGATCTACGAGACCGCGTTTGTGCCCTACGTGAACGAGGAGATCGGGACGGAGGAGGTGATCGAGGCGGGGGTGCAGCCGTTGCGCGAGTTCATGTTGATGCATACCCGCGAAAGCGATATCGCGATGTTTGCCGAGATCAACGGGATCGACGGATTCGAGGAGGCGGATGACATCCCGTTGAACCTGCTGGTGCCAGCGTTCATTACCAGCGAGCTGAAGACCGCATTCCAGATTGGCTTCCTGATCCTGATCCCGTTCCTGATCATCGACCTGGTGGTGGCCTCGGTCCTGATGTCGATGGGGATGGTGATGCTCTCCCCGCTGATTATCTCGCTGCCGTTCAAGGTGATGCTGTTCGTTCTGGTGGACGGCTGGGCGCTGATGATGAACACCCTTGCCACCAGTTTCTTCGTGTAGGAGAGCGCGATGACACCCGAACTCGTTGTGGACATCGGTCGCGAGACGCTGACCGTGGTGGTCCTGCTGGCCGCGCCGCCGCTGCTGACGGCGCTGGCCGTGGGTCTGACCATCGGGATGCTGCAGGCAGCGACCCAGATACAGGAAATGACCCTGTCGTTCATCCCCAAGCTGCTGGCGATGTTCGCGGCGCTGCTGATCAGCGGGCACTGGATGCTGGCGTTGTTGATCGACTACACCGAGCGCCTCTACGAGGGTGCGCCGGGGATGGTGGGGTAGGCATATGGCCCTGGCGGCGGAACAGCTGGTGCTGTGGGTGGGGGCGGTCCTGTGGCCGTTCGCCCGCATTGGCGCCATGCTCGTCGCCATGCCGATCTTCGGTGCGGATACGGTCAATGCGCGGGTGCGTATGGGGCTGGCGCTGTTGCTGGCGATCTTCGTGGCCATGCAGGGGCCGGTCCTGCCGGATATCGATCCGTTGAGCCTTGAGGGCGTGCTGGTCACCCTGCACCAGGTCGCGATCGGCGTGTTCATGGGGTTCATTCTGCAGATGGTGTTCTCGGCCGTGACTCAGGCGGGCGAGGTGGTCGCACTGGGCATGGGCCTGGGTTTTGCCTCGATCATGGATCCGGCCCAGGGCGTTCAGGTCCCGGTGGTCTCCACCATCTTTGTGATCTTCTCGACCCTCCTGTTCCTGGCGATGAACGGCCATCTGATCGCCCTGGAGCTGATGCTGACCAGCTTCGAGACCATGCCGATCGCGCCGACCGGTCTGAACGCCGAGGCCTTCTACGCCCTGGTGGGCTTCGGCTCCACGATGTTTGTGGGCGCGGTGCTGGTGGCGTTGCCGGCGGTTGCCTCGCTCCTGTTGGTGAATATCTCCATGGGGGTCATCACCCGCGCGTCCCCGCAACTCAACATCTTCGCGGTGGGTTTCCCGATGATGATCCTGATCGGGTTCGTACTGATGATGTTGATCCTGCCGGGCCTGCCCGAACGCTTCGGCGAGCTGATGCTCGAGGGCTTCAACCTGATGCAGACCCGGATGGGCTTCTGAGATGGCCGAGAACGAGAGCGGACAGGAAAAAAGCGAAGAGCCCACTCCGAAACGCCTGCGCGAGGCGAAGGAGAAGGGGCAGGTCCCGCGCTCGCGCGAGCTGAGCACCTTTCTGGTGCTGATGGCGGGCGGGAGCTTCCTGCTGATGTACGGCCCGAACATGGGGGCGCAACTTACTGAACAGATGAGCAGTCGCCTGGATTTCGAACGTGAAATGGCCTACGACTCGTCGCTGTTATTGCCTTATCTGGCCGACGAGATCTTCCGTACCCTGCGGACCCTGTTCCCGTTGTTCGGCGTACTGATCGTCGCCGCGGTACTCGCGCCGATCGTGATCGGCGGCGCCAATTTTTCCTGGAAGGCCGCCGCGCCCAAGGTCTCCAAGCTGAATCCCGGGAAGGGCCTCAAGCGAATCTTCTCCTGGCAGGGGCTGATGGAGTTCGGCAAGACCTTCGCCAAGTTCGTACTGATCAGCAGTGTCGCGGTCGCCGTGCTGGCGACCTTCTCCGACCGGCTGCTGATGCTTGGCTACGAACCGGTCCATCAGGGCATTAGCCATGCCGCCCAGCTGGTGCTGGGAACGTTCATCGCGGTGTCCGCGGCGTTGATCGTCGTAGCGGCCATCGATGCGCCGTTCCAGATGTGGAATCACCAGAAACAGCTGCGCATGACTCGGCAGGAAGTGAAGGACGAGTACAAGGAGACCGACGGGAAGCCGGAGGTCAAGCAAAAGATCCGCCAGTTGCAGCAGGAGATGGCGCAGCGGCGAATGATGGAGGAGGTCCCCAAGGCCGACGTGATCATCACCAACCCGACCCACTATGCCGTGGCTATCGTCTACGAGGCCTCGCGCATGGCAGCGCCGAAGGTGGTGGCCAAGGGCGTCGACGAGGTGGCCGCCTCGATCCGTGCAGTCGGGGACGAACACGCGATCATCCGCGTCGAGGCTCCGCGCGTGGCCCGCGCCATCTACTTCACCACCGATCTGAACCAGGAAGTGCCCAACGGTCTGTTCGTGGCCGTGGCCCGCATCCTGGCGTACGTCTACCAGCTCAAGCGGGCCGATGCCGACGCGCAGATGCCGGATGACCTGCCGGTGCCCGAGGACTATCTGGATCCTGACAAGCAGCGCGGCCAGAGGAGGGATCAATAATGGCCTTCTTTGACCGTCTGGGTAACGTGGGCAAGTGGGGGCTGGGGGCGCCGATCCTGCTGATCGCGATGCTCTCGATGATGGTGCTGCCGTTGCCGCCGCTGGCGCTGGACGTGCTGTTCACCTTCAATATCGCGCTGTCGCTGGTGGTGATCATGGTTGCGGTGTACACCCCGCGGCCGCTGGAATTCGCGGTCTTCCCGACCGTGTTGCTGGTCGCCACGCTGCTGCGTCTGGCGCTGAACATCGCCTCCACCCGAGTGATCCTGCTGGAAGGCCACACCGGCACGGATGCCGCCGGCAAGGTCATCCAGGCCTTCGGCGACTTCGTGGTCGGCGGCAACTACACCGTGGGGCTGGTGGTGTTCGCGATCCTGATCATCATCAACTTCGTGGTGGTGACCAAGGGGGCCGGGCGTGTGTCCGAGGTCAGCGCCCGCTTTACCCTGGATTCCATGCCCGGCAAGCAGATGGCGATCGACGCCGACCTGAACGCCGGCATCCTGACTCAGGAAGAGGCGCGCAAGCGCCGCGAGGAGATCGCCAGCGAGGCGGACTTCTACGGCTCCATGGACGGTGCCTCCAAGTTCGTCCGCGGCGATGCCATCGCGGGGATCCTGATCCTGTTCGTAAACATCATCGGCGGGCTCACCATCGGTGCGGTGCAGCACGGCATGTCGATCGGCGATGCCGCGACCAACTACGTGTTGCTGACCATCGGCGACGGCATCGTTGCCCAGATCCCGTCGCTGGTGCTGTCCTCCGCCACCGCGATCATTGTGACCCGCGTGACCAGCAGCCAGGACATGGGCCAGCAGGTGTACGGGCAGATGTTCTCCAACCCGCGGGTCCTGTACGTCGCCGGTGGGGTGATCGGCGCGCTGGGCGTCGTGCCGGGCATGCCGAACGCCGTGTTCCTGGGGCTGGCGGCGCTGATCTTTGGCTGGGCCTACCTGCTCAAGCGCCGGAGCCGCGAGGCCGAGGTGGAAGTGGAGCGCATCCCGCAGGAAGACGAAGGCGGGGCTCGTTCGGAGGATCGCGACCTGACCTGGGAAGATGTCCCGCCGGTGGACTTGGTCTCCCTCGAGGTCGGCTACCGCTTGATCCCCTTGGTGGACCGCACCCAGGACGGCCAGCTGATGGGCCGGATCAAGGGCGTGCGCCGCAAGCTGTCGCAGGAGCTCGGCTTCCTGCTGCAGCCGGTGCATATCCGCGACAACCTGGAATTGAGCCCGAACGCCTACCGGATCAGCCTGCTGGGCGTCACTGTGGCGGAGGCCGAGGTGTTTCCCGATCGCGAACTGGCGATCAATCCGGGCGAGGTCTTCGGCACCGTCCCGGGTACCCCGACCAAGGACCCGACCTTCAACCTGGATGCCCTGTGGATCGACCCGTCGGATCGCGACCAGGCCCAGGGCGCCGGCTATACCGTAGTCGACTGTTCCACGGTGATTGCGACGCATTTGTCGCAGGTGTTCCGAGAGAACGCCCACCGCTTGATCGGGCACGAGGAGGCACAGCACCTGCTGGATCAGCTGGCGCGGCATTCGCCGAAGCTGGTGGAGAACCTCGTGCCCAAGACGCTGTCGCTTTCGATCGTGCTGAAGGTGTTGCAGAACCTGCTGGCCGAGCAGGTCTCGATCCGCGACCTGCGCACGATCGCCGAAACCCTGGCAGACGACGGGGTGAAGAGTCAGGATCCCGGCACTTTGACCGCAGCGGTGCGCGTCGCGCTGGCGCGCTCCATCGTCCAGGACCTTGTGGGACCGGAGGATGAGCTGCCACTGATTGCCCTGGACCCATCGCTGGAACAGCTCTTGCATAAGTCCCTGCAGGGCAGCTCGGGTGGCACGGTTGGACTGGAGCCCGGGCTGGCGGAACGGTTGCAGCGTTCGGTTGCGGACGCGGCGCGCCGCCAGGAGACAGCCGGTCAAGCGGCGATCCTGGTGGTGGCACCGGAGATCCGTTCCTGGATTGCCGGCTGGTTGCGCGGCGCGGTTCGCAGCCTGACCGTCCTGGCGTTTACCGAGATCCCCGACAACCGGCGGATTCGGGTAGTGGCCACGGTCGGTCAGGAAGAAACGGCGAAGCAGTCCGCATGAGACATAGGGGTTCCGCCGCGCGAGCGGCGCAGGAGATCAAAGCATGAATGTCAGACGATATCGGGCCCGGGACATGCGCGACGCCATGCGTCAGGTGCGCGAACAACAGGGAGAGGATGCCGTGATCCTCTCCAGTCGCCGGGTGGATGGCTGGTTGGAGGTGGTCGCCGCCCTGGAGGATGGCGAGTCCTCGGAGCCGGTGCGCGAGCCGGAGGCTGCAAAGCCGGCCCGCGAGGCGCGTACTGCCGACCGCGCCCCGAATTCGGCGGCCCCTTCCTGGCCGGCCGATCCCGAGCTCACCGCGATGCGCCAGGAGTTGCGTGACCTGCGCAGCCTGATGACGCGTCAGTATGCGGAGAGTGACGAGGCTCGCTGGGCGGCCCGTCATCCGCTGGCGGCAGAATGCAAGGTCCGCCTGATCGACCGCGGCTTTAGTGAATCGCTGGCGCGCAGCCTGGCGGGCAGCATCCTCGATGACAGCTCCCCCGAGCAGGCTTGGGAGCGTCTCCGCGCGCGGCTTTCGGGCGCGATTGCCACGCATCGCCCGGCGATCCTGGACGAGGGTGGGCTGCTGGCGATGGTGGGTCCGACCGGTGTCGGCAAGACCACCACGCTGGCACGGATCGCGTTGCGCCAGATCCGTCGGATGGGACCGGATTCGGTTACGCTGGTGACCCTCGATAGCCAGCGCATCGGTGCAACACGGCAGTTGCAAGCCTTCGCCCAGATGGCGGGGATCTCGGTGCGCGTGTTGCAGAATGCGCGCGAACTGCGCGATCTGGCGCGGCGCGTGGACGATGGCCACCTGATCCTGGTGGATACTGCTGGGCAGGCGCCGCGCACGGTGGAGGAGGAGTCGCTGTTCGCGCATCTGCCGCCGGATATCCGCGCCGAGAGCTGGTTGGTCGTGTCGGCCACGACCCAGGGCAGTACGTTGCGGCGGGTGCTGGACGCGTTTCGCAAGGCGGATCCCTCGGCGCTGGTGCTGACCAAGCTGGACGAGGCAGAACAGCTGGGCGAGGTCCTGTCGGTCCTGCTGGATCAGCACCTGGGACTTGGGTTCGTGAGCGATGGCCAGCGCATCGCCGAGGATTTTCACCGGGTTGATACGGGGTATCTGACCCGCCTGGCGCTGGACGACGACGCGGAGGGCGCGCGGGCGGGTGGCAATGCCCGTGAGACCTGGGCTGCCGAACGGCTGGCCGAAATGGAACCGCCGCGACGCTCGCGCGCGCCGCTGCGCCCGGCGCAGGGGACCGAGCCGGCAACACTGGAACTGATTCAGCCGGTTGGAAAGGGGCGTTATGCCACGCACTAACAAGCCGTTGAAGGTCATTGCGGTCGCGTCGGGCAAGGGCGGGGTCGGGAAGACCAACGTGTCGGTCAATCTGGCGGTCGGCCTGGCCCGGTTGGGCCGCGAGGTGATGCTGTTCGATGCGGATCTGGGCCTGGCCAACGTGGACCTGTTGCTCGGGATGCGCCCGGAGCGCACCCTGCATGATCTGGTGACCGGCGCGGTGGACAGCCTGGACGATGTCCTGGTCCAGGGGCCGGACGGGGTGAAGGTGGTCCCGTCGGCCTCCGGTATCGCGGCGATGGCGAACCTCACGCCGGCGGAGCACGCAGGGCTGATCCATGCCTTCAGCGCCTACCGCAGGCCGCTGGATGTCCTGATCGTGGACACCGCCGCAGGCCTGCAGGAGTCGGTGACTTCGTTCTGCCGGGCGGTACAGGAGACCCTGGTGGTGGTCTGCGACGAGCCGGCTTCGATTACCGATGCCTATGCCTTGATCAAGGTGCTGCACCGTGACCACGGCCTGCGGCGTTTCCGCATGGTCACGAACATGGTCAGCGGACGCGAGGGGGCGGAGCGGCTGATGCAGAAACTCAATACCGTCTGCGGCAAGTACCTGCCGGAGGTGGTCCTGGACCTGGCCGGCTATATCCCCATGGACGAACATCTGCGCAAGGCCGTGCAGAAAAGGGCGCCGGTGGTTCAGCAGTATCCCGGCAGTCCGGCTGGCAAGGCGTTTGCCGACCTGGCACACACGGTGGATCGCTGGCCAGTCGGTGGGGGTGACCACGGGGGCGTCGGGTTCTTCGTGGAACGAATGCTGCAGAGCGCATGATGACGACGCGTAATCGCCTTTCCGGCTACCAGGCGACGTCCACCGCGACCGGTGGACACGAGAAGCTGATTGCCGATCACGTTGAACTGGTGCATCGCATTGCGCACCACCTGATGGCCCGTCTACCGGCCTCGGTCCAGGTCGATGACCTGATCCAGGCCGGCATGATCGGTCTGCTGGAGGCGGCGCGGCAGTTCGAGGGCGGGCAGGGGGCGACCTTTGCCACCTACGCCGGAATCCGCATCCGCGGCGCGATGATCGACGAGTTGCGTCGCAGTGACTGGACGCCACGTTCGGTGCATCGCAACAGCCGGCGTATTGCCGCCGCGATCCAGAGTGTCGAGGCCCGCGAGGGGCGTGCGGCGCGTGGGAGCGAGGTGGCGGCCGAGCTGGACGTGCCTATCGATGACTATTACGACATGCTCAAGGACCACGCCGGGGCCCATCTGTTTGCACTGGACGATCTGGGTGGCGGGGATGACGGGGCCGATCGCGTGATCGAGGGGCAGGAAGTCTCGCCGTCGCGTAGCCTTGAGGCTGGCGAGTTTCGCGAGGAGTTGGCCGAGGCCCTTGGGGATCTGCCTGAACGCGAACGCCTGGTGCTTTCGCTGTATTACACCGAAGAACTGAATCTGCGCGAGATCGGGGCTGTTCTGGGCGTGACCGAGTCGCGCGTGAGCCAGATTCGCAGCCAGGCGGTCATTCGGCTGCGCGCGCGCATGGGGTCGTGGCTCGAAGACGGCGCGGCTTTGCAGTTATTCTAAAACTCACCTTACGAATCCCGGAGTGACGTGTGGACAAGGGAATGAAAATTCTCATCGTGGACGATTTTTCCACGATGCGGCGCATTATCAAGAACCTCTTGCGCGATCTTGGCTTCAATAATACGCAGGAAGCCGACGACGGCAGCACCGCGCTGCCGATGCTGCAAAATGGTGATTTCGACTTCCTGATTACCGACTGGAACATGCCCAACATGCCGGGCATCGACCTGCTGAAGGCCGTCCGGGCGGATGCCAACCTGAAGTCGATGCCGGTGCTGATGGTGACGGCCGAGGCCAAGCGCGACCAGATCGTGGAGGCCGCGGAGGCGGGTGTGAACGGTTATGTGGTCAAGCCGTTTACCGCCGAAACGCTGAAGGAAAAGATCGACAAGATCTTCGAACGTATTGAAGCACAGGGCTAAGGATCGCCCGGTGGTGAATACGGACGACGTCCGTCTCGCTTGCGCGGGTGGGCGTGACCCGGCTCCTTCGGCGCCGTACCAGCAAGAGGCTCCTCATGACTGAACAGGAACACCCCCCACGCGACGGCCAGCTCGAGCTGGCCCGACAACTGGTGCAGACGCTCGAGGCGGGCGACGACGCGGCGGCGCGCGCGCTGGTGCAGGATCTTGCGCGTCCTTACGACCGCGAGCTCTTCGATGAACTGGGCAAGCTGACGCGCGACCTTCACGAGGCCTTGCAGAGTTTCCGTGGGGACTCGCGTCTGGTGGAGCTGACGCAGGCGGAGATCCCGGATGCGAAGGAACGCCTGAACTACGTGGTCACCATGACCGAGCAGGCCGCGCACGCCACGATGGGCGCCATCGAGTCGAGCCTGCCGATCGCCGAGTCGTTCAGCCAGCAGGCGGCCGACTTGACCGCCAAATGGACGCGGTTTCGCAACCGGCAGCTCTCGGTGGACGAATTCCGCGATTTCGCGCGTGAGCTGGACAGCTTCTTCGGGCAGGCGGGCGAGGACGCCGAGGAGTTGCGGCGGCTGCTCTCCGAGGTGCTGATGGCACAAAGTTATCAGGACATTACCGGCCAGGTGATTCGCCGGGTGATCCAGTTGGTGACTGACCTCGAAGAGAACCTCGTTACCCTGATTCGGCTCTCCAGCGGGCGCATGGAGCAGGTCGAAGCGGCCGAGGCGTCCCTGGATCGTGGCGAAGAAGACCGCGAGGCGGACCGCAAGGGTCACGGCCCCAGTGTGCCCAAGACTCAAGATTCCAGCGCAGATGTCGTTCAAGGACAGGACGAGGTGGACGATCTGCTATCAAGCCTGGGCTTCTAGCAGTGCCCCCCATACGACTGGCGCCACGGGACCGGAGAGACTGAATGGCCATCGACCCCAATGACGAGATCCTTCAGGACTTCCTGATCGAGGCCGGGGAACTGCTGGAGGGGCTCAACGAGCAACTCATCGACCTGGAACAGAACCCGGACGACCGGGATCTGTTGAATGCGGTCTTTCGAAGCTTCCACACCATCAAGGGGGGCGCCGGGTTCTTGAGCCTGGATGCGCTGGTGACGGTGTGTCATCACGCCGAGGACGTCTTCAATCTGCTGCGCAACGGCGAACGCCGTGCCGATAGCCATCTGATGGACACCATGCTCCGCGTGCTGGACTCCCTGAACGTCATGTTCGGGGATCTGCGTTCCGGAGTGGACCCGACCCCCGCCGATGCCGCGGTGGTCGAGGACCTGCGGCGCATGGCAAAAAACGAAGATGTCGCCGGAGATACCGCCGGGGCGCCGCCCGCGCCTGAACCGGAGCCCGTCCCCGAGCCACAGGCCTCGGCCCCCGGCGACGCCATGGTGGGCGGTGGGGAGGAGATCACGGACGACGAGTTCGAGGCCCTGCTGGATACGTTGCATGGTGACGGGGCCCCGGCACCCGTGGACGCGGCCGTGCCGGGCGACGCCGGGGCCAGCGAAGACTCGGGCGGTGATCTGATCAGCGACGACGAGTTCGAGAATTTGCTGGACGAGTTGCAGGCCAAGGGCGGAGGTCCGGCATCGCCCGAACCGGCTGCGGACGCCCCTGCGGATCCACTGCCGACCGAGCCCGCGGCCGTGGCGCCCGAGCCGGAAAAAGCGGTAACGCCGGAACCGGCGGCTGCCGGTGGGCAGGGCGGCGGTAGTGCCCGCGCCGGCGGGGCCGAGGCCGGTGGGCGCTCGGCTCCGCAGGGCGAGACCTCCGTGCGTGTGGATACCGAGCGCCTGGACGAGATCATGAACCTGGTGGGCGAGCTGGTTCTGGTACGAAACCGGCTGAGCATGCTGCGTTCGCAGCATGTCGACGACGAACTGGGCAAGGCGATCAGTTCGCTGGCACTGGTGACCTCCGACCTGCAGACCTCGGTGATGAAGACCCGCATGCAGCCGGTGAAGAAGGTCTTCAATCGCTTCCCTCGAGTGATCCGCGATCTGTCGCGGAATCTGGGCAAGGAGATCGAGCTGGAGATCTTCGGCGAGGAAACCGACCTCGACAAGAATCTGGTCGAGGCCCTGTCCGATCCGCTGGTGCATCTGGTGCGGAATGCTGTGGACCATGGCATCGAGACGCCCGATGTGCGCGAGGCGGCGGGCAAGTCGCGCAAGGGTACGGTCGTGCTCGGCGCGGCCCAGGAGGGTGATCACATCGCACTGCTGATCAAGGACGACGGCGGTGGCATGGACCCGCAGGCCCTGCGTCGGAAGGTGGTGGAGAAGGGGCTGATGGAGCCCGCGATGGCCGAACGCATGACCGATCGCGAGGCCTTCAACGTCATCTTCATGGCCGGATTCTCCACCAAGACCGAGATCTCGGACGTCTCCGGCCGCGGGGTTGGCATGGACGTGGTCAAGACCAAGATCTCGCAGCTCAACGGCACCATCGAGATCGATTCCGAGATCGGCGTAGGGACCACGCTGCGGGTGAAGCTGCCCCTGACCCTGGCGATCCTGCCCGCCCTGATGGTGATTCTGGACGGCCGGCGTTTTGCGATCCCGCTGGCCTCGGTCTCCGAGATCCTGGATCTGGATTTGACCAAGACGAATTACGTGGATGATCAGGAAGTCATCATGGTGCGCAAGCACGCCCTGCCAGTCCATTACCTCAAGCGCTGGCTGAAGCCTGGGCACGAGCCCGAGGTGCGCAAGGATGCCCACGTAGTGGTGGTCCATACGGCCGACCGCAAGGTAGGACTGGTGGTGGATGATCTCGTGGGGCAGGAAGAGGTGGTCATCAAGCCGCTCGGCCAGAATCTGCAAGGCGTGAAGGGCCTGGCGGGAGCGACGATCACCGGGGATGGGGGCATCGCCCTGATCCTCGACGTCTCCGACCTGGTGACCATCCTGATGCGGCAACTGCAAATGTCCGGTCGACCGCGCCGCGCGTCGCGCTCGAGCGAGGGCTGAGGATGCCGATCAGGGTTCTGGTAGTTGACGATTCGGGGTTCTTTCGTCGGCGTATCGCCGAGATCCTGGATTCCGATTCCGGCATTGAGGTCGTAGGTTCGGCCGAGAATGGCGAGCAGGCGATCGCCAAGGTCCGGGACCTCGATCCCGATGTCGTGACCATGGATATCGAGATGCCGGTGATGGACGGCATCACTGCGGTGCGCAAGATCATGGCCGAGCGCCCGCTTCCGATCCTGATGTTCTCCAGTCTCACGACCGAGGGAGCCCAGGCGACCCTGGATGCGTTGGAGGCCGGGGCGGTGGACTTCCTTCCCAAGCGCTTCAGCGACATGGCGGGGGACGAGGACAGCGCGCGCATGCTGCTTCGGCGCCGCGTGCGCTCGTTGTCACGCAGCCGGGCGCGCTCTGTCAGTGCCCCGGGCACGACCACGCCTGCGCGGGAGGCCCGGCCGTCCGCGCGCCGCGAAGAGACCGACCGTCAGGCCGCGGCCGATGCGCGCAAGCCGGCTCCGGCGGTTGCCAGTTCCCGGCCGCCGACGCCGTTACGGCAGTTGCGCGCGGTACTGATTGGTACCTCCACCGGCGGTCCAGTGGCGCTGCAGGAGGTGCTGAAGCCGCTCCCGGCGAATTTCCCGCTGCCGATCCTGCTGGTGCAACACATGCCCGCCAGTTTTACCCCGGCCTTCGCCGAACGTCTGAACGCCATGTGCAATATCGAGGTGCGTCAGGCGAAGGACGGTGATGTGCTGAAGCCGGGCGTGGCGCTGCTGGCCCCGGGCGGGATGCAGACAACGCTGGAGCGCGGCAGCCAGACGCATGTGCGAATCGCGGAGAGCCCCCTGGGCACCATCTACAAGCCGAGCGTGGATGCGGCCTTCGGTTCCGCCGTGGAGGCGCTGCGCGGGCAGGTGCTTGCCGTGATCCTCACCGGCATGGGCGCCGATGGCCGCGAAGGCACGCGGGCGCTGAAGGGCGCCGGCGCGCAGGTGTGGTCGCAGGATGCGGCGACCTGCGTGGTGTACGGGATGCCGGCGGCAGTGGCCGAGGCCGGCCTGTCCGATCATGTGTACCCGCTGCCCGAAATCGGGCCCGCACTGGTGAAGGGGTTCTGCTGACATGGATATCCTGAGCCTCATCGGGATTACCCTGGGGCTGGTGGCGGTTCTCGGCGGCAGCATTGCCAAGGGCAGTGGCCTGGGTGCGCTGTGGAATGCCGCGGCCTTCCTGATCGTGGTGCTGGGGACCCTGGGGGCGACCCTGGTGCAGGCACGGCTGTCGGTCTTCATGCACGGTATGCGCATCCTGCCGTGGGCCTTCAAGCCACCGAAGGTCGACAATCGCGCGACGGTCGAGCAGATCGTCGAGTGGTCGCATGTCGCGCGCAAGGAAGGCCTGCTAGGCCTGGAGACGCTGGCCGACGAGGAGACCGACGGCTTTGCCCGCAAGGGACTGCAACTGCTGGTGGACGGTAGTGAACCGCAGACCATTCGCCAGATCATGGAGGCCGACCTCGACAACCGCGAGCACTTCGACCTGCAGGGCGCGAAGATCTTCGAGAGCATGGGGATCTATGCCCCGACCCTGGGGATTGTCGGCGCGGTGATGGGCCTGATGGCAGTGATGCAGAACCTCGCGGATCCGAGCAAGCTGGGGGCGGGCATCGCGGCGGCCTTTGTCGCCACGATCTACGGCATTGCCTCGGCCAACCTGCTGTTCCTTCCGGTGGCCAACAAATTGAAGTCGATTATTCAGAACCGCTCGCAACACCAGCAAATGCTGATGGAAGGTCTTATCGCCATTGCGGAAGGTGAAAACCCGCGGAACATCGAAAGCAAGCTGAGTGGCTTCATCCACGAGTGAGGTCACCATGGCGCGACGCAAGCGGGCGGAAGAACATCAGAATCACGAGGCATGGGCCATCCCCTATGGGGATCTGGTCACACTGCTGCTGGCGTTCTTCGTGGTGATGTACGCCATCTCCTCGGTGGATGACGGCAAGTACAGGGTGCTGTCCGAGTCGCTAGTGGACGCCTTTCGCGCACCGATGCAGGCCGACCCGATTCAGGTCGGGGATCCCACCGTGGCCCGGGAACGTACACCGCAGGATCTGCGTGCCCTGGTGCCTATCGAGGTCCAGCCAGGTCTGGTGGAGGATGGTCCTCAGCCCATCGACATGGCCTTGAGCGGGATGCTTGACGAGGGCCCGGACGACGCTGGGATGCAGGCGTTCCTGGACGAACTGGCGGATACCGCGCGCGAGATCGAACAGGCGATGGCGCAATGGATCGAGGATGGCGACCTGCGCGTGACGCGCGAGGCCTATTGGCTGGAGATCGAGATCACCAGCCGTCTCCTGTTTGCGTCCGGGGCGGCGACCCTGAACCCACAGGCGGAGGGTCTTCTGCAAGAGGTTGGCGAGATTCTTGCGCCACGTGTCTCCCGCGTTCATGTGGAGGGACACACGGACAATGTGCCCATCCAGACCGCGATCTATCCGTCGAATTGGGAGCTGTCGTCCGGACGGGCGGCCGCAGTGGTCAGCGTGTTCGAGGAGGTCGGGGTCGATCCGGAGAATCTGGTCGCCCTAGGCTATGGCGAGCACCGGCCGACGGCCAGCAACGACACTGCGGAGGGGCGGGCCGAGAACCGGCGCGTGTCCATCGTGGTACTGCCCGGGGCGCGTCCGCGCGCCGAGGGCGCGCAGGAACCGGAGCGCCTGCGCGAGGATCTTCCGCCCGCACCGCTCCCGATGGATGGAGACACACCATGAAGGTCTGGGCGGTTGCAAACCAAAAGGGGGGGGTGGGCAAGACCACCACCACGGTGACGCTGGGCGGGCTCCTGTCGGGCCCGGAGCAACGCGTGCTGCTGGTGGATGTGGACCCGCACGGATCGCTGACGGCGTATTTCGGCCATGATCCGGAGACCGCCACGCGCGGGGTGTACGAGCTTTTCAGCCAGTGCGCCGAGGGTGCGGATCCGGACCCGAATGGACTGATCCGCGAGACCCGGTTCCCGGGGCTGGATCTACTGACCGCGAGTACCGCGCTGGCGACGCTGGATCGCCAGCTGGGAACCCGCAGTGGCATGGGGCTGGTGCTGCGTCACGCGCTGGAGAAGATCTCGGGGCAGTACGACTACGTGTTGCTGGATTGCCCGCCGATGCTCGGTGTGTTGATGGTCAATGCGCTGGCCGCCTGTGACGAACTGCTGGTGCCGGTGCAGACCGAGTTCCTCGCCCTGAAGGGGCTGGAACGAATGATCAATACGCTGAAAATGGTACAGAAATCGCGCAAGTCCGAGTTGGCGTACCGGATTATTCCGACCCTGTTCGACCGTCGTACGCGCGCGGCGCACGAGGCCCTGTCGGAACTGCGTCGTTTGTACGGCGACGACGTCTGGCCGGGCGTAATCCCGGTGGACACGAAATTCCGCGATGCCTCCAGTGCCGGGCAGCCGCTGTGTTTCATGATCCCGGACGCCCGGGGTGTGCTCGCCTACTCGGATCTGCTGGAGGCCATCGGTGGCCGGCTGTCCGAACCCCATGAACGGAGGCGACGCGGATGAACCGTTCCATAGTCGACAACCTGGCCCTGAAGGCCGAGCCGGAGGCGCTGGACGACTACTTCGGCAGCCTGCTGGACGAGCCGGAGCCCGTTCGCCCGCTTCTGCGACCGGATATCCTGGAGCCACGGCCGCCGGTAGAAGAAGCTGCGCCCGTAGTGGAGTTGGAAGCCCCGGTCCGTGAAGCCGATGCGGTGGACGTCGTCCCGGCGCCGGTAGTGGCCTCGGCCCCACCAGCCCCACCGGCCGATCCAGCGGAGCGCGAGTATGCGCGGCCCGAGCAGCCGTTTTCGGCCCTCGTGATCGAGGCTGGCAACCTGACCCTGCTGGCGCCGCTACATGCGCTGGGCGGGGTGGCGCCGCTGGACAGCCTGGAAGTGCGGCCCACCCCGAATCATTCGGTCTGGTACCTTGGATTGGCGGATACCAAGCAGGGGCGGGTGCAGCTGATTGACCTGGCCGCAGTGGTGACACCGGAAGATCGTGACTACGAGCCGGATACGGCCCGGCAGGTGGTGTTCCTCGCGGGTTCGCGGTTCGCGCTGGCCTGTCGCGCGATTCACGGTACCCGGGTGATCCAGCCGGAGTCGTTGCGCTGGCGCAGCCACCGCCGGCGCCTGCCCTGGCTGGCCGGCGTGGAGCGCGAGAAGATGGCGACGTTGCTGGACCTGGAGGCGCTGGATCGCACCCTCGACGAGGGTGGCTGGGACTGATCCCGGCCGGCGCCATTCAAGCATGGCGGTAATCGGCCGATAACCCGGTCAAGACGACACCACAGGGCGGCCCCCGCCGGCACGGAATATCGAGGATGACATGAGCAGCGCACAAGACGTAGAAGCCATGACCAAGGCCGACACCGCTCCGTATGTGACTTTCAGTCTGGCGGAGGAAACCTATGCGATCGACGTTCTGCAGGTTCAGGAGGTGCTCAAGGTTACCGAGATCGCCCCGGTACCGGGTGTGCCGGACTACATCCTCGGGATCATCAACCTGCGCGGGAATGTCGTTACGGTGATCGACGCCCGGCGGCGTATGGGGCTGGATGATCGCGAGTCGGATGAGGCCTCGCGCATCGTGATCATCGATGTAGACAACCAGAACGTGGGGATTCTGGTGGATTCCGTCTCGGAGGTCGTGCGGATCTCCCCGGATTCGGTCGAGCCGGCGCCCGAGGTGGGTAACGATGACAGCAGCCGCTTTATTCAGGGCGTGACCAGCACCGAGGAGGGCCTCACCATCCTGGTGGACCTGAACAGGCTGCTATCGGACGACGAGTGGGCGCAGTTGCGCGAACTGTAGCCGCGCACGTCGGGTCTACAGTCAACAGACGAGGACCATGAGGCGCAAGCCGGGAGGTGAACCATGGTCGACGAACTCCAGCCGGACCGGACTGTTCGACCGGTCCATACCACTGTTCCCGGGCGCAGTTTGAGCGACGACCATGACCGCGATCCGGTCTTTCGTCCCGCAGTGCGTCCAACCCAGCAGCGTCCGCCGCGCAAGGAAGAACGCCGCCAGCGGCGCGGCCTGATCGACGACTACGCTTGAACTCCCCGGGGACCGGCACCCACTCGGTCCGGGCGCGGGTCCGTGTCCGATTTTTTCGCCATGGCTGGTCACGCCCTCACGAATCACGCGACAATCGGCAGGCCCCGGGTTTCAGGAGTGTGCAGGCAATGGGAGAGGGAATGCTGATCTGGCTCGCCGCGTTGATTGCGTTGCTGGCGACCATCGTCGCCGGATTTGCCGTGGGGCTCGTGATTCTGTTGCGTCGGCAGTTGGTTGCCCTGCGTCAGGATTATCAGCGTCAGGCCACCTCGGTAATGGCGCTGCAAGGGGCAATGAAGGCTCTGTCTGAAGGGGTTGCGACCCACGGGCAGGCACAGGCCTCGGTACAGCGTGCCCTGGCGCGCCTGCATGACCAGCACAGCGAGCTACGCGCCCGCGAGGGCGACAGCGGTGCCTACGAGCAGGCGATTCTTCTGATCCAGCAGGGCCTGGGTCGTGAAGAGGTCCGTCGGCGTTGTGGCCTTACTTCCACCGAACTCGACTTGTTGTTCAGCCTGCACGGCTCCGGGAATGCCGGCGGTTCCGGGTTCGCCGGGCGTTCATGAGTCCCGGTCCGGCCCTTCGCGGTCCGGTCTGGACTGGCGCGAGGGGGCCTGATACCCACTGCCCCGGTCGTCGGGTGTGATCCCTGCCAGCAGGAACACAAAGGCGAGAATCTCCGCGACTGCGATGTAGAGCTCTTCCGGGATCTCGCTGCCGACGGGGACCTGCGCCAGCGCCTCGCTCAGGGCCGGGTCCTGATGCAGCGGGATTCCGTGTTCCTCGGCAATGCGCAGGATGGCCTCGGCCGTCAGGCCCGAGCCGCTGGCTGTGATCCGCGGCGCCTGCCGACGATCCCATTCCAGTGCGACCGCCTTGGCCGGTGATCGGCCGCGGTCGGCCGTTCGGTCCCCATGATCCTTTCGTGCCATCGGCTCAGGCCTGTTCGTCCAGCATGCGATGCGAATTCGTGGGGCGCGGGTCCGTATCGACCTCGCCCTGACGTACCGACAGCCCCGTCACCGTCAGGTCGCGCTCGCCCAGCCGATCGCGGAGATAAGCCATTTCGCTGCGCAGTCGCGTGACAGTATCGGCCTCGGGTGCGGTGAAGTGCACGCTGACGCCCCCATTGCGCGATGCCAGGGCGATCCGCGTCGGGCCGAGGTCACCGATATCCAGCGTCAACACAATCGACCAGGGCGCTTCGGCTTCGTCGTCGCTTCCGCCTTCGCGGTGGATCTCGCCGAAAACACCGTGGATACCCTGCTCGCTGCGCAGCGGAAGTTCGAATAACCAGCGACTGTTGCCGGGCTCGTCACTTGCGAAGGACTGCAGCGACTGGAGCTGGAGCGACGTGACACGTTTCAGGAGGCCCTCCAGAAGGCCGGACAGGGCGGCCGGGGCAGGGGGAGCCGAGGCGGTGGCGGGGGGTGCTTGCGCTGCAGGGCGTGCGTCCGCCGCTTGGCGAACCTGGTCTGCGGCACGCAGCAGCTGGGCCTTGAGATCTGCCGCGAATGGATGCATCGGGCCTTGACCGCGTCCGGCATGCCCCAGCATGGCCTCCATCCAGAGTCCCGATTGCTGGACGTGCTGGCGCAGGGTCTCGGGCTGTGCCAGTTGGCCCGGCGTGGGCAGGAGCTCCAGGATACGGTGCAGTGCGGGTGCGGCCTGGGCCCCGGGCATGGCGCTCGTGGCTGGCGCCCCGGTCCCGGAGGGCTGGGTCAGCAGGCCATGCAGAGCCGGCCCCAGTGAGCGAGCCCCGGGGAGCTGTAGACGCAGTTCTTGTCCCAGCCACTGCTGGGCCGGGTTGGGCGCTGAGCCGCTACTGGCGGGGCGGGGTGCGGCGCGATCCATGGTCAGGGGGAGCAGGCGGACCTCCAGGCGTGGCTCGGTGCGGGTGATCTCGGCCAGCATGGCGGTGCCGGAAGCGCCCGAGCCGGGTCGGTTCAACAAGGCCGTGGGCAATGCGCCGGTCAGCTGGGCGGCGACCACCGTGGCAGGGGGGGAGGGGCGTGTCGCGGTCGATGCGCCGCTGCGGCCCGGGGAGGGTTCGAGACGCAGCCGCACCCCGCGATCGGCAAGTACGTCCAGGACACGAACCTCGATGCGCGTTCCGGTCTGGAGGGATTGTCGCGTTCCGGTGCCCGCCCCACTGGCCACATTGCCGGGGGGTGTCCAGCCGGGAATGCGCGGACCGCCAAGGTCGACCATCAATGGATCTCGTGATGCAAAGCCTCAGCATGGCATACCGGAGGGCGCGGAATGAAACGGCCCGCCCAGGATGCCCGGTTTGTTATCCTGATGCCTTTCGCGATTCGGACTGTGGAGCGATGTCGAAGATACGTGTACTGATGGTTTGCCTGGGCAATATTTGTCGCTCGCCGATGGCCCATGGGGTGTTCGAGGCGCGGGTGCGCGAACACGGACTGAGCGAGGCCATCGAGGTCGATTCGGCCGGAACCGCCGGGTATCACGTGGGAGCGAAGGCGGATAGCCGGGCCCGCCAGGAGGCGCGCTCGCGCGGCTACGATCTGGAACATCTGCGCGCGCGCCGGCTGGAGCCCGAGGATTTCCTGGAGTTCGATTACATCCTGACCATGGACGACGCAAACTACCGCAATGCCGAGCGCATCCGTCCGGCAGATGCGCGGGCGGAGTTGCTGCGGTTTCTGGACTTTGCGCCACAGTTCGGCGAACACGAAGTCCCGGACCCGTACTACGGCGGGGACGAAGGGTTCGTGCACGTCATGGACCTGGTGGAAGCGGCAGCGGATGGGTTGCTGGAACATATCCGCGATCGCCACACGTTGAAGGCCTCCTGACAGCACTGCCGGGCGAGTGGCGGACCGGGCGCAGGAGTCGCTGCCGGAGTCGACTGGCGCAGGGTCGCGTGCAAGCCGCGCCAAAGGCGTCGGTCTGACCCTTCTGGAAGATCATCCATTCGGAATCCCGAGGCCAGAACCAAAAAGGGCCCGCCAATAGGCGGGCCCTTTTTGGTTGGACGAGGGACCTGGTCCTGTCAGTCGTCGCCTTTGCGGTTCGGACTTTCGGCGGCCGGTTCCGCTGGCTCGGCAGTGGGCTTGGGCGCGGCAGGTTTGTCGTCTTTCGCCTCCGCAGGCTTTTCTGCTTTCACTTCGTCCGGCCTTGAAGCAGAGGCCCCTTCATCGGAGGGGGTGGTCTCCGCCTTGGTCGCCTTTGGCCGGCGGGTTCTTGGCTTGGGAGCGGTGTCCGGCGGTTCCGTCGGGGTCGCATCGGTCTTGCTCGCGGCATCCCCGGCATCGGCTGCGGACTTCTTGGCCCGGGCCGGGCGCTTGGCCGGGGCCTTGTCGCTTTGGCCTGTGGCGTCCGCCGTGTCCTGCTTCGCAGCCGGCTCGGCTTTTGGGGCCGGTTCCCGGGAATCGGAAACGGCCGGCTGGCTTTCCGTCGGGGTGTTCGGCTCGCTGGAGCCCGGAGTCCCTTCGCCGGCGGAGGTGTCTGAGGAGGCCGGGGCCGGCTTGCGGCCGCGACCACCGCGGCTACGCCCCTTGGCGGGCGCGGCGTCCTTGGGGACGCCATCGTCGGGGCTGGCCTTTTCCGGTGGCGGGGTACTCTCGCCACCGTCCCGGGTTGGGGCAGAGGACTCGGGGTTCTGAGCTTCTTTGGGCGTCTCAGCGTGCGCCTTTCCGGTGTCGGCCGAGGCGGCCGAATCCGGGGCGGCCGTATCACTGCCGGATTCCGGAGCGGAACCCTCGTTTGCAGTGTTCTGCGCACCATCGGTGCCGGCTTCGCCGGCGTTTTCGCCAGAACGTCCACGACCGCCACGACGCCGGCCACCGCGACGGGAACGGCGGGAACGGGTGCTGCGACCCTTGCTGCCGTCATCCTCGTCCGACTTCTCCGGTCCGTTACCCGCAGGAGTGTCCGCGGCTTCGCTAGTGGCGGCCTCGTCCTTGTCCCGTGCTGGTTTCTCGGCCGGCTTCTCGGCCGGTTTCGAGTCTGCGGACTTCTCGGGTCCCCTGGTGTCAGGCGTCCGGCTTTCGGCGGCTTGTTTCGGAGATTCGTTGCTCGTGCCCTTCGCGGCATCGGCATCTTTCTTGCCGCCACGACGGGAACGGCCCTTGGCACCATCGGGCTTGGTGCCATTGCCCTTGGCACTATCCGTCTTGTCGGGTGCGCCCTTCTTGCCCTTGTCGGTCTCGTCACGCTTGTCGCCGGTATTGCGGCCGCCGTTGTCGGCCTTTTTCCGACTGCCCCCGCGGCCGCTGCCCTTGCCGCCGCGGTTGCTTTCGCCGGCGCGCCCGCGACCTCCGCCCTTGCGGCTGTCTTCCTGTTCATCTTCCGGTCCGTCTGCCGGACGCGCGTTGGGGAACAGCGAGGACCAGATGCGCGTGAAGAATCCGGGCTTCGCCACCGGCGGTGACGTCTCTGGAGCGGAGGGTGCGCTGTCGCTGACCGGGGCCGGCCCGGTCATCTTGACGCCCTGGACCAGTGGCTTTTCGACCTTGCTGCGGCGCTCCTGATGCGGATCGCTCTCGTCCTCGGTGGTCTCCACCAGTTCGTGCGAGCCGCGGTCGCTGATCGCCTCTTCGCGTTCGTCGCCGCGCACGCGGCGGACCTCGAAGCGTGGAGTAAGGTACTGCGGGTTGGGGATGATGCTGATGTCGACCTTGTGACGCTCCTCGATGTCGTTGATCGATTCGCGCTTCTCGTTCAGCAGGAAGGTGCCCACGTCGACCGGGACCTGACCCATCACCAGGCCCGTGCGGTCCTTCATCGCCTCTTCCTCGATCAATCGCAGGATCGACAGGGCGAGGGATTCCACGCTACGGATCTGGCCGTGACCCTGGCAGCGCGGGCAGGTGTTCTGGCTGGATTCCCCCAGCGATGAACGCAGGCGCTGGCGCGACATCTCCAGCAGGCCGAAGCGGCTGATGCGCCCGACCTGGACCCGGGCGCGATCCATCTCCAGCGCTTCGCGCAGGCGGTTTTCGACCTCCCGCTGGTGCTTGTTGGCGTTCATGTCGATGAAATCGATCACGATCAGGCCGCCCAGGTCGCGGATGCGCAACTGGCGCGCGACTTCTTCCGCCGCCTCCAGGTTGGTGTGGAAGGCGGTCTCCTCGATGTCGCCACCCTTGGTCGAGCGCGCAGAGTTGACGTCGATGGAGATCAGGGCTTCGGTGTGGTCGATGACCAGCGCACCGCCGGAGGGCAGGGTGACGTCGCGGTCGAATGCGCTCTCGATCTGGCTCTCGATCTGGTAACGATTGAACAGCGGGACCGGGTCGTCGTAGCGCTTGAGCTTGCGCAGGCTGTTGGGCATGACCAGACGAACGAATTCCTCGGCCTGCTGGTAAACGTCGTTGTCATCGATGATGACCTCGCCGACGTCGTTGCGCATGTGGTCGCGCAGGGCGCGGATGATGACGTTGCTTTCCTGGTGGATCAGCGCCGGGGTCTTGGCCTTTTCCGCCGCTTCGGTGACCGCCGCCCACAGGGCAGTCATGTAATCCAGATCCCACTGGAGCTCTTCGGTGGTACGCCCGACGCCCGCGGTACGGGCGATTACGCCCATGCCGTCCGGCATCGTCAGTCCGGAGAGTGCGTCACGCAGGGAGGCGCGGTCTTCGCCCTCGATGCGGCGCGAGACTCCACCGGCCTTCGGGTTGTTGGGCATCAGGACCAGATAACGGCCGGCCAGGCTGATGTAGGTAGTCAGCGCGGCACCCTTGTTGCCGCGCTCTTCCTTTTCCACCTGGACGAGGAGTTCCGTGCCTTCCTTCAGGAAGTCGCGGATTGGCTTGTCGCTGTCGGCAGGGGCGCCAACCGCGGAATGAGCGATCTCCTTGAACGGGAGGAAGCCGTGGCGATCAGCACCAAAGTTGACGAACGCGGCCTCCAGGCTCGGTTCGACGCGGGTGATCTTGGCCTTGTAGATGTTCGCCTTTTTGCGTTCGCGCGAAGGCAGTTCGATATCCAGGTCGTACAGCCGCTGGCCGTCGACCATGGCGACCCGCAACTCTTCCGGCTGCGTGGCATTGATCAGGATGCGTTTCATGCATTGGACTCGGTAGGGCGTCCTGGCGTCCGGCGGGGAAGATCGGGGTCCGGGGTGCGGCGATCGAGCGGCGGCACGGCAACGCTTGCGCACGCGTGCTCGCAGCGGCGGCGCGTAGCACAAGCCAACGCGCCAGCCAGGTGTTCACCAGCAACCACGGGATCAGTCGCCTGCGGGAGGCGTAGCCGGGGAGACAGGACTGGGTTAGAAGAAATAGCGTCACAGTGTCGCTTTGTGGCGATGGCCCTTCGACCGGAGGCTGCGTTCAGCCTGTGGATCGAAGCGGCGGGTGATTCGAGGCGCGTTGCAGGCGTAGCACAGCAACGTACCGTGGGCCAATGTAGGGCATAACCCCCCGTCCGGGCAAGTTTTTCCGCCCGCAAGGGGGATGGGTGCAGTAGCCCGGTGAGCGCGGCTCCGGTAGCATCCCGCGCCATGAAAGCAACGCGCGAACCCTCCGGCCCACGTACCTTCCAGGTCACCGAGCGTGGTGACGGTCAGCGGCTCGACAACTTCCTGCTCCGCGAACTGAAGGGCGTGCCCAAGGGCCTGATCTACCGCCTGGTCCGTCAGGGTGCCGTGCGGGTGGATGGGCGCCGGGCCAAGGCCCACAAGCGCCTGGCGGTCGGCAACGAGGTCCGGGTGCCGGATCTGGATCGACCGGAGGTGGCCAGCAGCGAGATCCCGCCGAAGGTACTGGACCGGTTGCGTCGGGCGATTATCCACGAGGATGACGATGTGCTGGTGCTGGACAAGCCGTCCGGCCTGGCGGTGCACGGCGGGAGCGGGCTGGCGTTTGGCATTATCGAGGCGATGCGCCAGTTACGGCCGGATATCGAGCTGGAACTGGGGCACCGCCTGGATCGCGAGACCAGTGGCTGCCTGCTGCTGGCCAAGCGCCGCTCGGCGCTGCAAGAGTTCCATGCCGCGTTGCGTGAAGGGCGGGTCGAGAAGCGCTACCTGGCGCTGCTGGTGGGGCAGTTCGCGGGCGGACAGACCATCGAATGCGATGCCCCGGTCGCCAGTGGCCGACAGGAAGACGGCCGCCGCCGGATGCGTGCGGGCGAGACCGACAGCGACGGGCCGCGGGCACGGGAAGCCCGGAGCGTCTTTGTGCCGCTGGAGGCGCACGGTGCCTTCCAGTTGGCGGGGGTGAAGATCGGGACCGGCCGCACGCACCAGATTCGCGTCCACGGTCAGTCGATCGGCCATCCGGTGGGGGGCGATCACGACTACGGCTTGCCGGATGCCAATCGCAGCCTGCGGCGCCATGGGCTGAAACGGCTGTTCCTGCACGCACAGGCACTGGCATACCAGTCGGCGGACGGCGAGCGACATATCTTCTCCGCCCCGTTGCCGGACGAGCTGACCGCGGTGCTCGCGAGCCTGGATGCCGGAGGCGAGGACGACGCATGATGACCCCGTTGCTGCCACCGGAGGAGGGCGACCTGCGCCTGGTTGTGTTTGACTGGGATGGAACGCTGATGGACTCGCCTCGCCGGATCGTGCACTGCCTGCAGCGTGCGGCGAAGGATACCGGTGCCCCGGTGCGGGACGAGGCGACGCTGCGCAATATTATCGGGCTCGGGGTTCAGGCAGCGGTCCGCGAGCTCTACCCGGACGCCGATGATGCCTTCGTGCAGCACTTTTCCGACACCTATCGCGAGTGTTATCTGGCGGCTGACGATGCCCCGGAGACCCCGCTGTTCGCCGGCGTGAGCGACCTGCTCGACTGGCTGGATGCGCGCGAGATCCTGCTGGCCGTGGCGACCAGCAAATCGCGACGGGGACTGGACCAGGCCCTGGAGGCGACCGGTCTGGGCAGGTACTTCATGGCAACCGCCACGGGCGATGAATACCCGTCGAAGCCGAATCCGTCCATGCTCCAGTCCGTGATGGGGCGCGCGGGGGTGGAACCGGCCCGCACGCGCATGGTCGGTGATAGCGTTTATGATCTCGAAATGGCGCGGCATGCTGGAGTACCGGCCGTGGCTGTCACCCACGGGGTGCATTCGCCGGAACGCCTGAGTGACGAATCCCCCCTGGCCTTGCAGCCGGATCTGGAATCGCTGCTTGAGGCGTTCCGGCGGGCTGAAGGTACAACTTAGAAAAGGAATGACGATGGGCTGGGCGAACGAGAACAAACCGGGCTGGGAACGCGAGGCCCTGGAGAATCTGGTCCAGGCACAGGTGATCGAGCAACGCCGGGCCCGACGCTGGGGCATCTTCTTCAAGCTGTTGTTCTTCTTCTACCTGGTCGCGCTGCTGATCCTGGTGCGCGGCGGCGATCTGGGGCTTTCGGGGATGTTCGAGAGCGAACGCGAGCCCACCGAACACGTGGCCGTGGTCGAAGTCGAGGGGCTGATTGCCTCCAGCGCGGCGGCCAATGCCGAGGACATCTCCAAGGTGCTGAAAGAGGCCTTCGAGGCGGCTGGCACCCAGGCGGTAATGCTGCGTATCAACAGCGGGGGCGGAAGCCCGGTGCAGGCCGCCAACGTGCACGACGAGATCCTGCGGCTAAAGGAGAAGCACGCGGATATCCCCGTGTATGCGGTCATTGGGGATGTGGGCGCCTCGGCGGCCTATTACATCGCGGTAGCGGCGGACGAGATCTATGCCAGCCAGGCCAGCATGGTGGGTTCGATCGGCGTGCGCATGGACAGCTTCGGGCTCGTGGATCTGATCGACAACATCGGTGTGGAACGACGGCTGTTTACCGCCGGCGAGAACAAGGGGTTCCTGGACCCGTTCCTGCCCTTGGACGATGACCATGTGAATCACCTCGACGGGGTGCTGCAGGGCGTGCACGAGCAGTTCGTGGACGTGGTGCGTGCCGGTCGTGGCGATCGCCTGGTCGAACGCGACGATCTGTTCAACGGCCTGATCTGGACGGGCGATCGATCGGTAGAGCTCGGCCTGATCGATGGCATCGGCACGGACCGCAGCGTGGCGCGCGACGTGATCGGTGTGGAGAAGATGGTGGAGTTCAAGCCGCGGCGCAGTGCGCTGCAGTTGCTGTTCGAAGACCTCGGCATGGCGGCCTTCCAGCAATGGATGAGCTGGGAGACCACGCCGCAGTGGCGCTGAGGCGCGCTGCCCGGCCTCCCAGTCTGCGGGTCAGCTGCGATCGATGCGGGTGACGCGGGCGATCATGCCGATCACCGGATGGTCCAGGTAGAACAGTTCGTCGCCGGAGTTCATGCGCTGGCTGCCGCGTACCGTTATCGCGCGCGGCGGCTGGTCCCCCTGCGGATCCTCGACGTGGTAGATCAGGTCGGTCTCCAGGTGCAGGAATCGCCCCACCCAGATACGCAGTCGGCCCTCCAGCTCGAAGCGTTCGTCCTGTTCCTCCATCAGCGGACGCGGCATCCGGTCGGCCTCGTCGCGCAGAAGATCACGCGTACCGATTCGCCGTCCCTGCTGCACGCGCAGCCAGGGGGCGGAGGCGTGGTCGCGTCCAGTCTGATCCCAGGCCAGGCTCGCCAGGATGCGCCCGGCGCCGGAGTCCTCCACCCGGCGTACCACGCGCTGCAGTTCAAAGCCCCTGCGTGAGTCGCGATAGATCCGCCCGCCCAGTTCGGATTCGCCGAGCATGGCCTCGCGCGGCGCGGCGAGCTCCATCTGCAGCCGACGGCTCTCGTCCGTGCGATGCTCGAAGATCACCAGTTCGATGCGATACTGGCGTCCGGCCTGTGCCAGGGCCGGTCCCGTGGCGCCAGCCAGGGGCAGGGCGGCCAGCCCGCCCAGCAGGCGGCGTCGAAGGGGGTTGTGGGGTTCGGATGGGTCGTTGCGCATTCAGGCGGCCTGTTGTTCGGGGCTGATGGTGTTCAAGAGGCGCAGGACGGCCTGCGCCCGAGCCTCCAGTGTCTCCATCGGCGCAAAGAAGCGGAAGGCCTTCTGGCCATCCAGTTTGTACATTTGCGGATCGGATTGCACCAGCTGGATCAGGGCCGCGATGTCCAGATTGGGACTCGGGCCAAAAACCAGGCGTCCGCCAGCAGGGCCCAGTTCCAGCTTGCGTATCCCGAGCGGGGTCAGCTTCAGCCGCAGACGGGCGGCCTCGAACAGGGCCTTGGCCGGGTCCGGAAGCAGGCCGAAACGGTCCACCAGTTCGACTTCAAGCTCGCGAAGGGCATCGGAGGTCGGTGCGCTGCTGATGCGCTTGTAGAGGATCAGCCGGGTGTGCACGTCGGGTACGTAGTCGCCCGGGAGCAGGGCGGGAAGGCCCAGTTCCACCTCGGTCCCGGTAGCCGCGGGCCCTTCGAGTTCCGGCATATTGCCGGAGCGCAGGGCATTCACGGCGCGGTTGAGCAGGTCGTTGTACATCGAGAATCCGACCTCGTGGATCTGCCCGCTCTGCTCGTCGCCGAGCAGCTCGCCGGCACCCCGAATCTCCAGGTCGTGGCTGGCCAGGGTGAAGCCCACGCCCAGGTCCTCCAGCGATGCGATGGCCTCCAGCCGTTTCTTGGCATCGGCGGACATGGCCTTCTCAGGCGGGGTGATCAGGTAGGCGTAGGCGCGGTGGTGTGAACGCCCGACGCGGCCACGCAACTGGTGCATCTGTGCCAGGCCCAGCTTGTCCGCACGGTTCATTATGATGGTGTTCGCGGTGGGGACGTCGATGCCGGTCTCGATGATGGTGGTGCACACCAGGATGTTGTAGCGCCGGTGATAGAAGTCGAGCATCACCTGTTCCAGTTCGCGTTCGCGCATCTGCCCGTGGGCAATGCCGACCCGTGCACCGGGCAACAGCTCCTGCAGGCCCTGGGCAGTGCGTTCGATGGTGTTGACCTCGTTGTGCACGAAGTACACCTGGCCCCCGCGCCGGATCTCGCGCAGGCAGGCCTCCTGGATGATGGCGTCGTTCCATTCGTTGACGAAGGTCTTGATCGCCAGGCGGTCGCGCGGTGGTGTGGTGATCACCGACAGATCGCGCAGGCCGGCCAGGGCCATGTTCAGGGTGCGCGGGATCGGCGTGGCGGTCAGCGTGAGCATGTCGACCTCGGCGCGCATTTTCTTCAGCGCCTCCTTGTGGCGCACGCCAAAGCGCTGTTCCTCGTCGACGATCACCAGGCCGAGGTTGGAGAAGTCCAGGTTGGCCTGCAGCAGCTTGTGGGTGCCGATCACGATGTCGACCTTGCCGTCTTTCAGGCCCTCCAGTACCGCGGCCTGCTGCTTGGCGCTGCGAAAGCGTGAAAGCGACTCGATGTGGACTGGCCAGTCGGCGAAGCGGTCGGTGAAGTTCTGGTGGTGCTGCTGGGCGAGCAGGGTGGTCGGGACCAGGACCACGACCTGCTTGTTGTTCTGCACCGCGACGAAAGCGGCGCGCATCGCGACCTCGGTCTTGCCGAAGCCCACGTCGCCACAGATCACGCGATCCATGGGGCGGGTGTCGGCCATGTCCGCGAGCACGGCGTCGATGGCCTGTTGCTGATCCAGGGTCTCCTCGAACGGGAACCCGGCGGCGAAGGCGTGATACTCGGCGGTGTCGGTAGCGAAGACCGTGCCCTGTTTCGCCGCGCGCCGGGCATGAATATCGAGCAGTTCGACGGCCACGTCCCGCGCCTTTTCCGCCGCCTTCTTGCGCGCCTTGCCCCATTGCTCGCTGCCGAGCCGGTGCAGGGGGGCGTGCTCGGCATCCGCGCCGGTATACCGGCTGATGAGGTGCAGAGAGGACACGGGGACATAGAGCTTGGCCTCGTCGGCGTACTCGAGCGTCAGGAACTCCGAAGGCTGGCCGTTGAAGTCCAGGGTCTGCAGCCCGAGATAACGGCCGACGCCCTGTTCCTCGTGGACCACCGGTGCACCGATGGTCAGGTCGCTGAGGTTCTGGATGACCGCGTCTGCGTCCCGCGTGGTGCGGTTGCGTCCGCGGGTCTGGCGCGCGCGTTCTCCGAGCAGGGCGGCCTCGGGGGCGACGGCCACACCCTCGGGCAGCACAAAGCCCTCGCCGAGCGCGGCCACGGTGACGTACAGGCCGGGTTCGGCGGTGAGGAAGGCGTCCCAGTCGTCCACGGCATGATGGGGTACGGCCTGGTCCCGCAACAGCGTCAGCAGGGCCTCGCGGCGACCGGCGGATTCCGCGGTCAGGAGCACGCGCTGTTGCCCCTCGACAAAGACCTTCAGGGGCTGGGCTGGATCGTCGCGGCCCTGCTGCATGCCGAGTTCCGGCAGCGCGTCGCAGGCAAATGCGATATCCGCGCCGCGTCCCGCGGGGAGCGGGGCGGCCGGGTCGCCCAAGGCAATGCCGGAGTGCTCGCGCAGCGCGCCGGCCAGGCCGTCGACGTCCAGGTAGAGCCGTTCGGGCGGCAGCAGCGGTCGATCATACTGATGGCTGAGCTGTTCGAAGCGGTCATGGATCTCCTGGGCGAACTCCTCGGCCGCCCCGGCGATGTTGCCGACCTGCACCATCTGGACCTCGGGGCAGTAGTCGAACACCGTGTCCATGCCCTCGAAGAACAGCGGCAGGTACGCCTCGATACCCGGCGGGACCAGGCCCTCGCTGATGTCGCGGTAGATCGGGTGCTTGGCGGGATCGCCTGAGAAATGCGCCCGGTAGCGGGTGCGGAATTCGCTGATGGAGGTGTCGTTCAGCGGGAATTCGTGGCTGGGCAGGATCTCCAGTCGCTCGACCTTTTCGGTGGAGCGCTGCGACTCGGGGTCGAAGCGGCGCAGGGAGTCGATCTCGTCATCCAGAAACTCGATGCGCACGGGTTCGTCCGCGCCCATCGGAAACAGGTCGAGGATCTCCCCGCGGGCGGCGAATTCGCCATGGCTGATGACCTGCTGAACGGCGCTGTACCCGGCCTCGGTGAGGTTCTCGCGCAGGGTCATGCGGTCCAGGCGCTGGCCGGTTTGCAGCGAAAGGCCCTGGGTGGTCAGCCAGTCGCGCGGCGGCAGGCGCTGCATCAGGGTCGAGACCGGCATCAACACGATCCCGCGTTCCAGCCCCGGCAGGTGGTACAGCGTGCGCAGGCGTTCGGAGATGATGTCCTCGTGCGGGGAGAAGACATCGAACGGCAGGGTCTCCCAGTCCGGCAGGCGCAGCAGCGGCAGGTCGTGGTCGCCGGCGAAGAACTCCCACTCTTCCTGCCAGCGGTCGGCCGCCTCGTTGGATTCCGTGATCACCAGAAGTGGCCGGGCGAACTCGCCGGCGTTCCGCGAAAGTGCGAGCGTCGCCGCTGAGGCATTGAGCCCCGACCACACCTCGAAGCCGGAGCCGGGGAGGCGGCCGGGATGGAGCGGGTTGCGGCGTTGTTCGGACATGGGCCTGTTGTTCGGTCGGGAGGGGCGGAAAGGGCCGCGATTATACGGATTCCGCCTGACGGGTGCGCGTGAGCCAGAAGACGCCCTGACGAATCGGTTTGTGCTGTGTGAGGCTGAAGGGCGTTTTTGCGGCGGAGGGCGTGGAGATCACGGAGAAGGCCGGGGATTACCTGGGGCGGATCGCGCTAGTGGGTGTTGATCACCTCAGGTGGGATCGATGTAGCGTTGCAGGATCGGGCCGTAGGCATCGATGCGGCGATCGCGGAGAAAAGGCCACTGGCGGCGTACGGCCTCGGTCCGGCCGCGATCCAGCTCGACGGTGAGGATCTCCGGCTGCGCTTCGCCGGCGCGGGCCAGGATCTCGCCCTGGGGCCCCGCGACGAAGCTTGTGCCCCAGAAGTTCGCCCCGGGCGCGTGTCCGGAGGGGTCCGGTTCGTGCCCCGTGCGGTTGCAGGCGATCACCGGCAGGTTGTTGGCAACGGCGTGGCCGCGCTGGACGGTCATCCATGCGTCCTGCTGCCGGGCCTGTTCCTCGGGCGTGTCCTGCGGGTCCCAGCCAATGGCGGTGGGATAGATCAGTAGCTCGGCGCCGGACAACGCCATGATGCGGGCGGCCTCCGGGTACCACTGGTCCCAGCAGACCAGGACCCCGAGGCGACCGACCGAAGTGTCGATGGGGACGAAGCCGGTGTCCCCCGGGGTGAAATAGTACTTCTCGTAATAGCCGGGATCGTCCGGGATGTGCATCTTGCGGTAGGCGCCAACCGGGCGGCCGTCGGTTTCGAAGACCACTGCGGTGTTGTGATAGAGGCCCGGGGCGCGACGCTCGAACAGGGAGCCGACCAGGACCACGCCGTTGTCCCGTGCCATTGCGCCCAGGCGCTCGCAGCTCGGGCCCGGGATCGCCTCGGCAAGGTCGAAGGTGGCGAGGTCCTCGGTCTGGCAGAAGTAGGGGCCGGTGTGCAACTCGGCCAATACGACCAGGCGGGCACCGTTCGCGGCGGCCTCGGTGACCGCGGCCGCGGTGGCGTCGAGATTGGCGTCGACGCTCCCGGCATCGCGGTGCTGGATCAGGGCGACGGATAATGGGTCGTTGGGCATGGCGGGTGCTCGGTGCAGAAGGTTATTCCTGCGGGATGCCGAGGGCGGCCGCAGGGTATTGCATGGTCAGGCAGTGCAGGCTGCCCCCCTGGCGAATGATCGCCCGGCAGTCGATCTCCACGATCTCGCGTCCCGGAAAGGCCCCGGCGAGCCGGTCTCGGGCGACGGCATCGGCGGGATCATCGTAGACCGGAAGGAGCACCGCACCGTTCAGAATCAGGAAGTTCGCATAGGTGGCGGCCAGCCGTCGGCCGTCCTCGACGATGGGGGCCGGCCAAGGGAGCGGGATCAGGCGGTAGGGCTCTCCGGAGGTCTGGCGCAGGGCCCGGAGTTCCTGTTCCATCGCCTGCAGTTCGGGGTGATGGGGGTCCTGCGGATCGTCGCACTGGACGTAGGCGATCGTATCGCGGGCGCAGAAGCGGGCCAGCGTGTCGATATGGGCATCCGTGTCGTCGCCCTCCAGCTGCCCGTGTTCCAGCCAGAGGATCCGTTCGGCACCCAGCCATTCGCCGAGGCGCTGTTCCAGCCCGGTGCGATCCAGATCGGGGTTGCGGGTGCTGGAGAGCAGGCAGCGCGTTGTAGTGAGCAGTGTGCCGGCGCCGTCGGATTCGATCGACCCGCCTTCGAGGATCAGCCCGGTGGGTTCCGGTACACAGCTGCCGAATACGCCCTGGCTGGCCAGGGCCCGAGTGATCGCATCGTCCAGATCGGCGGGGTATTTGCCGCCCCAGCCGTTGAAGGTAAAGTCCAGCAGGCGTGGCTGATTGCCGTCGAATACCGTGATGGCGCCATGGTCGCGCGCCCAGGTGTCGTTACTCGAGGCCAGGGCAAACCACAGCCGGTCGGGCCGGATGGCGGTCTCGGTCAGGAAGCCGGAGATCTCCTCGATGTGCTCGGGATCGCGCGCGACGATGATGACCGGCTCGTACTGGCTGATGCTCGCGGCAATGGTGGCAAATACCGGGTGCACCTGATCCAGGACGGGTGCCCAGTCCGTGGCGTCATGCGGCCAGGTCAGCTGGATCGCACCCTGGGGCTCCCACTCGGCGGGGAGGCGGCGTTTGGGCGGCACCGGGGTGGCGTCCCCGGTACTCATGGACGGTCGGAGCGGGATCCGTTGCGCACTGCGCTGTGCAGGACGTACTCGCCCTCGAAGAACACTGAGAAGTCGGCATAGTCCCAGCGTGTGATCGGCGGATCGCCCACGGTGGCGTGGCGTTGTTCCGGCTCGCCGTGCTGGCGGATGACCGCTGACTGGCTTTGACCACGGGTTGGGGCCCCTTCACGTTCCTTTACGGTGAACCCCCCTTCGGGGCTGCGCAGGATGTCGGCCGAGGCGGTGGCCAAGGCCCCGGCGAAAAGCGCCAGTACAAGGGCGCTGGCCGCGGCGCGCACGGTGCTGCCCCGGCGTGCGCCGGACTTCAAGGTGGGGTTCGCTGCGTTGCATTTCCCTGGCATGACCAACTCTCCGTTTGCTGGATGGCTCCATGGTAGCGTCAACCGCGACGCCATGCCTCCCCCGAGGCTTCCCCTATAGGCGCGACCCGGTATCTCTGGCATGCTTTCGCGATGTTTCGCCCCCTGACCCTTGCCATCGGCCTGCGCTATACGCGTGCCAAGCGGCGTAACCACTTCATCTCGTTCATCTCGGTGGTGTCGATCATCGGGCTGGTGCTCGGCGTGATGGCGCTGATCACCGTGTTGTCGGTGATGAACGGGTTCGAGCGCGAATTGCGCGAGCGCATCCTGGGGATGGCCTCGCATGCGACCATCGGTGAGGCCAACGGAGGGCTGCGTGACTGGGAGCGCCTGCAGCGCGAGGCGCCGGAGATCGATGACCGGGTGGTGGCCGCGGCCCCTTATGTTCAGGGCGAGGCGATGCTGAGTGCGCGCGGGAACATCTCCGGGGCGTTGATCCGCGGTGTGGAGCCGGAGGCGGAAGAACGGGTTGCGCGCATCGGTGAGCACATGATCCGCGGCGAGCTGGGGAGCCTGGAGGGCGGTCGCTATCGCGTCGTGCTCGGGCGCGAACTGGCGGCGGAACTGCGTGTGCAGGTCGGAGATTCGATCATCCTGATGGCTCCCCAGGCCTCGGTCTCGCCGGCCGGGGTGATGCCGCGCATGCGGCGCTTCGAGGTGTCCGGCCTGTTCGAGGTCGGCATGTATGAATACGACCGGGGGACTGCCTTCATCCATCTGGAGGATGCCCAGGCGGTGTTCCAGATGGGCGATCAGGTTACCGGGCTGCGGCTGCGGCTGACCGACATGATGCAGGCCGGGGTGATTGCACGCGACGTCGCGGCGCAGCTGGACGGGCTTTTCCGGGTGTCCGACTGGACCCGTCAGCACGCGAATCTGTTCCGCGCCATCCAGATGGAGAAGATGGTGATGTTCATCATCCTCTCGCTGATTGTGGCGGTGGCCGCCTTCAATATCGTCTCGACCCTGATCATGCTGGTGACCGACAAGCAGGGGGATATCGCGATCCTGCGAACGCTCGGGTTGTCGCCCGCAGGCATCATGGTGATCTTCATGGTCCAGGGGGTCGTGATCGGGGCGATCGGCATCCTCCTGGGTACCGCGGCCGGGGTCGCGCTGGCGTCCAATATCGATGTCGTCGTGCCCTTTATCGAGCGGCTGGTGGGCGTCGAATTCCTGTCCGCCGAAGTCTATTACATCAGTGACTTGCCATCTGAACTTAAACTGTCGGATGTTCTCCGGGTCGGCATTCTGGGCTTCCTGCTGACGGTCGTGGCCACACTGTTCCCGGCCTGGCGCGCGGCCCGTACCCAGCCGGCGGAGGCGCTGCGCTATGACTGACCACGAGACCCCGGTCCTCGAGGCCTTGGGCGTGGAACGCCGTTTCCGCGACGGCAAGCTGGATGTGGCCGTGCTGACCGGGGTCGATTTCGCCCTGCAGCCGGGGGACCAGACCGCGATTATCGGCGCCTCGGGTAGTGGCAAGAGCACGCTGCTGCACCTGCTCGGTGGTCTGGACCGCCCGACGGCCGGCGAGGTGCGCTTGCTGGGCACGGACTGGACCCGCATGAGCGAGGCGCGGCGCGGGCATCTGCGCAACCAGCATCTGGGGTTCGTTTATCAGTTCCACCACCTGTTGCCGGAACTGACGGCCGCCGAGAATGTGGCCCTGCCACTGCTGATCCGGCGGATGTCCAACCGCAAGGCGCGGGAGGAGGCCCGCCACTGGCTGCAGCAGGTGGATCTGGGCCACCGCCTGGAGCACAAGCCTTCGGAGCTCTCCGGTGGCGAGCGTCAGCGGGTCGCGATCGCCCGTGCGTTGGTCACCCGACCCTCGGCCATCCTGGCGGATGAGCCGACCGGGAACCTGGACCAGGAGCGGGCAGCGCAGGTGTTCGAGCTGCTGCGCGCGATGAATCGCTCCACCGGCACCGCGCTGGCCCTGGTTACCCACGACATCACCCTGGCGCGCGAGCTGGACCGCTCGGTCCAGCTGGTCAAGGGACACCTCGAGCCGGAGGTCTTCGACGGCCAATTGGCGGCGGTCCACGAATAGGCCCCCGTGCAGCGCGCATCCGCGCGCCTGGCAGCATCGGACCCTGAACGGGCTCGGTTGATCAGTCCAACGGCGGTTGCTTCTTGTTCGATTTTTCCTCTTCGCTGCGTTCCGCGGCTTCGCGTTCCGCCAGTTCCTTGCGCAACCGCCGCAGATAACGGCGGCTGCGCACGCGCTGGACCACGTTCAGCCGCCACAGGAAGCGGACGAGCAAATAACCCGACAGGCTCGCGACCGAGCCCAGCAGGACGCTCCCCAGGAGCAGGGGCTGCCAGATGGTCAGTAACTCCGTGCTGAACCACTCCCAGCTCCAGTCCAGGCGGATATCGCGACGGGGTTCGTCCAGAAGCTTGCGCCCGATCGTGTAGGCCGTATACAACATGGGCGGCATGGTGATCGGGTTGGAGATCCAGACCAGGATCACCGAAATCGGCAGATTGACGCGGACGATAATGGCCACGGCCGCCGCGATCAGCATCTGCATGGGCAGTGGCAGGAAGGTCACGAAGAGCCCCACGGCAAACGCACCAGCCACGGAGCGGCGGTTCAGATGCCACAGATCCGGCGACCCCAGACGCGGCCCCAGCGGGGCGAGCGCCTTGTGCCCACGCATGCGCTCCATGCCTGGAAACATCTTCTTGATGATGTGTCTTGCCATGTTCCGGGTTGCCGATGGTGCGCCTGGCGCGGGCTCGCGACCGCGCATGTGGGTTCCATTCTCGCTGATTTGGGCCGGCGAATGCCCGTGTCGCCCGGCACGTGGGTCTTGGGCCACGCGGTTGGCCGGGCGTTCAGGGCCTCAACGTGACCGCTTTCACCCTCGGACTTCTGGTCACGGCGTGGTGGCTACACCGGGTACCGGAGCCGCTTCCGATGGCCCCGGGTCTGGTGCTCGCGCTGCTCGTGGTCACCGCAGGCGCTAGCGCCGGCCTGCGACGATACGGCTACCGGGCCACTGTGCCATGGGCGATGGCGCTGGGTGTGGTGGTCGCCTGGGGGAGCGTCTCCATGACCGCGAACCTCTGGCTCGAGGAGGCCTTGGCGCCTTCGCTTGCGGGAGAAGAGGTCACCGTTCTTGCCACGGTCACCAGTTTGCCGGAACACGCCGGGCATCGCAGCCGGTTCCGGGTCACGGTGGAGGCGGTCATCGCGGGGCCGGAAGAATTCGCTGCCCGTGAACTCCTGGTGACGGCGTATCCGGCGCGGCCTGAGGTCGAGGCAGGCACACGCGGCCAGATGATCCTGCGCCTGCGCCCGGCCGAAGGGCCCGCGAATCCTGGCGGATTCGATCGCGCGGGGTGGTTTTACCGCGAGGGCCTGCATGGCTCCGCGACGTTGCTTGATCTGGAGTCGATCGGGAACGGAGTGTCGGCCGCACCGGCACGGCCCTGGCGGGCCGACTTGCACCGCGTCCGCGGCTGGCTGCGCGGGCGGCTGGAAGTCGCGGCTCCGGAGTTGCGCCATCCGGGGCTGGTGCAGGCCCTGGTCATTGGCGACCGTCAGGGGATGACCGCGCCGGAATGGCAGGCCTTTCTGCGCACCGGAACCAACCACCTGATGGCGATCTCCGGCTTGCATGTAGGGCTGGTTGCCGGTTTTGTCGGGTTGCTGTCGGGGTTGGTCTGGAGCGGTTTGTTGCCGCTGCAACGGGGTCTGCGGAAGGCGGCCTTCATGGCGCTGGCCGGTCTGGCGGGGGCTGCGGTGTATGCCGCGTTGGCCGGCTTCAGCATCCCGACCCAACGGGCGTTGATCATGCTCGCGGCCTTCATGGCGGCCCTGTTGTGGCGCCGCGAGGCGTTCGCCTGGCGAGGTCTGATGCTGGCCGCGATCGCGGTCGTGCTGTGGCAGCCGACGAGTGTACTGGCCCCCGGTTTCTGGTTTTCGTTTGGCGCGGTCGCGGTCATTCTTCTGTTGTTGCAGGGGCGCTCGGGGCGTCCGGGCTGGCGCGAGGCGGGGAGTATCCAGGTGATGCTGGCACTGGCGATGCTCCCGCTCAGTCTCGCCTGGTTCCAGTTGGGTTCGTGGGTCGCGCCGGTGGCCAACCTGGTGGCAGTGCCCGTGATCAGCCTGCTGGTGCTGCCGGTGTTGCTGGTCGGGGCAGGGCTGGCCGCCTTGTGGGACCCCTTGGGGCAGCCGTTCCTGCACGCGGGCGACGGCGTACTGGCTCTGCTCGTCGGGTTGCTGGATCTCCTGTCCGGATTGCCCGTGCTGGTGGACGAGCGGCGGGTCCCGCTGGCTGCGAGCCTGCTGGGCGGGCTCGCGGTGCTCGTGGCCTTGCAGCCGCGGCTGCGTCTGGGTGCCCTGTGGGTCGTGCTCGCAGGCATGCCGCTGGCCTTGCCCATGCGACCGGATATCGAGCCGGGTGCCGTGCACGTGCTCCTGATGGATGTCGGGAACGGGCAGTCGGCCTTGCTGCAGACGCGTAACCACAACCTGTTGTTCGATGCGGGTCCCGGGCGTGCGGGTGGCTACAGCGCGGGTGAGCAGATTGTGGTCCCGACCCTTCGGGCCGAGGGGGTGCGCCGGCTGGATCGCATGATCCTCAGCCACGAACACGCCGCGCACGCCGGAGGCAGCGCCGGGGTCGGGGATTCCATACCCGTGGTCGAGACCCTGCGACGGGTGCCGGCAGAGGCCGATGAGCGGGCGTGCGAGGTCGGAGAGCGCTGGGAATGGGACGCGGTGCGATTCGAAGTGCTGCACCCGCCGCCCGGATGGGATGGCAGCGCCTCGGCCTCCTGCGTGCTGGCGGTGGAGACGGCCGGTGGCGTCCGTCTGCTGCTGACGGGCGGGCTCGGAGGACTGGGCGAGGCAGTGCTGATGCGTGATGTGCCGGACGGGCGTGCCAGTGATCTTCTGGTGCTGCCGCGCGGGGCTGGCACGGGCAGCTTGAGCCGGGGCTGGCTGGTGGATGCGCCGCCGCGCATCGCCTGGGCGAGTACCGATGGGCGCGGGCGCGGTCTGGAGGCCACTGTCCGCGAACGTCTGAAGGCGGCCTGTGTGCCACTGCAGGAGACCGGGCTGCATGGCGCCTTGCGCCTGGAAGCGAACTCGGAGCTGGAGGTGGGGCCCGGTCATCGGGCCCGCCACCGGAGGCTCTGGCAGCCTGCGCCCTTGCCACCCTTGCGCGGGCAGGAGGGTTGCACCCCCACGCCGACGGACGAGACACGCTGGTAGAATGACTGGATGAATCGCGAACATTCCGACACCATCCGTCCCATCCGCTTCCGCGAGGGCGCGCTCCAGTTGCTGGACCAGCGCCGCCTCCCGCAGGAGAGCGTCTGGCAAACCTATCAGGACGCGCCCGCCGTCGCCGTGGCGATCCGCGACATGGTCGTGCGCGGGGCGCCGGCGATCGGCATCACGGCGGCATTCGGTGTGGTGCTGGCTTGCCAGCGCGTGGCAGGTCAGCACGACTGGCGTGCGTGTGTAGCCGCCGATATCGAGACCCTGCGCGGTTCGCGCCCGACAGCGGTGAATCTGTTCTGGGCGCTGGATCGCATGCAGGCGGTCGTGGCCGCCAGCCAGTCAGTAGATGCGGCCGTGAGCGAGACCCGGGCGGTAGCCGAGCGGATGCTGGAGGCGGACATTGCCGGCAATCGGCAATTGGGCGCCCTGGGTGCGCAATTGATCGAGCCGGGTCGCGGCGTGCTGACCCACTGCAATACGGGTTCGCTGGCAACCGGGGGCTATGGCACCGCGCTCGGTGTGATCCGGGCCGCCTGGGATGCCGGGCGTATCAAGGAGGTGTTTGCCGACGAGACCCGCCCCTGGCTGCAAGGCAGCCGACTGACCGCCTGGGAACTGGTGCACGACGGCATTCCGGTGCAGGTGCTGTGCGAGGGTGCGGCGGCCAGCCTGTTGCGCTCCGGCCGGGTGGGCTGGGTGATCGTCGGGGCGGACCGAATTGCCGCCAACGGCGATACCGCCAACAAGATCGGCACCTATGGCCTGGCGTTGCTGGCGCGGGCCCACGGGGTGCGTTTCATGGTTGCGGCGCCCGTGGCGACCATCGACTTCGAGATGGCAGACGGATCGGGCATCCCCATCGAGCAGCGCGGCGAGGACGAGGTGCTGGCGCTGGCCGGCCAGCGCGTGGCCGCCGACGGTGCGCGGGGATACAACCCGGCCTTCGACGTGACCCCGGCGGACCTGATCGATGCCATCGTCACCGAACGTGGTGTGGTCGAGACCCCGACGCGGGAGCGCCTGGCCACACTGCGCGAGCCCGCTGCCGCGGAATCCACCACGACCGGGGCCTGACACCCGGGAAAATGGGGCCGGCACCGGCCGCCCTCGGGCCTGAGAGCCTCGGAGAACCGTTTTGAGGGGAGAAAAGGGCGCCCCCAGTGGTTACCCCTGTGGTATCATCGCGAGCTTGTTCAGACGGACGGCGTAACCCTCGATGGCTGAATTTGCCAAGGAAGTTTTTCCGGTCAATCTCGAAGACGAGATGCAGCAGTCTTACCTCGATTATGCGATGAGCGTAATCGTGGGCCGGGCCCTCCCCGATGTCCGTGACGGCCTCAAGCCGGTCCATCGCCGCGTGCTCTACGCGATGCGCGAGCTGGGCAACGACTACAACAAGCCGTACAAGAAGTCGGCGCGTGTGGTCGGTGACGTGATCGGTAAATACCACCCGCATGGCGACTCCGCTGTCTACGACGCCATCGTGCGCATGGCGCAGCCGTTCTCGATGCGCTACATGCTCGCAGACGGGCAGGGTAACTTCGGTTCCATCGACGGCGACTCGCCGGCGGCCATGCGCTACACCGAGGTGCGCATGGCGCGCATCGCGGCCGAGCTGCTGGCCGATATCGAAAAGGAAACGGTCGACTTTACCGACAACTACGACGGCTCCGAGAGCGAGCCGGCCGTGTTGCCGAGCAAGTTTCCCAACCTGCTGGTCAATGGTTCCGCCGGGATCGCGGTGGGGATGGCGACCAATATCCCGCCGCACAACCTGCGCGAGGTCGTCAACGCCTGCGTGGCGCTGATCGATGACCCCGACATCTCCATTGATGGCCTGATGGAACACGTGCCGGCGCCGGATTTCCCCACCGCCGGCATCATCAACGGCATCGATGGCGTGCGCGAGGCCTATCGGACCGGTCGCGGCCGGGTCCTGATCCGGGCGCGCTCGCACGTGGAGCCGCTGGAAGGCGGCCAGCGCGAGGCGATTGTCGTCACCGAGCTGCCCTACCAGGTGAACAAGGCGCGTCTGACCGAGAAGATCGCCGAGCTGGTGAAGGAAAAGCGCATGGAGGGCATCTCCGAGCTGCGCGACGAGTCGGACAAGGACGGCATGCGCCTGGTCATCGAGCTCAAGCGCGGCGAGATGGCCGAGGTGGTCCTGAACCACCTCTACATGCACACCCAGATGCAGAATGTCTTCGGCATCAATATGGTCGCGCTGGTAGATGGCCAGCCGAAGGTGCTGGATCTGCGCCAGGTGCTACGGGCCTTCCTGCGTCATCGCCGCGAGGTGGTGACCCGGCGCACGATCTTTGATCTGCGCAAGGCGCGCGAGCGCGCCCACATCCTGGAAGGCCTGGCGATTGCGCTGGCCAATATCGATCCGGTGATCGAACTGATCCGTGCCGCGCCGAACCCGGCCGAGGCCAAGGCCGGGCTGCTGGCGCGCGCCTGGCCGCTGGGCGTGGTCAGCGACATGCTCGATCGCGCCGGGGCCAGTGCCTCGCGTCCCGAGGACATGGCGCCGGAATATGGCGTGAGCGAGGATGGTTATCGGCTGTCGGAGGCCCAGGCCCAGGCGATCCTGGATCTGCGTCTGCACCGCCTCACCGGGCTGGAACAGGACAAGATCCTCGACGAATATCGCGACCTTCTGGAGCTGATCGAAGACCTCCTGGATATCCTCGGCTCGGGCGACCGCCTGCAACAGGAAATCCGCAACGAACTGCTGGGGGTGGCCGAGCAGTTCGGCGACGAACGCCGTAGCGAGATCCGCGAGCGCCAGGCCAACCTGACGCTGGAGGATCTGATTGGCGAGGAAGACGTGGTCGTCACGCTTTCGCACGCCGGCTACGTGAAGTACCAGCCCGTGGCCGACTACCGTGCCCAGCGCCGGGGCGGTCGCGGCAAGGCGGCGACCAGCTTCAAGGAAGAGGATTTCATCGACCGGCTGGTGGTGGCCAATACGCACGACACGATCCTGTGCTTCTCCAGCCGCGGCCGGGTGTACTGGCTGAAGGTCTACGAGTTGCCGCAGGGGTCGCGGGCCGCGCGCGGCAAGCCGATCGTCAATCTGCTTCCGCTGGAAGCGGATGAACGCATCAGCACGATCCTTCCAGTGCGCGAGTACGACCCGGATCACTATGTATTCATGGTGACCGCGCAGGGAACGGTGAAGAAGACCCCGCTGACGGATTTCTCGCGTCGTCGTACCTCCGGCATCATCGCGGTGGATCTGCGCGAGGGGGATCATCTGGTCGATGTCTCCCTGACCGACGGCACCCTCGACGTGATGCTGGTGACCACGGCCGGCAAGGCCGTGCGTTTCCACGAGAGCGACGTGCGCGCCATGGGGCGGACGGCCTGCGGCGTGCGCGGCGTGCGCATGGAGGATGACCAGCGGGTGATCGCGCTGCTGAATGTCGACGAGGGATCGGCGCTGCTGGCGACCGAACACGGTTACGGCAAGCGCACCCGTTTCGACGAATTCCCGGTGCATCGCCGTGGTGGCCAGGGCGTGATCGCGATCCAGACCGAGGGCCGCAATGGCCTGCTGGTCGGGGCAGCACGGGTGCTGGACGACGACGAGGTCATGCTGATCACCAATGGCGGGACGCTGGTGCGGACACCGATCGACCAGATTCCATTGATCGGTCGCAACACGCAGGGCGTGCGTCTGATCCGTCTCGATGAAGACGAAAACCTGGTCGAGCTCGCCCGGGTCGCCCAGTTGCAAGGCGAGGACGGCGTCGAAGACGATGAAGAGCCCGGTCAATCGGAAATCGGGACGGACCCGGACCCGGAGACGGGTCCCGAATCCAGTGACGATGGAGAACAGGCATGACGCGAGTGATGAACTTCAGCGCGGGGCCGGCGGCCCTGCCTCAGGCGGTGCTCGAACGGGCGCGTGACGAGCTGCTGGACTTCCGCGGGTCCGGGATGTCCGTGATGGAGATGAGCCACCGCGGCAAGCCCTTCATGGCCGTGGCCGAGAAGGCCGAGCAGGACCTGCGCAGGCTGATGGACATCCCCGACAACTACTCGGTGTTGTTCCTGCAGGGCGGGGCGACCGGGCAGTTTGCCGCCATCCCGATGAACCTGGCGAATGGCCGGGGTATGGACTACATCGATACCGGGGCCTGGTCCGGCAAGGCCATCAAGGAGGCTCAGAAATACGGGCCGGTGAATATCGTGGCCAGCTCGCAAGCGAGCGGGTACGACTCGATCCCGGATCGCGCCTCGTGGAAACTGGACCCGAACGCCGCCTACGTGCACTACACCCCGAACGAGACCATCGGCGGGGTCGAGTTTCCGGAAATTCCGGATGTGGGCGACGTACCGCTGGTGGCGGACATGTCCTCCACCATCCTGTCGCGTCCGATCGACGTCTCGAAGTTCGGCGTGATCTATGCCGGGGCGCAGAAGAACATCGGTCCGGCCGGCCTGACCGTGGTGATCGTGCGCAATGACCTGCTGGAGCGCGACAAGGGCAACGTGCCGGCGGTGCTGGACTGGGCGCTGCAGGCCAAGAACGATTCGATGTACAACACCCCGCCGACCTTTGGCTGGTACCTGGCCGGGCTGGTGTTCGAATGGTTGCTGGAGCAGGGCGGCCTGGAGAGCATGGGCAAGACCAACCAGCGCAAGGCCGCCAAGCTGTACCAGTACATCGACAACTCCGCCTTCTATCGCAACCCGGTCGAGCCCACGGCCCGGTCGTGGATGAATGTGCCGTTTATCCTGGCGGACGATTCCCTCGACGGGACGTTCCTCAACGAGGCGGATGCGGCCGGCCTGTCCTCGTTGAAGGGACATCGCTCGGTGGGCGGGATGCGTGCAAGTATCTATAACGCCGTGCCGGAAAGCTCCGTGGATGCCCTGATCGATTTCATGGCGGACTTCGAGAACCGCCACGCCTGATCCTGTTGAATCGTGGTCGCCGGGCGTAACTACCGGGCCAGGAGGTCGTGATGTACCGAATTCAGACCTACAACAACATCGCCGTGCGTGGGCTGGACCGCTTCCCGCGCGACCACTATGAGGTCGCGTCGGACATCAACCAGCCAGACGCCTTGATGCTGCGGTCGTTCGACCTGCATTCGGTGGAGATCCCGGATTCCGTCCTGGCCGTCGGGCGCGCCGGCAGCGGGGTGAACAACATCCCGGTGGAGGCGCTGTCCGAGCGCGGGGTGGCGGTGTTCAATGCCCCGGGCGCCAATGCCAACGCCGTGAAGGAATTGGTGATTGCCGGTCTGCTGTTGGCCGCGCGCAATCTGTTGCCGGCGGCAGGCTACGTGCAGGGGCTGGACCCCACCAAGGAGGACTTCATGTCCTCGGTGGAGCACGGCAAGAAGAAGTTCACCGGCTTCGAACTGCCCGGCCGGCGCCTGGCCGTGCTCGGCCTGGGTGCGATCGGTGTGGGTGTGGCCAATGCCGCGCGGGCGCTCGGCATGGAGGTGGTGGGCTTCGACCCCAAGGTGACGGTCGAGAACGCATGGCGTCTGGACTCCGGCATCGAGCGCGCGCGCTCGGTGGAAGCCGCGATGGAGGGGGCCGATGCGGTCACCGTGCATGTGCCACTGACCGAGAACACCGCCAATCTGGTCAACGCGAAGAACCTGAGCGGGATGAATCCCGGGGCGATGGTGCTGAACCTGGCGCGCGAGGGCATCGTGGACGACGCCGCTGTGCGCGAGGGACTGGACGCCGAACGCCTGCACGCCTACATCACCGATTTCCCGGTGCAGGGCATGATGGGGCACCCGCGGGTAATCACCCTGCCGCATCTGGGGGCCTCGACGACCGAATCCGAGGAGAATTGCGCAGTGATGATCGCGGATCAGCTGCGTGACTACCTGGAAAACGGCAACGTGGTCAATTCAGTGAATCTGCCGACCCTGGTGCTGGATCGCAAGGGGGATACCCGGATCGCCGTCGTCAACCGCAACCTGCCGGACCGGGTCGGGCGCATCTCGCATACCCTGGGTGAGTCCAACATCAACATCCTGCACTTGATGAACGACTCCCGCGGCGACATTGCGTACACCCTGCTGGATGTGGATGGCCAGCCGGACCAGGCGACCCTGGATGCACTGCATGAGATCGACGGCGTGCTGCGGGCGCGGGTGCTGTAGATCGTGGCCGGGGACCCGCATTCGTCGCAGCCCGCCGACGGCCAGGAAGATCTGGCTGCCCTGCGGGCGCGCATCGACGCGCTGGATGCCGAGCTGCTCGAGCGGCTGAGCGAGCGTGCCCGCTGTGCCGAGGCCGTGGCCCGGGTGAAGCGCAGCCAGGAGAGCAATCCGGTGTTCTATCGTCCGGAGCGCGAAGCCGAGATCCTGCGCCGGGTGCGTGAGCAGAACCCCGGCCCGCTATCCGGCGAAGCGATTACCCGGCTGTTCCGCGAAATCATGTCCGAATGCCTGGCGCTGGAGCATCCGCTCCATGTGGCCTATCTGGGACCGGTGGGCACCTTTACGCATCTGGCGGCGCGCAAGCATTTCGGCCATGCGGTCGAGACCCAGCCGCTGGCCTCTATCGATGCCGTGTTCGACGCCGTAGAGACCGGTCGCGCGCAGTTCGGCGTGGTGCCCATCGAGAACAGCTCCGAGGGGGTGGTAACCCACACGGTCGACTGTTTCATGGATTCTTCGCTGCAGATCTGCGGTGAGGTCGTGACTCCGATTCATCACCATCTGCTGACGCACGCCGAGGATCTCGGTCAGGTCCGGCGCGTGCTGGCCCACGCCCAGGCGCTGGCGCAATGCCGCCAGTGGCTGGACGCGGAGCTGCCGAACGCCGAGCGCGAGGCGGTCTCCAGCAACGCCCGCGCAGCCGAGATTGCGGCGCAGGACCCGACCGTGGCGGCACTCGCCAGCCAGGCCGCGGCCGACCATTACCAGATCCCGGTGCGGGCGCCGCACGTGGAGGATCGCGCCGACAACACCACACGTTTCCTGATTATCGGTTCCGGCACCACGGAACCCAGTGGCGCGGATCGCACCTCGGTGATGCTGACGACCGCCAATCGCCCGGGATCGCTGTATTCGCTGCTCAAGCCGATTGCCGAGTCGGGTATCAGCCTGACCCGTATCGAATCGCGTCCGTCGCGCTGCACGCCGTGGAACTACGTGTTCTTTCTCGACCTGGTCGGCCACCAGCAGGATCCGCTGATCCGCGAATGTCTGGAGCAGCTGCGCGCAAGCGCCGATACCGTCAAGGTGCTGGGGAGCTATCCCCAGGCCGCCACCTGAATCCCCGAGGTTTCCGCATGGCATCCAATCCTTCCGTATCCGCTACGGCCGGCCCGGCGTTTGATCCGGTGACTCTGGCGGTTGCTGGCGTCCAGGGGCTTAGCCCCTACCAGCCGGGCAAGCCCGTGGCCACGCTGGAACGCGAACTGGGGATTACCCAGGCAGTCAAGCTGGCCTCCAACGAGAATCCGTTGGGCCCGTCGCCCCTTGCGGTGGAAGCCGGGCGCGCGGCGTTGGCCGATGCGCATGTCTATCCCGACGGCAATGGCTTCGAGCTGAAGGCACGTCTGGCCGAACGCCATGGCGTGACCCCGGAGCAGATCACCCTCGGCAATGGCTCCAACGAGGTGCTGGAGTTGGTTGCACGGACCTGGCTGGCGCCGGGGCGTGCTGCCGTGTTTTCTGCCCACGCGTTTGCGGTCTATCCGCTGGTGACCCAGGCGGTGGATGCTGTGGCACGAGTGGCCCCGGCGCTGCCCGCCGACCATCCGAAACAGCCCTTCGGGCACGATCTTGACGCGATGCAGGCGCGGGTGGATGGCGATGTGCGGGTCGTGTTCGTGGCCAACCCGAACAACCCGACCGGCACCTGGCTGGATGCGGCGGCACTCGAAGCCTTCGTGGCCGCGATGCCGGTGACGACCGTGGTTGTTATCGACGAGGCCTATTTCGAATATGTCGAGGAGGCCGAGTATCCGGACACCACGCAATGGCTGGATCGCTATCCGAACCTGATCGTCACCCGGACTTTCTCCAAGATCCAGGGCCTGGCCGGACTGCGCCTCGGCTATGCGGTTAGCTCGCCGGCCATCGCGGACCTGCTGAATCGAGTGCGCCAGCCGTTCAATGTGAATGCGATTGCCCAGGCGGCCGGCCTGGCCGCGCTGGACGACCACGAGCATGTGGAAAAGTCGGTGGCCATCAATCGGGAGGGGGTTCGCCAGGTGAGCGTCGCCCTGCGCGAGCTGGGCTTGCGTGTGATCCCGTCGGTGGGCAATTTCGTGACCTTCGATACCGGCCGTGACCCGGGCCCGGTATATGACGCCATGCTGCGCGACGGCGTGATTACGCGCCCGGTAGAGAATTACGGTCTCCCCGGGCATCTGCGCGTCACGATCTCGACCCGTGCGGACAATGACCGCTTTCTCGCGGCCCTGAAAAAGGCCCTGGCGTGATCGAACGGCTGGTCATCTTCGGCGTTGGGCTGATCGGCGGTTCGCTGGCCCTGGCCCTGCGCGAGGCGGGGGCCGTGCGCGAGATCGTGGGTTGTTCGCGCAATGCAGACAACCTGCGCGAGGCGCAGCGCCTGGGCGTGATCGATCGCTGGACCACCGATGTCGCCGAGGCCGCCGAGGGCGCGGACTTGGGCGTGCTCGCCGTCCCGTTGGGGGCGATGGAGCCACTGGCGCGCGACCTGGCTGCGGCGTGGCCCGAAGACAGCCCGCTGACCGATGTGGGCAGCAGCAAGCAGGCCGTAATCGATGCGGTGGGTACCGGCTTCGGCAAGGTCCCGCGCGCGTTTGTCCCCGGCCATCCGATTGCGGGGACCGAGAAGAGCGGGGTGGGGGCGGCCTTTGCCACCCTGTTCCGTGAGCGCCTGGTAATCCTGACACCGGTCGATGCCACGAATGCGCTGGCGACCGACCGAGTGGCCGCGATGTGGCAGGCCGCCGGGGCGCGGGTCGAGTACATGACTCCGGCGCACCACGACCGGGTGCTGGCCGCGACCAGTCATTTGCCCCATGTGCTGGCCTTCACACTGGTGTCGTCGCTTGCGAACATGAGCGAGCGCGACGAGATCTTTCATTACGCCGCCGGGGGCTTTCGCGATTTCACGCGCATCGCCTCCAGCGATCCGGTGGTCTGGCGGGATATCTGCCTCGCCAATCGCACCGCCATCCTCGAGGTGATCGGCCAGTACCAGGCCGATCTGGAGGGTTTGCGCAGCGCCATCGAGCACGGCGATGCCGCGACCATCGAACAGAGCTTTGAACACGCCAAGGAAACCCGCGATCGCCTTTGCGACCCCGCGGACGCACAACTGGATACCTGAAAATCGATGAATACCTTTACCGTACAGCCCGGAGGGCAGCTTTCGGGCCGCGCCCGCGTGCCGGGCGACAAGTCGATCTCCCACCGGGCGATCATGCTGGGTGCGCTGGCCGAGGGCGAGACGCGTGTGACCGGATTCCTCGAGGGGGCCGATTGTATTGCGACACTGGAGGCGTTTCGTGCGATGGGCGTGGCGATCGAGCGGACTGGGCCAGGCGATGTACGCATTCAGGGTGCCGGCGTGCACGGGCTCAAGGCCCCGGCGGCGGCGCTGGACATGGGCAACTCGGGGACGGCGATGCGGCTGCTGTGCGGCGTACTGGCCGGTCAGGCGTTCGACAGCGAGCTGATCGGTGATCGCTCCCTGAGCGGGCGGCCGATGCGCCGAGTCACCGACCCGCTCGCGCACATGGGTGCGCACATCGATACCAGCGCGACCGGAACGCCACCGTTGCGGGTACACGGCGGGGCCCCGTTGCGGGGTACGGACCATGTATTGAAAGTCGCCAGTGCCCAGGTGAAGTCGGCCCTGTTGTTGGCAGGTCTTTGGGCGGACGGCAGGACCTGCGTGACCGAGCCGGCGCCCACCCGCGATCACACCGAGCGGATGCTGGCCGGATTCGGCTACCACGTGGAGCGCGACGGCCCCCGTACCTGTGTCGAGGGCGGCGGGCGCCTGGTCGGAAGCCCGGTGGATGTGCCCGCGGACATCTCGTCGGCGGCGTTTTTTCTGGTCGGTGCCTCGATTGCCACCGGCTCGCGCATGCGCCTGGAACATGTGGGGATCAACCCGACGCGCACGGGCGTGATCGACATCCTGCGTCTGATGGGCGCCGAGATCCGCGTCCTCGATGAGCGCGAGGCCGGCGGCGAGCCCGTGGCCGATCTCGAGGTCGAGGCGGCCACTCTGAAGGGGATCCAGATCCCCGAGCACCTGGTGCCACTGGCAATCGATGAATTCCCGGCCATCTTCGTTGCCGCGGCCTGTGCCGAGGGCGAGACGGTCCTGACCGGCGCGGAGGAGCTGCGGGTCAAGGAAAGTGATCGTATCCAGGTGATGGCCGATGGTCTGGCCGCGCTGGGCGTGGACTGCGCAGTGCAGCCGGATGGCATTCGCATCCAGGGCGGTGACGGTTTCACTGGGGGCGAGGTCGACAGTCATGGCGATCACCGCATCGCCATGTCGTTCGCGATGGCCGGGCTGCGTGCCCGAGCGCCGATCCGCATCCGCGATTGCGCCAACGTGGGGACCTCTTTCCCCGGCTTCGTGGCGCTGGCGCGTGAGGCTGGACTGCAACTGGAGGCGGCATGAATACGGCCATTCCGGTACTGACCATTGATGGCCCCGGCGGTGCAGGGAAGGGCACGGTCTGCATGCGCGTGGCGGCGGCGATGGGCTGGCATCTTCTGGATAGCGGAGCCCTCTATCGCCTGTTGGGGCTGGCTGCCCGGCAGCACGGCGTGGAACTGACCGACGAGGAGGCGCTGGCCCGGCTGGCCGCGGGTCTGGATGTGGACTTCGAGGTCAATCGGGATGCCACGGCCGTGACCACGCTGCTGGAAGGTGCACCCGTGGACCAACTGCTGCGCACGGAGCAGACGGGCAGTGACGCCTCGCAGGTGGCTGCGATTCCGGCGGTGCGCGAGGCGCTGTTGGAGCGTCAGCGCGGTTTCGCGAAGGCCCCGGGGCTGGTCGCCGACGGGCGCGACATGGGCACGGTCGTGTTCCCCGAAGCGGACCTGAAGATCTTCCTGACGGCCTCGGCCGAGGAGCGGGCCAGGCGGCGATACATGCAGTTGAAGGAACAAGGACTTAGTGCTAATCTCTCCGCCCTTCAGGACGAGATGGAGGCCCGCGACCGGCGTGATCGCGAACGCAGCGTGGCCCCCCTCAAGCCCGCCGAAGATGCCTGGGAAGTGGATACCACGGACCTGGACATCGTCGGCGTGGTCGACATGATCCTGGAACGCCTCCGGGACGTACTCCCGGAACAAAGCCCCCGCCCCGCGGAATAAGCCGTCGGAAGCGGGATCATAAACGTCTAGAACTGGTTGCAGGAAGTATCTGCAAGCATTTGTTAAACCACAGGTTCACAAATCCATGAGTGAAAGTTTCGCGCAACTGCTCGAAGAGAGCATGGCCTACACCCAGATGCAGCCGGGTGCCATCCTCAGTGCCACCGTCATTGAGGTCACCCCGGAAGTCGTCGTGGTGAACGCCGGCCTGAAGTCCGAGGGGGTCATTCCCACCGAGCAGTTCATGAACGAAGAGGGTGAGCTCGAGGTCAAGGTCGGCGATGTCGTCGAAGTGGCCCTCGAAACCCCGGAAGACGGTTTCGGCGAGACGCGCATGTCGCGCGAGAAGGCCAAGCGAGCCAAGGCCTGGGACCGTCTCGAAGGTGCGATGGAAGAAGAGCAGTACGTCACCGGCAAGATCTCCGGCAAGGTCAAGGGTGGCTACACCGTCGAGCTGGGCGATATCCGGGCGTTCCTGCCGGGTTCACTCGTGGATGTCCGTCCGGTGCGCGATACCGCGTATCTGGAAGGCAAGGAGCTGGAATTCAAGCTCATCAAGCTGGATCGCCGTCGCAACAACGTGGTGGTGTCGCGTCGCGCCGTGGTCGAACAGGAATACAGCGCCGAGCGCGAAGAGCTGCTGAAGAACCTGCAGGAAGGCGCGCAGGTCAAGGGCATCGTCAAGAACCTGACCGACTATGGTGCGTTCCTGGATCTGGGCGGCATCGACGGCCTGCTGCACATCACCGATATGGCCTGGAAGCGCGTCAAGCATCCGTCCGACGTGGTCGAGATCGGCCAGGAAGTCGAGGTCAAGGTCCTGAAGTTCGACCGCGAGCGCATGCGTGTGTCGCTGGGCCTGAAGCAGCTGGGCGAGGATCCGTGGGAAAACATCACCCGTCGTTACCCGACCGGTACCCGGATCTTCGGCAAGGTCACCAACATCACCGATTACGGCTGCTTCGTGGAGATCGAAGACGGCGTGGAAGGCCTGGTGCACGTGTCCGAGATGGACTGGACCAACAAGAACGTCAACCCGGGCAAGATGGTTGCCATCGGTGACGAGGTCGAGGTAATGATCCTGGACCTGGACGAAGAGCGCCGCCGCATCTCCTTGGGCATGAAGCAGTGCCAGTCCAACCCGTGGGACGACTTCGCGGCCAACCACAACCGGGGCGAGAAGGTCAGTGGCCAGATCAAGTCGATCACCGATTTCGGTGTGTTTGTTGGCCTGGAAGGCGGCATCGACGGCCTGATCCACCTCTCCGACCTGTCCTGGCACGAGGCCGGCGAAGAGGCGATCCGCAACTTCAAGAAGGGTGACGAGGTCGAGGCCGTGGTTCTGTCCGTGGATCCCGAGCGCGAGCGCATCTCCCTGGGTCTGAAGCAGCTGGACCGCGATCCGTTCGCCAACTTCGTGGCCGAGCACAGCAAGGGCAGCATCGTGTCCGGTACCGTGAAGGAAGTGGACGCCAAGGCCGCGGTGATCGAACTGGCCGACGGCATCGACGGCATCCTGCGTGCCGCCGACATCTCCCAGGATCGTGTGGAGGATGCCAGCACCGTGCTGAAGGTCGGCGAAACCGTCGAAGCCCGATTCATGGGCGTTGACAAGAAGACCCGCGCCATCAGCCTGTCGATCAAGGCCAAGGATCGTGCCGAGGAAGCCGAGATGGTCTCCGATTACGGCAGCAATGCCGGTACCGGTACTACCCTGGGCGATCTGCTCAAGGAGCAGATGGACAAGAACGACTAAGTCCGTTCTGCAGCGGCCCACGGTGCCGGAAGGTGCCGTGGGCCATTTTGTTCCGGGAAACCGGGTTTCCTTCCTGTCTGTGACGAGTGCCAGATGACCAAATCGGAATTGATCGAGAACCTCGCCCGGAAATCGCCACATTTGCCTGCCAGGGATGTCGAGATGTCGGTCAAGGCATTACTCGAACGGATGAGTCATGCGCTGGCCAATGGGCAGCGGGTAGAGATTCGGGGCTTCGGCAGTTTTTCCCTCCATTTCCGGCCCCCAAGGCTGGGACGCAACCCCAAGACCGGTGAAGGTGTTGCCTTGCCCGGTAAGCATGTCCCCCATTTCAAGCCCGGCAAGGAATTGCGCGAACGGGTAAACGGCTCCATCGACGGGAACGACTAGGGACCGTCCGTGGACGACCGACGTCGACAGCAGATTCGCAATGCCGTGGCCTTTGCCGCGCTTATCGTGATTTCGTCCGCTGTTGGCATTCTTGTTGTATTGAACGAAGACCTGGTGACCCTTGCGTTACCCGGTGTGCAGATCGAGGCGCCGCTCGTGGTGTTCCTCGGGATTGCGGTCCTGTTCGGGGTCGTTTTGGCTTCGCTCGTACTCTGGCTGCGGCTGCGCCGGTTGCGTCAAAAGATTGCAGACCTGCGCGAACAGAACCATGCCCTCAAGGTCGAGGTCGAGCAGTTGCGTACCGCACCCATGCGGGATTTCTACTAGTCACGTGGCGCGCATGCGGCCACTGACGCCCCACACGTTTCTTTTCTCATCCGGGAACCATTCTCGCTCATGATCGACGACTGGTTCTGGTTGCTGCTACCTATTGCGGCTGCGAGTGGCTGGTGGCTCGCGCGTTACGGCGTGCCGGAAGACCGTGAGGAACGGGAGCCGTCACTGGATCGCTACCTGGAAGGTGTGCGCCACCTCCTCGACGACCGCACGGATGATGCCCTTCAGGCCTTCATCGAAATGGTGGAAGTCGATCACGAAACCTTCGAGACCCATGTGATCCTGGGCCGGCTCTTCCGGCGCCGGGGCGAGGTCGACCGCGCCATCCGTATCCATCAGAACCTGGTCGCGCGGCCCACGCTGCCCGCGGCGCAGCGGGCGCAGGCCCTGTGCGAACTGGGCGAGGATTTTCTCCTGGCCGGCGTATTGGATCGGGCGGAGGCGGTGTTTCGTGAATTGGCGGATTCGCCGCATCAGGCGGTCGCCGCACTGGAAGGCCTGCGTCAGGTCTACGAGACCCAGCGGGAATGGGAGCGTGCGATCGAGGTGGGCGACCGGCTGAAAGAACATGGGGTCGCGCACGAGCATCAGAGGATCGCGCATTATCATTGCGAACTGGCCCAGATCGCGCTGGACAAGGGTGACTGGGAAAGCGCCAGAGCGCGCGCGGAGCAGGCCGAGGGCCTGGTGCCGGGGCTTTCGCGGGCACTGCTGATCCAGTCGGAGATCGCGGCACGCAAGGGCGAGATCCGCGAGGCGATCGGATTCGGACGCGATGCGGTGGCGCGTACCCCGCAGCTGGCGCCCTTGCTGGTACCGCGTATCGAGCGGTTGCATCAGGAGCTGCCTGGGGAGAATCGTCTAGGTCAGCTGGAGGAGCTCCTCGACGATCTTGCGCGCAACCGTGGGATCACGATGGCGCGCATCGCCCTGATGCGTCTTTATCGACGCACTGGCCGACTGGATGCCGCGCTGATGGAGCTGGGTTCGATCCTGGCACAGCGCCCGGTGCCGACCTCGGGATTGCTGGAGGCGGTGCGCTGGATGAAGATTCTCCCGGCGGTCCAGCAATACAGCACGGAGTTTGCAGCATTCGAGAAGGCCCTGGCGGACCAGCTCGGGAGCCAGCATCTGTACCAGTGCGTGAACTGTGGCTATCAAGGGCGTGCGCATGTGTGGCAGTGCCCAAGCTGTCGTCGCTGGGATACGCTGCGCGGTCTCGACTTCGACATTGACCAGACGACGGAGGCCGCCGAGGAGGCGCTAATCCGCGAAGGGAGTCCCCGTTCATGAATCCGATTCCGGAACCTGCAACGCGCCTGATTGTGGCGCTCGATTTTTCCGAAGCCGAAGCCGCACTGGCGTTCGCCCGAAAGCTTGATCCAGCCCAGTGCGCGCTGAAGGTCGGGTTTGAGCTGTTCGTGGTCGCCGGGCCCGAACTGTTGCACCGTCTGCACGGCCTGGGTTTTCGCGTCTTTCTGGATCTGAAGTTCCACGACATCCCGAATACGGTGGCGGCGGCTTGTCGGGCCGCGGCGCGGACCGGTGTCTGGTTGATTAACGTGCATGCCAGCGGCGGTGTGGAGATGATGCGCGCCGCGCACGCGGCGGTGCGCGAGACGAATGACACGACGGCACTTCTGGCCGTAACGGTGCTGACCTCCAGTGACGCCGGTACCTTGCGTGAGATCGGCGTGAATCGGGAACCGGCCGAGCAGGTGCGTCTTCTGGGCGAACTGGCGGTGCGCAAGGCGGGCTTGGAAGGGCTGGTCTGTTCGGCGCAGGAGGCCGCCATGCTGCGCCGCCTGCTCGGCGAGGATCCGTTGCTGGTAACGCCCGGAATTCGGCTGGAGGACGCGGGCGGGGACGATCAGAAGCGGGTGATGACCCCCGAACGGGCGATCTCGGCCGGGGCCAGCGCCATCGTGGTCGGCCGGCCGATCACGCGTGCCGCGGACCCGAGCATGGCCATGGAGGCCTTCATCACACGATTGGGGAAGAGGGAATGACGGCGTGGATTGGAGGGGTTTTCGCAGGGCATCAATCCCGCTAGGATGCCGTTGGTGCATGGATGCACCGATCGTTCAATGAAGATAAGGAGCGTTTTCATGAAGAAGCTTTTTCAATGCGCGAAGTGCTGGGCCCTGGCGGGCCTTTGCGTCCTGCCGTTGGTGATGGTTACGGCCTCGGGAGGCCAGCCGCTCAACGTGAATGGCGCATCCGCCGAAGAGCTGGCCGCGCTGGACAACGTCGGTCCGGTGAAGGCCCAGGCGATCGTGGAGCACCGCGAGGCACACGGTGAGTTCGCTTCGGTGCAGGCACTGACCGAGGTCTCCGGGATTGGTGAACGCACCGTGGAGATGAATCTCGACCGCATCGTCGTCGAGTAACGTTGTAGCGTAGTGGATGGCGGCGTGTGCTGCCATCCGGTTCCAGCCCCTGGTCAATGGGTCCGGCAGGACGCGTGGGCCAGGGGTTCGTTATTGAGCGCCCAGGAGATGGAATGAGCCAGAATCACCCACCGATCCGTACTGCCGTGTTCCCGGTTGCCGGCATGGGTACGCGTTTTCTGCCGGCCACCAAGGCGAATCCGAAGGAGATGCTGCCGATCGTGGACAAGCCGCTGATCCAGTACGCAGCGGAGGAGGCGGTGGAAGCGGGGATCGAGACCCTGGTGTTCGTGACCGGGCGCAACAAGCGCTCCATTCCGGACCACTTCGACAAGGCTTACGAGCTGGAACACGAGCTGGAGGAGCGTGGCAAGACAGAGCTCCTGGAGCAGGTGCGTAATATCGTTCCGCCGAACGTGACCTGTGTCTATGTGCGCCAGTCCGATGCGCTGGGTCTCGGCCATGCGGTGGCCTGTGCCCATCCGATTGTGCGTAACGAACCCTTTGCCGTGATCCTGGCGGACGACCTGATTGAGTCAAGTAATGGTGGGGCGACGCGGCAGATGGTGGAGCAATACGCCGAGCACGGGTGCAGCGTGCTCGGGGTGGAAGAAGTGCCGGGTGACCGCACACATCAGTACGGGATCATCGATCCAGTGAAGACCGGCCCGCGCAGCTGGGATGTGAAGGGGATCGTCGAGAAGCCCGATCCGGACCAGGCCCCGTCGAACGTGGCGGTGGTGGGGCGTTACATCCTGACCCCGAGAATCTTCGAGATGCTGGCCACGCAAAAGCCAGGGGCCGGCGGCGAGATCCAGCTGACCGATGCCATCGCGCGGTTGCTGGAGCTGGAGCGGGTAACGGCCTTCAACTTCGAGGGGCGCCGCTTCGATTGCGGTTCCAAGCTGGGCTATCTGGAGGCGACCGTGGAGCTCGCTCTGAACCACCCGGAGCTGAAAGACGACTTCGCCGAGTATCTCCGCAACCGCTAGGGAGACGCCGAGCCTCGGCGGGTCCTGTCACCACCAGAAACGGCGCTGACGCGGGCGGATCGGCAGGCGCCCGCGCCAGTACTGGATGAGCAGGAAGCCGAAGGCCATCCCGCCCAGATGAGCGAAATGGGCGATGCCGGCGAGCGTGCCGGAGATCCCCAGGTACAGCTCCAGCGCACCGTAGCCGATCACGAAGTACTTGGCCTTGATCGGGATCGGCAGGAAGATCAGGAACAGGCGCTGGTTGGGGAACATCATCCCGAACGCGAGCAGAACCCCGAATACCCCGCCCGAGGCCCCGATGGTCGGGTAGATCATGTCACCGTTGCCGTGGGCAGTGATGACCAGCTGCACCAGCCCGGCGCCGATCACGCACACCAGAAAGTAGGTCCCGAAGGTGCGTGAACCCCACGCGTTCTCGATCTGCACGCCCAGCATCCATACGGCGAACAGGTTTACGAACAAATGGACTGGACCGCCGTGCAGAAAGCCGTAACTGACCAGCTGCCAGAGCTGGAAGTCGGGCACCCGCATCCAGCTGCCGTCCTGATGGACGGTGGCCGGCGTGCCGATGGGCCAGAGCCCGAAATGGGTGATCAACCAGTCACCCAGCCACGGCATAGTGAGGAACAGGCCCACGTTGGCGATCAGCAGGAAGCCGATCACCGGCGGCATCATGCTGAAGTCGGGGTGGCGGGGGTCCGGGTGTGTCATCGGACTCTTTTGCTCCCCGCCGTCAGGTGAAATCGTCGGTTACGGCACCGCGACTGGCCGAGCCCACGATACGCGAGTATTTCGCCAGGACCCCGCGGTCAAAGCGGGGCACCGGCGGCTCCCAGGCGGCGCGGCGGTGTTCCAGCTCGGCTTCGTCGACCTGCAGCGTGAGCCGGTTTTCGCCGGCATCGATCTCGATCGTATCCCCGTCCCGGACCAGCGCAATCGTGCCGCCGGTCGCCGCCTCGGGGGCGACATGTCCAACCACCATTCCGTACGTCCCGCCGGAGAACCGCCCGTCGGTAATCAGACCAACGGAATCTCCCAGGCCCGCACCGATGATCGCGGCGGTCGGCGCGAGCATCTCGCGCATGCCGGGACCCCCACGCGGCCCCTCGTAGCGGATGACGAGGATATCGCCGGCCTGGATCTGGCCGTCGAGGATGGCATCCAGGCAGGCCTCCTCGGAGTCGAAGCAGCGCGCGGGGCCGGCGATGGCGGTCCGCTTGAGTCCGGTGATCTTGGCCACCGCGCCCTCGGTCGCGAGATTGCCCTTGAGGATGGCCAGGTGCCCGTGTGGGTACAGGGGCCGCTCCAGCGGGCGGATGATCTCCTGATCCGGGGAGGGCGTATCGGGGATCTCCGCCAGGGTCTCGGCCAGGGTGGCCCCGGTAATGGTCAGGCACTCACCGTGCATCAGCCCGGCATTCAGGAGCATCTTCATCACCTGGGGCGTGCCGCCCACCGCATGGAACTGGGTGGTCACGTAGCGTCCGGAAGGCTTCAGGTCGCACAGCACGGGGACCTTGCGGCGGATGCGCTCGACGTCGTCGATGTCCAGGGGGACCTCGGCGGCATGCGCAATCGCCAGCAGGTGGAGTACTGCGTTGGTGGAGCCCCCGATGGCCATCACCACGGCGAGAGCGTTCTCGAAGGCCTCGCGGGTCAGGATGTCGCGCGGGCGCCGGTTCGCGTGGATGGCCGCTACCAGGACCTCGGCCGACCGGGCGGCCGAATCGCCCTTTTCCGGGTCCTCGGCGGCCTGGGTGGACGAACCGGGGAGGCTCATGCCCATGGCCTCGAAGGCACTCGACATGGTATTGGCGGTGAACATGCCGCCGCAGGAGCCGGCGCCGGGGCAGGCGTTGCGTTCCACGCCCTGAAGGTCCTCGTCGGACAGATTGCCGGCACCATGCTGGCCCACGGCCTCGAAGGCGCTGACGATAGTCAGGTCCTGACCCTTGTAGTGCCCGGGCTTGATGGTTCCGCCGTAGACGAAGATGCCCGGCACGTTGAGACGGGCCAGGGCAATCATCGCCCCGGGCATGTTCTTGTCGCAGCCGCCGGTGGCGAGAATGCCGTCCAGGCTCTGGCCGTTGACTACGGTCTCGATGGCGTCGGCGATGACCTCGCGCGAGACCAGCGAGTACTTCATCCCCGGCGTCCCCATGGAGATGCCGTCGGAGATGGTGATGGTGCCAAAGGTCTGTGGCATGCCCCCGGCTTGCCGCACCGCCTGTTCGGCGCGGGCGGCGAGGGCACCAATGCCCATGTTGCAGGGCGTGATCGTGCTGTGCGCGTTGGCAATGCCCACGATCGGGCGCTGAAAGTCGTCGTCGCCGAAGCCGACTGCGCGCAGCATGGCGCGGTTGGGCGTGCGGCGGGGCCCTTCGGTGACGACGCGGCTGCGGCGGTTGTCCTGTGCCATGGTCTTCCCTGCAGTTGTGGGTTAGTGGGCGCCGGGCTCGCCGTGGCGCGAGTAGCGGCCGTTCATGAAACGATCGAAGAACTGCCCGAGGGCGGGGTGTTCGATCTGTTCGCCGCGAGTATCCGGCTCCAGGTGGCGTTCGGCCACGTAGGTGCTGTGCGAATAGCCGTCCACCAGCACGTGATACCACGGCTGGTCTTTGGGTGGGCGGCTCTTGGCCACGGTTTCGTACCATTCGTCCGACCCGGCGTACACCGGATCCACATCGACGATCACACCCCGGTAATCGAACTTGGTATGGTGAATGAGCTCACCAACGGTAAAGCGTGTGCGTGTGGTCATGTTCGCCTCTGTACTGCCTCGGTGCGCAAGCCTCTATTGTGGACCGCGGCCACCGGCGCGTGTTCGAGCTCGGCTCTCTGGTGCACCGCATGGCACTGTACGACTTTGTATTTAAAGCTATAACGCCCCTAACGGTACCGCCATGAGTCGCAATCAAAACAGGCTGGACGCCAGCTTCCATCACCATATCCCCGAAGGCGATGATCGCGAACGGCGTGTCTGCGACCATTGTGGCTTCGTTGACTACGAAAACCCGCGAATCATCGTCGGCAGCGTGGCCATCTGGGAAGACCGCGTATTGCTTTGTCGAAGGGCCATTCAGCCGCGTCGTGGTTTCTGGACCCTGCCGGCGGGGTTCATGGAAAAGGGGGAAAGCCCGGCCGAGGGGGCCCGCCGCGAGGCCTGGGAGGAGGCGCGGGCCGATCTGGAAATCGGTCAGTTGCTGGGCGTCTATAGCGTCCCGCACATCGGGCATGTGCAGATGATCTATCGGGCGCGCTTGCTGAGCGATGCGATTGCGCCGGGCCCTGAATCGGAAGAGGTCGGCCTGTTCCGATTCGATGAACTGCCGGAGGAGCGCGCCTTCCCGTCGGTGACCTGGGCCCTGCAGCACTATCTGGAAACCCGTGATCGCGCCGACTTCGCCCCGCGCTCGGCCCCGCTGGCCGATGGAGAAGGTGTCACCCCCGGTCTTTGAGGGTGGCACGCTCCACGCGTGTCTATTTCCTGTCGCGCTGTGGCCCGTAGTGGCGAAACTTTTCCAGGACGCGATCCATCTCCGCGTCGTCCAGCAGTTGTGGCCCTCCGATCTGCAGGCTCAGCACATATTGCCGCGCCAGGAGTTCAACCTCCTCGGTGAGCCACAGGGCGCGCGCCAGATCCGTGCCGGTGGCAATCATCCCGTGATTTGCGAGCAGGCAAGCCGTGCGGTCCTGCAAGGCCGCCACCGCGAGCTGCGAGAGGGTCTCCGTTCCAAACGTGGCGTATGGGGCGCAACGGATGGAGTTCCCGCCGGCTGCGGCGATCATGTAATGCAGCGCGGGGATGTCGCGGCCCTGGATCGCCACGACACTGGCATGGACGGAATGGACATGGACGACGGCTCCCAGCTCCGGTCGCGCCTGCAGGATGGCGCGATGGAAGTGCCACTCGCTGGAGGGCTTGCGGCCGGGCGCCCATTGCCCGTCTGCATCGATATAGACCAGGTCGTCTGGCTGTAACGCCTCGTACGCGATGCCCGAGGGCGTAATCAGCATGCCGTCGCCGCAGCGCACGCTGATATTGCCCGAGGTGCCCTGGTTGAGCCCGCGACGATTGGTCTCCATGCCGGTGTGGATGATGGCCTCGCGGAGGGCCGTCTCGTCGGTGGGGTAATCGGGGTTTGCGATCATCTTTTTAGCGCGTAGTGGGGGTCGTTCGATTGTACCGGCTTTGTCCGTGGACCCCGCGCAGGGAATGTGGTCAATCGGAAAAACCGGCGTCCGTTAACGGTGATCATTTTCGCTCATGGAAATTGGGCCATTCGTCCGTCTATAGTGACCTTGAATATCCGATTCGCCCGATATCGGCGAATTCTTGTTTGTTACAGGGAGGAAGCACCATGAAGAACGTCGCACGCCTGATTACCGCCACCTCCGTGGCCGCCGCACTCACCCTCGGGCTGGGTGCCGGCAGTACCGTTCACGCCTTCGATGAACACGAGGCCACCATCGATTACCGCCAGGGTGTGATGCGCGCCATTGGTGGCAACGTGGGCGCGATTGCCGCCGTGGTCGTGGACGGCGCCGAGTTCGGCGACAACCTCGAGATGCATACCAGTCAGCTGGTGGCGCTCAGTCAGGACATCCCGGGCCTCTTCCCCGAGGGAAGCGACTTCCCGGACACCGATGCCAAGGAAGAGATCTGGGGCGACTGGGAGCGCTTCGAGGAGCTCTCCAATGACACCGTGGAGGCCGCCGAGGCCCTGCACGCAGCCGTGGAAGCCGGTGACGAAGGCGAATACGCCATTCGTTTTCGCAACCTTGGACAGTCCTGCCAGGCCTGCCACGACGACTTCCGCCGCGAGTGATCCATGGCGGCAGTTCGCAACAAGGGGCTGACAGCCTGTCTGTCAGCCCTTTTTCTGGTTGGATCGGCGGCCACGGCGCAGGCAGGGGTGCAGATTGGCGAGCACGACCCGTCCGCGGGTACCGACGAGCAGATCGCCTACGGTGAGTACGTCTTGCGAGCCGGTGGCTGCGTGACCTGCCACACGGCCGAAGACAAGGAATTCCTGGCCGGCGGGCGTGCGATCGAGAGCCCGTTTGGTGCGTTCTATGGTCCGAACATCACCCCGGATGCGGAACACGGCATCGGGGGCTGGTCGGAAGAGGACTTCAAGCGCGCCCTGCTGGAGGGCCGCAGTCCGGACGGACGCCACTACTATCCGGCCTTTCCGTATACGTCGTACACAAAGATGCAGCCGCGAGACGTGGAAGCCCTGTGGGCCTTTCTGCAGTCCGAGGTGGAGCCCGTCGCTCGAGAAAACACCCCGCATGACCTGGTCTGGTATGCCCAGTTCCGGTCATCCCTGATGGGCTGGAAGTGGCTGCATTTCGAACCGGGCACCTTCGAGGCTGACCCCGACCAGTCGGACGAATGGAACCGTGGGGCCTACCTCGCCAACGCCCTTGGACACTGCATGGAGTGCCATACCCCGCGCACGCGGACCGGTGGTCTGGACCTCAAGCGCATTGGGGCCGGCGCCCGACTGCCCGACGGGGACGTTGCCTCCAATATCACCCCGGATCGCGAAACCGGCATCGGACGCTGGGGGGAGCGGCATATCGCGCGCTATCTGGAGATGGGCCTGACCCGCGACGGCGATTTTGCAGGCGGCGGCATGGCCGACGTGATCGACCACGGCACTGCCCACCTGACCGATGCCGATCGCCGCGCCATCGCGATCTATATGGGTTCTCTGGAGCCCATCGAACACGATCCCGAGTAATCGGCACCGCTGTACGCACCACGAAAAAGGGCCAGGTCGCAATGACCTGGCCCTTTTCCTGTATCTGGCTCCCCGGGACGGGCTCGAACCGCCGACCTAGTGATTAACAGTCACCCGCTCTACCAACTGAGCTACCGGGGAATTGGGCGCAAATCCTAATGGGGCGGGGCGGGGGCGTCAAGGGAAATCTGGCCGCCCTTCGCGTTTTACCGCCGTTCGCGGCCTCAGCTGTGGTTGGCCACGAACTGGCGCAGGCGTTCCAGGGCCTTGTCGAGCTGATCGACGCTGGTGGCGAACGAGACGCGAACATGGCCCGGAGCCCCGAAGGCGCTGCCCGGCACCAGGGCCACCCCCACCTCGTCCAGCAGCTGCTTGGTCAGGGCCACATCGGTATCGATGTCCGCGGCCTGCATCAATCCGGTGACGCGCGGGAAGCAGTAGAACGTACCGTCTGGCATCAGGCACTCGATCCCGTCGATGGCATTGAGGCCGTCCACCACGCGACGTGCCCGCTCGGCAAAGGCGGAGCACATGGCGACCACGCAGTCCTGATCGCCATCGAGCGCGGCCTCGGCCCCGGCCTGGGCAATGGAAGTCGGGTTGGAGGTGCTTTGCGACTGGATCTTCTTCATCGCCGCGATCAGGTTTTTGGGTCCACCGGCGTAGCCGATACGCCAGCCGGTCATCGCGTAGGCCTTGGAAACGCCGTTCAGGACCACGGTACGGTCCAGCAGGTCCGGGGCCACGTTGACGATGTTCACGAACGGCGTGGAGCCGAACAGGATGTGCTCGTACATGTCGTCGGTGGCGATGACGACGCGCGGATGGCGTCGCAGGACCTCGGCCAGTTCCGTCAGTTGCTCGGCCGAATAGGCGGCACCTGTGGGGTTGGACGGGCTGTTCAGGAACACCAGGCGGGTGTTCGGGGTGATCGCCGCTTCCAGCTGTGCGCCGGTGATGCGGAAGCCGGCTTCCTGCTCTGCGCTGACGACCACCGGGCGGGCGCCGGCGAGCAGGGCAATATCCGGGTAGGAGACCCAGTAGGGGGCGGGGATCACCACTTCGTCGCCCGGGTTCAGCAGGGCCTGGCAGAGGTTGAAGATGCTCTGCTTGCCGCCGGAGGAGACCAGGATCTGGTCGGGGGTGAACGTCAGGCCGTTGTCGCGATCGAATTTCCGAATGATGGCGGCCTTGAGACTGACCGTTCCGTCCACCGGAGTGTACTTGGTTTCTCCGCGGGCAAGCGCGTCGACCGCGGCCTGCTTGATATGCTCGGGGGTATCGAAATCCGGTTCTCCGGCCCCCAGCCCGACAATATCCCGACCCTCGGCTCGCAGCTGGGCGGCCAGGGCGCTGACGGCGAGAGTGGGGGAGGGCTGGATGCGCTGGACGCGGTCGGAGAGCTCGATTTCCAAGGTGGGGCCTCTGTGTGATCGGGGCGAAGGGCCGCGCGGGCGGTCGGGTGCGAAATGATACTGAAATCAGGCGCGGAGGATAAGGTGCAGCCAGGCGAAGGCGAACAATTCCAGGTGGTGTCCGAATACCAGCCGGCTGGCGACCAGCCCGCGGCGATCGCGGCATTGACCGAAGGCCTCGAGGCGGGCCTGGCACATCAGGTCCTGCTCGGGGTCACCGGGTCGGGCAAGACGTTCACCATCGCCAATGTGATCGAGAATATCCAGCGCCCCACCATCATCCTGGCGCCAAACAAGACCCTGGCCGCCCAATTGTACGGGGAATTCAAGGAGTTTTTCCCGAACAACACGGTGGAGTATTTCGTTTCCTACTACGATTACTACCAGCCGGAGGCCTACGTCCCGTCCTCGGATACCTATATCGAGAAGGACGCGTCGATCAACGACCACATCGAGCAGATGCGCCTGTCGGCCACGCGTGCGTTGCTGGAGCGGCGCGATGCGATCATCGTGGCGTCGGTCTCCGCGATTTACGGCCTGGGCGATCCGCGCAAGTATCTCTCCATGGTGCTGCATCTGGAGCGCGGCGAGCGTATTGACCAGCGCGACTTGCTGCGGCGCCTGGCGGAGTTGCAGTACACCCGCAACGATGCGGAGTTGCGCCGAGCGACCTACCGCGTCCGCGGCGAAGTCATCGACATCCACCCGGCGGAGTCGGACATCGAGGCGGTGCGCATCGAGCTGTTCGACGACGAGGTGGAACGGCTGTCGTATTTCGACCCCCTGACCGGCGAACAGCTGCGCACCGTCCCGCGCCTGACGATCTACCCGAAGACCCACTACGTGACGCCGCGCGAAACCCTGTTGGGGGCGGTGGACCACATCCGCGACGAATTGAAGGAGCGCCTGGACTTTCTGCGCAAGGAAGACCGGCTGGTCGAAGCGCAGCGTCTGGAGCAACGCACGCTGTTCGATCTGGAGATGATCCTCGAGATCGGCTACTGCAACGGCATCGAGAACTACTCGCGCTACCTCTCCGGCCGCGCCCCGGGCGAGCCGCCACCGACCTTTTTCGACTACCTGCCCAAGGATGCGCTGTTGGTGATCGACGAGTCGCACGTGTCGGTCCCGCAGGTGGGCGGGATGTACAAGGGCGACCGTTCGCGCAAGGAGACGCTGGTGGAATACGGCTTTCGCCTGCCGTCGGCGCTGGACAACCGGCCGCTGCGTTTCGAGGAGTTCGAGGCCTTGCAGCCGCAGACGATCTACGTCTCCGCCACCCCGGGGCCCTATGAGCGTGAGCGTGCCGACGCGATCGTGGACCAGGTGGTGCGCCCGACCGGGTTGCTGGACCCGATCCTGGAGATCCGCCCGGCCGGTACCCAGGTGGACGACGCACTCTCCGAGATTCGCGATCGGGTCGAATGCAACGAGCGCGTCCTGATCACCACGCTGACCAAACGCATGGCCGAGGACTTGACGGATTATCTGTCCGAGCACGGGGTACGCGTGCGCTACCTGCACTCGGATATCGATACCGTCGAGCGCATGGAGATCATCCGCGACCTGCGCCTGGGCGAGTTCGATGTGCTGGTGGGGATCAACCTGCTGCGCGAAGGCCTGGACATGCCGGAGGTCTCGCTGGTGGCGATCCTGGATGCCGACAAGGAGGGCTTCCTGCGCTCCGATCGTTCGCTGATCCAGACCATCGGCCGCGCCGCGCGCAACGTCAACGGCAAGGCGATCCTGTACGCCGACAAGGTGACCGGATCCATGCGGCGCGCGATCGACGAGACCGAGCGCCGCCGGGCCAAGCAGATCGAGCACAATGAGGCCCACGGGATCACGCCCAAGGGCATTCGCAAGAACGTTGCGGACATCCTGGAGGCGCGCAACGCGATGCCCGGCGCCGGTGGCCGACGAGGCCGGAAGGTGGCGGAGGAGGGCGCCGATTACGTGGGCGCGCCGGAGAATGCGACCAAGGAGATCGAGCGCCTGGAACAAGAGATGTTTGCCAAGGCCCGCGACCTCGAGTTCGAGGAGGCCGCCCGCATTCGCAACCGCATCGAAAAGCTCAAGGCACTCGCCTTTCTCCCCGAAGCCTCGCTATCCTGAAAAGATGGCTCCCGCGGGAGCGCCGAATCGAGCCCCTGAGTAATGTCCAAGAACGACCCCTTGCCCCTGGGTCCGGTGATGCTCGATGTCGCCGGTACCGAACTGACTCCCGAAGACCGTGAACGCCTGCGTCATCCCGCCACCGGCGGCGTGATCCTGTTCGCCCGCAACGTCGGCGCTGCGGAGCAGGTGAGCGCGCTGGTCGCCGCCATTCGCGCCGAGCGCCCCGGCATCCTGATTGCGGTGGACCAGGAGGGCGGGCGGGTGCAACGGCTGCGCGATGGCTTCACCGCCATCCCGCCGATGCGTCAGCTGGGCCACGTCCACGATTACGACCGCAACAAGGCCTGCGAGCTCGCGCATGCGACCGGCGAACTTCTCGGGCGCGAGCTGCGCTCGGTGGACATCGACTTCAGCTTTACCCCGGTGCTGGATCGCGACCTCGACATCAGCGAGATCATCGGTGATCGTGCCTTCCATTATGACCCGGACGTGATCGCGCGCCTGGCCGGCGAGTTGATCCGGGGCCTGTCCGCGGCCGGCATGGCGGCCGTGGGCAAGCATTTCCCGGGTCACGGGGCTGTTGCCGCGGATTCGCACGTGGCCTTGCCGGTCGACGACCGTCCACTCTCCGAGATCGAGAATCAGGATCTGGAGGCATTTCGCCCGGTGCTTGGGGACCTCGAGGCCATCATGCCGGCCCACGTCGTATACCCACAGGTGGATGAACATCCCGCGGGCTTCTCGCGCGTCTGGCTGCAGGACATCCTGCGCCGCGAACTGCGCTACCGCGGGGCGATCCTCAGCGACGACCTCGCCATGGCTGGAGCGGAGGGCATTGGCGGGCCCGCCGAGCGCGCTGCGGCCGCACGTGCGGCCGGCTGCGACATGGTGCTGATTTGCAACCAGCCGGAACAAGCCGACATCATCCTTGCCGCCCAGACGGATCAGCCGTTGTCACCTGAATCGCGGCGTCGACTGGAACGCTTGCGGGCGCGCCCAGTGGAGCCTGATCCACAGCGTCTCGTCGCACTGCGCGAGCAGTTGGCGCGCTGGACTCAAGCGAGCCAGATCGCCACGGCATAACCCCATGGAAAGGGCGCATTGGCACCCGCGTGCCGAGCCGCCTATAATGCGCCACCGGTTTGCAGTTGAGCAGCTAGTAATATTCACACTCACCACTGAAGTTGGAGATCCAAAATGGCCGATAAGCTCATGATCGTCATGGTCAACACCGACCCGAGCAACGCTTCCGAACTGGGTGCCCCGTTCTTCCAGGCCACCGTGGCTGCCGCCATGGAATACGACGTTGAAATCGTGATGACCGGCCGTGCTGGCGAGCTCGCCAAGAAGGGCGTTGCCGAGAACCTGTTCGTGCAGGAAGGCTCCAGCAAGAGCGTCTACGACTTCATGAAGGACGCCCACGAAGCCGGCGTCGTAATGAAGGTCTGCACCCCGACGCTGGATCTGTGGGGCAACGACCTGATTCCGGAGATCGAAGAAACCGTGGGCGGCGCCTACGTCATCTCCGAAGCGATGGACGACGACACGGTCACCTTTACCTACTAAGGTTATCGACGTTCGTTTTCAGCCGGCCGGCCCTTGTGCCGGCCGGTTGCGTTTCCGGGCTCCGAAAAGGCGAGGCCAACCTTGCCGAATCTTCGGCGCTCGGACATGATTTCCCCGCATCGACACCCTCAGGACATGCCATGAGCCCGGAACAGGCCCGAGCCACGCTGCGCGACGCCGACTGCCTCTTCAGCCGCGATGCCGTCGAGACGGCGATCGACCGCCTGGCGGAACGCACGGCCGCCTCGCTGAAGGACCGCAATCCGTTGGTCATGGGCGTAATGAACGGGGGCGTGGTGCTGATGGGCGGGTTGCTGACCCGCTGGTCGTTTCCCATGCAGGTGGATTACCTGCACGCCACGCGCTATCGCGGTGGCACGCGCGGCGGCGATCAGCTGCACTGGTTGGCACGTCCGCAGGCGTCGCTCAAGGACCGTACCGTCGTCGTCGTTGATGACATCCTCGACGGCGGGATCACCCTGGAGGGAATCAAGACGTTCTGCGAGGAGCAGGGTGCGGCGCAGGTGATCTCCATCGTCCTGGTGGACAAGCACAACCCGGAGCGGGACCCGGCGATCACCGTCGACTACGCCGCCCTGGAGGCCCCCAACCGCTACCTGTTCGGGTACGGTATGGATTATCAGGACTATCTGCGCAATGCGCCCGGCATCTTCGCCGTGGCCGACCAATAAACCACTGACGTCCGAGGCGCTCATGTCCACACCCCGTATCGCCGTCATCGGCGGCACCGGCCTGACCCAGCTGAAAGATCTGGAGATCACCCGGCGTCAGGTAATGCACACGCCGTATGGCGAACCCTCGGGGCCGCTGGTGTTCGGCCGCCTGAACGACACCGAGATCGTGTTTCTGCCACGGCATGGGGCCCGGCATACCATCCCGCCGCACGAGGTGAACTACCGCGCCAATATCTGGGCGCTTAAAAATGCCGGGATCGACAACGTGGTGGCCGTGGCTGCAGTCGGCGGGATTGGCGAAGAGATGAAGCCGGGTATGGTCGCGATCCCCGATCAGATCATCGATTACACCTGGTCACGGGCGAATACCTTCTTCGAGGGGAAAGACCTGGAAGAGGTCACCCACATCGACATGACCTGGCCCTATAGCGACAGCGTCCGCCAGACGCTGATCCGCGCGATTGACGACCTGAGTATCGAGGCCGTGGAGCACGGGACCTACGGGGCCACGCAGGGACCGCGCCTGGAGACGGCCGCGGAGATTGATCGCCTGGAACGCGACGGCTGCGATCTGGTGGGCATGACCGGCATGCCCGAGGCGGCACTGGCGCGTGAACTGGGGCTGAACTACGCCTGTTGTGCCGTAATCGCCAACTGGGCGGCCGGACGCGCCGAAGGCGAGATCACCATGAACGACATCGCCGCGAATCTCGATGTCGGCATGGCCCGGGTGAAACAGATCCTGACGCGCGTGATCAGCAGTCTTTCCTGACTCCAAGGCGTTAACAATCCGGAGTCCGGCCGGGGAGAGAACCCGCGCCGGGCTACCGCACGTGCATGGTCCAGGGACTCGCTAAGGCGACCAGCACAGTCACTTATCCACGATTTAACATAATATGTATTATGCGACATTGAAGATGGGCGTGTCTCGAGCGGAATGACCGGGATGCTCCCACCGAAGTCATGAACGCGGCCTGCGCCAGGCCCAATCCCGTTCCCGTTTAGGCCTGATCCCGCACCTCAGGCGCGCACGGCCTTTTCGATCCCCTCGGTCATCACCTCGACGAGGAAGTCGATCTGTTCCTCGGTGATCACGTACGGCGGCATCAGATAGCTCACGTTCCCCAGCGGTCGCAACAGCGCACCGCGTGTCAGGCCGTGGCGATAGATGTGCAGTCCGCGACGTTCCTGCCACGGATACGGGGTGCGTCGGGACTTGTCCTGCACCAGTTCCACCGCCGCAATCATGCCGTGCTGGCGCACGTCGGCGACATGCGGATGTTCCCGCAATGGTTCAAGTCGTTTCTCGATATGGGCGGCAAGCTCCCGGTTTCTCTCGAGAACGGGATCGGAATCGAAGATGTCCAGTGTGGCAAGTGCGGCCCTGCACGCGAGCGGATTCCCGGTATAGGAATGCGAATGCAGGAACATGTTGAGCTTTTCGTAATCGTCGTAGAACGCCTGGTAAATGGTATCTGTGGTCAACACGGCGGCCATGGGCAGATAGCCGGCGGTCAGGCCCTTGGACAGGCACATGAAATCGGGCGTGATTGGCCCCTGTTCGCAGGCGAACAGCGTGCCGGTGCGCCCGAAGCCGACTGCGATCTCGTCGGCGATCAGGTGGACGCCGTGACGGTCGCAGGCTTCACGCAGTAGCCGCAGGTATTCAGGGTCGTACATGCGCATGTGGCCGGCGCACTGGACCAGGGGCTCCACGATGACTGCGGCGGCCTCATCGGCATGTTCCGCCAGCGCCTGTTCCATGTGGTCGAACTGGCGACGCGCCACATCGGCGCAGGTTTCGCCGTCTTCGCGGTCGAAACAATCCGGTGCCGGCACGGTGATGACGTCCAGCATCAGCGGTTCGTAGGTTGCGCTGTACAGCGGTACATCGCTCACGGACAAGGCGCCCAGGGTCTCGCCGTGGTAGCTGTTGGACAGGCGAATGAATCGGGTCTTCTGCGGGCGATCGACGTTGCGCCAGTAGTGAAAGCTCATCTTCAGCGCGACCTCGACCCCGGCGCTGCCGTTGTCCGCCAGGAACACCCGGTTCAGGCCTTCGGGGGTGATGTCGATCAGGCGTTCGCACAACTCGACCACCGGCTCGTGGGTGCAGCCTGCGAGGATGACGTGCTCCAGCTGATCGAGCTGCTCCTTCACCGCATTGCCGATGCGGGGGTTGGCGTGACCGAACAGGTTGACCCACCACGAACTGATGGCATCCAGATAGCGATTGCCGTCGAAATCGTACAGCCAGACGCCCTCCCCCCGCTGGATCGGAAGCAGCGGGAGGGTCCCCTCCTCGCCGTAGTCTTTCATCTGGGTACAGGGATGCCAGAGGGTGCGCAGGTCGCGTTGCTTGAGCGTGTTGTTGTCCATGAGGTCCATTGTGCCAAACCCGTCCGGCTGAGGCGGACTCAGTGAGCCGATTCGGCCTTCATCGCCATCAGCTCGTCCTCGAAGAAGAAGCGATCTTCGCCGAAGGCGGGTTTGAGCTGATCGAGCCAGGTGGCCTGGTCATCGTAGCGCGCAAAAAACGGGCGCTGGACCCAGTCGGGGTTGCGTGCCTGGATGAAGCGCAGGACGAAGACCTTCTCGCCCTGGATCTCGGCAACGCCCTGGATCTCCACCTTGCCGGGCTCGGCGCTCATTGAGGGGCCGCGGGCGGTGCGCCCGAGCCCCGAGACCTGTTTCATGGCCTCGCGGTAGATCTCCCAGGCGCGCGCCAGCGGGACCTCGAAGTAGCGTCGCGCCCCGGTGTCACGCTCTACGAACATGTAATACGGGATAATCCCGAGGCGTACCTGTTCGCGCCAGAGATTGGCCCAGGCCTCGGCGTCGTCATTGATGTGCCGGAGCAAGGGCCCCTGGGCGCGAATTTCGGCGCCGGTGTCGCGCACACGGCGGATGGCCTCGTGGGCAATCGGGGTCCGCAATTCGTTCGGATGGTTGTAATGCGCCATCAGGGCCACGTGCTTGCCCGCCTCGACCAGCCGTTCCAGTAGACGCAACAGTTCGTCCGCATCCGAGTCGGTCACGAATCGGTAAGGCCAGAATGTCAGGGCCTTGGTGCCGATCCGTACGGTCTGTATGTGGGCCAGATCGGGCTCCAGCAAGGCCTCAAGATAGGCCTTCAGGTGCTTGGTTTTCATTACCATCGGGTCGCCACCCGTCATCAAAAGATCGCTGATCTCCGGATGGCCGCGCAGGTAGTCGTGCAGCAACGCGGCATCGGTGCTGGCGATGCGCAGCTCCTTGTCACCGACGAACTGGGCCCAGCGGAAGCAGAAGGTGCAATAACTGTGGCAGGTCTGGCCTTGGCCGGGGAAGAACAGCACGGTTTCACGGTACTTGTGCTGGAGGCCGTTGATGACCTCGCCCGCTTCCTCGCTCGGGCGGTTGAGCTCCATCTGCCCGGCTGGATGCGGGTTGAGCTCCTCGCGCAGCTCGCGCGCGAGGGCCTGGATCTCGGCCCGCCCTGCCCCTTGGCGATGCAGAACGGCCATGCGCTCGAAGGCCTCGGGGGCCAGCATGTCCCGTTGCGGAAAGGTCAGCTGGAAGATTGGGTCGTCGGGAACCCGGCTCCAGTCGATCAGCTCCTCGATCACGTAGTCATTGACCCGGAACGGAAGAACGCTGGCAACGACCTGCATCTCGAAGCGTATGGCCTCGGGCAGGCTGGCCAGGGCCGGGATGCGTTCGATCGAGCGTTCATTAAAGACGCGGAACTCGCGCGGCTCGACCGCACCAAGCTGGGGATCACGATAGAACTGGACAACGGAATTCATCCGCGACTCCTGTGCCGACAAACTGAAATTGGAGTGCCTCGCCGCAGCGATGGGCGAGGATGCGCGTGTATCCCGGGACGTTCGGGGCGCTCAAGCTCTAGGAATACGGGATGACCATTCGCACGCGAACGGCGTCCGGAAGAGCTGCGAGTAAGATGCTGACCCGTGCCGCTGTCGATGGGCGGGGTAGCGGGACCTTCAGAAGCCGGTAAATTAACAACTTGAGCGCATTTTCACAACCAGTTCCCGGGCGCGGCTGATGCGCCGGGTGCGCAGGCGGGCTCCTTCGGCTGCGTCTCTCCGGGTGTTCTAAGCCTCGCCTGACTGGGTTACCCTTTGGCTCCCGCCAAGGAGGATCGCATGCACCCGGAGTTTCCACAGGAAGGGATCATCCACCTCAATCATGCCGCCGTGGGCCCCTGGCCCCGGCGCACCGAGGACGCGGTCTGCCGCTTCGCCCGGGAGAACGTGGCCCATGGCTCGCGTGACTACCTGCAGTGGCTGCAGCAAATCGACGCGACGCGGGAACTCGCACGGGCGTTGATCGGGGCGCCGTCCGCAGAGGACATTGCCTTCGTGAAGAACACGTCCGAGGCGCTGTCGATGGTGGCCTTCGGCCTGGACTGGCAGCCGGGCGACAATGTGGTGTTCCCGGCGCACGAGTTCCCGTCCAATCGTGTCGTCTGGCTGGCCGCCGCAGAGCGTTTCGGCATCGAGGCGCGCGAGGTCGCCATTGGCGAGGAACCGGAGCGCGACCTGCTGGCCGCATGTGATGCGCGGACCCGCCTGGTGGCCACCAGTGCTGTGCGCTACGACTCCGGGCTGCGGGTCGACATCCAGGCGCTGGGTGCGGAACTGCGCTCGCGGCGCATCCTGTTCTGTGTTGATGCGATCCAGCACCTGGGCGCCCTGCCCTTCGATGCCCCGGGTTGCCATGCCGACTTCGTGATGGCCGATGCCCACAAGTGGATGCTGGCGCCCGAGGGAATCGGGGTGTTCTACGTAAACCCGGAGATCCGCGAACGGCTGACGCTGCAGGAATATGGCTGGAACATGCTGGCGCATGCCGGCGATTTCTCGAACCCGGGGATCGAGCCCGCCACGAGTGCGCGGCGTTTCGAACCGGGCAGTCCGAACATGCTCGGGATTCACGCCCTGCACGCCAGTCTCTCCCTTCTGCTGGAGGTCGGGCTGGACAGCATCGACCACGAGATCCGCGAGCACTGGCTACATTTGGAAGAAGGCCTGCTTGCGCACGGCTGCCAAATCCTGACACCGCGCGGCCGGCGTGCCGGCATCCTGACGTTCCGACCGCCGGTGGATGACCTGGAAGCGCTATACGCGAGGCTTCAGGGGCGCGGCATCCTGTGTGCCATGCGAGGCGGCGGGATCCGCTTTGCGCCCCACTTCTACCTGACGCGGGCGCAGATCGACCAGGCGCTGGAGTATCTGGGCGAGGCCATCCGAGAAGCCGGCGCGGCTACGGTACGCTGAGAGGTACGGCGGAGAACGGCCGGTGGTAACGCGCGTGGGAGCGCGCCCCAAGGGCGCGAGGCGTCGTCCGCAAGGACGTCTCTTCTAGAAGGTATGGGTCTTGCGGTCGGAGTTCAGCATGCCGCCCAGATGTTCCTCGATGCGGCGGTGGGTCACACCCTTGTCCGACTTGTTGAACTGCACGCCGATGCCCCGCAGCCGGTTGCCCTGGGCGCGCGGTGGCGTAATCCAGACCACCGTGCAAGGGGTCGGAAGGCGATCCGAATCCTCCAGCAGTGACAGCAGCAGGAAGACCTGGTCTCCGAGCTTGTAAGCCTTGTCGGTCGGGATGAATAGACCGCCATTGGTCACGAACGGCATGTATGCCGCATACAGCGCGGGTTTTTCCTTGATTGCCAAGGTGAGCATGCCCTGCCCGGCCATAGACCCTCCGTGTGACCTGAAATCGTACTGGGTCTGGCAGTATCGCCCATCGCACCGATACCGCGCCACCCCGACTGTACTCGTGGCGTGTGACGCCTTACTGCTCGAGGAAGCTCAATGCGATGTCTTCCATGCGCAGCTGCGGGTTGAGCTGGCGCGAGGCCTGGCGTTGCCAGCCGAGCGCTTGATTCGAAAGTTCGGCCAGCCGCCGCGGTCCCATGCGGCGCGCGAAGTCCTCGAGTCGATCGCGCGGGAACTGCCGGCCAAACGCGTCCGGCTCGCCGTTCACGAGCAGGCGCTGGGCCGCAACCAGCAGGGCCTGGATTCGTGGGATCAGGGATTCCGGCAGGCTGCGTTGCATGGCACTGGCCATCGGTGTCACCCCGGGGCGCCGCAGTAGCAGGGTCAGGGCCTCGCGGTCCTGTTCCCAGCGCGCCATACGGTCGGGGTCGGTCAGGATCTCGCGGGCGGCCAGCGGACGCCCGAGACTGGCGGCATAGGCCTCGTCCACTGCCGCAGGGTCATCGGCGGCCCCGCGCAGCCAGTCCGTTGCTTCGGCAGGCCCCGGCGTGGCGATCTCGACCATCTGGCAGCGGCTGCGGATGGTCGCTGGCAGGCGCGCCGGCTGCGCTGCCTCGAGAATCAGCATGGCCCTGGGCGGGGGTTCCTCCAGGGTCTTCAGCAGCGCATTCGCCGCATTCGTGTTCAGGGCATCGGCCGGGCGGATGATCACGCTGCGCAGCCCGCCCGAACCGGACAGCGAGAGAAACTCGATCGCCTCGCGGGCCGCCGCGATCAGGATTTCCTTGCCCGCCTCCTCCGGCTCCAGCGTCATCACCTCGGGGTGTACACCACCAAGGAAGCTGCGACAGCCGTTGCATTCGCCGCACGGCAGCTCGGTGCCCGTCGCGCGCTGGCACAGTAGGGCCTGGACCAGCGCCCGCGTCAGCAGTGCCTTGCCAACGCCCGGAGCGCCATGAACCAGCAGACCGCTGGGCAGGCGCCCTTCGCGCCCGCGCCGCGCCAGCGCCTCCCACGGCTTTTGCAGCCAGGGCGGCAGGGTATCGTCGGTGACTGGCGCAGCCATGGCCCCCTTAACCCTCCAGCGCGTGCAACGGCAGGCGCTCGCGCACGCCCGCGAGGATGCGCTCGGCTACCGTGTCCGGGTCCGCGGATGCATCCACGACCAGATAGCGTCCCGGCGCTCGCTCGGCGCGTTCCCGATACGCCTGGCGTGCGCGCTCGAAGAAGTCCAGCGCCTCGCGTTCGATGCGGTCTCGCCGGCCGCGCTGGACGGCTCGATCGAGCCCGGTCTGTGGGTCGATGTCCAGCAGGATTACCAGATCCGGGCGGAGATCGCCCTGCAGCCAGTCCTCCAGCTGCGCGACCCGCTGGGAGCCGAGTCCCCGCCCGGCCCCCTGGTAGGCAAACGAGGCATCGGTAAAGCGGTCGCTAAGCACCCAATCGCCGGCCTGCAGAGCCGGCCGAATCACCTCGTGCAGGTGCTGGGCCCGCGCGGCGAACATCAGCAGCAGCTCGGACTCGGCGCACATGCCCGGCAGGTCGGGGTCCAGCAGCAGGCCGCGCAGGCGTTCGCCGAGGGCGGTCCCGCCCGGCTCCCGGGTGTTGCGCACCGCGTGTCCGGCAGCGCGCAGCGCGGTGTCCACACGCTCGATCTGGGTGGTCTTGCCCGAGCCCTCGATGCCTTCGAGGACCAGGAAATGGCCGGGATGGGGCGAGCGTTCCATGTGCAGGGCGTCTCCAGTTACCGGTTGCGTATGCCGTAGCGGCTGCCATCCCCGCCCAGCTGGTAGCGGATCACGGCCTCGCGATGTTCACGATAGGTCTCGGAGAAATGATGACTGCCGTCGCCGCGCGAGACGAAGAACAGGTCATTGGTTTCGGCCGGACGTGCCGCCGCCTGCAAGGCCGCGCGCCCCGGCAGGGCGATGGGCGTTGGCGGGAGCCCGGCACGGGTGTAGGTGTTGTAGGGATGATCGCGGTCCAGTTCGGCGCGCGTCAGGCGTTGTACGCCGGGCTCCTGCGCGTACAGCAGGGTGGGATCGGTCTGCAGGCGCATGCCGCGCTTGAGCCGATTCACGAACACCCCGGCCACCCGGTCACGTTCGTCCCCGCGCCCGGTCTCGCGTTCGATGATGGAGGCAAGGATCAGCAGCTCATAGGGGGAATTCACCGGGTGGTCCTCGATGCGGTCCTCCCACGCGCGGTCCAGGTGCAGGCCCATCGCCTGGTGGGCGCGATGCAGCACCGTCAGGGCCTCGGTTCCGGAGCCGAAGAAATAGGTGTCCGGCAGGAACCATCCTTCCGGGTGTCCCAGGTCCTCGAGCCCCAGTGCCTCCAGCAGGTTGTCGACCCCGACCGATTCGGCGGGCCCGATGAGTTCCGGGTGCTCGCGCAGGGCGGCCAGCGCCTGGCGGATGGTCCAGCCCTCCGGGAACGTGAGGCGATGCTGTACCACCTCGCCGCGAGCCATCGCATGGATCAGTTCGCGCGGGGTCATGCCCGGCGTCACGGCGTATTCTCCTGCCTGGAGACGCGGTGCAATGCCCTGACGCCGTCCATAGGCCTCGAGCACCCAGGCAGAATCCACCCAGCCGCGTTCGGCAAAAGTCCTGCTCACCGAACGCAACCCCTGCCCCGGTTCCAACTGAAAGCGTTCCGAGGCGTCCAGCGCCATCGGCGTATCCAGCTGCGCCTGGTAGTGTTCGCTAAGCCACCAGGCGGCGCCCAGGGCCAGAACGACCAGGAGCGCCAGGACAGCGAGGCTAATCCGCTTCATGCAATGCAATTCCCATTGAATACAGCGGATCATCCTGCCACGCAGGCCCCCGCTTGTCCCCTTCGGACAGCACGGCCGGGGTCATCCCGATACGCGCGTTGCTGACATAGAGCGCATCGGCGCGCCCGATACGCGCGCGCTCCGGATACGCCTCGATCACCTCGAACCCGAACCGTTCGGCATGCTCGAGGACCCAGGCGCGTCGCGTACCGGCGATCCCGGACTGATCCACCGGCGGGGTGAGCAAGGTACACCCTTCGCGCAGCCAGAGATTCCCCTGCGTGGCGCTGACCACGCGCCCCAGCGCATCGTGGAGGATTGCCTCGTCCCAGCCCGGTTGCCAGCTGCGCCGGGCCATCACGTGCTCCAGGCGACTGGTGTGCTTGAGACCCGCGAGCGCCGGGTTTACGCCGATCGGCACTGCGGCCCAACCCAGGCTCAGGGGTTCGCGTTCAGTGGGGGCGGTGTCGTCCAGCGCCGGACCGGCACTGACGATCCGAGTCAGTGCCGGTGCCGCGGGCGGCGCGTAGCCCCTTGGCCCCTCACCCCGGGTCACCGTCAGGCGCACCATGCAGGCTGGCAGGGTCGCCACTCGGGCAATCTCGTCCAGCACCTCGGTCTCGCCGAGTTGCGGAAACCCGAGGTGCTCCAGCCCGCGCGTCAGGCGGGCCCAGTGGTAGGACCATAGCTGCGGTCGGCCCTGTCGCACCCGTAGCGTCTCGAACAGGCCGTCACCCAGGAGTAGCCCGCGATCCAATGGCGATACCCGCCCCTCGCGCTCGCCGTTCACCAGGATCATGGGCTCTTCTCCCCCGCCCCCTGCAGCGCCTCCAGCAGGCCGCGTGCCTTGTGCCGGGTCTCCTCCAGCTCGCGCTCGGGATCGGAGTCCGCGACGATGCCGGCTCCCGCCCGAAAACGCAGTTCGTTCCCCCGAACGACGAGGGTCCGGATCAGGATATTGGTATCCATGCGGCCGTGGCGGCTGACGTACCCGCAGCCGCCGGTGTAGGCCCCACGCGGGGCCTGTTGTTCCAGTTCCTGGATGATCTGCATGCTGCGGATCTTCGGGCAGCCGGTGATGGTGCCGCCCGGAAAGACCGCGCGCAGGATGTCGGCCGTGGTGGTGCCCGGGCGCAGGCGCCCGACAATGCTGGAGACGATGTGATGCACCCGGCGATAGCTCTCGATGGTCATCAGCTCCGCCACACGCACGCTACCGATCTCGGCCACGCGCCCGACATCATTGCGTTCCAGATCCACGAGCATGACATGCTCGGCGCGTTCCTTGATGTTGAACGTCAACTCACTGAAAAGACGCCGGTCTTCTTCCGCATCCGGATCGCGGCGACGCGTCCCCGCAATCGGCCGGGTCTCGACCATGGCGTTTTCCACCGACACCAGCCGTTCAGGCGAGGAACTGATCACGTGAGCGCCGGGGAGTTGCAGCCATGCGGCAAACGGCGCGGCATTGGCCTCGCGCAAGCGGGTGTACAGCCCCGCCGGATCCAGCGGCTGCGTGGCGGTGGCACGCCATTCGCGGGACAGATTGACCTGAAAGGTGTCGCCGGCCCGGATGTACTCGAGACCCTTCATCACTGCGTCGCGATAGCGCTGGGCGTCCTCCTCCTGAAGGGCCAGGGCGGGCAGCGGCTCGGATGCGGGACTCGGCTGGCCCCGGACTGTCGCGCAGTCCGACTCAACCCGCTCCAAACGCGCGTAATCGCCTGCCTCGTCGACGAACCAGGTCGTCCCCTCGTGGTGATCGTGGACCAGTGCCGCCGGAAAATAGGTCACCAGTGCATCCGGAAGCCAGGGGTCCGATCGGCAGTCACCCAGGGCCGGCTCCATGCGCCAGGCCAGTTCGTAGCCGGCGTACAGGAACCATCCCCCGAGGAACGGGAGATGGGCATATGCGGCGTCTTCGGGGTCGAGTGGTGGTGTGCTCGAGAGATCCTGGTCCAGCACGCCAAGCACGTCTTCCCCGGCCGCACTGGAGAACGTGCGGCCGGGGAAGGCGAACAGGATGGAAAAACGAGCGGGAGCCTGCCCGATCAGGGCCGACTCCAGCAGGTGGGGATAGCGCTCTGGGAATCGCCGCGCCAGGGCCGCGAAGTCGACCCCGGCGGCCAGTTCATGGACCGCCATGGCGGCGCCGCAACGTCAAATGCTGCGGAACACCAGGGTGCCGTTGGTGCCCCCGAAACCGAAGGAGTTCGACAGGCCGACCTTGGTCTTCATCTCGCGTGCCTCGTTGGCCACGTAGTTCAGGTCGCACCCTTCGCTCGGGTTATCCAGGTTGATGGTCGGCGGTGACACCTGATCGCGCAGCGCCAGGGCGGTAAACACACCCTCGATCCCGCCGGCGGCACCCAGCAGGTGGCCGGTCATCGACTTGGTGGAGTTGACCATGAGCTTGTAGGCATGATCGCCGAAGGCCTTCTTCAGGCCCTGGGTCTCCGCCAGGTCACCCGCGGGGGTCGAGGTTCCGTGAGCATTGATGTACCCAACCTCTTCCGGATTCACACCGGCATCTTTCAAGGCACGATGCATGCACTTGGCGGCACCGGAACCATCCTGGACCGGCTGCGTCATGTGGTGCGCATCCGCATTCCAGGCGAAGCCGGCCACTTCGCAGTAGATGTGGGCCCCGCGGGCCTTCGCGTGCTCGTACTCCTCGAGCATCATCACACCGGCGCCATCGCTCAGCACAAAGCCATCGCGATCCTTGTCCCAGGGACGCGAGGCGCGCTCGGGATCATCATTGCGAGTGGACAGCGCGCGGGCGGCAGCAAAGCCGCCAATGCCCAGTGGCGTGGTGGCCATCTCGGCCCCGCCGGCGACCATGGCATCGGCGTCGCCATAAGCGATCATGCGAGCGGCGTCGCCGATATTGTGGGTGCCAGTGGCGCACGCCGAGACGATGGAGATATTCGGGCCCTGCAGGTTGCGCATGATGGACAGATTCCCCGCCACCATGTTGATGATCGCACTGGGCACGAAGAATGGGGAGATCTTGCGCGCCCCGCCCTTCAGATACGCGCCGTAGGAACGTTCGATATAGGGCAGCCCGCCGATGCCGGAGCCAATGGCCACCCCGATCCGCTCGGCGTTCTCCTCGGTGACTTCCAGCCCGGAGTCATCCAGGGCCTGAAGCCCCGCCGCGATCCCGTAAAGGACGAAGGTATCCATCTTCTTCTGGTCTTTCGGCGGGACGTAGTCATTGGCCTCGAAGTCCCGGACCGCGCCGGAAATCTTCACCGGCATGTCCGAGGCATCGAAGACATCGATGGGGGAAATGCCGCTCTTGCCGGCCTTGATGTTGCTCCAGGCCTTGTCGATAGTGGATCCGACCGGGGAGACGATCCCCAGTCCGGTAATCACGACACGTCGCTTAGCCAATGTGTTCTCCTCGAAAGACTGAAATTACGCGCTCAGCGCAACGACGAAGGGCCGCCCTGCGCGCAGGAAGGCCCGTTCGCGTCGTCCTGATCGGCGCCCGGAGGCGTCGAATCAGTCCTTCATGTGCTCGTTGATGTAATCGATCGCCTGCTGCACGGTGGTGATCTTTTCCGCCTGCTCGTCGGGGATTTCGGTTTCGAATTCCTCCTCGAGCGCCATGACGAGTTCCACCGTGTCCAGCGAATCCGCACCCAGGTCGTCGACGAAGCCGGCCGCGTTGGTCACGTCCTCTTCCTTGACACCCAGCTGCTCGACAACGATTTTCTTGACGCGTTCTTCAATGCTACTCATGGTTCAGAAATCCCCTTCAGTGTGAGGCGGCTTCGTTGAAAGGTCCGCCATTCTAGAGAAAAGCCCCGCCGCGATCTAGCGATCCGCGCAGCGGGCCGTGCGGGCGGCCTGCAGCCGACCCGTCGTGATCAGTGCATGAACATCCCGCCGTTCACATGCAGGGTCTCGCCGGTGATGTACCCGGCCTCCTCGGAGGCCAGGAAACCGACGGCCGCGGCGATCTCTTCCGGCGCCCCCAGGCGCCCCAGCGGAATCTGTCCGAGCAGGGCCTGTTTGGTGTCATCGCCCAGTTCCCGGGTCATGTCAGTATCGATGAAACCCGGTGCGACCGTGTTCACGGTGATACTGCGGCTGCCGACCTCGCGCGCCAGGGAGCGAGCAAATCCCGCAAGGCCGGCTTTTGCGGCGGCGTAGTTGGTCTGCCCGGCGTTTCCGGTGGAGCCCACGACCGAACCAACCAGGATGATGCGGCCGCGGCACAGTTTCATCATGCCTTTCAGCAGGCGCTGTGTCAGGCGCACGGCAGCGGACAGGTTGGTGTCGAGGACCGCGTCCCATTCCGCGTCCTTCATGCGCATGAACAGGTTGTCGCGGGTAATGCCGGCATTGTTGACCAGCACCTCGATCGGACCCTCCTGTTCCTGGATCGCCTGCAGGCCGGTCGCGACGGAGTCCGCGTCGGTAACGTCCATCGCAATGCCGCGCCCGCCCCATTGCTTCAGGGTTTCGGTGATCCGCTCGGCGCCGGACGCACTGGTCGCGGTACCCACCACCTGCAGGCCCTGCTCCGCCAGACGGCGGGCAATGGCCGCGCCAATTCCGCGGCTTGCACCGGTTACAAGGGCTACACGTTTGCTGTCGGACATGGTTGTGCCTTTACTTCAAATGAGAGGAAGCCGCCGTCGCGATCGGTCGATCAGCCTGCGGCCAGACGTTCGAGCGTGACTTTCAGGGTATCGCGGTCGGCGACATCGAACAGCTCCAGTTCGCGGTCGATGCGTTTGGCAAGACCGGTCAGGACGCGTCCCGGCCCGCATTCAACCTGAACCGCCACGCCCTGCCCGCGCAAGCCGCGAATGGTCTCGACCCAGCGCACCGGGCGATACAGCTGCGCGGCCAGATTTTCCTTGATGGCCGCGGCGGCATCGGTCGGCGCGGCAGTCACATTCTGCCAGACCGGGATTGTGGGGGACTGAAAGCTGGTGCCGTCCAGGGCCGCCTGCAGGCGTTCCGCGGCCGGGCGCATTAGTGCGCAATGCGACGGGACCGAGACCGGCAGCTTCAGAGCGCGCTTCGCACCAGCATCCTTGGCGGCGCTTACGGCCCGATCCACCGCAGTGGCATTGCCCGCAATCACGACCTGCCCCGGCGCGTTCAGATTGACCGCCTCCAGGATCTCGCCTCCGGCATGCTCGAGACAAAGCGCGTGTACCGCGGCATCGTCGAGCCCAAGGATGGCCGCCATCGCGCCTTCACCTTCCGGCACCGCAGCCTGCATGGCCCGGGCGCGCTCGGCGACCAGGCGTACTGCATCCGGGAAGCGCAGGACGCCGGCGGCGACCAGGGCGCTGTATTCGCCCAGGCTATGGCCCGCGACGGCCTGCGGGCGGGCGTCCGTTTGTTCGGTCAGGAGGCGCCAAGTGGCGACCCCGGCAGCCAGCATCACCGGTTGTGTCCACTCGGTCTGGTTGAGTTGTTCCACCGGACCATGCTGGCAAAGGCTCCAGAGATCCGCGTCGAGGCAATCCGACGCTTCCTGAAAGGTGTCGCGGACAATGGCGTGGTCATCGCCCAGATCGGCCAGCATGCCGGTGGACTGGGACCCTTGCCCCGGAAATACGGCGGCCCAAGAAGTTGTCATTCGTTACAGATCTCGCGCGTGAAAGCGCGCGTAGTGTAGGCGGTCACGTACACCCCGGCAAACGCCGCCCATCCGCAGGGACCGGTTCTGGTCCGTCGCCGGGGCTGCTATGTCCCCCCGAAAGCCGCCACGTGACTTGTGTTCCGCCGGTGCATCCGGATAATGTCGCACCTTGATTCAATACGAGAGGGACCGTATGGCGAAGGAAGACGAAATCGAGCTGGAGGGCACTGTAGTCGAAACGCTCCCCAACACCACCTTCCGGGTGGAGCTCGAAAACGGGCACACGATCACGGCGCACATCTCCGGAAAAATGCGCAAGCATTACATCCGGATCCTGCGCGGTGACAAGGTGATCGTGCAGATGACGCCCTATGACCTGACCAAGGGTCGTATCGTCTACCGCAACAAGTAAGTTCCCTCTCCAACGAAGAAGCCCCGGCCGGACCGGGGCTTCTTCGTTTGCGGGCCCTCCCGGGCCCGGTAGCGTTGATCGGCGAGCTGCGTCAGGACGGCACCGCGGTTTCCTGGATGTCCAGCTCCAGACCGGCCTCGCCCAATCGGACCACCACTTCGCCACCGTGGGCCAGTCGCCCGAACAGCAGCTCGTCGGCCAGCGGCTTTTTGATGTACTCCTGCAACGTACGCGCCATCGGGCGCGCACCCATCTTGACGTCGTAGCCGTGCTCGGCCAGCCAGGCACGTGCCTCCGGCTCGACCGTCATATGCACCTTCTTCTCGTCGAGCTGGGCTTGCAGCTGGATCAGGAACTTGTCGACCACGCTGAGGATGGTGGCCTCGTCCAGCGGCCCGAACTGAATCGTGGCATCCAGGCGGTTGCGGAACTCCGGCGTGAACGTGCGCTTGATCGCTTCCATCGCATCGCTGGAATGATCCTGCTTGGTAAAGCCCATCGATGGACGACTGGCCTGCTCGGCCCCCGCGTTGGTGGTCATCACCAGGATCACGTTGCGGAAGTCGACCTCGCGCCCATTGGCATCGGTCAGCGTGCCGTGATCCATCACCTGCAGCAGCACATTGAACACGTCCGGGTGGGCCTTCTCGATCTCGTCCAGCAGCAGCACCGAATGCGGATGCTTCAGGATGGCATCGGTCAGCAACCCTCCCTGTTCGTAGCCCACATAGCCCGGCGGCGCCCCGATCAGGCGAGATACGGTATGCCGCTCCATATACTCGGACATGTCGAAGCGGGCCAGATGGATGCCCATCTGCTGCGCCAGTTGGCGCGTGACCTCCGTCTTGCCGACACCGGTCGGCCCGGCAAACAGGAACGAGCCGATCGGCTTGTCCATGTCGCCCAGCCCGGAGCGGGCCATCTTGATCGCGGTGGATAACGTCCCAATGGCCTCGTCCTGTCCAAAGACGGTCATCTTCAGGTTGCGATCGAGGTGGCGCAGGGTCTCCTTGTCGGAACTGGAGACGGACTTCGGCGGGATGCGCGCGATCTTGGCCACGATCGTCTCGATGTCCTGTACGCCGATGGTCTTTTTGCGCTGGCTGACCGGCTGCAACTGCCGGCTGGCCCCGGCCTCGTCGATCAGGTCGATGGCCTTGTCCGGCAGGAAACGGTCGGTGATGTAGCGATCGGCCAGTTCCGCTGCCGCGCGCAGGGCCGGCTTGGTGAAGCGCACGTTGTGGTGCGTCTCGAAGCGGGACTTCAGGCCGCGCAGGATCTGCTCGGTCTCGTCCACCGTCGGCTCCGGCACCTCGATCTTCTGGAAGCGCCGCGCCAGGGCCCGGTCCTTCTCGAAGATGCCGCGATATTCCTGATAGGTGGTGGATCCGATGCACTTCAGTTCGCCCGAGGCGAGCATCGGCTTGATCAGGTTGGAGGCGTCCATCACCCCGCCGGAGGCCGCGCCGGCCCCGATGATGGTATGGATTTCGTCGATGAACAGCACCGCGCCCGGCTCTTTCTTGAGCTGGGCGAGCACGCCTTTCAGACGCTTCTCGAAGTCACCGCGGTACTTTGTGCCGGCGACCAGCGCGCCCAGATCCAGCGAATAGACGGTGGCAGACGCGATCGCGTCCGGTACCTGTTCATCGACGATGCGGCGCGCCAGACCCTCGGCGATCGCGGTCTTGCCCACGCCGGCCTCGCCCACCAGCAATGGGTTGTTCTTGCGGCGGCGGCAGAGGATCTGGATGGTGCGTTCGATTTCGTGATCGCGCCCGATCAGCGGGTCGATCTCGTCCTTGCGCGCCTTGTCGTTCAGGTTGGCGGCGTAGAGCTGCAGCGCGTTGGTCTTTTCTTCGCGCTCACCCTCCACCGGCTCGGCCTGGGACTCGCCCGGGTTGGGCTGGGCCCCGAGTTCGTCTTCGCCGACCTTGGAGATGCCGTGGGAGATGAAATTCACGACGTCCAGACGCGAGATGTTCTGCTGACCCAGCACGTACAGGGCCTGGCTGTCCTGCTCTCCGAACAGGGCCACCAGCACGTTGGCGCCGGAGACCTCCTTGCGCCCGCTGGATTGCACATGGAATACCGCCCGCTGCAGCACTCGCTGGAAGCCCAAGGTTGGCTGGGTCTCGCGCGAATCGCTCGGCGGGATGCGCGGCGTGTTTTCGTCAATATAGGCCGCAAGCTCGTCGCGGATGCGATCGAGATCGCCCCCGCAGGCCCGCAGCACCGTGGCAGCGCTGGGGTTTTGCGCCAGCGCCATCAGCAGATGCTCAACCGTCACGAACTCGTGACGCTTTTCGCGGGCCTCCTTGAAGACCATGTTCAGGCTGAATTCGAGTTCCTTGTCGAGCATGGGAGTCAGACCTCCTCCATCGAGCAAAGCAGTGGGTGCTGATGACTGCGGGCATAGTCGTTCACCTGCGCCACCTTGGTCTCGGCCACATCCCGGGTAAAGATGCCGCATACGCCTTTGCCACGCGTATGCACGTGCAACATGACCCGGGTGGCCTTCTCGCGATCCATGCTGAAGAAGGTCTCCAGTACTTCGATCACGAACTCCATCGGCGTGAAATCGTCGTTGAGCAACACCACCTTGTACTGTCGCGGTGGCTTGAGCTCCGGCCTCGATTCTTCGACCGTTACCGAGTCGTCTCGATCGGGGGATTGGGGCTTGTCATTACTCATCGGTCGAAATTACGCCTTCAGCGGTTACTCGTTTGTTAGTCGTCATCCTCGATTGGTTCCGGGTTCAGGCCAAGTGCCCTTACGGACACTCCGACCACCCGACCCTCACATGTGCTTGATCATCGCCTCGCCGAAGGCCGAGCAGTCGATCGGCTCGACGCCATCCATCTGCCGCGCAAAGTCGTAGGTGACCTCGCCGGCACTGATCGCTCCACCCATGCCCTTGACCACCAGGTCTGCCGCTTCCGACCAGCCCAGGTGCCGCAGCATCATCTCGGCAGACAGGATCAGCGACCCCGGGTTCACCTTGTCCTGACCGGCATACTTGGGCGCCGTGCCGTGCGTGGCCTCGAACATCGCCGTGCTGTCGGACAGGTTCGCCCCCGGCGCGATGCCGATACCACCCACCTGGGCCGCGAGGGCGTCGGAGATGTAGTCGCCGTTCAGGTTCAGGGTCGCGATCACCGAGTAGTCCTCCGGGCGCAGCAGGATCTGCTGCAGGAAGGCGTCGGCGATCACATCCTTGATCACGATGTCACGCCCGGTCTTCGGGTTCTTGAAGGTCTGCCACGGACCGCCGTCCAGATCCTTCGCGCCGAATTCCTCGCGTGCCAGCTCGTAGCCCCAGGCCTTGAAGGAACCTTCGGTGAATTTCATGATGTTGCCCTTGTGCACCAGAGTCACCGACGGGCGATCGTTATCGATCGCGTATTCGATGGCCTTGCGCACCAGGCGCTTGGTGCCTTCGCTGGAGACCGGCTTCACACCGATCCCGGCGGTCTCCGGGAAGCGGATCTGGGTGACACCCATCTCGTCCTGCAGGAAGTCGATGACCTTCTTGACCTCCGGGGTCCCCGACTCGAACTCGATCCCGGCGTAGATGTCCTCGGAGTTCTCGCGAAAGATCACCATGTCGGTCTTCTCCGGCTCCTTCAGCGGGCTCGGGGTGCCGTCGTAATAGCGCACCGGGCGCAGACAGACATACAGATCCAGCTTCTGACGCAGGGCCACATTCAGGGAGCGGAAGCCGCCACCGACCGGGGTGGTCAGCGGACCCTTGATCGACACGCGATAGTCCTTCACCGCCTCCAGGGTCTCGTCAGGCAGCCCGGAGTCGTCATCGTAGACCTGCGTCGCCTTCTCGCCGGCGTAAACCTCCATCCACTCGATGGCCTTCTTGCCGCCGTAGGCCTTTTCCACCGCCGCATCGGTCACCCGGCGCATCACCGGGGTGATGTCCACACCGATCCCGTCACCTTCGATGTAGGGGATCACCGGATGATCCGGCACCTGCAGCTTCCCCTGGTCGTCGACGGTGATGCGTTCGCCCTTCTCCGGGACCTGAATGTGCTGATAGGCCATGCCAACTCCTTGTGCGGATCTCGTAGATGAATCGTTAATCACGTATGACCTGATTATACATGCCGGGCCGGGTTTTCCGGTGACCGAACCAGTGCGCGATTGCGCGTTCCCGTATGGCAGCCCGACCGGCAGCCTGCGTTATCATCCGTGGCATGACCGACCGCCTCCCCTGTCATATCACCGTGGCCGCCGTAATCGAGCGCGAGGGCCGTTTCCTGTTCGTCGAGGAGACCGACGCCGGCCGCCGGGTGCTGAACCAGCCCGCAGGCCACCTGGATGCCGGCGAGGACCTGATCGGGGCCGTGATCCGCGAGGTCCGCGAGGAAACCTGCCTGGAATTCGTGCCCGAGGCGGCCCTCGGCTGCGACTTGCTGCAAGTGGCCAGCGGCGCCGTGATCCTGCGCGTGACCTTCTGCGGCCCGGTGACACCGGTTCAATCCCCTGCCCCCCGCGACCCGGCGATTCATGCCCTGCACTGGCTGGCGCCCGAACAGGCCGAGGGCGACTGGCCGTTGCGCAGTCTGCTGGTGATGCGCAGCATCCGCCGGTATCAGGATGGCTTGCGTCTGCCGCTTGCGGCGGTGGGCGATCTGGTTCGGGCGCCGGGCGCATGATGCGCGGCGAGCGCGTCATCGTCGGATTGTCCGGTGGGGTCGATTCCGCTGTCGCGGCCAGCCGCCTGCTGGAGGCCGGCTATCGCGTCGAAGGCCTGTTCATGAAGAACTGGGAAGATGACGACGACGCCGAGTACTGCGCCGCCGAGGCCGACTATGCCATGGCCCGTGAGGTGGCGGACTGCCTGGAAATCCCGCTGCACAAGGCGAACTTTTCCGAGGACTACCGCCAGCGCGTTTTCGCGCAATTCCTGCATGAGTACGAGGCCGGACGCACCCCGAACCCCGACATCCTCTGCAACCGCGAGATCAAGTTCCGCTCGTTCCTCGATCATGCCCGGGATCTCGGGGCGCGCTGGATTGCCACCGGTCACTACGCCCGGGTGCGCCATCACGCGCACTACAGTGAGCTGTGCCAGGCGGCCGATGCCAACAAGGACCAGACCTACTTTCTGCATACCCTGACCCAGGAGCAACTGCGCCCCGCCCTGTTCCCGCTCGGAGACATTCCCAAGCATCAGGTCCGCGAACGCGCCCGGGAACTGGGTCTGCCGAACCATGCGCGCAAGGATTCCACCGGGATCTGCTTCATTGGCGAGCGACGCTTCCGTGACTTCCTCGCCCAGTACCTGAAAGCGCCCGAGGGAGCGATGCGCACCCCGGAAGGCCAGGTGGTCGGTCGCCACCAGGGTCTGATGTTCTACACCCTCGGTCAGCGCCAGGGCCTGGGGATCGGCGGGGTCGACGGCTTTGCCGAAGCCCCGTGGTATGTCGTCGACAAGGACCTGGACAGCAACACCCTGGTGGTCGCCCAGGATCCGCAGCACCCGCTATTGATGAGCCCGTCACTGACGACCGAGGTGGTGCACTGGATCCACGATGTACCGGTCCCCGGTGAGCCGCTGCAGGCCCGGTTACGCCATCGCCAGCCCTTGCAGGAATGCCGAGTGCAGGCGCTGGACGCGGCCGGCGCCACCGTGGTCTTCGACACACCCCAACGCGCGGCGACGCCGGGGCAGTCCATCGCCTTCTACCGTGGCGATGTCTGCCTGGGCGGGGCGGTGATTGCCACACGAACCACGAATGCGCCGTGAGTCTGCCAGGCCACTTCCGGTATAGTGGCCGCTGCCCGGCGACCCGACTCCGACCCACCCAAGGAACCGACTGGTTTGGACCGCTCCGATCACAACCGCACCCTGGCGCTGGCCGCCCTCTTCCAGTGCGCGAGCCTGGTCAAGGATCTGGCCTGGCGCGGGAGCTGCGACGACTACGAATTCGAGGTCCTGGTCGGGAGCCTGTTCGCCTTCGACGCGGACACCCCGGAAGCGGTCTATCGCGAGGCGGTCAGCCTGCGCAGTGGCCTGGAGCGTATCGAGAGCCAGCTGCAAAATGGCAGCAAGCCGCCGGACATGGAGATCACCCGCTACGCCATCGGGCTGATCTTCCTCGAGCGCAAGCTGCAAAGGCGCGACGACATGCTGCAGAAGCTGACCGACGGCCTGCAGGGCGCCCAGCGCCAGATCGACTACTTCCACATTACCCACGAAAGCGTGATTGCCCGGCTGGCCGAGATCTACAAGGAGACCATCTCCGAGCTCGGCCCGCGCATCATCGTGCAGGGCGAACAGAACAACCTCTCCAATCCCGACACCGCCGCGCGCATCCGTGCGTTGCTGCTGGCCGGGATCCGCGCGGCGGTCCTCTGGCGCCAGGCCGGTGGATCGCGCTGGAAATTGCTTTTCGGCCGCAAGCGGCTGATTCGCGAAGCGCATGACATCCTCAATCGACTCAATACCTGAACGCGGAAGACGCACATGAGCCACGCTGACCCCAAGAACACCCGGACCCTCACCGCTGGCGGCCGCGAATGCCGCTACGTGCCGATCACCGACGACGCCCGGGCGACCGACCTGCCGTTTGCGCTGAAGGTGCTGCTGGAAAACCTGCTGCGCTTCGAGGACGAGCGCACGGTGCGCCGCGCCGACATCGAGGCCTTGCTGGACTGGGATCCGAAGGCCGAACCGACCCAGGAGATCGCGTTCCGTCCGGCGCGCGTGCTGCTGCAGGACTTCACCGGCGTGCCGGCGGTCGTCGACCTCGCCGCGATGCGCGATGCGATGGAGGCCCTGGGCGGCGATCCGAAAAAGATCACCCCGCTGCAGCCAGCCGAGCTGGTCATCGACCACTCCGTGCAGGTGGACGCCCACGGCAACGCCAACGCGATGAACCTGAACGCGGAGCTCGAATACTCGCGTAACCGCGAGCGCTACAGCTTCCTCAAGTGGGGCCAGCAGGCGTTCGACACCTTCAAGGTGGTGCCGCCGGACACCGGCATCGTCCACCAGGTAAACCTCGAGTACCTGGCGCGCACGGTGTTCGTGGACGAGCAGGCCGAGGGTGGCTGCATGGCCTACCCCGACACCCTGGTCGGGACCGATTCCCACACCACCATGATCAACGGCTTGGGCGTGCTCGGCTGGGGCGTGGGCGGCATCGAGGCCGAGGCCGCAATGCTCGGCCAGCCGATCTCCATGCTGATCCCGCAGGTCGTGGGCTTCCGTCTGACCGGCAAGCTGGCCGAGGGCGCGACCGCGACCGACCTGGTGCTGGTGATCGTCGAGACGTTGCGCAAGAAGGGCGTGGTCGGCAAGTTCGTCGAGTTCTTCGGCGACGGCCTGGCCGATCTGCCGCTGGCCGATCGCGCCACCATCGCCAACATGGCGCCGGAATATGGCGCCACCTGCGGCATCTTCCCGATCGATGACGAGACCCTGACCTACCTCCGCCTGACCGGGCGCGACGCCCAGCACATCGAGTTCATCGAGGCCTACGCGAAGGCCCAGGGCCTGTGGCGCAACGACAACGCCCCGATCGCCCGCTACAGCGACATGTTCGAACTGGATCTGTCCACCGTGGAGCCGAGCCTGGCCGGGCCCAAGCGCCCACAGGACCGCATCCCGCTGAGCCAGGCCGGCGCGACCATCAGCCGTCACCTCGACACCATGCTGAAGGAGCGCGCCAGCGGCGCCGACGAGCCGGACGACGCCGAGCGCTTCGCGGCCGAGGGCGGGCACACCGCGGTGGGCGTGGAGCATCAGGCGGAGGAGCCCCACCACACCGCCATCGAGATGGACGGCGAGACCTTCACCCTGGATCACGGCGACATCGTGATCGCGGCGATCACCTCCTGCACCAACACCTCCAACCCGTCGGTGATGCTGGGCGCAGGCCTGGTCGCGCGCAAGGCGCGCGAGGCCGGGCTGCAAGTGAAGCCCTGGGTCAAGACCTCCCTGGCCCCCGGATCCCGCGTGGTAACCGATTACCTGGAGAAGTCCGGGCTGTTGACCGATCTGGAGTTTCTCGGTTTCCACGTGGTGGGCTATGGCTGCACCACGTGCATCGGCAACTCCGGCCCGCTGCCGGAGCCCATCTCCGAGGCCATCATCAAGGACGACCTGATCGTCAGTTCGGTGCTCTCTGGCAACCGCAACTTCGAGGGGCGGATCCACTCCGAGGTGCAAATGAACTTCCTGGCCTCGCCGCCGTTGGTGGTCGCCTACGCCCTGGCCGGACGCAGCAACATCGACCTGTACAGCGACCCGATCGGGGAGAATGAACAGGGCGAGCCGGTCTACCTGAAGGATATCTGGCCGACCACGCAAGAAGTGCGCGAGGCGGTCGCCAGCCACGTCGGCGCCAGCAGCTTTACCAGCGCCTATGGTGACCTCTATTCCGGCGAGGAACGCTGGCGCAACCTGGAGGCCCCGCAGGGTCAGCGCTTCGACTGGCAGGAGGATTCCACCTACGTGCGCAACCCGCCCTACTTCGAGGGCATGAGCATGACGCCTACGCCCTGGACCGATGTCCAGGGCGCGCGCGTCCTCGCGCTGCTGGGCGACTCGGTCACCACCGACCACATCTCCCCGGCCGGCTCCATCGCCAAGGACAGCCCGGCCGGTCGCTACCTGGAGTCCCAGGGCGTGAAGCCGGCCGACTTCAACTCCTATGGCTCTCGTCGCGGGAACCATGAAGTGATGATGCGCGGGACCTTCGCCAACGTGCGCCTGCGCAATCTGCTGGCGCCCGGGACCCAGGGGGGCGTGACTCAGCACCTGCCGGATGGCGAGCAGATGTCGATCTACGACGCGGCGATGCAGTACCAGGCAGAGGACACCCCGCTGATCGTTATCGCCGGACAGGAATATGGGACCGGCTCTTCGCGCGACTGGGCCGCCAAGGGCACCCTGCTGCTGGGCGTCAAGGCGGTCATCGTCGAGACCTTCGAGCGTATCCACCGTTCCAACCTGGTGGGGATGGGCGTACTGCCGCTGCAGTTCCTGCCCGGCGAGAACGCGGCCAGCCACGAACTGACCGGGCGCGAGACCTACAGCATTACCGGCGTGGAGAACGGCGAGTCGCGCGAGGCCACGGTCACTGCCGTGGCCGATGATGGCCACCGCAAGACCTTTGCCGTGCGTGTGCGGCTGGATACCCCGCAGGAGGTGGATTACTTCCGCCACGGCGGCATCCTGCCCTACGTGTTGCGCCAGCTCGCGGCTTCCGCATAAGGTTTGGCCATGGGACGGCGGGTATCCACGGAGGTGATTCAGTCCGGTCAGACGCTGGCAACAGCCGTGCATGACCGTTCCGGCCGTCTCCTGATCCCCGCCGGCATGGTGCTCCAGGACAAGCAGATCCGCGTGCTCCTGTCCTGGGGCATCAGCACTGTCGAGATCGTCGAGGACGAACATGCTGCAGCCAACGATTCCCGGGACGACGCGGTCCCGGACCTGGCCGCGGATGCCCGGCCCACGCCGGAGATGGAGGAGCAGGCCGATGCCATCCTGGCCGAGCGCTTCCGTCACTGTGACTTGACCGGCTATCCCATGGACGGCATCTACTCCATCGCGCGTACCCAGCTGCTCGACGAGCTCATGCGCCGCGGCCACAAGGCCCGGAGCGCATGATGACCGTTGCCGAGTTTCTCGAGCAGGATGACTCGTTGTGCAGCTTTTCCGGGAGTTACAACACGATCTTCTCGCGCCTTAGCGACCCGACCGCGAACGTGGCCGGGATTACCGAAGCGGTGGAACTGGACCCGGCCATTGCGGCGAAGACGCTGCGCATGGCCAACTCTTCGCTGTACGGTTTCCCCGAACCGATCGATACCCTGCACCGGGCAGTCTCCATCATCGGCCTGCAACAGATGCGGCAGATCGTGCTGTCGACCATCGTGATCGAGCACTTCCGCGGCCTGCCGGTCATCGGCGTCGACATGGAATCGTTCTGGCGCCACAGCATTGCTGTCGGCGTGCTCAGCCGCTCGATCGCCCGCTTTCGGCGCGAAGCGAACATCGAACGTCTGTACCTCTACGGGATCATGCACGACCTCGGGCGGCTGCTGCTGTTTCTCCGGCTGGGCAGCCGCACCGAGGAGCTGATCAACATCCGCGAGCGCGAGCAGTGCCTGTTGTACGAGGCAGAACGCGAGCTGCTGGGTTTTGACCACGCCGCCATCGGGTCCGCCCTGCTGGAGGAATGGGGCATGGCCCCGGCCCAGGTGGAAGCCACGCGCTACCACCATGCCCCGGAAGATGCCCGCGCGTTTCCCGTGGAGACGGCCATCGTGCACGTCGCCGACAGCATCGCCAACTCCTTGCGCCTGGGATCCTCCGGGGAACGTTTCGTGCCCCCGGTTGCCCCGGAGATCTTCGACCGCATTGGCCTGGAGATGGCGGTCTACGAGGACATCATCGGCCACGCCCGCAAGCATCTGGATCAGATGCAGACGATCCTCCTCGACTGAGCCTGTATGCAAGCAAAGGACGCTGTTGCATGAGCCCATCGTACCGCACGCCCGAGGAGGTCAATGCCCTCCATGAGCGCATCCGCTTCCTCGAGGAAGCACTGGAAGCCAACGCCTATGCGATGGATGTGCTCGCCTCGACCACGGCGATCTTCGGCGACACTGACCGTAACCGCAGTCCCGAACTGATCATCCAGAACACCGTCGAGTCCATCCGGCGCCTGCTGCCGACGCAGGACATGGCCGTGTACGTCCTGGACAACGACTGCTCGTTCAACCTGGACTATCAGGAACGCCCCGGGGAACTGGCGCCGGACCTGTCGGAGACTGTCGAGCAACTGATCCAGGACGGCCAGTTCTCCTGGGCGCTGCACCAGAACCATCCGGTCTGTCTGCCCTCCCCGGTCGAGGGCGAGAGTGTGATGCTGCACGTGATCTCGACGCGCACCCGGATTCGCGGGATGTTCGTCGCCCGCTTCCGGCAGGCGGAGCTGCAACGCTACGAGATGATCCTGTCGACACTGACCATGGTGCTGTTCAACACGGCCTATGCCCTGGAGAGTGCCGACCTGTTTCAGATGATGGACCGGCGCCAGAAGGCACTGCAGCGCATCACCGAGCGCCAGTCACGCGAGCTGCTGCACCACATGTCCCATGACTCGCTGACCAACCTGCCCAACCGCATGCTGTTCAGCGACCGGCTGTCGCAGGCGATGGAACGCCACGCGGGTGCTGCGGCGGGTCATGTGGCCTTGATCCTGCTGGATCTGGACAACTTCAAGCGCACCAACGATTCGCTGGGTCACCGCGCCGGCGACGAGCTGATCCGCAAGGTCGCCCAGGACCTGTCCGCTCTGCTGGACCATGCCCGAGAACGCTCGGGACGCCACCTGCGAACCACCCTGTCGCGTCTTGGCGGCGACGAGTTCGGCATCCTCGTCGAGGACACCCATGGACTGGAGGGCGTTGTCCGGCTGGTCACCGATGTCGTGCGCAAAACGGCGACCGAGCGGCAGATCTTCGATCAGCCCGTGGTCAGCAGTGTCTCCTGCGGGATTGCCGTCTACCCCTATGACGGCGAGGATGCGGACACCCTGCTTGGCAATGCCGATGCGGCGATGTACGAGGCCAAGCAGCGCGGTCGCAACGGGTTCCGGTTCTACACTCAGGACCTCAACGCCCGCACCTTCCGCCACTTTGAGCTGGAAAACGAACTGGGGCAGGCAATTGCCAATGATCAGCTAAGACTGCATTACCAGCCCAAGATCGACCTGGACAGCGGCCGAATCATCGGCGCGGAGGCATTGATTCGCTGGCAGCACCCAACGCTGGGTCTGCTGCCCCCCAGCCATTTCATCGAACTGGCGGAGGACATGACCCTGATCGAGGAGATTGGGGAATGGGTGTTGCGCCAGGTCTGTCGGGACCTGCAGTCCCTGCGCCTGGCCGAAGACGAACTGCCGCGTATCGCCATCAATGTCTCCGCGCGCCAACTGCGCCAGCCGGATCTTGCGGGGACCTTCCACCGCATTATCCGCGAGGCCGGCATTCCGCCCCGCTGTATCGAGCTGGAGCTCACCGAGACCGCGATCATGGACGACCCCCAAGGGGCGGCGCGGGTCTTCCAGCGACTGCGTCACGCCGGCATGTCCCTGGCGGTGGATGATTTCGGAACCGGTCATGCGTCCCTCGTGCAGCTCAAGCAGATACCGGCCGACACCCTGAAGATCGACCGCTCCTTCGTGAAGGATCTCGACCAGGGCGAGGAACATTCGCAGATCGTCCGCGCGATCGTCTTGATGGCCCATACCCTGGGGCTGGACGTGATTGCGGAGGGCGTGGAGACCGAACGCCAGGCGGAGATTCTGCAACAGCTGGATTGCCACACCGCCCAGGGCTTCTATTTCTCGCACCCGGTGGCGTTCGATGCGCTTCGGGGTCTGCTCCGCGACCGGACCCAGCTCCCAGCCGCGACCGCCTGACACCGTTCGTCACCCCGGACGCATGGGCCCGGGCGGCCTCGGCCTAGTCCGTCTGGGGCTCGGTCAGGGTCGCCGGGTTCAGCAAGGCCTGCAGGCGTTCACGCGGGATGTCCGTTTGTTCCGCCGCGACATCAACGATCGGCCGGCCACTGGCGTACGCCTCCTTGGCAATCCGGGCACCGGCCTCGTAGCCGATCTCTGCGTTCAGCGCCGTCACCAGGATCGGGTTGCGGTCCAGCGCCGCGCGCAAGACCTCCTCGTTGACGGTGAAGCCGGCGATGGCCCGATCGGCAAGGTGTTCGGCCGCGCGCGCCAGCAGACCCATCTGGTTGAGCAGATTGTCGGCGATCAGCGGCAGGCCGACGTTGAGCTGGAAATTGCCCCCCTGTCCCGCGGCGGCGACCGCGGCGTCCAGGCCCACGACCTGCTGCGCGGCCATGATCACCGCCTCGGGGATCACCGGGTTGACCTTGCCCGGCATAATCGAACTGCCCGGTTGCAGGGCCGGCAGGGCGATCTCACCCAGTCCGGCCAGCGGGCCCGAATTCATCCAGCGCAGGTCGTTGGCGATCTTGATCAGGCTGGTGGCCGTGGTGCGCAGCTGGCCGGAGAGCTCCACTGCGGTGTCCTGGCTGGCCAGTGCCGCAAAGCCGTTGGGTTCGCGCTCGAACGCGATCCCGGTGCGCTCCGCCAGGCGGTGGGTGACCCGGTCCCCGAACTGGGCCGGTGCATTGATGCCGGTGCCCACCGCCGTGGCGCCGATCGCCAGTCGGTTGACCCGCGCGCGCGTGTCGCGAAGGCGTTCGACGTCCAGTTCCAGTTGCCGGCGCCAGCCGGACAGCTCCTGACTCATCCGCACCGGCATCGCGTCCATCAGATGGGTGCGTCCGGTCTTCACGATTGCGGTCAGTTCGCCCTCGCGCCGGGCGATGGTCGCAATGAGATGACGCAAGGCCGGCATCAGCTGCTTTTCCATCTGAACGGACGCAGCCACATGCAGGGCGGTGGGGATCACGTCATTGGAGCTTTGGGAACGGTTGACGTGATCGTTCGGGTGGACCGTCAAGGCATCACTCGAGGCCAGTCTTGCGATCACCTCGTTCATGTTCATGTTGCTGCTGGTCCCGGAACCGGTCTGATAGACATCCACCGGGAAGGCATCGGCATGCTCGCCGCTGGCGATGGTCTCGGCGGCCGCGACGATCGCCCCGGCCACCTCGTCCGGGAGCTGGTCGAGCGCCTGGTTGGCCTCGGCGCAGGCCGCCTTGGTCTGCGCCAGGGCGCGAATGAAGGCCTGCGGCAGCGGCCGCCCGCTGATGTGGAAGTTGTCCACAGCGCGCTGGGTCTGGGCGCCCCACAGGGCTTGCTCCGGGACCTCCACCGTCCCGAGACTGTCCTGTTCCTGACGCATTGCGGGCTTCGACATGCCTTCCTCCTGGTTTGCGCGTGGCGCGATGCTGTATTGCAGTTGAGCACCTTAGTATACTGCGCCGCCTGTCCCGAACCCGACCCCGGAATCCCCATGTCCCTGAGCCCGTTGTCCGCGATCAGCCCCGTCGATGGCCGCTATGCCCGGCATACCCGCGACCTGGCCCCCTACTTCTCCGAACAAGGTCTGATGCAGGCCCGCGTGCGGGTGGAGATCGCCTGGCTCAAGGCCCTGGCCGCCGAGCCCGCGATCCCCGAGGTCCCGGCGCTGACCGATACGGCCGGCGCCTTCCTCGACGAGATCGCCTTCAGCTTCAACGAGACCGCGGGCGCCCGGGTCAAGGAGATCGAGGCGACCACAAACCACGACGTGAAGGCGATCGAGTACTACATCAAGGAGCAGATGGCGGATCGCTCCGACCTGCAGAGCCAGATCGAGTTTGTCCATTTTGCCTGCACCTCCGAGGACATCAACAACCTCGCCTATGGCGTGATGGTCCGCGAGGCGCGCGACATGGTGATGCTGCCGGCCCTGGACGCCGTGCTCGCACCGCTGCGCGAACTGTCCGGCCGCTTCGCCGAACAGCCCATGCTCGCGCGCACCCACGGCCAGCCCGCCTCCCCCACCACCATGGGCAAGGAACTGGCCAACGTGGTCGCGCGACTGGAGCGGCAGCGCGCCGAGATCGCCGGGGTGGCCTGCCTCGGCAAGATCAATGGCGCGGTGGGCAACTTCAACGCCCATTCCGTGGCCTACCCCGAGGTCGACTGGCCGTCCCTGTCGCGCCGGATGATCGAGAGTCTGGGCCTGGAACCGAACACCCATACGACCCAAATCGAGCCGCACGACTTCCTGGCGGAGTTGTTCCACGCGTTCATGCGCGCGAACACGATCCTTCTGGATGCGTCGCGCGACATCTGGGGCTACATCTCGCTGGGCTATTTCAAGCAGAAGGTGGTCGCCGGCGAAGTCGGCTCCTCGACCATGCCGCACAAGGTCAACCCGATCGACTTCGAGAACGCCGAGGGCAACCTGGGTCTGGCCAACGCCCTGTTCGACCACCTGGCGAGCAAGCTGCCCGTTTCGCGGTTCCAGCGCGACCTGACCGACTCCACCGTGCTGCGCAACATCGGCCTGGCATTCGCCTGGTCGCTGATCGCCTACAAGGCGTTCGGCCGCGGCCTCGGCAAGCTGGAGATCGAGCCGGGACGCCTGGCAGAGGACCTGGACCAGAACTGGGAGGTCCTCGGCGAGGCCGTGCAGACCGTGATGCGCCGCTACGGCATCGAGTCGCCCTACGAGAAGCTCAAGGAACTGACCCGGGGTCAGCGCATCACCCCCGAGGGCCTGGCGGCGTTCATCGACGGCCTCGAGATCCCGGAAGAGGCCCGTGCCCGCCTGCGCGAGCTGACGCCAGGCAGTTACACCGGGATCGCCGACCGACTCGCGCGCGAACTCTGATCCCGCGCGCGGCATGGGGGCCCCGGACCCGAACCAACCGCTCGCGCTACTCGGCGGCCTGACGTCCGCCGAATTCCTGCGCGACCACTGGCAACAGCGCCCGCTACTGGTGCGCGACGCGATTGCGGGTTTCGACAATCCGATCGAGCCCGATGACCTCGCCGGCCTGGCCACCGATCCGGACGCGGCCAGCCGGATCGTCAGCGGGCATGTCGACCGCCAGGACTGGGATGTCGAATACGGCCCCTTCGATGCCGAGCGGCTGGGCGAGCTTCCTGAACGCGACTGGACCCTGCTGGTCACTGACGTGGAGCGCTTCTGGCCCGGTGGCCTGGATTTCCTGTCGCGCTTTGACTTCATCCCACGCTGGCGCCGGGACGACCTGATGATCTCCTACGCCCCACCCGGCGGTTCGGTCGGGCCGCATGTGGATCAGTACGACGTCTTCCTGTTCCAGGCCGCGGGGCGGCGCCGCTGGCAGATCCAGGACCCTCCGGGATCGCTGGATTGCCACGACGATCTGCCACTGGCCATCCTGCGGGCATTCGATCCCACCGAGACCTGGGAGCTGGGTCCCGGCGACCTGCTCTACCTGCCCCCCAACCTGCCGCATTACGGGCTGTCGCTGGACGACCAGTGCATGACCTGGTCGGTGGGGTTTCGCGCCCCGACCATCCTCGATGTCCTGACCGGGTTTCTCGAGGAGCGCGCCAACGTGATCGGCGACCAGGCGCGCTTCGAGGATCCGGGTCGGCACCCGTCCGCGCACGCGGCCGAGCTCCCAACCGCGGATCGCGAGGCGCTGCGCGAGGCCCTGCGTGCCCTGCTGGCGGCGGAGGATCACGATCTGGACGCCTATCTGGGGCGTTTCCTGACCCGCCCCGCCGGCAACGTCGAGCTCGCCCCGGGGGATCCGGGACTGGCGGCCACCGCCGGCCCGGCCGATCGCTTTGCGATCCACCCCGGCGTCCGGCGTGCGTGGTTCCAGGGCCCCGATGGCCCGACCCTGTGCATCGCCGGAAACGACTATCCCGCACAAGCCGTCGCGGCGGACGTTCTCGAAGCCTTCTGTAGCGCGGAGACGCTCAGCATCGCGGAATGGGAGGAGGCAATCCCCATGATCCGGCAGATCCTCGAGGATGGGCTCGAGGCTGGCTGGCTGGCACCGGACGACCCGCGCGAATAGTCACGCCGGGACGACTCCGGGCTCTCAGGCTGCCCGGGGGAGACAGGCCTGCGCGGCCCGCTCGATCAGTGCCGGCCCGGCATCTGGGTGGTGGGCCCCCTCGGTCAGGATGCGCCGCCACTGGCGCGCGCCCGACTCGGCGTGGAACAGACCCAGGATATGCCGGGTCAGACGCGCCAGCGGCACGCCATCACGGCGCATCCCCTCTGCAATCCCCAAGATGCCCTCCAGAACCTCTTCACGCGTCGGGTCGTCCGCGCCCTCGAAATACAGGCGGTCCACCACCGACAGGCTCCAGGGCTGGTGGTAGGCCAGCCGACCGAACATGACCCCGTCCACATGCTCCAGGTGCGCGCGCGCGGCGCCGACGTCGTCCAGTCCGCCGTTCAGGACAATCGTCAGGTCGGGGAACTCGGCCTTCAGCCGATAGACGCGTTGATAGTCCAGCGGGGGAACGTCGCGATTGTCCTTTGGACTGAGCCCCTGGAGCCAGGCCTTGCGCGCGTGCACCACGAAGTGGCGGCACCCGGCGGTGGCCACGCGTTCGACAAAGGCGTGCAGGTCGGCCTCCGAGTCCTGGTCGTCAATGCCGATGCGGTGCTTGACGGTGACGGGGACGTCAACGGACTGCTGCATGGCTGCGACGCACTCGGCCACCAGGCCCGGTTGTGCCATCAGGCAGGCCCCGAACGCGCCCGACTGCACACGGTCGGAGGGGCAACCCACGTTCAGGTTGATCTCGTCGTAGCCGCGATCCGCCGCGATGCGGGCGGCCTGCGCCAGCGTGGCCGGATCGGAGCCGCCCAGCTGCAGCGCGATCGGGTGTTCCACCGGGGAGAACCCCAGCAACCGGTCGCGATCGCCATGGATGACCGCGTTGGCATGCACCATCTCGGTGTACAACAATGCCCGTCGGGTCAGCAGCCGATGGAACCGGCGACACCAGGTGTCCGTCCAGTCCATCATCGGCGCAACCGAAAACCGCGGGTCGGGAGCGTGGCCCGCGTTACCCATTCACAGAATCTCCATGCCGCGCAGGCGGCGGCCAAAAATCAGAAAGGATTGCCATCATGTCGGAAAGCGAAGTGCCTGAAACCTTTCGCGATAGTGTCTCACACATGGTCGACCGGGCCATGAGCTACCTCGATCTTCCCGAGGGGGCCCGGGAGGCCGTCAAGACCTGCGACTCGGTCATTCAGGTGAGCTTTCCGATCCGCTTTCGCGACCGCATCGAGGTGTTCAAGGGCTGGCGCGCGGTGCATTCCGCCCATCGCTTGCCGGCCAAGGGCGGCCTGCGGTTTTCGCCGACCATGGATCAGGACCACGCCGAGGCCCTGGCGGCCCTGATGACCTACAAATGCGCCATCGTGGATATCCCCTTCGGAGGATCCAAGGGCGGCCTGCGCATCGACCCGCAGAAGTACAACGAATGGGAGATGGAGCGCATTACCCGACGGTTTGCCCACGAACTGATTCAACGCGACTACATCAGCCCGGCCCAGAACGTCCCCGCGCCGGATGTGGGGACGTCCCAGCGCGAGATGGCCTGGATCATGGAGACCTATCGCGATCGCCACCCGGAGGACCTCGACCATGCCGCTTCGGTGACCGGCAAGCCGGTCGAGCTGGGCGGCATGGTCGGGCGCCTGGAGGCCACCGGTCGCGGGGTGCAGTACGCGTTGCAGGCCTTTTTCCGCGAAGGCTCGGCGGCCCGCGAGGCCGGGTTCGAGGGCGGCCTGGGTGACCAGCGCATCATCATCCAGGGCTTCGGCAACGTTGGCTATTACGCCGCGCGCTTCCTGCAGGAGGACGATCACGCGAAGATTGTCGGCGTCATCAAGAGCGATGGCGGCGTGTATTCCGAGGACGGGATCGATATCGAGGCCCTGCACGACTACGTGCGCCGCAGCGGCACCATGGAGGGCTTCGCAGGGGTCGAGTTCGTCCGCGATGGCAACCGCATCATGGAACGCGAGTGCGACATCCTGATTCCGGCCGCCCTGGAAGGCGCGATCCATCGGGACAACGTCGACCAAATCCAGGCGCGCCTGATCGCCGAGGCGGCCAACGGCCCCTGCACCTGGGAGGCCGACCAGGCCCTGCGTGATCGCGGCGTCCCGATCCTGCCGGACGTGTATGTCAATGCCGGCGGCGTCATCGTGTCCTACTTCGAGTGGGTGCGGAATCTGTCCCACATGCGCTTCGGGCGCCTGGAGCGCCGCTACGACCAGGCCCAGGGCCAGCACATCGTCAGTGCCATCGAGATGATGACCAACGAGAGTGTCCCCGAATGGATTCGTGATGCCGTGGTGCGCGGGGCCGAGGAAATCGACCTGGTCCGCTCGGGCCTGGACGACGCCATGCGCGAGGCCTTCCGCGAGATGCACGAGGTCCGCGAGATGGAAAGCAATGGCGAGGTGCTCGACTACCGCACCGCCGCCTATCTAATCGCGCTGCGCAAGATCATTCGTGCCCGCAGCGACCTGAAACTGATCTGATGCCGCCGCGCCGCGCCGCGCCGCGTCAGGGGCGGGAGTATCCCCCTTACCCCGGCTTCCGATAGCGCGATTCGAGCGCCGCAAACAGGGCCCGCAGGCCCATCGCCTCGCCGCCCTTGGGCCGCCCCGGGCGCGCGCGATCGTTAAAGGCCATGATGTCGAAATGCATCCAGGTCGTGCCCTCCGGTACAAACTCCTTGAGAAACAGACCGGCGGTAATGGCCCCGGCGTGGCCCCCGGTGGTGCTGTTCACGATGTCCGCCACGTCACTGTCCAGCATGTACCGATAAGGCGTATGTAGCGGCAACTGGCAGACCGGGTCATCCCATTCGCGCGCCGGCTCGACCAGTGCTCGCGCCCAGCCCTCGTCCTGGGTGAAGCAGGCGCTGATCTCGGTCCCCACGGCGACGCGCGCCGCCCCGGTGAGCGTCGCAAAGTCCACCAGCAGGTCCGGATGGAACGACCCCGCACGATCCAGCAGATCGGCCAGCACCAGGCGCCCCTCGGCGTCCGTGTTGTCGATCTCGATCCGCTTGCCGTTGCGTGCGGTCAGCACATCGCCCGGGCGGAAGGCCCCGGCCCCGATGGCGTTCTCCACGGCCCCGATCAGCACCGTCAGCCGCACCGGGAGTGCCTGCGCCATAATCAGGCGCGCCAGCCCCAGCACGATCGCCGCCCCGCCCATGTCCTTCTTCATCTGGCGCATGGAATTGCCGGGCTTCAGGTTCAGGCCACCAGAATCGAAGCACACGCCCTTGCCCACCAGCACCAGCGACGGCGCGTCGGGCGCCCCCCAGGTCAGTTCGATCACCCGGGCCCCGTGGTCGCTGGCAGCCCCCACGGCGTGGATACAGGGGAAATCCTGCTCCAGCTTGTCGCTGTCGCTGACCAGATGCAGGCTGCTGCCGAATTCCTCGGCCAGCTCCCGTGCCTTCAACACCAGGTTGGCCGGCATCATGTCGGCGGCCGGGGTGTTGATCAGGTCGCGGGTCAGCCCGATGGACTGCACAAACGCGAGCACCCGCGCCTGATCCGCGTCTTCCGGCCACACCAGCCGCGGCGACCGCGCCACCGGCTCGCGGTAACGCTCGAAGCGGTAACGCCCCAGGCCCCAACCAATGGCCGCCAGGTTCTGGATCTCGGGGTTCAGGGGGTCGGTTTCCAGACGGTAATCCCCCGTCCCGAGGGTCTCCGCCGCCGCGGCCACCATCCAGATCGGCGTTTCCGCATCGAAGCCGGCCAGCACCGCCGCCAGTCCGCCCTCGGCATCGGGGATGCGCAGGGTTGCGCCCGGCTCCGCCTCGAACCCGGAGGCTTCCACCCATTTGCGCCAGCTCTCCGGCGCACTCTCCAGGCGGACCGGCAGCGACTCGCGGCTGACCGGGATCAGGGGAACGGCGGTTTCGGACGACGCAACAAAAACAGAATCCACGCGGCTTTCCTCGAAAACGATTCAAAGCCTTCATAATACCTGCCTTGTCGACCCTTCGGGGTCGTGTTCCCCTAGCCTTACAGGATGTGACGATGACGCCAGCGCTGGAGATTCGCGGGCTCAAGAAGACCTACAAGAACGGATTCGAGGCCCTCAAGGGCATCGACCTCGAGGTGGCCCCGGGCAGCTTCTTCGCCCTGCTGGGGCCCAACGGGGCCGGCAAGTCGACGACCATCGGGATCATTACCTCGCTGATCAACAAGACCGCCGGCACGGTCAAGGTCTTCGGCCATGACGTGGATACCGACCTGCAGGCAGTGAAGCGCTCCATCGGGCTGGTCCCGCAGGAGTTCAACTTCAACAACTTCGAGCCGATTGGCGAGATCGTGGTCAATCAGGCCGGCTACTACGGCATCCCCCGGCGCGAGGCCTGGAAACGCTGCGAGCACTACCTCAAGGAGCTGGGGCTCTGGGAAAAGCGCAAGGACATGGCGCGCACGCTCTCCGGCGGCATGAAGCGCCGCCTGATGATCGCCCGCGCCCTGGTCCACGAACCGCGCCTGCTGATTCTCGACGAACCCACCGCCGGGGTCGACATCGAGCTCCGGCGTTCGATGTGGGACTTTCTGACCCGCATCAATACCGACGGGCGCAGCATCATCCTGACCACGCACTACCTGGAAGAGGCGGAGACGCTGTGCCGCAACATCGCGATCATCGATGATGGTGCGATCATCGAGAACACCACGATGAAGCAGCTGCTGGCCAAGCTCGAGACCGAGACCATGGTGCTGGATTTAAGCGAGCCGCCACCCGGCATCCCGCTGGATTCCCCGATTGCCCTGCGCCAGGTGGACGAGATGACGCTGGAGGCCGATATCCGCAGCGGCCAGCACCTGAACGACCTGTTCCGGGTGCTGGACCAGGCCGGCATTCGCGTCCAGAGCATGCGCAACAAGGCCAATCGGCTGGAGGAACTCTTCATCCGCATGACCCGCCCCGGCCAGAGCCCCAGCCATCTGACCCCCGGCGCCAGCGGGACCACCGAGCAGCCGGAGAATCAGGCATGAGCGACTCCCATCTGCGCGATTACTGGACCGCCTTCCGGACCATCGTCAGCAAGGAAGTGCTGCGCTTTGCCCGGATCTGGGTGCAGACGGTCCTGCCCCCGGTTATTACCACGGCGCTGTACTTCATCATCTTCGGGGGGTTGATCGGCGAGCGCATCGGAGAGATGGAAGGCTACCGTTACATGGACTTCATCGTCCCGGGCCTGATCATGCTGGCGGTGATCACCAACAGCTATGCCAATGTGGTGTCGTCGTTCTTCGGCTCCAAGTTCCAGCGCCACATCGAGGAACTGCTGGTCTCGCCCATCCCCAACAGCGTGATCATTCTCGGGTTCGTCTTTGGCGGCGTGGCGCGGGGCCTGGCGGTCGGCGTGGCCGTACTGCTGGTCTCGCTGTTCTTCAGCCCGCTCAGCATCCACAACCCCGGCGTAATGCTGATCATCGTGCTGATGACGTCCATCCTGTTTGCCCTCGCCGGGCTGATCAACGGTGTCTTCGCGCGTACCTTCGACGACATCGCCATCGTCCCGACCTTCATCCTGACGCCGCTGACCTATCTGGGCGGGGTGTTCTACTCCATCAGCCTGTTGCCGGAGTTCTGGCAGGGCGTGTCCATGCTGAACCCGATCCTCTACATGGTCGACGCCTTCCGTTACGGCAGCCTGGGCCATAGCGACTTCCCGATCGCCATGTCCTTTGCCATCATTGCCGGGTTCATTGCGGTCATGTACGGGGTTGCGTTGGTCCTGCTCAACCGGGGCGTGGGGATTCGATCCTGAGACGCGCAGGCCGCGAAACTCCGGGAGACCGCCTTCCGACGCTGTTTATTGCCCGAAAAAACGTGGTATAAAGCGGAAACTCTGCAGGGCAACGGCCATATGGGTAACAACAGAAAGACTTTGCATTTCTTTCTGGCGGGCACCGCCGGACTCACCATTCTGGTGGGCACCAGCCTGCTTCTCGCCTCCCAGCCCTCCGAGACGTCCCAACCGCTGAAAATCGGCGCCGGCAATCCCCTCCCCGCTTCCCAGCTCGCGCTCGCCCGTGCGGACCATCCGGCTGGCGGCGCGTCGATACGGACGGCGCATAGTGCCGCATTCGAGGGTGGCGCCCAGACCGTGGCTTTTGCCTCCGACCTGCCGGGCGAGCCCGCCCCGGATTACGACGACGCCACAATCGACCCGGACGCCGAGGCCCCCACTTCCTACGAGACCTTCGATCTCGACGGCGACTCCGATGTCGCCGCTGACGCCGCAGCCACGGACACCGACTGGTACACCCACACCCTGCAGAAAGGCGAGCGTCTGACGGGCCTCTGGGAACGCGAATGGGAACTCCCGCTGGCGACCCTCTACCGCCTGCTGGACGACGACGACAACGCCTCGATCCTGAACCGTGTGCGCCCCGGCCAGGAGATCGAATGGCAGGTCGACGACGAGGGCTACCTGACTCGCCTGCGCCTGTGGACCGACCGGGCCAGCGGGCATGAGTGGGTCCGCGAGGCCGATGGCTGGGAGTTCGAACTCGGCGAAGTCGAGAACGGCCGCGAGGTCAGCCACCTGATCATTACGGCCGAGATCGATGGCAACATCGCCAACGCCTTGACCGAACGCGCGGATATCTCCGCGCGTTCGGCCAACGCCCTGGCCGTGCTGCTGGACCGCTACCTGCCGGTGCGCACCCACGCCCGTACCGGCGACCAGTTCACCCTGCTGGTAGAGCAGGAAACCCTGGTAGGCGACGACACCCCGCTCAACCTGCGTCTGCTGGCATTCGACTACGAAGGCGAGCGCATCGAGATCCGTGCGGCGCGCAACGTCAACGGGCGTTTCTACACCCCGGATGGCGAAAGCCTGCTGCCCCCGTTCGATCGCCGCCCGTTCTCCGGCAACTATCGCATCAGCTCCAGCTTCAACCCGAACCGTCGTCACCCAGTGACCGGGCGCGTGGCCCCGCACCAGGGGACGGACTTCGCCATGCCAATCGGAACTCCGATCCAGGCACCAGCCGACGGTCGCGTAACCCGCGTCGAGAACCACCCGTATGCCGGTCGCTTCATCGTGATCGAGCACGGTCAAGGCTACTCCACCCGCTACCTGCATCTGGACCGCCCGCTGGTGCGCCCGGGTCAGACCGTCGAGCGGGGCGACCGCATCGCATTGTCCGGCAATACCGGTCGCAGTACCGGGCCGCATCTTCACTACGAGATCCACGTGAACAGCCGCCCCCAGAACCCGATGCGCGTGGAACTGCCGGAAAGCGACGCCCTGGAAGGCGACGAGCTCGACCGCTTCAAGTCCATCAGCCAGACCCTGCTGGCCCAGCTGGATAACGGACAGCGCAACCAGCAGGTGGCGTTCACCCCGTTCGAAGAATTGGCCCGCTAACCTCCCATTACGGCCCGTCTCGCGCAATCGCGCCTGGCGGGCTGTGACGGTCCGGTCCTTGGCGACACCCTTGCTCTCCCCCCCCTTGCTCGACTGGGCACGCCTCGAATGGCGTGACGGACAGCCTTTCGCCGCCGACTACGGGGACGGCTACTTCGGCTCCAGCGATCCGCATGCCGAGGTGCGCGAGGTCTTCATCGAGGCCAACGACCTCGCCCGGCGCTTCCGCCAGTGTCAGCGCTTCGTGCTTGCCGAGACCGGCTTCGGGAGCGGGCTCAACCTCTTGCTGGCGCTGCAGGAGTGGCGACGCCACGCGCCCCCCGGCGCCTTCCTGTCTCTGTTGAGCCTCGAGGCCCACCCGCTCGCACCCGCCGACCTTGCGGCCCTGCACCAACGCCTGGGCCTCGACAATGCTGACGCCCGCCAGCTACGGGCCCAGTATCCACCACCGGTTCCCGGACTCCACCGAATCCAGTTCCCCGAGGCCAGGGCCGCGTTGACCCTGGGCCTGGGTGACGCCGCCCCACTTCTTGCACAGATCCGCGGCACCGTGGACGCCTGGTTCTTTGACGGGTTCGCGCCGCGCAGCAATCCCGCCCTGTGGAACACCGGGGTGTTCCGGCAAGTGGCGCGGCTTTCCGCGCCGGGTACTACATTCGGCACCTACACCGCAGCCGGTCAGGTTCGACGCGACCTGGAGAGCACGGGGTTCGAGGTACGCCGGGTGCCCGGTCATGGCCCGAAACGCGAGCGTCTCGTGGGGACCCTTCGGGATACCCAGTCGCCCGCGAAGTCACCGCCCCGCGAGGTACCGCAACGTGTCGCCATCGTGGGGGCCGGGATTGCCGGGCTCAGCGCCGCCCATGCCCTGCAGGCGCGAGGAGTGGAGGTCACGGTCTTCGACCCGAACGGTGTTGGCGGTGGCGCCTCCGGCAACCCGGCGGGCGTCCTGTTGCCGAACCTTCATCCTCGCGACGGGGAGCTGAATACCCTGGCACTCGCGGGGATACGCCGTACCGGTTTCCTTTCCGGACAGCTCGACCCGACCGGCGCATACGGTATCCGGCTGGCAACGGGCGTGGCCTTCCATGGCATCAGCGCCCACGGACGCAAGCGCGTGGAACGTCTGCTGAAAGCGGGTCCCGAACATGCGGCCCTGCTGTTCGACCCTGGCGGGCCGGGTTGCACCGCGGACCCTCACATCTACTACCCGGACGGTCTGGCGATCGACATGCGGGCCCTTTGCGAGGCTGTGGCCCACGACCTGCCGCCCCTGCGCATGGAATCGGTACAGGCGCTGGAGCCGTCGTCCAACGCCGGTCCCGTGCAGGTTGAGAGCGACGCTGGGTCTGAAGCCTTCGACGCGGTCGTAGTGGCGACGGCCGCCGGCGATGGCACCACCTTGTGCCCGGAACAAGCGGGTATCTCCACGGTAACCGGTCAGATGACCCGGGTCCGTGCGGCCTTCCCCGATTGGGGTGGCTTTGTGGCAACAGGTCAGGGCTACTGCATCCCGGAGGGCGGCGGAACCGCCTGGATTGGGGCGACCTATCGCCGCACGGAGGGCCCCGGGGCCGAAAATGAACAGGCACCGCAGGCCGAGGATGATCAGACCAATCTGCGGCATCTTGCCTGGGTTCCAGGGCTACAGGATGCCCAGGCAGTCGAGATCCTTGCGCAGTGGACCGGGGAGCGCGCCGTGGTCCGCGATCGCCTGCCGCTCGTCGGGCGCAGCCGGCTGGATCCCGGTGGCCGTGTACTGTTGAGCCTGGCGCATGGCTCGCGCGGACTGCTCTATGCCCCGCTGGCTGGCGAATGGCTGGCCGATCACCTGCTGGGTCTGATCGAGCCGCTCGAGGCGCAAACTGCGGCTCGGTTCGCCCCGGCGCGTCACTCCGTGCCGGATTCCGGCGCCGCCTCCGACGCGTAGGCCACGTCGTTGCGTCCGGCGGCCTTGACGCGGTACATCGCGTGGTCCGCGGCCATCATCAGGTCCGCCAGGCGCTGACCATCTCGGGGGTAGAAGGCGACCCCGATACTGCACGAGAGGGTCTCCTCCACCGGTTCCATATGGCCGGGGTGCAACTCGAATGGCTGCCGGAAAGCCGCCTGCAACCGTTCGATCAGTCCCCCGGCCTCCTCTCGTCGATTCAACGGCGCACTCAGCACGATGAACTCGTCCCCGCCCAGGCGCACCAGCAGGTCATCCGGACGCAGACTGGCCGCAAGCCGTTGCGCCAGCTGGCGCAGGAGTTCGTCCCCTACGGCATGGCCGTACTGATCGTTCACCGGCTTGAAACGGTCCAGGTCAATGAACAGCAGCGCCAGCTGTCCCTCCTTGCGATCCGCTCGCGCCGCAAGCCGCGGAAATGCCCGATCCAGCGCCGCGCGATTCGCGGTTCTGGTTAACGGGTCCTCCCAGGCCAGGGCCTGCATGCGCTCTTCCAGCTGCTTGCGCTCGGTCACGTCCAGGGCGTGCCACACCACGGCCGACGAACCCTCGAACGGTGCGTCGATTGGGCGTACCCGCGCCTCGTACCAGCGGGTTGCCTCCATTGATGGACTCGTCTCGCCTCCGTGGAACACGCTCGCCTGCAGGCGGTACTGGATCTCCTGCAATTCGCCTTCGCGCAAGGCCCGGCGCACGACGCCGGAAAAGCGCTGCGCGACCTCATCCGGAAGCAGTTCCGCCAGTGTGTGCCCGGCCGCCGTGTGCTGGGGTGCCTGGCCGCGCCGCGCTTCGCCAAAGACCGCGCGAACGAGGCCAGTGTCGTCGATCACCAGGGCATCGCCGGGCATGGCCTCGAACAGCGCGTCCTGAAGATCACGGGCCTCGCTCAACGCGTTGAACAGCATTCGGTTGTCGTGTACATCCACAAAGCTCAACAGGAAGGCCCGCTGCCCTTCCCAGTCAATCGGCACCCAACGCAGTAGATGAAACCGCTGGTCTCCGTCCGCCGTGTGTACGCGAATCTCGCGCCCGCGCGGCTCCTCCAATGCCATTGAAAAATCGAGCGCAGGGGGAAGGCGCCGGCGATCGTCGGCCTGAATCACCCCCAGCGCCGAAAGAGTCTGGCCAGGATCCGGCGACAGGCCGGTCATGCGGGTAAAGGCCGGATTGGCCCAAAGGACCCGGCGCCCCGCGACCACCAGAGTGGCATCCGCCAGACGATTCACGAGCGCCTGATAGCGCGTGAGGGCCTCCCGCCGCTGCCGGATGCCCTCCCCCACACGGAAGGTGTACCCACTAACCGCCAGCAGCCCGACCACGCCCATCACCCACCAGGCGGCCGGGCGCTCCGTGGCGGATGGGTTGGGGACAGGGTGTGCAAGCATCTGCCACTGGCCCCCGGCAAAGGTCACGTCGAGCGCGAGCGGCGCGCTGGCCACGTCGATCTGTTCGGGGTTGTAGAAGACCTCACCGTCGGCGCCGGTCCCGTCGAGGCCGCGCAGGGCCAGTTGCAGGCTGGGCGGGCGCGGGGCCAGACCCGCCTTGCCAAGGATCGTTTCGAAATCCAGCGCAATACTCGACAGTGTCCACGGATTGGCCAACGCCGGCGGATCTTCCGGATCGGTCAGGACCGGGGCGCGCACCAGAAGCCCCCGACCGCCCTGTGCCAACGTCCAGGGCCCGGCGACGACCGTTTGCCGGCTCTCCAGCACTTGTTGATAGGAGGCGCCCTGCTCCGGATGTTCCGCCAGGTTGAGGCCGATCGCGTCCTCGTTGCCATCGCGCGGGTAGACCAGCGCAAGGATCTCGCCGCGCGCCAGGGTCAGAGAGCGAATCAGTTCCGGCTGGCTGCGATAAAGACGGTCCGCTGCCCGGTCGAAGTCATCCTCGGTCAGGTCCGGGTGGACATAGGCATAGGCGGCAAGCCCGATCGTCGCATGGACCGTGCCATTCAGCACGCTTTCCAGTTGGGTCCGAAGGCTGCTTGCCTCCGAGACCACGGCTTGCTGATAGCGGTCGGCCATCTGCTGTTTCCAGCCCTGGTCGATGGCCACGAACAGCAGGGCAAACAGCAACCCGGCAATCAGCGCCGCCACCACCGGGCCGCTGATATGCGGTTCGGTGGTGCGGGCGTCGGCCGGCTGGGCCGCTGGCCGCGCTTCGGATCCTTCCGTTGTGTCCGTGGACTGGGGCATGCCGGATCTTTTCACAGGGACGCTCAGAGCCCCACTATGCGCCTTTCCCGGGCCTGGCTGAACCGTTGCATGGATGTAACACGAACCTTCGCCTCACGCCTCGTGATCGAGCGTGCCCTCGGACCCGTCGTTCTGCCTCTTCCAGGTCGCCGCGAGATGTCGCTTCTCGGCGGGTCGCAGGCGTTTGATACGTTGTTCCTCGCGCAATGCCTCGCCGTGGCCGGGAAACACCTTCGCCCCCAGGAGCTGCTCCGGCGGGTACATGCGGGTGAAACGCGCCCCGCGCCCCGCACGATGAGCGGCCAGACGCGCCGCAAGCCGCGGTGTAACCCCGGTATAGATCCGGGCACCGCGGCACTCCAGGAGATAGACGTACCAGGGTTGGGGGCTGGCCACGATCACACACCCGGGTAGAAATGATTGGTGGGGACGGCCGGAATCGAACCGGCACGGCCTTGCGGCCAGCGGATTTTAAGTCCGGGTTCCGGACTGTTTCATGCATTTCCGTGGATTATCAAAAACATCGGTTTTCAACGGCTTGTGCATTTTTCACCCCTATAGATAATGCAGTTTCATTAGCGGATATTGTGGTTCTTGGGTGACATGGCGGTGACACGAAGCCCCGTGTCACCCAAGCAAGCAGGCCCCGAAGGTGCGGTAACACCCCCCGAGGCCCTGACCACCGGCAACCTGAAATGGAGGTGCCAATGGCTACCCGGAATAGTACCACCCGCCAGAACTTCACCGCCGGCCGCGGGGCGGCTATTGAGTGCGCGCCCGACAAACAGCAAGCCTACTACTGAGACTCCGGCCAGCCAGGCCTGGGCATCCGCGCCACGGTCCGCGCCCGGTCCTATATCTTTCAGCGCAAGCCCGCCGGCAAGCAGGTGCGGGTGACCATTGGCGACTGCGCCTCCTGGGGAATCGACCAAGCACGCGCCGAAGCCAAGCGCCTCAGCATCCTGATCGACCAGGGTATCGACCCGAGGCAGGAGAAGGCCGAGCGCCTGCGGGCGCTGGATTCGTCGTGGCGGGAACAGGAACGCGCCACGGTAGCGCTGGCGACTGTCTGGGAAGCGTACACGGCTGCACGGGCGCAGGATTGGAGCGAGGCGCACCGGCGGGACCATGAACAGGCGATGACCGCTCCAGGGTGGCAGATTGATCGCAAGCGCAACACGAAGGCGGGGCGCTCTATCCGCTACGGGATCTGCGCCTCGAGGAACTGACCGGCAGCCGCCTGGAAAACTGGCTCGACACCGAGCGCAAATCGCGGCCGGCGTATGCTGCTCGCGCCTTTCGCCTCCTTCGCGCCTGCCTCCGGTGGGCTGAGGGCCGGCCCGAGTATGCCGGTCTCGCTGATCCTGGCCGGGTGCTGACTGGAGACGTTCGCCGGAAGGTGCCCAAGCTCGGCGCGCGGGATGACTGCCTGCAACGCGAGCAGCTCCCCCTTTGGTTCGACGCGGTGCGGACGCTGGCGGACCCCGCGAAGGCCGCATACCTGCAAGGGCTCCAACTGACCGGCGCGCGCCGCGAGGAACTGGCGCGGTTGCACTGGGATGACGTGGAGTTCCAATGGGGCGCGTTGACCATCCGGGACAAAGTGGAAGGCGAGCGGGTAATCCCCCTGACGCCATACCTGGCGACCCTGCTCGACGCCCTGCCCCGCCGCAACGATTGGGTTTTCTCGAGCCCCACCTCCAAGACCGGCCGGATGGGTGGGGCGAACCAGGCGCACACCAAGGCCCTGCGCGCGGCCGGCCTGCCCCATATCACCCTGCACGGGTTGCGGCGATCCTTCGGCACGCTGTCAGAATGGGTGGAGTGTCCGGTTGGCGTGGTCGCGCAGATCCAGGGCCACAAGCCGAGCGCGATCGCTGAAAAGCACTATCGTCGCCGGCCGTTGGATCTTCTGCGCAAGTGGCTTACCAAAATTGAGGGCTGGATGCTCGATGAGGCTGGAATCCCGCAGCCCGAACCCGGCGCCGGCCGCCTGCGGGTGGCGAAATGAGCGGCGAGACGGAGTGGGCGTGGTCCTGGTTGCGGGACCGCATGGGCCGTAACGAGCAACAAGGTATCGACTTCGGCGAGACGCGGTTGATTCAGCGCATGCTCGGGCCTGGGGCGGCCGTCGAATTGGAACGAGCCATTGCCGAGATTGGCCGCAAGGTCCCCCACTTTACGCACCCGCAAATTGTCCTGACCGCAATCCTCGACGCCCTAAAGTTTCACGCGCCGGACCAGGTATCGGAGGCGCTGCGCCGTGTGGAGCAATTATCCGCATAAGCGGCGGATGCCCTGCGGACAGCGGCTGACTGCCTCCGCAAGAGATCCGCGTACCGGGCACGGCACTCAATCAATGGGGATGCTGGCCTGCATCCGGTCGAATGGATCGAGGCCGCTTTGCCATTATCCAATCAGGACACGCACTATCGGGCGAAACAATAGTTGGGGTTTTTTGGGTTGGGGTTTTTTGTGCCTACTTACCCCGGCGTTATCAGGCACGCTGACGACTATCCATCGAGGCTACGGACGATCCAGTTTTCTCTAATTCTGCCCCCGGACCGTGCGCAGAAATGCCTGACGGAGACGCCAGCTAGGCAGGTGGCATCCAATCCATTGGTAGAGGTTGGCGCGAAAACGGCGGTCTCCGGGAATGCGGTAACCCAAGCCTTCCTCGATCGTCCAGGTGCAGGGTCCGCAAAATCCACAGGGCCGGCCGTCGAGGGTTGGCTTATTGCAAAACCAGGTTCGGTCCAGAAGATCATCGAAGCCGGCATCCCTTGCCGCCCGCTGCATCCCAATTTTGGACATGTCCAAGATTGGAAAGTGGAACGTCGACAACAGTAGGCCATCCACCGCCTCCACGATCTCCGTGGCTTCTTCACGATCTCTGTGACTCTGCGCCCAGCTAATCGCCTTGTGTGCCTTGTCATCGACATGAACACAGAGTTCAAGCCGACCATCGGTCTCGTTCAAAGAGTATTGCGACAACCAGATGTATTGCGACCCGAGGCGAAACTGCTGGTTCAGGAGACGGAACCATGCCTTGACCTGTTCCGGGACCTCGATATCGGTTCGGTCGCTAAGCTTCGGGGGCAGAATTCGAGACCCGAAGCGGCGATTGGCGTGCTCGCGAATGGCCTCCATGGTTTCAACCTCGAGCTTCCACGATGCGCGATCCCGATCCCGCAGGTAATGCGGCTGGATCGTCCCATCGCACCGGGCCAAAAGGTCCAGCACGCGGAACGTCGAGTCCCATCCGCCTGTCCAGAGGATCTCAGTCGTTGCCGCCTGATCGCAGTTCATAAGAGCCTCCCGTGGCAACAAAGATGCGACGACCGCGATCCCGGCCACCTGCTTAGGTTGCGTGCTTCTCAAGTGCGAGGTAGTAGAATAGGCGCTGGACTTCTCCGCGTACAACAAAGAAGGCCGAAGAACCGTGGTGGTGGATCGTTACGCCGTCACGGGCAAGGGGCATGAGGCCCGAGTCGTTCGCTTGGGTGACACAGCGGTTACACGGAAACCCCGAAGAAACAAGGCTAGCGGTAATGCTAGCATAACGTGTTGTTTTTATTGGTGGGGACGGCCGGAATCGAACCGGCACGGGCTTGCGCCCAGCGGATTTTAAGTCCGATGCGTCTACCAGTTCCGCCACGCCCCCGGACCGGCCGCATCATACCGCGCGGCCCCAATCGTCGCACCCGCGGGAGCGGGCCGCACTATTCCGCGTCGGCGGCGGGCATCTCCGCGACGGGTAACGGCACGTGCAGCGAGGCGGCGATCGCCCGCAACAGCTCCACTTCCGCGACCACCGTCTGGCCGCCATGCGTGATCGTGGCAAGCATCGCCGTGACCAGGGTCTGCTTGTCCGCCGGACGCAGGGCATCCAGTGCCTCCAGCGCCCTATCCAGCCCCTCGGCCCAGACGGCCTCATCGGCAGTCCGCTCCAGAGCCGCGGCAATTGCCTCGTCGGTGGGATCCTCGATCGCCAGGGCCAGAAGGCCCGCGCGCAGGGCTGCCCTGGCCTTGTCGGGGTCGTCCGGGTGTCCGTGATGCGCGAGCACGGCCAGCGTGTCCTGCGCGTGGGCAGCATGGCGAGCCAGCCGGTCGCGTCCGCCCGCGCGGGCACGTTCGGGCTGCTCCAAGTCGCGCAACTGGCGCCGCAACAGACGGCCGGTCGCGTATTCGAACGCCGATACCCGGCCGTCGGCGCGGATCAGTTCGTCAATGAGGCCTTCCAGCTGCCGGCGTTCCTCGCGTGGGCGATGGCGCAATACCGGAAAGCTCATCTCCAGCAGCGGAATGCGCAGGTCCGGGCGCAACTCGGGTTCGGCCTCCAGCAGGGTGCGGACGTGGGACTCGCTCTCCGCCCCCCGCGTGCCGGCGATCCGCAGGAGCTGGTGATCGCGTACTTCCGGATCGTTACTGATCAGCAGGTACAACAAGACATCGACACCCCAGGCATCGGAATGCGCCGCGCGCTCCAGCGGCCCCGGCATCGCCGCCACTAGCAACCCCGCCCCGAGGATCTGCGAAAGCCCCGGATCGCCGATGTTTTCCATCAGCCGCTCCGGATTCAGGAGCAGGCCACCCGGGCGTTCCGTCGAGTCGCGGTCGCGTTCCTCCGCCTCGGCCTGGGCGTCCTTTTCGACACGACGCGTCTCGGCATCCTTCTGCATCTGCTCGCGGATGGTCTCCAGTTCTTCCGGCTTGAACCCCGGCTCGATCGCCTGGATGCGCTGGACCAGCGGTGGATGGGTCGAAAACATCTGACTGACGGCCCCGGAGGCGAACAGCATGTGTCCGACCTCCTCGGTGTCCGCCCCGAGCTCGGTATGGGCGGCGCCGATCTTCTTGAGCGCTCCGGAAATACCCTCCGGCTGCCGGGTGAACTGCACCGCCGAGGCATCCGCCAGGTATTCCCGCTGGCGCGAAACGGATGCGCGGATCCAGCGCCCGAAGAACAGCCCGATATAGCCCACCACGATCAGTGCCACGCCCGCGGCGACGATGCCCCCGGCGTTGCGGTTATTGCGCGACAGGCTCATGGCAAGCAGCACACGCTGGCCAATCAGGGCCATCACCAGGATCCCGAACAGCATGCCCATCAGGCGGATGTTCAGGCGCATGTCGCCGTTGAGTACGTGCCCGAACTCGTGCGCCACCACGCCCTGCAACTCATCGCGGTCCAGTTGTTCCAGGGCCCCGCGGGTTACGGCGATGGCCGCGTCGTCCGGCGAGTAACCCGCGGCAAAGGCGTTGATACCGGCCTCCTGTTCGAGCACGTAGACCTCGGGCACCGGCACGCCGGAAGCGATGGCGATCTCCTCCACCACATTGATCAGGCGACGCCGCAGCGGGTCACGGGTATCACCATCCACCCGCGTCCCGCCGAGTTCGCGGGCCACCGCCCCGCCGCCATCGCGCAGACCGAGCGTGCGGTAGAGACTGCCCAGGCCAATCAAGCCAACCGTCAGCACGGTCGTCCAGACCATCACGGCGACATTGCTGGCAAGGAACTCACGTGTCAGCCAGGGTTCGCCCGCAGCGACAGGCTCTGCCTGACCGAACACCACCAGCACGATGGCATTCATCACCAACACGATGGCGAGTACTGCCAGGCCGAACAGAAACAATAACCAGCGCGTCCGGCGCTGCGCCCGGTCCTGCTGCTCGAAAAAATTCATGACGCCCCGGGTATCAGGAGAAGTTCACTTGCACGGGCTCGCGCTTCTGCGGGTCCTCGATCTCCAGCAGCTGCCCCGGGCGGAACCCAAGGTTGTTGGCAATCAGGCTGTTGGGGAACATCTCGCGCAGGATGTTGTACTGCATGACGGCATCGTTGAAGGCCTGACGGGCATAAGCCACGCGGTTTTCGGTACTGGTCAGTTCTTCGGACAGCTGCATCATGTTCTCGTTGGCCTTCAGGTCGGGATAGCTCTCGGACAGCGCGAACAACCGCCCCAAGGCCCCCGACAACCCCTGTTCCGAGCTCGAGAGCTTGCGCACGGCCTCGGTGTTGGTTGGATCACCGCCGACCTCCTGCAGGCTTTCCTTCGCATTGTTACGGGCCTGGATGACCGCCTCGAGGGTGTCGCGCTCATGACTCATGTAGCGTTCCGCAACCTTGACCAGGTTGGGGATCAGGTCATAGCGGCGGGTCAACTGCACGTCGATCTGGGCAAAGGCGTTCTTGTACCGGTTGCGCGAGGTCACCAGGCGGTTGTACGTCCACACCCCCCAGATCACCAACAGAACCAGGATCCCCAGTACCACCCAAGTCATATCCATCCCGCCACACTCCTTGATCGTCGACGAGCCGAGTGTACGCCGGAATGCGGGTAGCACGACAAGGCAGACGCTCACGATGGCGGTGTTTTATGCTGACCCCGGTCTCCTTCCGGAAGTACGCATGAATCTCTCCACCCTCCTCGGCATCCTTGGCAGTCTGCTGGTGTTCGGCAGCGTCATCGCGTTTTCCTCGCAGAATATCGACGCCTTCCTGAACCTGCCGGGCCTCGGCATCGTGGTAGGCGGCACCATCGCGGCCACGCTGATGAGCTACCCCTTCCACGAGGTGATGCGCGTGTTTCGCGCCGGCGCCAATGCGATTCGCGAGGAACGCTACGACGTCACCCAGGATCTCGAGGAGATCGTCCAGGTCTCGCGCTACTGGTTCTCCCAGAATCTGCGGCGCATCCAGGATCGGCTGGACCAGATCCGCAACCCGTTCCTGCGCACCGGCATCCAGCTGGTCATCGACGACACGCCGATGGACGATGTCTCCGACCTGCTGAACTGGCGCATGGCGCGCCTGCGTGCCCGCGAACAGGCCGATGCGCAGATGTTCCGAACCATGGCCACCTATGCCCCGGCGTTCGGGATGCTCGGCACGCTTATTGGCCTGATCAACCTGCTGCTGACCACCGAAAACGACGATTTCACCGTCATCGCGGTGAACCTGGGCATCGCCCTGATCACCACGTTCTACGGCATCCTGCTCGCCAACCTGGTCTTCCGGCCCATCGCCATCAAGCTGGAGCGCCGGACCGAGGAGCGCGTGGTGCTGATGACCATGGTGCTGGAGGGCATCATGCTGATGCGCAAGGGACGCTCACCCGGCTACATCCGCGAGACCCTGCGCTCGTTCATGGAGAATCACAGCGACGAGATCCGCCAGGCGGCCCCAAATGGCGAGGAAGAACCCGAGGCGGACGAACGCGCCAGCGGCGAATCCACGGAGCGGCGCTGAGTCCATGTCCGGACCCAGCCCCTCCACCGCCGAACGCGCCGCGCTGCAGGCAGAGATGGATGCCCACGCCGCCACGCGTCCGGAGCAGGCCTTTCTCGGCTCCTACCCGGGCGAACGCCAGCGCGACGACGAGCACGCCTGGATCCTCACCTATCTGGACGTTCTGACCCTGGTTATCGTGGTGTTCGTCATCATGCTCACCTTCATGGACCCGCGTGACGATGATCCGAGGGCGGTCTCGGCCAGCCCGATCGCCCTGGCCCACCCGGACCGCAGCGCCCTCATCGAACCCCTGGTCCATTCCTCTCTGCTGGATCGGCCCGCCCTGGAGGAAGCGCCGGTCGGTGAGCGCTCCGGCCCGGAGGTGGTCGCCGAACAGCCCCCAAGCCGCGAGGCCGGCCGATTACGCGCGCGCGCCCCCGAGGGCGTGGACGTCGTCGAGCAACCTGGACGGATGGAGCTGCGCATCCGCGACGACATCCTGTTCGGGACCGCCGAGGCAGACCTGCGCCCGGATGGCCAGTCGCTGCTCCAGGACCTGCTCCCCATCCTGGAAGACCACCCGGGCACCATCACCGTGGAAGGCCATACCGACAACATCCCTATCGCGACCGAGCGCTTCCCGTCGAACTGGGAGCTATCCTCGATTCGCGCCAGCGGCGTCGTGCGCTACCTGGTGGCCCGCGAGCTGGACGCAGCCCAGCTCCGCGCGGTCGGGCTGGCCGACACTCGTCCGGTTGCCGACAACGCCAGCCCGGAAGGCCGCGCCGCCAACCGTCGTGTGTCACTCATGCTGGAGACCGATGCGGTGCCACACACGGATCCCGGCCAGTAGGCTCGGCTCAGGCAACGTTGCTCGACCGCGACGAAAATCGCCGGTGCGGCGATCGCGCGACAGCGCGGTACGATCCACGCGTGTTTATTAGCCAACGCATGCCGCCGCAGCAGGATGCTGGTACATTGCGATCAGGGATTTTCGCTAGCGGTTTGCGTGTCAGGACAGGGGGATACAAGGATGTCTAGATGGTTCTTGCGAAGTGCGGCTGCGGTTGCGACCGTGATCCTCCTGAGCCTGAACACGGTTGCAACCGCCAAGGAAACATCCGTGATCCTGGAGATGTCGTCCGGGGATTCGGCTGAAGCGGCGTACTGGGCGGGCGAACCGGACATGCCCGCGATCCTGATCCAGCACGGTTTCCTGCAGACCCGTCACTTCCCCACCGTGCGCCGCCTCGCCTTGGCGTTAGCGGACTCGGGGTTCACGGTCCTGACCCCCACACTGACACTGGGGATCGATCGGCGCACGGCGAGCCTGCCATGCGAGGCCGTACATACCCACACCATGGAACACACCCAGGAAGAGATCGCGATCTGGGTCGACTGGCTGCACGCAAAGACCGGCCAGGAACCCGTCGTCATCGGACACAGCGCCGGCAGCATCAACCTTCTCGACTATCTTACGCACTCCCCGGGCAGCCCCGTCGCCCACGCCATCTTCATTAGCGTGACCTATTTTGGGCACGGCGAGGCCGCGTTCGAATCCCCCGAACATGCCGCTCGTGCCCGCGCTGCCCTTGCCCGTGGTGAGGCCGGGCTGGCGGAGTATGCCCTGGGTTTCTGTCGCCAGTACGTCACCACGCCCGCGGCGTACCTGTCCTACTACGACTGGGACAAGCAACGTACCAACCGGGCCTTCCAGTCGTGCGGTGTGTCTTCCACCCTGATCGCGGGCAGCGCCGATGACCGGATCGACCTGGAATGGATCGAGACCCTGCAACAGCATGGCGCAGAGGTCCGCATCGTGGAGGGTGCCAACCACTTCTTCGATCAGTTTCACGAATTCGACCTGCTGGACGAGATCGAGCACGTCCTCCAGGGATACCGCGCGCAATGATTTCCGGCCGAACCCCGTCAATCACGCACTATGCCCTGCTGCTAGCTGCGATCGCCCTGGTCACCCTCGCCAGTTTTGGCCTCTACACCTGGTACAAGGTCGACCAGCTACGCGGCGAGATCCAGGAAAGTGGCCGCGAGGCCGCCCGCCAGGAGCTTGCCGGCACGCTCGAGCACGTCCTCACGCAGGCGGCAGAACAGGCATCAAGGTTCGCCCGCTGGGAGGAAGTGCGCCAGCAACTGGGCACGCCGCACTACTATGCCTACTGGAAGAATCATCGCATGCACCAGGCGGGGATCCTGACCGACAGGATCCTGGACGCCGGGATCTATGATCACCAGGGAATGACCTTGCCCGGTTCGGACAGCGACCACTTGCCCGGGAAACTCGAGCTCCCGCCACCCGCTCCACGGGCGGTACGGGGCGACACCGAGCCCTTCCTGATGGTCATCGAGCCGATTCCCGCGCCGGACGCAGCCCAGTCCCCACCCGGCTTCGTCGGTCTGAAGAGCCGGTTCCTGGATGCCCTCCGCGAGGGCCGTGTCTACCGCCATGTCGATCCCGAATCGATCCGATTCGACCTCGGCGAGCGGAACGCCATCCCCGCGAGGGAGCTTCTGCAGCATGCTCAGTTCGATCTGCGCCCCAATCCCATGGCCGATCAGGTGGAGGACTTGCTGTCGGGCGCGGTGGTCAATCTCGGGGCCATCCTGGGTGTGATCACGCTTGTCCTGTTCTCCACGTTGGCCTATCTGATCGTCCGCCCCCTGCGCGACATCTCCGGCCACGTCGACCGGCTGCGCGAAAGCGCCGGGGGCCTTGTGCTGGAACGCGTCGGCGGGCTGCTGCCCGTCGCGGAGACGGAAAAGATCCGCGAATCGCTGAATTCCTACCAGGCCCGGCTCCAGGACGTCCATTCCAGCCTGGAGGAGAAGAACCGCGAATTCTGGCGCATCGCGCATCACGATGCCCTGACCGGCGTGCGCAACCGCCGGGCCTTCGATGAATACTGGGACACCCTTCCGCGACTGGCCGCCCGCCACAGCTATCCTGTGTGCTTTGCCCTGTTCGACATCAATCACTTCAAGGCCATCAACGACAGCTACGGCCATCAGACGGGCGACGCAGTCCTGCAGAGTGTGGCGCGCAGCATCGACGAGGTCTTGCGGGAGGGGGAACACCTGTTTCGCATCGGCGGCGATGAATTCGCCGCGATTCTCCTCAACTGCGACGAATCGGGCGCCCAGCGCCTGGGCGAGCGTTGCCAGGAGCGGATCCGGGCCACCGATTTCACCCAGCACGGGGTGCGGGAACCCATCAAGATCAGTATCGGCCTGGCCGTTGCACCCGGCAACAACGGCCCGGCCATGCTTGCCCTGCAGTGGCAGGCCGACGTTGCCATGTACAAGGCCAAGCGCCCGGGATCCTCGCCGGTTGTGCTGTTCACCCCGGAACTGGAGAAGGATACCCAGAGCCTTTATTCGAACTGGATCAACAATGCCGTGTACGAGGCCATCACCCGGGGAACCGGGATCCGAATGGCCTACCAGCCAGTGGTTGCGCTCAACGAGCACCATCCCTCGTATGTCGAGGCCCTGCTGCGTATCGAACACCAGGGCGAGGTTATCGGACCCGCGGATATCTTCCCCGTCGTCGAGGCGCGCCGCCTGGAGATCGACCTGGACCGGGCCGTACTAACCCGCATCCTCGGCGATCTGCGAGCCTCCCTCATCCCGCCTGAGGTCGGTATCTCTATCAACCTGTCGGGCCCCACCATCGTGAATGCCGGGGTTACCCAGTGGCTGGAGGCCTTCGTCCCCTTCCTGCAGGACCGGTCAATCATCCTCGAGGTCACGGAGACCGCCCTGATCACCGAGATCGGACTGGCGACGGAAAATCTCCAGCGACTGCGCCGGAAAGGGTTTCTCGTCGCCCTCGACGATTTCGGCAGCGGCTACTCTTCCATCCGCTATCTGGCCTCCATGCCCGTGGACACCGTCAAGTTCGATATCACCCTGATACGTAGCCTGGATATCCCGGACCAGCACCACATCCTCGAGGGTCTGGCCCGGATGATCCGCGATGTGGGCTACACTACCGTGGCGGAAGGGATCGAGACCGCGGAACAACTCAGCCGGGTACGCGCCCTGAAGTTCGACTTCGCACAGGGCTATTATCTCGGACACCCCACCCCGGTTTCGCAAGGCCTCCAGCCGGTCCTGCAGGCTCATGCAGGCATTTCCCGGATGTGATTGCTCGCTCGCTGGCCGCATAGCGGAAACTGGATCTCCGGAGAAACATGCGATTAGCGTTTCCCGGGTGCGGCCGCGTTATTGACCTGCCCCGCTGACATCCTCCGCCAGTCCGTGTCAAAGCGATGCCATTTGACCCGGAGACGCCGCACGCAGAACATATACTCCGTTTTCCACTTACGAGGAGGCCGGTTTGCGCTCTGGACGCGGATCCCTGTTGGGCGACTGGCTCGATACCACCGACCACAAGGACAAGCTGATTGCCCTGATTGGCGGCGTGATCGGCCTCTACCTCTCGCTGGAAGTCGCAGCATCGGTCACCGACAACGGGATCAACGGCCTGATCCTCGCGTCTCTGGGTGCCACGGCCGTGCTGCTCTTCGCTGCGCCCCACGCGGCGATGTCGCAGCCCAGGAACGTGCTCGGTGGTCATGCCGTCGCCGCCATCGTGGGGGTGCTGGTGCGCGACGTTCTGCCCCACCCATTGCTGGCTGCAGCGGTCGCCGTCGGGCTCGCAATCTGGCTGATGCACTACCTGCGCTGCCTGCATCCCCCCGGCGGCGCCACCGCGCTTTATGCGGTGCTCGGGGGAGAGTCGGTGCATGCCCTGGGCCCCTGGTTCCTCCTGCATCCCGTGTTGACCAGCGTGGGGGTCATGCTGGTTGTCGCGGTAATCATCAACTACCCGTTCCCCTGGCGGCGCTACCCGGCCAGCCTGACGCCGACGCCCGAAGCCCCCAAGCAAGGTCCCCTGGCTGCCCTGGAGCGAGCAGGACTGGGCCAGGACGACCTCGAATACGCCATGCGCGAAATGAACCTGTATCTCGACCTCACGGAAGACGACCTCGCACGCCTGTACCTATTGGCCCGGCGCCATCACCAGCACCCCGACCCCATCACGCCGGATGCGATCCAGCCGGATCACTGTTTCAGCAATGGCGAGAGCGATGCCGACTGGGCCGTGCGCCGCGTATTACGCATCGACGACGGGCAAGTGACCTACCGCAACCTTGCAGGGCCGGACACCCCCGGCGAGGACCGCGCCACGCTGGAGGAATTCTCCGCCTGGGCCCATCACCAGCTCGACCCGAAATCCGCCCCGGGTGACTGAAGCGTTTGGGGCTGCCCCTGCCCGGCGCTTATACTCTCGCGCTAGGGAAACACTGATCAATGTACACGCTCGCGTTGGCACCCCAGGTTTTTCGAGACAAGGCGCGTCGTGCAGCGGGTAGTGGTTCTACCCGCAAGCGGCGCAACGCAGGATCGGGGAACCTGGGGTGCCAACCCCACAAACCATTCAATGCAGGGGTTCGGCCGCCCGTTGTTGACGAAAACGGGCGCGCGCACGGCGTTGCGGTTCCCTTGTGCAGAATGACTGCACGGCAGTCACCGCGCCTTGTTCGCACGCAAAAGCGACTCGAGCGCGAGCGTGTACATTGATCAGTGTTTCCCTAGGTCTCCGTAGCTCAGCTGGATAGAGCAGCCCCCTCCTAAGGGGCAGGTCGCAGGTTCGAATCCTGCCGGGGACACCAAATTCATGAGGCCGATGCCGATTTTCGATCTGGCGCCGTGCCCGCATCGGTCGTAAGGTAGGCAGATGGCCATGCTGACGACCGAACAGTCCACCCGCATGATCGATCTGCTTGCCCCGCTGATCGGCATTCAGGGCGAGGTGGATGGTTGTATGGTCGAACTGGTCGAGGTCCTCGACGAGGGGCCTCGGGGTTTGCCCGGGGTCGCCTTGATGAGCATGGGCGCCGAGCGCAGCATCCAGGCCAATCAGTACGGCAATCCCCTCTGTCGCCATTCGGAAATTCGCACCCTCTCGTTGCTGTCAGAGGTTGAACGCGACCTGCACCCGGTCCTGCGACAACTGCTTCCGGAATCCGTCGTGGCCGACCTGCGGGATTTGCTGACGGAGTGAGGGTCTACCCGGCTCCGTTGCATGGGCGCGATCGGGCTTCGACCTCCTCCACCATGGGCTCCAGCCGCGACCACACGGCGTCCAGTAGATGGGGTTGAGCGGCCTCGCTGGGGTGGATTCCGTCGTCCATCAACATGCCGTCTTCCAGCAGGATGTCCTCGAGGAAGAATGGCTCGAATGCCAGCCCCCGCTCCTCGGAAAGATCAGCGAAGACCGCCTCGAAACGCTCGGTATAGCGGCGGCCGTAGTTCGGCGGGATGCGTATGCCCAGCAACAGGGTATTGGCGTCGACGGCCTCGATCGCATCGACCATGGCCTCCAGATTTTCGCGCATGGCCTGCGGGGGCAGGCCGCGCAGGCCATCGTTGCCGCCCAGGGCCAGGATGACGACTTCGAACGCTGCGCGTTCCAGCACGTCGGGTAAGCGACTCCGTCCACCGGCAGTGGTATCACCGCTGATGGATACGTTGACCACTTTCCAGTCCTTCTCTCGCTCGGCCAGCCGTTCGCCCAGCAGGGCCGGCCAGCCGGCGGAATCGGGCATGCCGTACGCGGCACTCAGCGAGTCCCCGAATACCAGGACCCGGAGCGGCTCGAGCGAACGATTTTCGTCCGGTAGGGAATTTGCAGCCGCCACAGGACTCCATAGCAACGCGATCAAGCCCATCACGACCAATGGAATACGCAACATGGATGCATCCTCGTCATTTGTACTGGAGGCCCGGGACCTCGAGCAGCGGATCAACGGACCCAGCGGACCGCTGGACATCCTGCGCGGCATCTCACTGGCGGTCCAGGCGGGCGAGACGGTGGCCATTCTCGGCGCCTCGGGTTCCGGCAAGTCCACCCTTCTCGGGTTGCTTGCAGGTCTGGACGCCCCGAGTGCGGGAGAAGTTCGGCTGCTCGGGCAAACCATCAGCGAACTGGACGAGGATGGCCGGGCCGCCCTGCGCGCCGGCCGGGTCGGGTTTGTGTTCCAGTCCTTCCAGCTCCTGCCGGCACTGACAGCGATGGAAAACACCCTGCTCCCGCTGGAGCTCAACCCGGCCCATGCGCAAGAGAGTCAGGAAACCCTGAACCACTGGGCCTCACAGGCCCTGGAACGCGTGGGTCTGGGCGAACGTTCCGCACACTACCCCCATCAACTCTCCGGTGGCGAGCAACAACGAGTGGCGATTGCCCGCGCCATTGTGGATCACCCGGCGGTGCTGTTCGCCGACGAACCCACCGGGAACCTCGACGGGCGGACGGGGCACCGCATCATCGAGCTGCTGTTCAGCCTCGCGCGCCACCCCGACAGTGATGGGCCGGCAACGGCCCTGGTGCTGGTTACACACGACCCCGAGCTGGCCGGACAATGTGATCGCATTATCTCGATCCAGGATGGTGTGCTCGAATGATCGCCACCCGGGGAACCGACCGCAGCCATCTACGCGCCCTGCTGCGTGGCACCTGGCGTGAATGGCGCTCGGCCGAGCTGCGCGTCCTCGCCGCCGCCCTGGTCGTCGCCGTCGCAGCCGTCGCGGCGGTGGGCTTCTTCACCGATCGGGTGGATCGGGGCATGGCCCAGCAGGCGACCGCGCTGCTGGGGGGTGACCTGGCAGTCGTCAGCGACAACCCGCTGCCGGCAGGCTGGCCTGCCGAAGCGGCGAGCTACGGACTGGAAACGGCGCGTACGGCCTCCCTCCCCAGCGTCGTCTTTACTGCGGACGACGAATCGCGACTGGCCGCCCTGCGCGCGGTCGAGGCGGGCTGGCCACTGAAAGGCGAGGCGCGTATCCGTCCTGGCCGCGAGGCGGACGAGCGGGTCCGCGACCGCGGTCCGGAACCGGGTACGGCCTGGCTGGAGCCGGCGCTGCTCGAGGCCCTGCGACTGGAGGTCGGGGACCGGGTGGAGGTCGGGGACCTCGATCTGGAGGTCGCCGCGATCATCACTCATGAACCGGATCGCGGCAGCAACCTGCTGGATATCGCGCCGCGACTGATGCTGGCCTTCGATGACCTGGAAGCCAGCGGTCTGATCGGCCCCGGCAGCCGCGTACGCTACGAGTTCTTTGCCGCGGGACCCAGCGCCGGGGTCGCGGAGTTCCGTGACTGGCTGGAGGATGACCTGGAGTCCGGCCAGCGCCTGCTGGGTCTGGAGGACGCCAACCCGGAACTGCGCACCGCGATCGAACGTGCGGAGCGCTTCCTCGGCCTCGCCTCGTTGATGGCGGTGCTGCTGGCCGGGGCCGCGATCGCCGTCGCGGCCCATCACTTCGCCCAGCGCCGCGCCGACCCGGCGGCGGTGATGCGCGCTCTGGGAGCCAGCGGACGCCAGGTCCTGCTCACCTACTTCGGCCGTGTTGTGCTGGTCGCGCTGCTGGCCAGTGGGGTTGGGCTCGCGATCGGCTTCGCGGCCCAGTTTGTCCTGGCGGCCCTGCTGGGCGACTGGCTCGCCGGGGACCTGCCTCCGCCCGGTTCCCGCCCGGTCATCGCCGGCCTTGGGGTGGGGCTGATCACGGCCGTGGGCTTTGCCCTGCCCGCTCTGTTGCGGATCGGCCAGGTCTCGCCGCTGCGGGTCCTCCGGCGCGATCTGGGTCTGCCGCCCACCTCGGTCTGGCTGTCCGGCGCCCTGGCACTGCTGGCGTTCGGCGGTCTGCTGTACTGGCAGGCCGCCGATCCCCAACTGGCCGCCTGGGTGCTGGTAGGCACGGCCGTTGCGATCGCGGTGCTGGCCGCACTCGGGATGGCGCTGGTGCTGGCCCTGCGGCCCCTGCGCAACCGCGGCGGCATGGCGCTGCGCTTCGGCTTGGCCAATCTATCCCGTCGGGGTGGCCTGAGTGCCGTGCAGCTCGTGGCCTTCAGCGTAGGCATCCTGGCACTGCTGCTGCTTGCCATTGTCCGGGTGGATCTGCTGGAGGCCTGGGATGCCAGCATCCCCGAGGATGCCCCGAACCAGTTCTTCATCAACATCCAGCCGGGACAGGAGCAGGCCTTCGCCGACCGCGTCGAAGCGGCCGGTCTCGAGCGCCCGCAACTGGACCCGATGATCCGCGGTCGGCTGATCGAGATCAACGACGAGCGCGTGCGTCCGGATGATTTCGACGATGATCGCGACCGCAGGCTGGTGGATCGCGAGTTCAACCTGTCCTACGCCGCGTCGCCCCCGGACCATAACCCCATCGTCGAGGGCGACTGGTTTGGCGAGCAGGGGCAGGACCCCGATACCGGGTGGTCGGTCGAGGCCGGGCTGATGGAACGCTTCAACCTGGCACTCGGGGACCACCTGACGTTCCGTGTCGGCGGTCAGGCTATTCGCAGCCCGATCACCAGTGTCCGCGAGGTCAACTGGGACAGCTTCCAGGTGAACTTCTTCGTCATTGGGCCGCCGCCGTTGCTGGACGAGCAGCCCCGGACCTTTATCACGGCCATGCACGTACCCGAGGCGCAGCGCTCCGCCCAGAACCAGTGGCTGCGCGAATTCCCCGCAGTCTCGGCGATCGATGTCAGCGCGATCCTCGCGCAGGTGCGCGACGTCATGGATCAGGCCACCCGGGCGGTGGAGTACGTCTTCCTGTTCACGCTGATCGCGGGTCTGACCGTGCTCTATGCGGCGGTGCAGGCGACACGCGATGTGCGCCGGCGCGAGGCCGCGCTGCTGCGCACCCTGGGTGCACGCCGCGACCAGATCCGCAACGGCTTGCTCGCCGAATTTGGCGCCCTGGGGCTACTGGCCGGGCTGCTGGCGTCCGTCATTGCCACGGCGGTCGGCGCCCTGCTTGCCTGGCAGGTCTTCGGGTTCGACTACAGCGTGAACCCGCTGACCTTCGTCTACGGCATCGGTGGCGGTACGCTGGGGATTGCCCTGGCGGGCTGGCTCGGCACCCGACGGGTGCTGGATCAGGCGCCCCTGGCGGTCCTGCGCGGACCGGAGTAAGCCTAGGGATCCAGGGAACGGCTGATTCATTCACCCGTCCGCGTTGGTACCCCACTTTTTCGAGACAAGGCGGGGTCCGCAGCGCCCTGATCACTCTCCGGTCCCGCGTCGATCATTGGGACGCAGCGCAGGATCGGAGCAAATGGGGCCCCCTCGTGAGACTCCGCACCCGAGGATCCGGTCATTTTCCGTACATGATGTCCACGTCGAGGAATCCGAACAGGACCAGCAGCGCCAGCGCCCAGAGGTAGAACGAGAAGACCTTGAGGTTGGCGCGGTACAGGAAAAACAGGACCATCTTCAACGAGACGATCCCGACCAGGGCGGACACCACGAAGCCCACCGCGAGCGCCGTCCAGTTCAGATTCCCCAGCCCGTCGCCATTGAGCACGTCCAGTGACTGCACGGCGGTGGCGGCGAGGATGGTCGGAATCGCGAGGAAGAAGCTGTACTCCGCCGCCCAGCGCCGCTTGAGCCCGGTGAACAGGGCGAAGGTGATGGTCATGCCGCTGCGCGAGAGCCCCGGGATCAGTGCAAAGCCCTGGGCCACGCCGATGATGGTAGCAATCTTCGGACTCAGCTGGCGCAGCCCCAACGGGCGCCGTTGCAGCCGGTCCGTCCACCACAGCAATACCCCGGTCAGGCTAAGCGTGCCCGCGATCAGGGTCGGGTGGGCGAACACCTGCTCGAAGCCCGCCTTCAGGGTGAATCCGACCACCGCGGTCGCGAACACCGAAAGCACCACCAGCAGGGCCAGACGCAGGGACAGCATCTCGCGCCCGGCCGACCCGCGGGCCGATGCCCACTGCAGGCTTTCGCGGGCAATGCCACCGGTCAGCCGGGTCAGGCTCTTGCGGAAGACGAAGACGATCGAGACCAGGGTGCCCACGTGCACTACCAGGTCGAACAGGATCATCTCGGGGCTCTCGGGCGCCGGCAGCGGTTCGCCCTGACGGATCAGCCAGTGCTGGGTCAGGACCAGGTGCGCGGTCGAACTGACCGGCAGAAACATAAAGATGCCCTGAACGACCCCGAGCAGGGCAGCGACCCAGACTGTCATTGCAGATACCGCTCCATGAACCCGAGGCGGGCCGCAGTATACGGAAAACGCCAGGGAGACGCCGGGACCCCGTTCGCACGCCCAGGCAGGCGTCGATCAGACTCGGAACTGGGTGGTCAGTCCCCGCAGCCGCTCGATCCGCCCCACCAGGGCGTCCGTCTCGCTGGCCGTGGCTTCGGCATTCCCCGCGGTGATCTGGGCCCCCTGGCTAACCTCCGTGAGCGTGCCATCCACCTCGCGCGCGACCTCCGCCTGTTGCGATACCGCCCCGGAGATCTCGTTGTTGAGATCACGGATGCGTTCCACCGCTGAACGGATCGCCTGCAGGGCGTCGCCCGCACCAGCGGCCTGGTCCACTCCGGCCTCGCCCCTCTCGCGGCTGCGCTCCATCGCGCTGGCCGCCGCCCGGGCGCCGGCCTGCAGGCGTTCGATCATGGCCTGGATCTCGGTGGTGGAGTCCTGTGTACGCGTGGCGAGGGTCCGCACCTCGTCCGCTACGACAGCGAATCCCCTTCCCTGCTCCCCCGCCCGCGCGGCTTCAATGGCCGCATTGAGCGCCAGCAGATTGGTCTGCTCGGCAATGCCGCGGATCACGTCAAGCACCGAACCGATGCTGTCCGACTCGGACTGCAGGCGCGCCACCTGCTCGTTTGCGGTGCCAATCTCGCTCGCCAGTTCGCGCATCGTGCGGACCGAGGCGTCCACCACATCGGACCCGGTACGCGTCTCGCTCTCGGCCTGATCTGCGGCTTCCGACGCGGTTTGGGCATTGCGCGCGATCTCCTCGGCCGAGGCCGTCATCTGGTTCATCGCGGTAGCAACCTGGCCGATCCGGGCTTGTTGCTGCTGCACCTCCTTGTTGGTCTCTTCCGCCACGCGATGAAGGGTGCCGACGGACTCCCCCAGTTCACGCGCATGTTCCACCATCTCCGAAACCATCCCCTGCAAGCGCTCGATAAATGCGTTGAACAGACGCGCCAAACGATCAATCCCGTCATTGCGCGGGGCATCGATCCGCTGGCTCAGATCGCCCTCACCCTCCGATACCCCGCGAAACTGCGAGGCCAGATGCGCCAGGCGCCGCCGAATCATCAACACGAACAGGAAATACACCACGACGACCACGCCGATCGCGACACCCAGCATCATCGCGTTGACCTGCCAGGCCGCAAGATCCAGCAGACGATTGATCTCGAGCGCCACCTCGGCCTCCAGTGCCGGGGTCGTCTCGTGGCCCTGCATGACCCCCGTCAACGTCGCCTCCATACCCCCCTTGAGCGTTGCGGTGTGCCAGAACACCGCGGCAGCGGCAATTAGAAAGAACACCCCCACGATCGCGCTCAGGGCCAGCGAGAACCGTCCGGCGAGTGACAGCCGGCCCAACCCCTTGATCGACTCCATTGAATTCCCCTGTATTTCGGCTTCAGAAGCCTTGTTATTATTGGCATGTAACGGCCGGGCTGTGCGGTTTCTGAACCCCGAATACGCCCCGGCCTTCACTCAGCGGCAACGACCGAACTTGTGACGGGTGTCCGGAGCGATTAAGGTTCCAAGACATATGCGCGCATGCATATCCTTCAAAACCGCGAACCGACGATTCCTTCCCTATGCAGCTCACTCGCTATACTGATTTCTCCCTTCGGGTCCTGATGTACCTCACCGTGCAACCGCGCGACCAGCGCGTGACCGTGAGCGATATCTCCGAGCAGTTCACGATCCCGCGCAACCACCTGGTAAAGATCGTTCACCAGCTCGGCCAGAAGGGCTACATCATCACCCGGCGTGGCAAGGGGGGCGGGATCTCGCTCGCCTGCGAGCCGAACGAGATCAACGTAGGCAGTGTCATCCGCGACATGGAGCCGAACCTGAACGTGGTGGACTGCGAGAATCCCGTCTGCCCGATTCTCCCTGGTTGCCAGTTGCGTGGGGTACTGAACGATGCGCGCGATGCCTTCCTGGACGTCCTCGACCGCTACACCATCGCCGATGTCACCCAGGCGCCGGATTATCTCTACGAACTGCTGAACCCCAGCAAGAGCGCCTGATTCTTCTCATGCGGCCATGGATCGGCTGACGCACCCCCGCCGCCACGCCAACCCGGCCCCGTGCGTGCGCCGCACGCTGGGGGGCGCACTGGTGGTTCTGCTATTCGCAGCCTCCCCGGTCGATGCCCGGGTGACCTGCCCCTCCCCCGGGGCCGAGGTCGCCCCTCTCGCCGAGCTCCGCGCCGGCGCGGTCGCCGAGGGGGATGCCGTCATCGCGGAGGGCATCGTCACGGGCGTGTTTATGGGGCCCGATCAACTCGGCGGGTTCTATCTGCAGCAGGGCGCCGGGCCCGACTCGGCCGGTATGTTCGTGTATGCCCCGCGGCGCGAGCCGGTCTCGACCGGCGAGCATGTGCAAGTACACGGGGTCTTTAGCCGCCACCGCGGACGCCCGCAGATCGCTCGGCTGGACCGCATCCAGGGCTGCGGGCACGGCGAACTGCCGGCACCGCTGGAGGTGCGCCTGCCTGACGACGCCAGCCGCCTCGGCGAGTACGCCGACCTCCGTGTTCGCTTTGCGCAGACGCTGGCGGTGACCGCCAACCACGAACTCGCGCGCTATGGCAGCCTGACGCTCTCGGCCGGGGGGCGGCTCATGCACCCCGGCCAGACCGGGGCCGCAGGAACCGCCCGGGACGAGAATCGCCGGATCACCCTGGATGATGGCAGCTATCGCGCGAACCCCGACCCGATCCCCTATCGCGACGATCATGGCACGCGCCGGGTGGGCAGCACGCTGGAAGGCCTGACCGGGATCCTGACCCACGCCTTCGGCGACCATCGCATCCATCCCACCCACTCGCTGGACTGGCTCGGCGGCGAGCGCCCCGAACCGCCGTCGACGCCGGGGACGGACCACCTGCGCATCGCCACCGCCAATCTGGAGAACGACTTCGTGACGCTGGGCGAGCGCGGCGCACAAAACCGGGCGGAACGCGAGCGCCAGACGGCCAAGCTGGATGCCCTGCTGCAAACGCTGGACGCCGACCTGCTGGGCGCGGTCGAACTGGAAAACGCCAAGGCGGCGCGCCGGCAGCTGGTCGAACGACTGAATGCCGTCCCTCCGCCGCGCGGCGACTATGCGGCCATCGCCCACCCGGGGCCGGGCGACGACGCGATCAAGGTGGCCCTGCTCTACCGTCCGGACCGATTGCAACTCGTTGGGTCCGCCACCGATCGCGATGCCGTGCATCATCGCCCGCCATTGCTCGGCTGGTTCCAGCAACCCGGGAGTGGCAAGCGTTTCGGGGCCGTGGTGGTGCACTTCAAGGCGAAGAGCGGTTGCCCCGACGCGGGCGATATCGACCGCGGCCAGGGTTGCTGGAATGAACGGCGCACGGCCCAGGCCGAACGTCTGGTGACATGGATCCGGAAACAGCAACGCAATGAGTTTGCCAATGTTCCCGTACTGATCCTCGGCGACCTGAACGCCTACGCCGCCGAAGACCCGGTGCGAACGCTGGCCGCGGCCGGCAAGCGGGACCTGGTGCATGACGATCCAGCGTCCGCCCATACCTATGTCTTTCGCGGCCGGGCCGGACAGCTGGATTACCTGCTGGGTCCCGATGCCTTGCGCGACGCCGTGCACGACGGGGCGACCTGGCCGGTCAATGCAGACGAACCCGGCTTCCTCGGCTTTAACGGTCGCGCGCCCGCCACGGGGCCCTGGCGCGCCTCGGATCACGACCCGGTCTGGGCGGATCTCCGCCTGGATTGAGGGACGGCCCAACCCCGCTCCGGCGGCCTGCCGGTCAGTCGCGCGCGGACGCTTCCGCCTCGGCCTCCGGCACGTTGTCGACGATGCGCACGGGTAACGGGCTTCCATCCAGGCCACCCAGCGTGCGCTGCGGGAACGGGATATCAATCCCCGCCTCGTCCAGCGCGGCCTTCACACCCTCGTGCATGGAATTGCGCAGGTCCAGGAACTTCTCCCGCCGCGCCCACACCGAGAGCTGAATCTTCAGCGCGGAATCACCGTACTCGAGGAAGATAAACAGCGGCTTGGGCTCCTCCAGACAGACTGGATTGCGCTCGGCCACGCCCATGAGCACGTCGCGCAACTGCTTGAGATCAGTCCGGTAGCCCACCCCGATTTGCATGTCCAGGCGGCGGATGGGGAAGCGGCTGAGATTGGTCAGTTGCGTCTTCACCAGGGTCTCGTTCGGCACGCGCACCATCAGGTTGTCGAAGGTGCGCAGCTTGACCGACAGCGGGTCGATCGACAGCACCTCGCCCGTGGCATCCCCGACCTTGATGACATCCCCCACGGAGAACGGGCGTTCGCCAATCAGGAACAGCCCCGAGATCAGGTTCGAGGCCGAGGTCTGCGATGCAAAGCCAAGCGCGACCGTCAGGATGCCGGCCGCGCCCAATAGCACGGTGAGATCGAACCCCAGCTCGCGCAGCGCCGAGGCCAGCACCAGCAGAACGATCAAGTAAAAGCTGATGCGGCGGGTGAGCATGACCTGCTGCGCGTCGAGCTTGTCCTCCAAAGCGCGCGCCAGACCGCGCGACAGCAGGCGCGCCAGCAACAGGCCCACCAGCAGATAGACCGCGGCGCGGATGGCGGCGAGAAAGGCCTCGCTGGTCACAAAGGTCTGAGCGGTTTGCAGCCATTCATTCATCGCGCCGGAAGCTCCCTACTGAAACAGGGCGGTGAACGCCCTGACCATCAAATGCCGCCCCCCGGCCTGGCGGGGTTCGGCGATGCGCTGGGCCCCGCCGGCCACGCCGGGAGGACCGGAGTCGATCTTCATGTCCGCCATGTCGCGATCTTCCTCGCGCTCCATGCGCACCGCCGGGGTCCACAACCGGTGGTGCTCGTCGGCGAACACCGGAAGGCGCGGCACCGGCAGGTTCACGCGTTCCAGGAACAGGGCATCCGAAGCCTTGTTCTCGATGGTCAGCGGCGTGATGACGCGGTGCGGGCGCACGGGCACGTCGGCCAGGTCCAGGCGAGCCTGGGTGCGGGTGGCATAACAGAGCTCCCCGTTCACGGTATTCGGGCCGAACCAGGTATCGGACGGCGTATAGACCGGAAACTCCTGCACCATGGCGTCGCCCAGGTGCAGCTGCACCCAGGCCGGGGAACTCAGATAAAGCGTGACCTGACCACGGGCCGGCACATAGAAGGGGTTTTGCGGCCGGCTGACCATCGGCCGATCCGCCAGGGCCACCCGCAGCTCCGGTACCGAATCCGCCGGGGATCCGGCAAAACGCAGCAGGTCGTTCGCATCGGCAGGGAACCCATCGGCGCAGGGAACATCGATCGCCAGTGTGGCATCGGCGGGGTCGCGCGGGCGTTCCAGGACCATCTGCCATTCCTGCTCGCCGTGCAGCAGCCAGAGGTCCAGGGGGCCGATGGACCAGCGTCCATGTTGCCCCGATGCAAGTCCCCGGCGCCCCCACCAGGCCGCATCGTTGGTACTCATGGTTGGATTCTGCGGCATCGTCCGCCCTGTCGTGGTGTTGGCGCCACTGTAAACCAGAACACCCCGTCCGCGGGAGAAGCATCCTCAGGACAATGGCGCCATTCGCCGAGCGTCAGAAGAGATCGAGCTGCCCTTCGGACCGCGTCTTCTGCGGGTGCGGGGGCGGGGGCGGGACAAACTGGTTGCAGTCCAGCTCCACGAGACGTCCGGCCAGCCCCGCCCGGCGCCGCGCCAGCCGGAAGCGCTGCCGCAACAGCTCCGCATACGGCCCGGCCCCGCGCATACGGTGACCGAAGGTGGAATCGTAGACCTTGCCCCCATGCGCCTCGCGCAGGCGCTGCAGTATGTGCTCCGCCTTGAGCGGGTGATGCGTGCGCACCCAGTCCTCGAATAGTGGGGCCACCTCACGCGGGAGCCGGAGCAGCACATAGCCGGCGGCCACTGCGCCAGCCGCCGCCCCGGCATCCAGCAAGACCTCCAGCTCCCCGTCCGTGAGCACGGGGATCAACGGCGCCACCAGCAAGCTGACGGGGACACCCGCCGCCGTGAGCCGCTCCACGGTCTGCAAGCGCCGTTGCGGGGCCGCCGCGCGCGGCTCCAGATGTCGCGACAGCCCGCGATCCAGGGTCGTCACCGAGATCGCCACCTGCACCAGTCCGCGCTCCGCCATCGGACCCAGCAAATCCAGGTCGCGCTCGACCAGTGCGGACTTGGTCACAATGGATACGGGATGCCCGGTCTCGGCCAGCACCTCCAGCAGCTCACGCGTGATCCGCCATTCACGTTCGATCGGCTGGTACGCATCGGTGTTGATCCCGAGCGCCAACGGGGTCACCCGGTGGGACGGTCGCGCCAGTTCGCGCCGCAGGCAGTCGGCCGCGCCGACCTTGGCGAACAGCCGGCTCTCGAAGTCGAGCCCCGGCGAAAGGCCCACATAGGCATGGGCCGGCCGCGCAAAGCAGTAGGCACAGCCGTGCTCGCAGCCACGATAAGGGTTCAGGGAGAGCTCGAATGGCACATCCGGGGACTGATTCCAGGACAGGACGCTGCGCGGGTGCTCGACCGTCACCTCGGTGCGCAGCGGCGCCGGTGCCTCGCCATCACCGACCCACCCGTCGTCGAAGGGTTCGTGCCGGGTCGACTCGAAGCGAGCATGGGGATCGATGGTCGCGCCCCGGCCCTTGGTCGGTCCATGGACCGGCTTCATTGGCTGGGGCCATCCATGCGCTCGCACAGCTGTCGGAAATAGCCGGACTCGGAGAGCATGCCCCGACCCGCATCGCTGCGGTTCAGCCGGTCGAGCAGCAAGCGCAGGCGCTTGGCCGCCTGCTGGCGCGCCGCCTCGTCATCCGCCGCCTGCAGCAACGCCTCCGTGGAGGCGATCTCGCCCCTCAGTTGCACGGCCTCGGGGACATAGCCGGCGTTCTTCATCACCCGGAAGGCCATGCGCAGCTCTTGCGGCACCGCGCTGTCATCATCCAGTTCCAGGGGTCGACCCGCCCCCGGGAGGTCATCGAACTCCCCGCGGCGCGCCGCATCGGCCAGCTGGGCCTCGATCTGTAACTCGGTTAGCAACATCCCGTAGTCCGTTGTTCATGCGCCGGGCCGCGCTTGTTGAGGCCCCGCCCGATTTACCGTAACGTCCAGCTCTTCCACAAACCGTCCCCGTCTGGACCCCGATGGCACTCACCCCGCGAGACAATCCACCGGCGTCCAGCGTACGCGCGCTTGTTCCGGCCCGCGAGGCATTACGCGCCGATCCCCAGTTCGACACCTATCTGACGCGCCAGATCCCGGTGCTGGTGGCGCTGTCCCTGGTCCCCGGCCTGGGCTACATCCTGCTGGGTGCGCTGCACGGGGCCTTCACCGCGGCTGCAGCCTGGTACAGCGTGATGCTTGCCGCATCGCTCTGGGGCCTGCAGCTGTATTGGCGTTATCACCGCTCACCCTTGTCGCCGGAGCAACGGCTCCGCTGGCGGCTGCACCTCACCCTCTTCCTGTATCTCTACTTGGCGTTGTGGACCGCGATCTTTCTGATCTTTGTGCGCCTGGACTCGCACAATCTCCACTACATCGCCATTTTCACGCAGATCGGCGCCACCACGGTGGTCGCGGCCCTGCTCTACCCGGCCCCCTGGGTTTTCCGGCCGCTAATCCCGGCCATGATGGTGCCGCTGGCCGGGTATTTCCTGCTAATCGGGGACTGGTATAGCTATGTCCTGGCGGCCTTCTCGGCAACCCTTGCCCTGGTCCTGTTTTACGCGGCCAACAGCAGCTTCGGGCTGCTGCGCAACAGCTTCCACCAGGCCTCCCACGATGCCCTGACCGGGCTGAACAATCGCGCCGCCTTCATCGAGCATCTCGAACAAAGCCTCGAGGTCCTGCAACATCACGGACAGCACTCGTACCTGCTGCTGATCGATCTGGACCATTTCAAGACGGTCAACGACCTGCTGGGGCACGACATCGGCGACGAGCTGCTGAAGTCCGTGACGCGCGACTTCGCCAACGCCCTGCCCCCGGGCCACCACCTCGCCCGCCTGGGCGGCGACGAGTTCGTCATCGTGGCCCCTGGCAAGGAAGACCGCCAGACCTGCGAGCGCGCCGCCCGGCGCCTGGCGCATTCGCTGCTCCAGGTGGTCAAGACGCCCTACATTATCCGCAACCATCACCTGCACGTGAGCGCGAGCATCGGCATCCGCCTGATCGAGCCCGCGCAGCCGGTCGACTCGCATCAGCTCGTGCGCGAGGCCGATATCGCCATGTACGAAGTAAAAGACCGCGGGCGCGACGGCGTGGTCGTCTTCAGCGACGAGTTGTCGCGGGCGGTGGAGCGGCATCTGCAGATCGAGCGCTGCCTGCACTTTGCATTGCACAATCGCGAGATCGAGGTCCTGTTCCAGCCCCAGGTGGATACCACTGGGCGGATCCGCAGCGCCGAGACCCTGATTCGCTGGCACAGCGCCGAGCTGGGCGCCGTGTCACCGGCGGAGTTCATCCCCATCGCCGAACAGACCGGCTATATCAGCGAACTGGGCGACGCGGTGATCGCGCGGGCGTTCCAGGCCTTGCGCGACTGGGATCGCGCCGGGTTCCCCCTGGAGCAGCTCGCAATCAACATCAGCCCGCGGCAACTGGTGCACCTGAACTTCGTCCACCGCATGCAAGACCTGATCACCCGCTATCTGGGCCGTGAACACGCCCACCGCATCACGCTCGAGATCACCGAGCACGTGGTGGCGGAGGATACCGACCGGGTGATCCATATCATGCAGGCCCTGCGGCACATGGGCCTACGCTTCTCGATGGACGACTTCGGGACCGGGTTTTCCTCGCTCAGCTACCTCAAGCGTCTCCCGTTCGACGAACTCAAGATCGACCGGAGCTTCGTCCGCCAGGTCGACCACGACCCGGACGACCAGGCCATGGTGCGCACAATCTGCGACATCGCACGCCAATTCGGTCTGGCGGTGGTGGCCGAGGGGGTCGAGACCGAGGCCCAGTACCGTTGGCTGACCACCCACGGTGACCTGCGCTTTCAAGGCTTCCTGTTCGCCCGGCCCATGGATGCCAATGCCTTTTTCGACCACTGCCGCCGCGCGCCAGCGCTGAAGCCGGACACCAATCGAGCGGCGCCGGCGGCCGGATAGGAAACCGGCCTCAGGCCCCGCCGGTCGCGGCCGGCAGCACCCAGAGCGTCAGTGACAGCAGGATCGCCGTCAGGCTGACCCCGATCAGCGGCAACATCATCACGCCGGCCAGGGCCTCGCGCCGGAACAGGCGCACGGCCATGCCACCCAGGGTCAGCGCCCAGCCCAACGCCACGAAGAACGCCAGCGCGTTCAGTTCGGCCCGCCACAGCAGGATCAGGGCCACCGGGAGCCCAAGGTTGAGGATCACCACCCCCATCTCCTGGCTGCCCGCGGCTCGTCCGGCAGACAGCGCATAGGCATACGCGGCCCAGACCATCAGCAGACCGAAGCCCAGGGCACCGGCGGCCGGCGAGCTGAGCGGCGCGCGCAGGATCGGCGCGCCGGCCGGCTCCAGCCCGACCCCAAGCGCCACGATCAGCAACGCCACCCCCAGGCTGATGGCCATCCAGAACAACAGGGTCCCGCGTTGCACATTGGGTTCGGTCATGTCTCCATCCTCGTCTTGTCCTGTACTCGTCTACCCTGCTGACCGCCGAGCCGTTACAGGGTTCGCCACGCCGGCCGCTTCCGGAGGCTGGACTACGCCAGCTGCCAGGCGATCGTCTCGCCTGCGCGCAGGGGCACACCCGGATCATGCCCGAACAGTACGGCCTCCGGTACGGTCCACGGGGACCGCTCCAGCGTCAGCTTGTCGGTATTGCGCGGCAGTTTGTAAAAATCGGGGCCAAAATGACTGGCAAAGCCCTCCAGCCGGTCCAGTGCGTCCGCCGCGGCAAAGGCCTCCGCGTACAGCTCGATGGCCGCGTGCGCGGAATAGATCCCGGCACAGCCACACGCCGACTCCTTCGCGTGGCGTGGATGCGGAGCGCTATCGGTCCCCAAAAAGAAGCGCGGGTGGCCACTGGTGGCCGCCTCGAGCAGCGCCTTGCGGTGGCGTTCGCGCTTCAGGATCGGCAGGCAGAAGTGATGCGGCCGCATGCCGCCCGCGAACAGCGCATTGCGGTTGTACAGCAGGTGCTGGGGCGTGATCGTGGAGCCGACGTTGGCCGGCCCGTCCTGGATGAACTGCACGGCCGACTCGGTGGTGATGTGTTCCAGCACCACCCGAAGCTCCGGAAAATCGCGGATCAGCGGCTCCAGGTGGCGCTCGATAAACACCGCCTCGCGATCGAAGATGTCCACGTCCGGATCGGTCACCTCGCCGTGAATCAGCAACGGCAGGTCCACCCGCTGCATCGCCTCGAACACCGGATAGCAGCGGCGGATATCGGTCACGCCACTGGCCGCATTGGTGGTGGCACCCGCGGGATAGAGCTTGACCCCGTGCACGAACCCGGAGGCCTGCGCCGCGTCGATCATGCCCGGTGTCGTGCCCTCGGTCAGGTACAGCGTCATCAGGGGTTCGAAGTCCGCCTCCTCCGGCAGCGCCGCCAGAATGCGGTCGCGGTACTCGGCGGCGGCCTCCACCGTCGTCACCGGCGGTTTCAGGTTGGGCATGATGATGGCGCGGCGGAAGCGGCGCGCCGTGTCCGGCAGTACCGTCGCCAGCACATCGCCATCGCGCAGGTGCAGGTGCCAGTCATCCGGTCGAGTCAGGGTCAGGCGGTTCATCCGTAGTTCCCTTCGCAGGGGGGCCGTCCGGTACTGGGCCCCGTCACAGTGTATGAGTCATGAGGATAACGCGCGGTGCAACTCGGCCGCGGACCAGCCCTCGACCACCACGGTCTTGCTGCGCGAGGTCGCACCGGCTACCACCTGCACGGCCGACTTGGGACAGTCCAGTTCCGCCGCCAGGAGCTCGATCACCGCCGCGTTGGCGCGGCCCTTCTCGGGCGGTGCCTGGACCTGAAGTTTGAGCGTGTCGCCCATCCAGCCGCCAATGGCGTTGCGCTTGCTCCCGGGCGCCACCTTGACCTTCAACCGGCCCAAAAACCCTACCCGGCCGGGCGCGTCGCCATGTAGGCGCTGAAGACGCCGAGCTGGACATTGCGCTGCACGTCTTCGAATCCGACGGATCGCAGGGTTTCCATGATGTCCTCCGGGGGGACGCACTGATCGATGGTGTCCCAGAAATAGCGCATCAGCAGTTGCCCGTCCGGGTCGCGGGTGAGAACCTTCCCCACGAACGGCACGAAATCGCGGAAATAGAAACGCGCCAGGCCAAACTGGAACTTCGTACGTGGCCGCGAGACCTCGAGAATGGTGCAGCGCCCGCCGGGCTTCAACACGCGGAAGTACTCGCTGAACAACTCGTGCAGGTCGCGCACATGGCGAAGCCCATACCCCATGTACAGACGGTCGTACTGCTGGTCGCGCAAGGGCATCTGTTCGCCCAGGCTCTGCACGAACGTGGCATCCATCTTGGTTCGGGCCACATCCATCATGCCGCGGCTCGGGTCCACGCAGGTCAGGTGGTCATCGCCCACCACCTTGCGGATCTCCTCTGCAACCGGGCCGGTGCCGGTGGCCACGTCCAGCACCTCCATGCCGGCCTCGAGACCGGATTGTTTCAGGACAAACCGGCGATACGACTGCCCGGTGCCGAAGAAGCCGACCCGCAGGATTCGGTCGTAATACGGGGCAGTCCGGTCGAACAGGTCGTCGACGTAGGCGCGCCGGCTGGCTTCATCCCCGTAGTAGTCCTTCAGGACCGGGTGTGGCTTCTTGGTGGTTGGCTGCATTGCGTGTACTCCCCAGGCAAGGGACCGGCGCCACCGCAAGTCGGCGGCCTGACCGGCCCGGCATCAATCCTTCATGGTGTCGCGAACGTCGCGGCCAGACGCTCCGAATAAAGTCCCTCGATCTCCACCAGCAACTCCTCGCGGCAGATATCCCCGTGCAGCAACAGGCACGGCACATCGTGACCAAGGCGCGCGCGCAAGTGACGTTCCGCGGCCGACGCATCGGCCGCATGGCGCAGGTACACCTTGAGCAGCGACAGGTCGCGCGGCCTCTCCACCCGAACCGGGTGATCCGTGGCGGCCTGTTCCAGCAGGACACCGACATTGCGCAGGCTTTCGTCGATCTGCGCCTCGAGATCGCCAACATGCCGGCTTTCATGGCCGACAATACTGGCGGTGCCCGAGATAAACAGCTCGGCCGATTCCGGCCCCGACTGCCACAGACTGGCGCGGGCAAACGAAGGGCTGCGCGGCCCGTACTGAGGCGGGTAGTGATACGCGCTGACCTGGCGCGGATTCTCGATACGCGCGGCCGCCTCGCGAGTGGCAATGAAATAGATCAGCAAGCCGTCGGAATGGGTGCCAATCGCCGTCGCCGCCGGCAGGAACTGGTCGTACTCCGGCAATGCCTCGAACACCCGCGCCCGCCCGCTGCAGAAGCCACGATAGCGCTCCTGGCCGGCGACCGGGTCATTGATCGCGGGAAGATAGTTCCACACCCGCACCAGGTGCTCGAAACCCAGCGCACGGCAGCCATCCAGGATCTCGCGGTACGCGCGCTCGGTCAGGGGGTCCGGGTCGCCTGCGGCATCCAGCGGCTGAATCCAGCAACCGATCAGGCAATCCTTGTGGCGAAGGTAGCTCAGCGAGCCTTCCACCCCGGTCTCGCCCTCGGCGCCGTCCGGCAGCGACCAGCATTCCGCCCAGTCCGACTCGCCACCCAGGGGCTCCAGCCCCACGCGGATCTCCAGACGCCCGGGCTTGCATTTCACACCGCTCGCCCCGCCAAAGCGGATCACCACCGGCGCCGACGCGGATTCCGGCTGCTTATCACGACAATAGGTAACCGTCAGGGGGGCTTTTGCGGCAGATTCGCTCATTCCGGACGCCAGGGAGATCCATTCCAGCCAAAACAGCCGCGGAGTCTACCAATCTCCCACGAGGGAAACACGGGTTCTCCCCTCGACCTGCCCCTTCCAGTCTCTTTGTCCGTTCGTCATTGAGGGCCGTAGACCGCCACACCCGCATCGCGGAGGAACGCCCGCAGGCCCTCCGTGTAGTCGTCCCCCGTGGCCAGAAAAGCGTCGTTGTGGCCACCCTTCATCTCCAGCACTCGCGCATTCGTAGCGGCGGCCCGCAGGCGTTTGGCATGCTCGAATGGCACGATCTCGTCTTCGGCACTATGAGCCAGCAGGATGGGCGCGGAGATCGCGCCCACCCGGCCCAGGGTGTCGTATTGGTGCCGCAGCAGCGCCCGCACCGGGAGCCAGGGGTAATGCCGCGCCCCCAGATCGGCAGCCGAGGTAAAGGCGGATTCCAGGATCACCGCTGCCGGCTCCACGCCCGTTGCCAGTTCCGCCGCGACTGCCGCCCCCAGCGAACGGCCAAACAGCACGATCTCCTCTGGCGAAACCGAACGGTCATCAATCAGGTACTGCCAGGCGGCGCGGGCATCCGCGTAGGTGCCGGCCTCGTCGGGGCGCCCCGAACTCCGCCCGTAGCCGCGGTAATCGATGATCAGCACGGCCAGTCCCAGCTCGTGGAACTGGCGTAGGGAATGCAACCGGTGACCGATGTTTCCGGCATTGCCATGCAGGAAGAGCAACACGGGCGTGTCGCCCCCGGGCCCCGGCAGGAACCAGCCATGAATCCGAACCCCATCTTCGGTGACCAGCTCGACCTCCTCGTAGTCCAGCCCAATGCGCTCCGGCGTGCTGGTCACCGTGCTCGACGGCAGATAGATCAGACGATCCTGAGTCACGAAGATCAGCGCGGTTACCAGGACATAGCCCAGCCCCACGAGCAGCAGGATCTTGAACAAGTTGGCCATATCCCGATCCTGATCCCGGTCACCCCCGTTCGCAAGCCTCTCGCCACCTTCTGCGCTCCCGTACAATAGGGCTCTCGCTCTGTTTCGACGATTGCCTCCATGCGCCATTCGCTGCTGACCAATACCGATCTGCAGGGGCTCGACCGCGACGCGTTGCTGCGCCATTTCGCGGGCAGCCAGCCCCTGGACGACGCCACCGGCCTGCAGCTGGCCGAGGCACTGGATCAAGCACTGGAGGCCGTCGATACCGCCGGGCTTGAATCGCATCCACTGGACGTGGCCGAGATCCTGCGCCATCTCAACGTCGATCGGCAGACGCTGATTGCGACCTTGCTGGTACCCGTGTATCTGGCGGACCTGCTCAAGCCGGCCGAGCTCGAGCAGCGCTTCGGTGCCGCGGTGGCCCGGCTGACCACCAACGTCGCCGCGCTGGTGCGCCGCCGCTTCGAGGCCCCGGCCGGGCGTCCGGAACAGGCCGAACGCCTGCGCCGCATGCTGATGGCCATGGTGGACGACGTGCGCGCCGTGCTGATCAAGCTGGCGTTTCGGGTGCAGCACCTGCGCCAGCTGGTCCGCGAGCCCGACGAAGGCGCCCGCATCCTCGCCCAGGAGACCCTCGACGTCATCGCACCGCTGGCCAACCGCCTCGGGGTGGGCCAGCTCAAGTGGGAGATGGAAGACCTCGCCCTGCGCATCCTGGAACCCGAAACCTACCGCGACATCGCCGTCGGCCTCGAAGAAAACCGCACTGAAAGAGAATCCTACGTCGAAGAGTTCGCCCGCACGTTGAAGACACGCCTGCAGGCAGACGGCATCGAGGCCCGGGTCTTCGGCCGGCCGAAGCACATCTACAGCATCTGGAAAAAGATGCAGCGCAAGCGCACCTCGCTGTCGGAGCTGTACGATCTGCGCGCCACCCGCGTGATCGTCGACCAGCTGGCCACCTGCTACACCGTGCTCGGCATCGTCCACAACGACTGGCGCCACTTGCCCAGCGAATTCGACGACTACATCGCCAACCCCAAGGACAACGGCTACCAGTCCCTGCACACGGCCGTGGTCGGACCGGAGGGCAAGGTCGTGGAAGTGCAGATCCGCACCCGCGAGATGGACGACTTCGCCGAGCTCGGGGTCGCCGCGCACTGGCGCTACAAGGAAGGCGGGCGTGAGGATCAGGCGCTCAACCGCGCCATCAACAGCCTGCGGCAGCTGCTGGAGGCCGCCGACAACAACGACCAGAACCTGCTCGACGAGATCCAGAGCGAACCGCTGCACCAACGCGTGTTCGTGCTCACGCCCCAGGGCGAAGTGCTGGACCTGTCCCAGGGCGCGACCCCGCTGGACTTCGCCTACGCCGTTCACACCGAGGTCGGCCACCGCTGCCGCGGCGCCAAGGTCGACGGCCATATCGTCCCGCTCACCTACAAGCTGAAGTCCGGCGAGCGCGTGGAGATCCTGACCACCCGCGAAGGCGGGCCCAGCCGCGACTGGCTGAGCCCCGCGCTGGGCTATCTCAACACCGCCCGCGCGCGCTCCAAGGTCCGCACCTGGTTTCGTCAGCAGCACCAGGACGAACACCTGGCGACCGGCAAGCACCTGTTCGATCGCGAATGCCAGCGCCTCGGCTGCGGCCACATCCTCGACCGCAGCGCGCTGGCCGAGGCAATGAAGTATCAGACCTTCGACGAACTCCTGATTGCCCTGGGCGCGGGGGATGTCACCACCGCCCAGATCGCCGGACGCATTTCCCACCAGCTGCGCGACGCCCGAACGGGCGAACAGCCGGCTGCCACCCCTGCGCCACAGCGGCCGCGCCGCCACGAGGGCGAAGCCAAACCGGACGACATCCGAATCCGGGGTGTGGGTGGGCTACTAACCACTCGTGCCCAGTGCTGCAATCCGCAGACCGGTGATCCGATCATCGGCTTCATCACCCGCGGCGCCGGCGTCTCCGTGCACCGCAGCGACTGCGTAAACATCCTGCACATGCCGGAAGACAAGCGCGGCCGCCTGATCCCCGTCTCCTGGGGCGAAGAGCCCGAACGCGAGGCGATCACCCTGGAGGTGGATGCCCACGACCGCCCCGGCCTGCTGGGCGAAGTCGGCAACGCCTTCTCCGAATGCGGCATCAACCTGCTGCGCGTAAACACCGAAACCAACCGCGAAGACCGCAGCGTCCGCATGGAACTGGAAGCCGAATTCAGCGACCTCGGCGAACTCAGCCACCTCTTCGACCGCCTCCAATCCCTCAGCAGCGTCCAAACCGTCCGCCGCCTACCCCCAAACCCCTGACCGCATCTCGTCAACCAGACCGTACATCGCCGCCCCTTCCCGTCATCCCGGCACAACGTGCGCTCCCCGTCATCCCGGCCGTAGCGCAGCGAAGAGCCGGGATCTCCCACGCCGGACACGCCCCAACGCGCGGGCGCACCGCGCCACAGAGATCCCGGATAACCGCTCCGCGGTTTCCGGGATGACGGGAGGGGGGATCGAGCTTTGCTGGATGTCGAAAAAGTGCCGACCGGGTACAGAGCCCCGTCAGTCGGCCGAGTGGCCCGGCCCGGCCCGCATGGAATGCCGCCGGGTCGTCTCGTAGGCGTTGGTGCCCTTGCGCCCGGACTTCAGCTCGCGGATCTGCTGCGCGACCTCGCCCCGTCGTTGCGACAGGTCCTGTACGGAGGTCTCGTAGAAGCGCGCCAAGTCCTCCAGGGCCGCGCGCAGCGCCGCACCGGAGTCATCGCGCAGCGGCACCGGATCGGCTCCGAAGGCCCGCTCCACCAGAGCCCTCGTCTGCCGGTCCAGCTCCTGCAACTCTTCCCAATCCTCCTCGGCCACGGCCCGTGCCATATGGGCGCGGATCGCTTCGACAGCATCCTCCATGGTCGCCGCGACCGTGACGTCGGCGGTATCGGTCCTATCGCCGGCCGTCATAGGCGTCGGCCCTGGGGGCACACGAGAAGCTGGCCCATGGGCGCCTTCAACTCGCCCGGGCAACACGTTGTTCGGACGGAATATCGTCCCAGCCAGCCTTGATCTCGCGCAGCAGCTTGGCCACCTCGTCCAGTGCCGCCGGATCGTTCTTCGCATTCGCCTCCAGCAGGCGGCGGCTCATGTACTCGTAGAGCGCATCCAGGTTCCCGGCCAGCTCGCCGTTGTGCTTGTGGTCCAGCACTGCCCGCAGGGACTCGACAATGTCGATCGCCTTGCCGATCTTTTCGCCCTTCAGGGCCACGTTGCCCTGCTGCATGGCACCCTTGGCCACGGCAATCCGCTCCAGTGCGCCCTCGAAGAGCATCTGGATCAGGCGGTACGGGTCCGCCACCTGGGCCTCGGCCAGCGCGCCCGACTGCCGGTACTGGTTCACTCCGCGATTCATGCCCGGTCCGTACATGCGTTGGTCTCCGTTATCCGTTCGCCCAAACGGGGCGACTATCGACGAGAATTGTTCTGGGCCAGCGGCATGTTCGCCAGCTGCCCCATCAGAAAATCACCCGTGCTCTGCATCTGCGCCACGGCACTATCCATCCGCGAGAACTGGCCGATCAGGCGCTGTTCCATCTGCTCCAGGCGGACCTCCAGATTCTCGCGTTGCTGGCCGATCCGCTCCAGGTCGTTGCGCAAGCCGTCCGTTCGCGCATTGATCAGACCCTCCGGCCCGATAAAGCCGTCCGTCACTTCCTGCATGCGCCCGCCGATCTCGCGCACGATCTCGGTGACCCGGTCGAAGCCATCCGTCTCCATCGCACGATCGAAACGCTCACCGTCAAACGAGAGCGTCCCGTCGCGGTTGGACACGATCCCCAGTTCCGCCAGCGTCTGCGCATTGGCGTCCGGCACCTGGGCCGGCTGCATCAGCGCATTGCCCAGGCGGCTGCGAATACCGCGCACCGTACTGTCCCCCGTCAGCACCGACCCCTCCTCGGAGTCCGGGTTGAACGAAGTCAGTTCCCGCGTCTGGCCCACCAGGCCGTTGTAGGACTCCACAAAGCCCTGCAGGGCCGCCCGCAACTGATCCTGGTCTTCGCTAACGGAGACCGTCACCGGGGCCTCGGAAGTCGCGCGCAACTCGATGCTCAACCCCTCAATGGTGTCATCGAGCGTATTGGTCGAACTGGTCACTTCCAGACCGTTGATGACGGCGACGGCGTCACGCGCCTGCTGGGTCGTTTCCAGATTCCCGCTCGCCAAACGACCCAGCCCGTCGTTCGCGGCTGCGGTGTCACCGTTCACGGCCACGGAGATCGTGTTCTCCGCTCCGGTCTCCGTAGCGTTCAGCACCAATCGCGCGCCACTGCCATCGTTCACGATGGAGGCCGTCACACCGCCCTCGGCCGCGTTGATCGCGTTGCGCACGTCCCGGAGCGTGTCGCCCTCCTCCACGTCGATGGTAATGGTATTTCCGCCGCCCACGCTGATCTCCAGCAGGCCGGCGCCCACCTCCGCATCCGAGTCATCGAACTGACCGGCCGCCGTCGCTACGCTCTGCGCCTGCGCCAGCTCCTTAACTTGCAGAGAGAAATCGCCGTTCGCGGCCGTGCCGTCGGACGTCACACTGGCCACGCTGGAGTCCGAGACCGTCGCCGACTGCGACAGCTCGAAGCCCGCCAACCGGCTCAGGCTCCCACCCACCTGCTCCACGCTGTTGGTCAGGTTGCCGAACGCGGAGATCTGCGCCTCGATCCGCCCTTCCCGGCGATCGAAACGCTGCTCTTTCGGTACTCGCTCGGCATTGATCAGGTCACCAACGATCTGATTCAGATCCAGTCCCGATCCAACACCCAATGAACTGATGGCCATGGTCTCTCTGCTCCTCGGCGTTCGACGTCTCGAACCCTTTGTACGTGCCCTTTGCACGTGCGATATATCACTTAACGACAGCCTAGCCCAAATCTTGAGCGGGCCGCAGAAGAATCCGTCGACGCCGGACGTCCGTCCCCAGCCCCGCCCGCAACCCCGTCATTGCGAGCGAAGCGAAGCAATCGCCAGAACCTGGCCCCAATACGTCGATCCGACCCAGCCCCAGACCCATACTCCGTCATCCCGGAAACTGCGCAGCAGTTATCCGGGATCTCCACCGCCGAAGGTGGCACAGACGTCGGGGGCATTCCGGCGCGGGAGATCCCGGCTCTCCGCTGCGCTGCGGCCGGGATGACGGTAGAGCGGCTGTGGCCGCGTCTATGGTGAAGCGGGCGTGGCCGGAATCGCGCCCCGCGAATCGCCAGGCCACGGAAAGGCGCAAACACCCGAAACGCCATCCAAACCCCAACCCCGTCACCCCGGAAACTGCGCAGCAGTTATCCGGGATCTCCACCGCCAAGGCTGCCCCTTCCGTGTGGTGCATCCCGGCGCGGGAGATCCCGGCTCTTCGCTTCGCTGCGGCCGGGATGACGGCAAGGGGGCCGCGGCACGGATGACAGGGAAGGGGCCAGCGGACCGTGGATCTGCGGCTGGCTGGCGCTGGCACAACGAAAAAAGCCGGACCCATTACCGGATCCGGCTCAATGAAACATACCGCGTTGAGGTGCAGTCTGAAGAAGGCGCTCAGGCCTTGTCCGCCAGCCCCGTACCGCCGAGCTCCTGCTCGGTCTGGAACTGCTCCACCAGGGCCAGCACGGCCTCCGGCGGGATCTGGCGGATCACCTCTTCTCGTTCTCCGTCCATCACCGTAATCACCGTGCGGCCGCTGCTGTCGTCCACGCTGAACTCCAGCGCCCGCTTGGTGGATTGCAGATAGGAATTGATCGACTCGACCACATGATTGACCTCGGCCATATCCATGGCCTCGATCGCCGGTCCGGTGGAACCAGGAGCCGTTGATTCCGAACGACTGTCCGCACGAGCCACGGCCTCCGGCTGCCCCTCGCCACCAACAAGACCCGCGCCGGGACCGGGCGCCTTCGCCCCCTCACCCCCGCGCGGGTTCACTGCAACCAGCGGCGATGTGATATTACCGATTCCATCACTCATATCGCTGTCCTCATCAGAAGGGGTGGATGGCGGCTTCGCCATCCACCCTCAACCAGAGCCCGAGTGATCGAGCTTACTGCAGCAGGGCCAGCACGTTCTGCGGAACGGCGTTGGCCTGCGACAGCACCGAGGTACCCGCCTGCTGCAGCACCTGGGCGCGTGTCAGCTCGGCCGTCTCCGAAGCGAAGTCCGCATCCTGGATCCGCGAACGGGCTGCGGACAGGTTCTCCGTGGAGATTTCCAGGTTGTTGATGGTGTTCTCGAAGCGGATCTGCACCGCACCCAGTTCGGAGCGCAGGCCACTCACCTGCTGCAGCGCGAAGTCCATGGTGCGCAGGGCCTCGGTCGAACTCTCGCGCGTCAGAACGTCGACGTTGTTGAGCCGGTTCTGCTCGGTGAGCGCGTCATTCAGTCCACCCAAGGTAGCAGCGTCCGTACCACCCACTTCAATCTCTGTACCCACTTCACCAGCCAAGACGATACCCGCCTCGAAGGTGGCATCGCCACCCAGGATCGCAGGGGCGTCATCCACAAGCGCGATATTGGCACCCGACGTGTTGGTTAACACAATCGTGCCAGCATTTTCGCCCTCTTCGGCGGTAACTCCGGTCTGCGCCGTGAAGTTGTTAATGCTCTCCACCATCCCCGCTGCGCCATCACCGGCCGTAAAATCTATTTTGACGCCATTCAGTTCGATCGAACCAGTGGCGCTGTCATCCACCGTCAATTCGCTCGAAGTCACGCTTGTGGCACGCGAGGCCTCGACCCCGGTGGTCGAAAGCTCGTTGTTGATCGCGGCAACGATGTCGTTCACGGATGCCACGTCGGTCAGGTCGATACTCACACCCTGAACGGTCAAATCGCCCGCCAAATCGTCCGCCAGATTCGTTGCAACTGTATCAATGCTGTTTCCTTCGGCCACGGCAGCACCCAGCACGGAGGCCTGGGCATTGACCCCGTTCACGGAGATCGTCTGACCCTGGTTCGCACCCACTTGGAAGAACAGATCTTCAAGCGAGCCATCCAGGATCTTTTGTCCGTTGAACTCGGTCGCGTTTGCGACCCGGTCGACCTCGGCAATCAGCTGCTGAACTTCGTTATTCAACGCCTGGCGGTCGGAGGCGGAATTGGTATCGTTCGCCGACTGGACGGCCAATTCGCGGATACGCTGCAGCGCGTCACCCACGGTCCCCAGGGCGCCCTCCGCTGTCTGCGCGAAAGAAATACCGTCGTTGGCGTTACGCACCGCCTGGTTCAGACCGCGGATCTGGGTGGTGAAACGCTCGGCGATGGCCAGGCCGGCCGCGTCATCCTTGGCGCTGTTGATACGCAGGCCCGAGGACAGACGCTCCAGGCTCTGAGACAGCGCGCCCTGGGAGTTGTTCAGGTTACGCTGGGCGTTCAGGGAAAGAACGTTGGTGTTAATTACTTGGGACATGATCGCTCTCCTGTAAGAGTCTTGCGTCACCGCCTCGGGCGGTTCTGGTGAACGGGTTGATCCCCGCTCTCACAAGCCTTAACGACCCTCACCCAGGAACCTTTAGCCTAATTTCGAATTTTTTTGCCACGGGGCGGCACTCCTTTGCCGCCGCGCCCCTGACCGGCCCGGCCCCACCCCCGCCATCGCTCTCGTCATCCCGGCCGTAGCGCAGCGAAGAGCCGGGATCTCCCCACGCGGGCACACCCCGACGTATGTGCCACGTCCAACGACGGAGATCCCGGATAACTGCTCCGCAGTTTCCGGGATGACGAGGGTTGGGTGATCGTCCCGAGGGATGGGTGGTCATCCCGAACGTGCGTGCATCCATCCAGCCCGCATCCCCTGGCCTTTGTCCCGGCGGGCCCCTCCTTCGCCATCACCCCGGCCGCAACGCGCCCCTCCCCGTCATCCCGGCCGCTGCGCTCCCCTTACCGTCATCCCGGCCGCAGCGAAGCGGAGAGCCGGGATCTCCCCACGCGGGGACGCCCCGACGTCTGCGCCACCCCCGACGGTGGAGATCCCGGATAACCGCTTCGCGGTTTCCGGGATGACGGGGTGTGTAGGGGGCGACTGCTGCGATAGTCACAGGTGCCGGTCACCACGGCTGGCGCGGGCTAGAGCAGCCAGGTGGTGCCGATGCGGTGATCGGGGGTGGCGCCGGGGATCAGGTCCATCAGGAGCCAGCCGAAGATCAGGGTGATGAAGGCGCCGCAGAAGATGGTGGCCACGAACAGGCCGATGCGGTTGCCGCGGCGCAGGCCGATGATCTCGCGCAGGGCCCAGTAGAGCAGCCAGAGGGAATACAGGATCAGCAGCAACGCGATGCCGTTGCCCCAGGGCCAGGGGAACGCCGCGACCACCTTGCCGACCCAGGCGGGCAGCAGCCCTACGGAAACCGCCAGCATCGCCCGGTCCGGGTGCGAATAGCCCTGGAACAGATCGGTCAGGTAGTGCGCGGACCAGGCCATCCCCAGCACCCCGATGCTCATCGCCAGCATGCTGTAGACGCCAAAGCCCCAGGCGCCCGGCATGGCCTCGGGTGGCAGGCCGGTCGGGATCACCTGGTAAAGCCATTGGCTCGCGACCACGCTCACCAGCAGCACCGGCAACGCCAGCCCCAGAAACGTCTGCCACCACGGCGGGGCCGGCTCGATTGCACGCGCATCGCGCACCGCCCCAAGCGGGTTTACGAGCGCGCGCAGGGTCATGCGGGCCGGGTTGAGTCTCACGGGAACGTTCATCGCCGAAGTATGTGGCAATTCCGTGACCATTCGATGACAGCTTTTACGAACTCTCGACATGCATCATCTGGTCCTGAACGCGGAGACCCTGAATTGGCTCGATTGACGATCCGTTTGCCGGACGACAAGTACGAACGGCTGAAGGCGCTGGCGCGCGAACGCGGGACCAGCGTGAACCGCCTTGTCGACGAAATGGCCACGCTGATGATTGCGGAGCACGATGCCGAGACCCTTTTCCGGGTGCGCGCCCAGCGTGGTCAGGGCCGGGAACAGGAAGGTCTTGCGCTGCTGGACAAGGCGATGGGAAACACCTCGCCTCATTGAGCAGCAGCGCCCTAATGCAGGGCGAGCACTAGCGCCATGACGGTAATCGCCACCATTTCCACGAGCTCCAGGGTGGCGCCGGCGGTATCGCCGGTGAAACCGCCGAGCCAGCGACGCAGGAAGGCGGCGATGGCGAACACCAAGGCCAGCGCAGCGGCCAGGCCCAGGATCAGGCCCCAAACGCCGGTGACCAGCGCCAGTAGCAGGATCAACACGCCGGTGGCGACCAGCACCATCTGGGCGGGGCTGCGCGGCAGGTGTGCGGCCATCTCGGCACCCAGGCCCTGCTCTCTCACATAGGGCACCAGCAGAAACAGCCCGGTGAGCGCCGCGCGCCCCAGCACGATGGCGACCAGCAACGCCATCCAGGCGCCCGCCTCCACCACGGCCACAAGCGCGGCGAACTTGATCAGCAGCACCAGGATCAGGGCCGCGACCGCCATCGGGCCGCTGGTGGGATCCTTCATGATGGCCTGAGCGCGTTCCGGATCCTGGTGGCTGCCGACCCAGGCGTCCACCGTGTCCGCTAGCCCGTCCAGGTGCAGCGCACCCGTCAGACCGACCCATAACGCGAGCGCCAGTGCCGCGACCAAGAGCGGCGGCGTGCCAGGTATGGCCGCCAGCGCGATACCGACCAGTATCACGACCAGGCCCAGGATCAGGCCGACCAGCGGGTAAGCCAGTACCGAACGACCCAGGTCGGCCGGTTGCGGGTCGAGCGCGGGGGTGGGCAGGCGGGTGAGGAACTGGAGGGCCAGCCAGAGGGGTGTTAGCGCGGCGCTCATGCGGGTGCCCGGTCGGACTTTGGTGGGAGGTATTCGCGGCCAAGGGCGCTCCTACAATATGTAGGACGCACACCGCTGGTTCTCGGCATTCCTGTGGGAGCGGCCTTGGCCGCGAAGCCCCTGCCCGCGCCAGACTTTGGCAGGGGCTTCGCGTGCAAGCACGCTCCCACAAGAGCCCTCACAAGGTCACCCACAGGGCCTTGGCCCACCAAGGGCAGGAGATTCATGGGTAGGGCTTCCATGGCTCGACAATATGCAGCGAGGCGAGCGGGACGTCGATACCGAGCAGCTTCTCCAATGGCCAGTCCTCGCGCAGGGCACGGATCAGGCGAATGACGCCACCGTGGACGATCACGAGCACCCGCTCGTTTTCGCTCGGCGCCAGGTCGTTCCAGCCGGCGACGACGCGGTCGCGAAACTCCTGAAGCGACTCGCCGTCGGGTGGCGGGTGATTCAGCGGGTCCCGCCAGAAACGGCCCAGTGCACCAGCGTCCGTCTCCATCAGGGCCGCCGCCGTGCGGCCTTCCCAGGTGCCAAAGTCGAGTTCGGCCAGGCGGTCGTCGACGGCGAGCGGTACACCGGCCTCTTCCGCAAACGCCTGTGCCGGGGCGCGGCAACGCATCAGCGGCGAACAGACAATGCGATCCCAGACGCTACCTCCGGCCAGAGCATCGCGCATCGCCGTCCACCCGCCCTCGGTCAGCGGAACATCGCTGCCGCGTCCACAAAAGCCCTGGCCGGTGGTCTCGCCGTGGCGCAGCAGGCCGATGCGCGTGCCCCCGACGCTCAAGCGCCCTCTCCACTAACACCCGCCTCGGCGAAGGTCGCCATGCCGGAGTGCAGCTCGCAGGCCAGGCGCAGCAGGGGCACGGCCGTGGCCGCCCCGCTCCCCTCGCCCAGGCGCATGCCAAGATCCAGCAGCGGCTCGGCCTCCAGCGCCGCCAACAGGCGCTGATGACCCGGCTCCGCCGAGGTATGGGCATAGAAGAACCAGTCCGCCGTGCCCGGGCACAGGCGCTCGGCCACCAGCGCCGCCGAGGTGCTGATGAAGCCGTCCACCAGAACCGGCAGGCCGATCTGGGCCGCGGCGATATACGCGCCGGCAAGCCCGGCAATCTCGAAGCCCCCCAGGCAGCGAAGGCTGCCGAGGGCGTCGCCCCGCACGGCCGCATGAGTCTGGAGCGCCTGTTCGATGACCTCGGCCTTGTGCCTCACCCCGTTCGCGTCCAGGCCCGTGCCGGGGCCGGCCAGATCGGCGGGCGGCAGATCCAGCAGGGAACAGGCCAGCGCAGCGGCGGAGGTCGTGTTTCCGATCCCCATCTCGCCGCCGACGAACATCTGGGCGCCGCTGCGCCGGGCGCGTTCCGCGCACTGGCGGCCGGCGTTCAGGGCGCGTTCCAGCTGCGCCGGCGTCATGGCCGGTTCGCGGGCCAGGTTCGCGGTGCCGGGGCCCAGGTTCAGTTGCTGCACACCGCTAACAGCGGGCGGCTCCGCGACCGTGCCCAGGTTGATCACATCGATGGAGGCGCCCAGGTACCGCGCGAGCACCGAGATCGCCGCCCCGCCCGTGGCGAAGTTCGCGACCATTTGTGCCGTCACGGCCTGCGGAAAGCGCGAGATGCCCTCCGCCACCACGCCGTGATCGCCGGCGAACACCGCGATGTGGACGTTCTCCAGGCTGGCCTTTTCCTGGCCCTGCATGCCGGCCAGGCGTTCGGCGATAGCCTCCAGTTGCCCGAGCGACCCGGGCGGCTTGGTCAGCTGGGCCTGCCGTTCAGCCGCGGCCCGCCGGGCAGCGGCGTCGAGGGTCGCCGGCGGCACCTGCAGCCAGTCACAGTCTTCGGTCACTTGTTGGTCCTCATTAGTCTCTCGTGCGTGCTTTGCCACTTTCCTTCATCCCGACCCATGGCTCCTCGCCATCCCGGCCGGCTACTTCCCGTCATCCCGGCCGCAGGGAAGCGGAGAGCCGGGATCTGCCCACGCGGGAACACTCCGACGTCTGCGCCACCTCCCACGACGAAGATCCCGGATAACCGCTGCGCGGTTTCCGGGATTACGACGTTGGGGGGAACATCCGAATGTCTGGAACAGGAATCCTGGCCACCCGCCCACATGACATCCCGGCCCATTACTTCTCGCCCTCCCGGCCGTAAGCGCTTTCCTTGGCGTCATCCCGGGCGCAGCACTCCCCCCTGACGTCAGCCCGCCCTCCCACTACTGTCCGCCATCCCGGCTGCAGCGAAGAGGAGAGCCGGGATCTCCCCACGCCGGGACCCCCCGACGTCCGTGCCACCTGCCAACGACGGAGATCCCGGATAACCGCTTCGCGGTTTCCGGGATGACGAGGGTTGGGTGGCCGGGATGATGATTGGGGTCGGGTTGCTGCGGTGGTGACGGCCAGCCGGCGTGCTTGTCTATGTGCCTGGAGGGCGGAATGCTTGTATGCCGGCCTGTCACAGCGGGTCACCCTTCAGGACGTGCGGGAGGCCGGCGACGGTAAGGACGACGCGGTCCATTGCCGGGGCCAAGCGCTGGTGGAGCCAGCCGGCCTCGTCGGCGAAGCGACGGGACAGTGCGTCCATGGGCGTGATCCCCATGCCGGTTTCATTGGAGACGAACACCAACGTGCCCGGCAGGCGCGGAACCGTCTCAATCAGGGCCTCGCGTTCACGCTCGATCCGGCCCTCGTCATCGGTGCACAGTAGCTGGGTGAGCCACAGGGTCAGGCAGTCCACTAGCAGGCACTGCTCGGGTCCCGCGGCCTGCTCCAGCGCCCGGGCCAGGCCCGTGCCCGCCTCGACGAGGCCCCAGTCTCCGGGCCGGTCGGCGCGATGGCGTTCGATCCGGCGCGCCATCTCGGCATCGTCCGCGCGCGCCGTCGCCACGTAGGTCACGGGCAGGCCGCTGGCCACCGCCAGTTGTTCCGCCAGCCGGCTCTTGCCCGAGCGCACCCCACCCAGTACCAGGGTCTTCATGCGACTGGCTCCTTCGGTTCGGCTTGCAGAAGGGTCAGTATGTATTTCATATCCATATGTTCTTCCAGGGAATCGGCGAGGCGTTCCAGGCCGCGCTCCCGCGCGGTGGCCAGGTCTTCCCCGGTCGCCATCCCGCTCCGCATACCCGCCCAGTGCAGCAAGGCCTCGGAGGCGTCCGATGTATCGAACACGCCGTGGACATAAGTTCCGGCCACCGCGTCATCCTCGCTGCGCGCGCCATCCGCGCCGTGTTCCAGCTGCAGCACCGGCCGCTCCAGGCCCGGACCGGTCGTCACGCCCGCATGGATCTCGTAGCCCTCCACGCGGGCCTCCCGATCCAGCACGCGGTCGCCGCGAACCCGCTCCAGGTGCTTCTCGGGTGCGAGCCGGGTCTCGATATCCAGCCATCCCAGCCCCGGCGTGGAGCCCGACTGGCCCTCGACGCCATCGGGATCGTGCACGGCGTGGCCCAGCATCTGGAATCCACCACAAATCCCCAGCACCTTGCCGCCATAGCGCACATGCCGCTGCAACGCTTCTTCCCAGCCCTGCTCGCGCAGCCAGGCGAGATCGGCGCGCACGGACTTCGAGCCCGGTAGGATGACCAGATCCGCGGGCTGCAGGGATTCGCCCGGCCCCACAAACCGCAGGTCCACTGCCGGGTGCAGGCGCAGCGGGTCGAAATCCGTATGGTTGGAGATGCGCGGCAGTGCCGGCACGACCACCTTCAGCGCGTCCGCGGGCGTCGAAGGCATCGCCTCGCGCGGCAGAGCGTCCTCGGCATCCAGGTAAAGCCCGTGCAGGTACGGGATCACGCCGAGCACCGGCTTGCCGGTCTCCTGTTCCAGCCAGTCCAGCCCGGGTTGCAGCAGGCCGATATCGCCGCGAAAGCGGTTGATCACGAAGCCCCGCACCCGGGCGCGCTCTGTCTCGCTCAGAAGCGCCAGCGTGCCCACCAGATGCGCGAACACCCCGCCCCGGTCGATATCCGCGACCAGGATCACCGGGCAGTCCACGGCTTCGGCAAAGCCCATGTTGGCGATGTCGCCCGCGCGCAGGTTGATTTCCGCCGGCGATCCGGCGCCCTCCACCAGCACATGGGCGTACTGCGCCGTCAGGCGCCGATGCGATGCCAGCACGGCCTCGCGCGCTACCGGCTTGTAGTCGTGATAGGCACGGGCATCCAGCTCCGCCGCCGGCCGACCATGGATGATGACCTGCGCCCCCTGGTCCGAGCTGGGCTTGAGCAGCACGGGGTTCATGTCCGTGTGCGGCTCCAGACCACAGGCCGCCGCCTGCAGGGCCTGGGCGCGTCCGATCTCGCCACCGTCGGCCGTGACCGCGCTGTTCAGCGCCATGTTCTGCGGCTTGAATGGCACCACGGACAGTCCGCGCCGGTACAGCACCCGCGCCAGCCCCGCCACCAGCACGCTCTTGCCGGCATCCGAGGTCGTGCCCTGCACCATCAGTGTCGTACCCATCAGGACGCCCCCAGCGCTTGTTCCAGGCGCTTCCATTCGTGTTCCTGCCCCGGCAGGCCAAAACGAAGGCTGCCCGGCTCATCAAACCGCCGCACGAGGATGCCCTGCGCGCCCAGGTGATCCTGCCAGCCTGCGGGATCGTCCACGCGGCACCACTGAAACAGCGCGGTGCCACCGGCGGGTTCCAGCCCCTGGTCGCGCAACAAGTCCGCCAGGCGCTGGCCACGTGCCTGGAGCATGCCGCGCGTCTCGGCCTGCCAGGCCCGGTCCGACAGCGCCTGGGTGGCGATCCAGCGGGACGGTCCGGCAAGACCCCACGGCCCCATCCGGGCGGCCAGCCGCGTGCGCAGCGTGTCCTCCGCGATGACAACCCCCACGCGCGCCCCGGCCAGGCCAAAGAACTTGCCCAGCGAGCGCAGCACCACCAGCCCTTCGCGCGGCGCCTCCTTGGCCAGGCTCGCCTGCGGTGTCACGTCCATGAACGCCTCGTCCACGATCAGCCAGCCGCCGCGCGCGGCCAGGGCCGCATGCCACGCCAGCAGGTCCGCGCGGTCGAACCGTTGCCCGGTCGGATTGTTCGGGTTGACCAGCACCAGCACGTCCAGGCCGGGCAATGCAGCCTCGATCGAATCCCCATCCAGCGGGACGACGTCGTGCCCGGCCCCGTGCCAGGCCCGGGCGTGCTCGTTGTAACTGGGCTCGAGGATGCCCACGCGCGAAGGGCCTTCCCGTAGCGCGGGCAGCAGCTGGATCGCGGCCTGGGAACCGGGCACCGACAACAGCGCCCCGGTCCCGTAATAGGCGGCGGCTACGGCCTCCAGGCCGTCGTCCGGTTCCGGCAGGCGCGCCCAGGCCCCTGGCGGCAGCTCGCCCGCGGGGTAGCCATGCGGGTTGATGCCCGTGGAGAGATCCAGCCAGTCGGCCTCGGGGATCCCGTAGCGCGCAGCCGCCTGACGGATACCGCCCCCGTGCACCTGGATCAGTACCTGCGGCTCCGGCTTCTGCATCGATTGGGCCTCAGAACAGGACAACGACAATCACTCCGGCCACAATGAAGGCCATCCAGATGGCCAGCGCACGATCCAGCAGCGCAACCGCCTGGCGAATGCCTGCCGCGTCGGGCATGCGGCCCATCCCCAGACGGGGTCGCCACTCGCGCTGCCCGCCATAGGGCGCCGCCCCCCCCAGGACCACGCCCAGCGCACCCGCCCCCGCGGCCATCACCGGCCCCGCATTCGGGCTCTTCCAGCCGGCGGCCTGCTCGCGCCAGCACTGCAGCGCGTCCCGGCCACGACCGGCCAGGGCATAGCCCAGCGCCGTGAGACGGGCCGGGATCAGGTTCATCGCATCGTCCAGGCGCGCGGCGGCCCAGCCAAACGAGCGAAACCGGTCATTGCGATAGCCCCACATCGCGTCCAGCGTGTTCACCAGGCGATAAGCCACCACGCCCGGTGCGCCAGCCACCAGGAACCAGAAGATCGTGGCGAACAGCGCGTCGTTGCCGTTCTCCAGCACCGACTCGATGGTCGCGCCACTCACCCCGCGCGCGTCCAGGGCCGCCGTGTCGCGACTGACCAGCATGCCGACACCGGTGCGCGCCCCAGACAGGTCATCCTTTTCCAGGGCCTCGGCCACCACCTCCGCATGCTCGTCCAGACTGCGCCAGCCAATCGCCAGCGTGAGGATCGCCAGCGTCAGAACCCAGCCCCAGGCCAGCGACGCGCCCAGTGCGGCCAGCGCCACCCAGGGCAGGACCAGTGCCGCGAGGAGGAGCGCTCCGCGTGCACGACTCGGCGCATGCCAGCGGGATTCGGCCCAGGCGGCCAGCCGGCCGAATCCGGCCAGCGGATGGAACCGCCGTGGGTCACCAAACAGTCGGTCCAGGATCAGGGCGCCGATCAAGATCAGAAAGGTACTCATGTGTCGCCACCCCCGGATGGCCCATCCGGACGCGCGGCGGATTCCCGCACAACCGTGGGCAAGGCCAGCTCGCACGGCGCACCCCAGCGATCCTGGAACACCAAGTCTTCCAGTGGGCGCCGGCTGTCCCAGCCCGCGGTCTCCAGCATTGGCCGGTCATAGAAGCGCTCCACATGCCCCAGGCACAGCACCGCGATCGGGTACCCGCCTTCGGGCATGTCCAGCCGATTGGCCAGCCAGTCCGGATCGAACAGGGAAACCCAGCCCATGCCCAGGCCCTCGGCGCGGGCGGCCAGCCACAGGTTCTGGATCGCACACGCGGCAGAACAGAGGTCCATCTCGGGGAGCGTCCGCCGGCCCAGCACGTAGCGCTCGCGGCCATCGGTCAGGGCCACGACCAGCAACTCGCCCGCCTCGCGGATGCCCTCCAGCTTCAAGCGATGCACGTCGGCCGCGCGCTCGCCACAGGCCTCGGCGGTGCGCGCCTGTTCATCCGCCGCGTGGGCGTGGAGCGCCTCGCGCACCGCCGGGTCGGTAATGCGCAGGAAGCGCCAGGGCTGCATGTAGCCGACGCTCGGCGCGCGATGCGCCGCCTCCAGCAGCCGCCGCAACACCGCTGGATCGACCGGGTCCGGCCGAAAATGGCGCATATCCCGGCGTTCCGCGATCACGCGATAGACGGCCGCAAGATCATCTTGGGAAAATCCCGAACCCCCGGCATCAGCGCCCGGGCAGGAAGGGTTCTCATTGGCGGGCAACTCGGACTGCATCGGCTTACCGTCAGGGGGACACGACGCGGATGCAGAGGGATCGGGGTGTGGCCACAGGGGCCCGCACCTACCGACCCTCGCCCACCGCGCGGTCGCAGAAACATCGTCCAGGCCGGTCTCCGGGCTCGCGAGGCCCCGGGCAACCCGGGGCGGCAAGTCGCCTTCCCGGGCCACGTTCGGCCCAGTGGCTTTCGACTTGTCGAGGTCCGAGCGGCCTGCGGAAGCACCCCTCGAACCCACTCGCTTACCGTTGCGGGGGCAGCGTCGGAATGGGGCTGCGGAGGATCTCGCGCCTGCACCGACTTCCCGTTTAACCCGCGCGATCAGTCGCCCGGGCACCTGGTAGCAAGCCGCCAATCATACGCGGCAAGCCCACTGCCGACCAATTGACGCTCCGAGGGGCCCCAAGCTTGCTGCTATGATGCCCCGCTAGTCCAGCGGCAGGTGGCGGCTCCCCAGCCGGCTCGAAGGCGCTTGAACAACCAATCCAATGCGACTGTAAAATCATGCAATTCTTGACTTTCCGAACTCCACTGCTCGCTTGCCTCCTGGGCGTGCTCTCAACCCCGCTGATCGCAATGGCGGACTCAATCACGGTCACCGACGACGATGACCGCGAGGTCCATCTGGAGCAGCCTGCCGAGCGCATCGTCAGCCTGGCGCCGCACATCACCGAGGTGCTGTTTGCCGTGGGTGCGGGGGACCGCATCGTGGGCGCAACGCAGTACAGCGATTATCCGCCCGAGGCGGAGGGCATCCCGCGGATTGGCGGTTACAGCCGGATTGACCTGGAACGGGTACTGGAAAGGGACCCCGATCTAGTGATCGCGTGGAAGAGCGGCAACTCCGCCTCCCAGGTCGAACGCCTGCGCGAACTGGGACTGCCAGTGTACGTATCGGAACCACGCAGCTTCGAGGGTGTGGCCTCGAGCATGCGGCGGATGGCCACGCTCGCCGGCACGCATGACCAGGGCGAGGCCGCGGCAGAGGACTTCCTGGGCCGAATGGACGCGCTCCGCGCCACGTACGGCGACCGGGACCCGATTCGCGTGTTTTATCAGGTGTGGGAGCAACCGTTGATGACGGTCAATGACGACCACCTGATCGCCGAGGCCATCGCCGTCTGTGGCGGCGTGAACGTGTTCGGCGATCTCGACCGCCTGGTGCCACGCATTGGCCGCGAAGCCGTACTGGATGCCGACCCCGAGGTCATCATCGGCGGCGGCATGGGCGAGGACCGCCCCGACTGGGTGGTCGCCTGGGGCCAATGGGAGGACATGACCGCGGTCCAGCGCGACAATCTGTTCTTCATTCCCCCTTCGCTCCTGCAACGCCATACCGGACGCATCGCGGAAGGCACGGCCCTGATGTGCGAAGAGCTCGAACGCGCCCGCGCACGCCGTCCCGCCCCATGACCATGACGGTCCGCCTCGCAGTCTCTCGGAAAGGATATCGCGGGACACCAATGAAGGAGCGTTGTACGTGCGCTGAAGGCAGCGCTCCCGCCGTTCCGGCAACCTACCGCTTCGCCCGCCTGGAGCGGAGGGCTACCGCTTGACCCGTTCGTTCCTCCTGGCCCTGGGCGCGCTGTTGCCCGCGTCTGTGCTCTCCGTTCTGGTGGCACTGGCCTACGGCAGCGTGCAGATTCCGTTCCCTGACCTGCTGAGTGTCTTCTTCGGCGAGGCCTCGCGACTGCACAGCACCCTGGTACTGGATCTGCGCCTGCCACGCGCGCTGGCCGCGTTCGCCGCCGGCGGGTTGCTAGGCCTGGCCGGAGCGCTGATGCAGGTCCTGCTGCGCAATCCACTGGCCGATCCCTACGTGCTGGGGCTCTCCGGCGGTGCCTCGGTGGGCGCCTTGCTGGCGATGCTCGCGGGACTGTCCATGTTCTCGGTCTCGGCCGCGGCCTTCGTGGGCGCCCTGCTGTCCACCATTCTGGTGTTCGGCCTGGCCCACGGCACGGGCAGCTGGACCCCGACCCGCCTGCTGCTGACCGGTGTCGTGGTGGCCGCCGGCTGGGGCGCGATGATCAGTTTCATCCTCGCGGTCAGCCCCACTGCGGAGCTCCCGGGCATGCTGTACTGGCTGATGGGCGACGTCTCCCATGCCCGCAACCCCTACCCGGCCTGGGGCGTACTCGTGGTCGTGGCGCTGCTCGCCCTGCCATTTGGCCGCACCCTGAACGTGCTCGCGCGCGGCCCGATGCAGGCCGCGGCCCTCGGAGTGGCCGTACGCCCGGTGGAATGGACGATCTATGTGGTGGCGGCCCTGATCACCGCGACCGCGGTCACCCAGGTCGGCGCGGTCGGCTTTGTCGGGTTGATCGTGCCGCACATGCTGCGTCTGATCTTTGGCAACGACCAGCGCGTGATCCTGCCGGCCTCGGCCCTGGGCGGGGGCATCCTGCTCACCCTGGCCGACACCCTGGCCCGCACGATCATCGCCCCGGAGCAATTGCCGGTGGGCGTCATCACCGCGATGCTGGGTGTCCCGGTGTTCCTGTTCCTGCTCTACCGGAGCCGCTGATGCCGCGTACGCCTTCCCCCGCCCCCGCAGCGACCCAGCCACACGACACGCCGGGCCTGGGCGCGCGCAGCGTCCACCAGGAACCGGGGCCCAAGACCCTGCTCGCGACGCATGAGCTCGTCATCGACGTGCCCGAGCGGCCGCCCGGTTCGCCGCTGGACCTGACGGTCGACCCGGGCCAGTGCTGGGGCATCCTGGGCCCGAATGGGGCCGGCAAGAGCACCCTCCTGCAGACCCTCGCCGGCCTGCGGACCGCGCGTGCCGGAACCATCAAGGTCAAGGGACAATCCATTGCGACCCTCGCCCGCGCGGAACTGGCCCGTCGCCTGGGCCTGGTCTTCCAGACCCACCACGACGGCTTTCCCGCCACCGTGCTGGAGACGGCCCTGATCGGGCGCCACCCGTATCTGCGGCCCTGGGATATCGAGTCTTCCGAGGACTACGCCCGCGCCCGGGCGGCACTCGCGGCGATGGATCTCGCCGACCTCGAGGACCGCATGGTGGACACCTTGTCCGGCGGGGAACGCCAGCGCCTGGCGATCGCGACCGTGCTGACGCAGGACCCCAGCCTGCTCCTGCTGGACGAGCCCACCAGCCAGCTGGACCTGCATCATCAGGTGGCCGTGCTCAACCGCGTGCAGGCCATCGTCGGTCAGGAAAACCGAGGCGCGGTGTTGGTCCTGCACGACGTCAACCTCGCGGCGCGCTACTGCGATCACTTGCTACTGCTATTCCCTGACGGACAGGCGTGCTGGGGCCCCACGGCCACCATGCTGGTGCCCAGCGCACTGGAGCGCCTGTACAACCAACGCCTGAGCGTGGGTGAGGTGGACGGCCTGCCCGTCTTCCTGCCGCGCAACGAGTAGTCCCCATGGAATTCTTCCGCACCCTGCATTCCGACCTGGATGCCGAAAACCTGCAGCGAAGCCTCACCGTGTCCGCATTACCCGACGCCAGCGGCGCGATCGATACGCTGATCGCCGACGAGGGCCCCGATGCCGGCGTCGTGTACTGCCTGTGGGGCGAGTTTCGCGTCCATCGGGAAGTCATCAACGGTGGCGTGCGCTTTTCCCTGCCGGAATGCCCGAATGGCCTCGCCTGGACGCTGACCACCGGTCACCCGCCGGAGCCGCGGGCCGTCACCCTGCACCTCACCATCAATCGTCAGGAACACGATCCCGATTTCATCGAAAGCCTGGAGATGTTCGCCGATTCCTGGGAGCTTTCGGCCACCTGACAGAACGCCCCATGACGGGAAACGATGCAATTTTCTTTTCGTTTCATGGTCGGTATGGTGCAGATCTGTTGCGAAGGAGAACGCCATGAACCCGACACCGCCGGACAGCGTGAAGACCTCTCATCCCACCCAGGACGGGGCCGGGGTGAAGATTCGGCGCATCCATGATTTTAGTGGCGGGCTGGATCCCTTCCTGATGCTGGACGAACTGAAGGCCAGCGCGCGCGAGGACTACATCGGCGGCTTCCCCTCGCACCCGCACCGCGGTTTCGAGACGCTGACCTACCTGGTCCACGGCGGCCTGACTCACGAGGACTCCATGGGCAATCAGGGCCGCGTCGAGGCCGGCGAGGCCCAGTGGATGAGCGCCGGCCGCGGTGTGATCCACTCCGAGATGCCGCTGCTGGATGCCGACGGCCTGCACGGCTTCCAGCTTTGGGTAAATCTGCCCGCCGCGCGCAAGATGGACCCGCCGCGCTACCGCGACGTGCGCGCCGACGCGATGCGCCACCTGCCGGAAGACGACGATTCGCTGCGCTTCAAGGCCATTGCCGGCTCCTGGCAGACCAGCGCCGGGGACACCGAAGGCGCGCTGCCGCAGATCGGCGAAGGCGCCGCCATGGCCGATCTCACGCTACCGGCCGGCTACCGCCTGTCGCTTGCGGTGCAACTGGAAGATCGCGTGCTGGCCTACGTGTTCGACGGCGAGCTGACCGGCCTCGGCACGGGCCAACTGGGCGTCTGGCACGGCCACACCCAGGTCCACCTGATCGCGCAGCAGGATGCCCGGGTACTGCTGTTCAAGGGGCGGCCCCTGGGCGAACCGATCGCCCACTACGGCCCGTTCGTGATGAACACCTCCGACGAGATCGAACAGGCCATCAGCGACTACCAGTCCGGCCAGCTCGCCGCCGAACCGGCCAGCATGGACTGAGCTCGAGCCAGCCCATCATCCCGCAAGTTCCTCGCGCGAGTCCCCTCACCGTCATCCCGGAAACCGCCCAGCGGTGATCCGGGATCTCCCCGCGTGGACCAAACCCCGACCTGCTGCCTGGCACCCGCGCCGGAGATCCCGGCTCTTCGCTCCGCTACGGCCGGGATGACGCCAGGGAAGATCACCCGACCGGTGATCCTTGCATCCCCCCCGCCACCTAACGCTTTCGTCAGCCCGGAAACCGCGCAGCGGTTATCCGGGATCTCACTGCGTGGAACGAACCCCGACCCGCTCTCTCGCACCCACGCACATGACCACGGCTCTTCGGTTCGCTACGGCTGCGGTGAAGGGGCTTTGGGAGCCAAGGTCGCTATGGATGGCGTCGCGGGCCACCCAGCTAGGCTTGGGGGTGGATCCGGTGATCCCACGATCCGTTCCGTGGAGAAGGATGGCCCCGCAACGGGTGCAGGGGCGCTGGTTCGTGGCCGGCCCCCCCAGTCCGGCCTCAGCCGCCTTCCTCGATCAGCTCGATGGCGTTGCCGTCGGGATCGCGCACGAATGCGGCCGGGCGCCCGGAACGACTGCGCTCCACGGCAATCCCTGCCCCTTCCAGACGCGCTGCCAGCGCCTCCAGGCCACGGACGCGCAATGCCAGATGACGGTCCTGACCGCAGCGCACGCCGCGCTCGGTCGGATCGGGGTTCGGCACCTGCAACAGATGCAGAGCCTGTCCGCTCCCCAAGTCATACCACAGACCGGGAAAGTCGAGATCCGGGCGTTCCAGTGGCACCAGGCCGAGCTGCTCCCCGTAAAAGGCCGCCGCCACCCGCGTGTCCGCAATCACCAGGCTTGCATGATGCAAACGCAGGATGCCGGGTTCTACCCGCTTCGCCGAAGTCATACCCGCATCACCCCCGAGGCCGGTTCGAGCAACACAATAGCCTGGGCCGCCACCCCTTCCTTGCGCCCGGTGAAGCCGAGGTGCTCGGTGGTGGTCGCCTTCACGCTGACATCGGCGATATTCAGTGCGGTATCGGCTGCCAGGTTTTCGCGCATCGCGCGGACATGCGGTGCAAGCTTGGGCGCCTGCGCGATCACCGTGGTGTCGATGTTAACCGGGCGCCAGCCGGCCCCGGCCACTCGTTCGAGCGTCTCCCTTAGCAGGACGCGGCTGTCCGCCCCTCGAAACGCCGGATCGGTATCCGGAAAGTGCAGGCCAATATCCCCCAGCGCCGCGGCGCCCAGCAGGGCGTCACACACCGCGTGGATCAGCACGTCCCCATCCGAATGGGCCACGAATCCACGCTCGAACGGGATGCGCACGCCACCGAGTACCAAGTGGTCGCCTTCGCCGAAGGCGTGTACGTCGAAGCCCTGGCCAATCCGCAAGCCGCTCATGCGCGAAACCCGCCTTCCAGGCGTCCCTGCTGCATCAGATACAGGCGAGCAAGCTCAAGGTCTTCGCTGCGGGTGATCTTGATGTTCATCGGGGAGCCCTCGATCAGCCGGGGTGCCTGGCCCAGGAACTCGATGGCGCTGGCCTCGTCCGTCACCGGATGCCCCTCGGCACGCGCCTGCGCGTTGGCCGTGCGGAGCATGCCCAGCCGGAACATCTGCGGGGTCAGGGCCCGCCAGACCCGTTCGCGATCCAGCGTCCGTTCGACCTTCCCGGCACCATCGCTCCACTTGATGGTATCGGTGCTGGGACTGGCGAGCAGCCCACCCACCGGATCGTCACGCAACTCGTGCAGCAGCCGGTCCACATCCGCTAGCGGCAGACAGGGTCGTGCCGCGTCATGCACCAGTACCCAGTCGTCCTCGTGCGCCCGTTCGGCAAGGAAGTCGAGCCCGTTCTGGACCGAATCCGCGCGCTCCGCCCCTCCGGCCGCACGGAACAGCCGCCCGCCGGCCAGCGGCAGGTCCAGGGCATCCGGGTCGACGTCCGGACCGAGTACCAGAACCACCCCGCGAATCCGCGGGTGTTCGAGAAAGATCGACAGGGTGTGGGACAGGATCGTGTGCGATCCGAGTGTCAGGTACTGCTTCGGACGGTCGGATCCCATGCGCCGACCGATGCCAGCCGCCGGGATCAACGCCCAGTACGCTGGCTCCCGAGTCGGCACGTGTTCCGCGTCAGCCATCAAAGGGGTCCTCGGGTGGCAGGGTGTCGGTGGCCGGCTCGGCATCCTCCGGGACTTGCGAATCCGGGCCCGGATCGGTCTCTCCAGCCGGGCCCGGTAGCGGCTCGACCTTCAGTCTCGCTGGCTCGTCCTCGCCCACCACGAAGAAGAAGATCTCGTCCTCGCGGATCATCCCCAGATCGCGACGCGCTCGCTCCTCGACCGCCGCGGTACCGCCGCGCAAATCGCGCACCTCGGCCTCCAGAGCCTGGTTGCGTTGTTCCAGCTCGGCATTTGCGGCTTGCTGTTGCGCAACCTGATCGCGCAGATCGCGAACATCGCGCCAACTCCCCTCGCCCAGCCACAGGGGCCATTGCAGGGCCAGCAGCACGAGGGCCAGACCGATCAACAGGCCGCGCATCACCCGCACTCCGTATGGTTGAACAGAGAAAGCCCTCGCCCGCGCAGCGCGACAGACGCGACAACGTGGAGACGAGGGCTTTCGCAAGTGGCCGGCATGCCCGGCATTCTACGAGCCCCTGACGACCGGGGACAGGAACCGCGCCGCAGGCTGAGGACTGCGTGGTGACCAAGGCCGTCCCGGGTCTCGATCAGCGCCCGAAGGTGAACGCCGACATGCCCGGATAGGTCGCCCGCGAACCCAGGTGTTCCTCGATACGGATCAGCTGGTTGTACTTGGCGACCCGATCGGAACGCGACAACGAACCGGTCTTGATCTGGCCGGCGCGCGTGGCCACGGCCAGGTCCGCGATGGTCACGTCTTCGGTCTCGCCCGAGCGATGCGAGATCACTGCAGTGTAATTGGCCTTGCGCGCCATCTCGATGGCTTCCAGCGTCTCGGTGACCGTGCCGATCTGGTTGAGCTTGATCAGGATGGAATTCGCAACGCCCTTGTCGATGCCTTCCTGCAGGATCTGGGTATTGGTCACGAACAGGTCGTCACCCACCAGCTGCACGCGATTGCCCAGGCGCTCGGTCAGCGTCTTCCAGCCGTCCCAGTCATCTTCGGCCATCCCGTCCTCGATGGTCAGGATCGGGTACTGGTCCACCCAGTGGGCGAGATACTCGGAGAACTCGTCGGCAGAGAAGGCCTTGCCTTCGGAATCGAGGTGATAGCGCCCATCCCGGTAGAATTCGGAGCTGGCGCAGTCGAGGCCGATCCAGATGTCCTCGCCCGCCTTGAAGCCGGCGTTGTGAACCGCTTCCAGGATCACCTCGATCGCGGCGGAGTTGGACGGCAGGTCGGGCGCAAAACCGCCCTCGTCGCCCACCGCCGTCGCCAGCCCGCGCTTGGACAGCACCTTTTTCAGCGCGTGGAAGACCTCGGCGCCGTAGCGCACGGCCTCACGCACCGAATCCGCCCCCACTGGCAGGATCATGAACTCCTGCATGTCCACACTGTTATCGGCGTGGGCACCACCATTGATGATGTTCATCATCGGTACCGGCAGCAGCGTGGCGTCGTCGCCGCCCAGGGTCTCGAACAGTGGCTGTTCGCGATCCGCGGCCAGGGCATGTGAAGTGGCCATGGAGACGGCCAGCAGGGCATTGGCGCCCAGGCGTGCCTTGTTGTCGGTCCCGTCCAGTTCCAGCATGCGGCGATCGACCGCGGTCTGATCCAGCTCCATACCTCGCAGGGCGTCGCGGATCTCGCCGTTCACGTGGCTGACGGCCTTCAGTACGCCCTTGCCGCCGTAACGCTTTTCGTCGTCGCGCAGTTCCAGGGCCTCGCGGGCGCCTGTGGAGGCACCGGAGGGCACCGCCGCGCGCCCCATGGCGCCGGAATCCAGGACAACATCGGCCTCGACCGTCGGGTTGCCCCGAGAATCGATGATCTCGCGGGCGTGAATCTCCGCAATCTTGGACATGCTCTCTCCTTGAAAATACCCGCCCGGACGGGCCCGTCCGGGACGTTTTATCGATTCTTTCGGTCGTTAACCGAGACCGTACTCCGCCTCTGCAAACGGCTGCGCCTTGGCGGCGGCGTCCAGCGCCTTGAGCGTCTGCAGCAGCGCGGCCATCTTCGGCAGGGGCCAGGCGTTGGGACCGTCGGACAGGGCCTTCTCGGGGTCCGGATGGGTCTCCATGAACAGGCCGGATACGCCAGCGGCCACCGCCGCCCGTGCCAGCACCGGCACGAATTCGCGCTGCCCACCGGAGCAGGCGCCCTGCCCGCCCGGCTGCTGCACCGAATGGGTCGCATCGAAGACGACCGGGCAGCCGGTCTGACGCATCTGGGCCAGGCCGCGCATATCGGAGATCAGGGTGTTGTAGCCAAACGAGACCCCGCGCTCGCAAACCATGATCTGATCGTTACCGGCCTCGCGGGCCTTGTCCACGACATTGCCCATATCCCAGGGTGCGAGGAACTGGCCCTTCTTGATGTTCACCGGCCGGCCCTGGCGCGCAACGTTCTGGATGAAGTTGGTCTGCCGACAAAGGAAGGCCGGGGTCTGCAGCACATCAACAACACTGGCGACTTCGTCCAGCGCGGTGTCCTCGTGGACATCCGTCAGGATCGGCACGCCGATCTCCGACTTCACTTTGTCCAGGATGCGCAGGCCCTCTTCCATGCCCAGCCCGCGGAAGCTCTTCGTCGACGACCGGTTGGCCTTGTCGAACGAGGACTTGTAGATGAACGGAATGCCGAGATCGTCCGCCATCGTTTTCAGCGCGCCGGCGGTCTCCAGGGCCATGGCCTCGGATTCGATGACGCAGGGGCCGGCAATCAGAAAAAAGGGCCGATCAAGGCCGACTTCAAAACCGCAAAGCTGCATGCTCTGTCCTGTCTGGTGGCCACCACCCTCCGGGTGCGGCCACAAAAAAGTGAACGGGCGCCTATTCCGTCAGCGCCGTGGTGGTTTCCGGTTCGCGGGCATCCTGGTAATCCCGGGCGGCACACACAAACGCGGTGAACAGCGGGTGGCCATCCCTTGGGGTCGAGGTAAATTCCGGGTGGAACTGGCAGCCCACAAACCACGGATGGTCGGCCAGCTCCACGGCCTCTACCAGTTCACCGGATTCCGAGACCCCGGAGAGTCGAAGACCTGCGGCCTCCAGGCGTTCACGATAGGCGTTGTTGAATTCGAAGCGATGACGATGGCGTTCTCCTACCTCTTCGCGACCATAGGCCTCGGCAATGCGTGACCCCGGGGACAGGCGCGCGCTCTGGGCGCCCAGACGCATGGTGCCACCGAGGTCACTGTCGGCATCGCGCTGTTCGATGCGGCCTTCCTTGTCCTGCCACTCGGTAATCAACGCGATGACGGGATGCGGCGTGTCGGGGGCGAACTCGGTGCTGTGCGCACCTTCCAGCCCGACCACATCGCGCGCAAACTCGATGACCGCCACTTGCATGCCCAGGCAGATTCCAAGATAGGGCACATCGTTCTCGCGGGCGTAGCGCACCGCGGCAATCTTGCCCTCCACGCCGCGTTCGCCGAAGCCACCCGGAACGAGGATGGCGTCCAGGCCCTCGAGTTCGCGCGCGGCCTCGTTCTCGGCCCCTTCCAGCTTTTCCGAATCGAGATAACGAATCCGGACCCGGGTACCCGCCTGGATGCCCGCGTGGGTCAGGGCTTCGTTCACCGACTTGTACGACTCGGTCAGATCGACGTACTTGCCGATCATGCCGACCGTCACCTCGGACTCCGGGAACTCCATGGCATTGACCACGTGCTTCCAGTCCGAAAGGTCGGCTTGCGGGACCTCGATATGGAGTTTGCGCAGCACGATCTCGTCGAGCTTCTGCGAATGCAGCCACAGCGGGATCTTGTAGATGTTGTCTACGTCCACTGCAGAGATGACCGCCTTCTCCTCGACGTTGGTGAACAGCGCGATCTTGCGCCGTTCACCCTCGGGGATCGCCTGCGTGGAGCGGCACAGCAGGATATCCGGCTGGATGCCGATGGAGCGCAGTTCCTTGACCGAGTGCTGGGTCGGTTTGGTCTTGATCTCGCCGGCGGCCTCGATATACGGCACCAGCGTCAGATGCATGAACAGGGCGTTGTCATGCCCCAGCTCCACGCCCATCTGACGGATCGCCTCGAGAAACGGCAGGGATTCGATGTCACCGACCGTACCGCCGATCTCGATCAGGGCGATGTCGGCATCGCCGGCCCCCTCGTGGATCGAGCGCTTGATCTCGTCGGTGATGTGCGGGATGACCTGCACCGTGCCGCCGAGATAATCCCCACGACGCTCCTTGCGGATCACATTCTCGTAGATCTGCCCGGCGGTGAAATTGTTGCGCCGCGAGGTGCGAATGCGCACGAAGCGTTCGTAGTGCCCGAGATCCAGGTCCGTTTCGGCGCCGTCATCGGTGACGAACACCTCGCCATGCTGAAACGGGCTCATGGTGCCCGGATCCACGTTGATGTACGGATCCAGCTTGAGCAGCGTCACCTTGAGGCCACGCGCCTCCAGGATCGCCCCCAGCGAGGCGGATGCAATACCTTTGCCCAGAGACGAGACCACGCCTCCGGTAATGAAAACAAAACGCGTCATGCGGGAAACCTGGCTGGGAGCTGACAAGCACCCTGCCCCGGTTCGCACACACAATCCGGGGCAGGCGGAAAACCCCTGAGAGAGTACCAGAGCACCCGCCCCCGCTCAATCGGAAGGTGGGGGCAGTGCCTCGTTTCCAGCCCGGGATGACAACGGCCGGAAGGCCACCAGGGTCATATCGTCGCGCCGCGGCTCGCCGTCGCGATAATCTTCCAGCACTCGGACCACGGCATCGATCTTGGCGGACAGATCGCGACCACTCTTGTCCGACAGCACCTGGCGCAACCGCCGCCGACCAAACAATCGCGGCGGCTCTCCGCCGACATGATCGTGCACGCCATCGGTGATCAGGAAGAATTCCGTGCCCGGCTCCACGTCGACCTCGTGGTCCACGGGCTGGGCCGGTTCCAGGCTGCGGTAGCCAAGGCCGCCGCGTACGCCCCGGATCTCCTCGACCTCGCCGTCGCGGTCGATCATCAACGGCAGCCCGACCCCGGCAAAGGCCAACTTGCGGTCCTCCGGACGATACACGCAGACCGCGGCCTCCAGCCCGTCGTCCGAGTCGGAGTCATAGCCATCCTGACGCAACCGCGAGCGAACCAGTCGATCCATCTCGCGCAGGATGGCCGAGGGCTCCAGCAAGCGGTGTTCGTGCAGGATGCGATCCAGCGCCGAGGCCACCACCAGGGTAATGAAGGCACCCGGTACACCGTGGCCGGTGCAGTCCGCCACCACCAGGATGCTGTGTCCGTCGATGGCCTCGACCCAGAAGTAGTCGCCACCCACGAGGTGCAGGGGCTCCCAGTAGATCTGCACCTCGTCCATGTGACCATCGAGGGCATGCTTGTCCGGCAGCATGGCGGTCTGGATGCGGCGGGCATAACGGATGCTCTCCACCACCAGGCGATTACTACGCTCAAGCTCACGGTTGGCCTCGTCCACCTTGGCCAGCGCCCGTTCCGTCTCGGATTTCTCGGCCTCCAACTGCCGGGTGCGTTCCTCGACGCGCCGTTCGAGGTCTGCATTCAGCGCCTTCAGCTCGCCGCGGGCCCCGTCGCGCGCGTCCAGCCCCGCCTGAAAGGCCCGCAGCAAACGATCCAGCGAACGCCCCAGCGCCCCCAGCTCATCGTTTTCGTGATGCCCCAGCCGTGGCATCGGCCAGTGCGCGGGCTGCTCCGGGTCGGTGTCCGCCACCGCACGGGAAATCTTCAACATCGGACGGAGCATCAGCAGATAGAACAGTACAACCACCACCAGAGAGACGATCACCGCCTGGGTCACACTGGTCACGACCCCGGTCTGCAGACGGTTGACGAAGGCCCGCCCCAGCACGCCGGGGTCCAGTTCCACGCGCAGGACGCCCACGCCCTGGATATTTCCGCGGGTATCAGGATGGCGCAGCTCGCGCTCATGGGTTTGCAGATCGCCGAAGAGCCAGTGTGCCCACTCGCCACCGGTCTGGGTGCGCTCCTGGGCATCTTCCGCAAGGGTGTTGCCAAAGTCGTCGAGGATCTCGACCCGCCGGATCTCGTCGAAAACCAGCAGGCCCTGGACCAGGGAATCGGCCTGGGCCGCGCTCAACTGGAAGGCCGCCTCGGCGGCGGGTGGTTCGACCAGGCGTTGCAGACGGTCGATCTGTTCCCCGGTCTCAGCACGGAAGGCATGCCAGTCCGAGGCAATGACATAGGCGCTGCTGAGAAGGCTCAGCGCCAGCGCCGCCAGCAGCGTGGCGACGGCCAGCTTGGCGACAAGGCTGCGATTCCGGCGGGTACCGCCCGCCATCACCCGCGTTCGCCGTGCATTTGCACGATGACACGGTTGCGCCCCTCGTTCTTGGCCCGGTATAGCAGGTCATCGGCCAGCGCCACCAGCTCGCCGGCATCCGGCCACGGGTTCGTGGTGATGACCAGGCCAATGGAAACTGCCAGCGCGAGCGGTTCGTTCTTCCAGTGCAGCGATGCATTCTCCACTGACGAACGAATGCGCTCGGCCAGTGCGACTGCCTCTTCGGCATCCAGATCCGCCGCCACTACCAGGAACTCTTCCCCACCCATGCGCCCAGCGTACTGTTCCGCCCCCAGCTCGCCCCGCAGGATGTCGGCAAAGCTCTCGAGGGCGAAATCGCCAGCAGCATGGCCGTGGGTGTCGTTCAGCGCCTTGAAGTCGTCGAGATCCAGCATCATCACGGTGAGCGAACGCGATTCCTCGCCGACGCTATCCGCCATGCCCTCCACGCAGTCAATCACCCGGCGACGCGAGAACAGGCCGGTCAGGGCATCCTCCAGCGCCAGGCGTTCCAGTTCGGCCGTCAGGCGCTCGCGCTCGCGCACCTCGTCGGACAATGCATTGTTGAGTTGTGCCAGGTGCTCCGCCTGTTCGCGCAACTGGCGGTTGGCCTCCTGCAGATCCGCCTGCATGCGGTCGCTCATGCGCATCATGCGACGCTGCGCCCGATAGCTCTCGGAATAGGCCTTGGCGAGCACCTTCACGCCATCGCCTACCGCATCCAGCGCCTCGAGCATCTGTTCGGAGCGCTGCATGACGGACTTTTCCTGCTCGAACAGGGAGAAGTCCGCGAGCCTCTCCATTTCCTGGCCCTCCCGTGGCCGGCTAGCAGGATTCATCGGGTCGTCTCGGGAGGGGGCCTTCATGTCAGCGGACACATTCGGAAGTCAGCGTGTTCGAAATCTTCGGAGAAGTCTTCGCCGAACTCCTCCATGGTCTCGTCGTCATCGTGGTAACACCAGTTGATCCGTACGTTCAGACCCGACTCGGCGCCGTCTTCCAGGATCTGGAACATGTTCATCAAGGCCTTCGCAGTCGAACTGTTGAAGTAGATCATCTCCACGGTGAACTCCACCTCGTCGCTGGCCCGGTCCTCGACCGCCTGCCGCAACCCCTGAGTCAGCGGGCCGTAGAAGTTCGCGGCATCTTCCGGATACGACTCGCCGGACAGCCGGTACTGCCCCGCCGCGAAATCGAAAACGACAGCCGGGGTCCGGTCGGTTGCCGCGTGTTCAATGGTCTCGACGACTGCCATCAGATATAGGCCTTCAGGACAAAATAGGATTGCGCATCGGAGAGATGCTGAAAGTCGAACTGGATGGGCTCGCTTGCGCGGCGTGCGATCTCGATCAGGCCGATGCTGCCGCCCTTGCTGCCTTCGTCCGGTGGTTCCCGCAGCTTTTCCTTGTAAAAGCGGCGCAACTCATCGCTGTCCATGCCCGCGAGCTCACGCAGGCGCACGGCCAGGGTGTCGGCATCCTTGCGCCCGATCACGTTGCCGCAAATAACGAAGAAGCGGCCGTTTTCCGACCCGACGGTAATCATCCCGGAGCTCAGCTCGACAGGGGGCTCCGCATCGTGCTCGATACGCTCCGCTGAATAGCGAATCACGTTCTGCACCTGTTCCACGAATACCGAAAAGACGCGGTTCACGGTCTTCGTATCGGTGGACTCCAGTCGGATTTTCTGCCGCAGTGCATCCCCCAGGGCCTTCAGGATGCCCTCGGAAATGTAGCCAGTGAACGAAAAGATGATGCCGCGCCGCGTCATGTTGCGCTGAAAGCCCAGCACCTCCTCGGCGATCAGGGCCGACGATTCCGTCCGGGCCTCGGCTGCGTCAGTCATTGCGCTCTCCATTGCTGTCCAGGACATCCTGCACGATGGCCGCATAGCGCCCGTCCGCGCGCATCGCATCCAGTTCCTCCTGCATGCGATCCAGCGGGGCTCGCGCGGTTTCCGGGTGGCAGGCCAGGGACATCACGGTATCGTTGAACGCGAACAGGGACCGGAGTTCACCGATACCCTCCTGGCGGGCAAACCACGGGGCCAGATGTTCACCGCTGACCCATACATCGATCCGGTTGGCCGCAAGCTTGCGCGCATTCAGCCGGTCATTCGGTGCGGTATCCACGGGGATGCCCCGGCCCTCAACGAAGAGCGCCACGGCATCGTCTCGATAGCCCCCGACGCGGTAGCGTTCCAGATCCTCCAGAGACTGCGCATCCACCTCGGCACCTTCAAGCACGAACGCATGCCACTGGTTTTCCACGAGAGGACCGACCCAGGTGAACAGATCTTCGCGTTCGGAGGTGCGCGTGGTGGAAAAGACGCAGGTACCAGGGTCCGACTGAGCCTCGGCGTAGGCCCGACTCCACGGCAGCAGGCGGATCTCGGCGTCCACTTGGGCGACATCCAGCAGGGCATCCATCACCCGGATGGAGATCCCGTCCAGCTCGCCGGTTTCGGTCTCGAAATTGAACGGGGGGTAGCTCTCGGTCGTGAGCATCAGCGAGTCCGCGGCCAGAGGCGCGGCCAGCAACATCCCGGCCGCCAGCACCCCCATGCCCGTACGTCGTCCGCATTGTGCCGCGAAACCTGTCACGTACCACTCACCCGCACCCCTGAATACGATCCAAGAATTGTCCGATTTGGACAGGCGCGTCAACTCCCAGCGTGAACCGACCCGGGCCAGAGCACCGCCACAATCGTTCCATCCAGCTGACACAAAAGCGGAACCCGATTGCGTTCCCAGGGGGCGATCCCGCGCTCCTGCATCAGCTTTTTCAGGGATCGGCGCCCGGCGGGGGTCGCGACCACCTCGCCCCCGCTTCGATAGCTAACGGTGAGGGCGACCTCGCGGTCCACGCCGAGCCGCGGCAGCATCTCCCGGGTCAGGCGGCGTCCGTCTGCCAGCATCAGTTCCGGCTGATCGGCTGGCCACGGCTGTTCGGGCGGCGGACCCGCAGCCTCCTCCTTCGGCCCGGCGTGCAGCTGATCGCGATAACGCCGCATCCATCCGCCATCCCATTCCACGGCGGGGGAGGCCTCGGGGTTGTCCACGAGCGCCTGGCGCAGGAATTCACCCAGGCGGTCGTGGCCGGGCGGACGAAGGCCCTGCTCGCGCAGCCAGTGCCGTAGCAGCCCCCGCTGGGTACTCGAGTCGAGCGCGCGCAAGGCGCGGAGGTCCAGGCTACCGTCCAGCGGGTCCCGCAGCCCCTTCAGCAGCCCGGAAAAGTGCTGACGGCATTGCCCGACCGCCTCCTGTTGCCAGCCGGCAGCGCGCGCCAGCCCGGCCGCGCCATCAAATCGCTCCCGCAACAAGGGCAGCACCGACTGGCGCAGGAAATTGCGATCGAATCGGGGATCATGATTGCTGGGATCGTCATACCAATCGAGGCCCTCCTGCTCCGCCAACGCGGCCAGTGCCTCGCGGGGCAGGCCCAGCAAGGGTCGCCCCAGCCAGGTCTCGCCCTCGCGGCGCAGCGGCCGCATGGCCTGCAGCCCTTCGGGCCCGCTGCCGCGCAGAGCGCCCAGCAGGAACGTTTCGGCCTGATCGTCCGCATGTTGCGCGGCCAGGATGATGCCCGTAGCGTCCAGCCCTTCGCGCAGCATCGCGTAGCGTGCCTCGCGCGCCGCGGCCTCCACGCCAAGGCCACGGAAGTCGAGCGAGCCGAGGGTGCGGAGCCGGAACGGGCAGTTCAGTGCCTGTGCAAAGGCGCGGCAGTGCTCGACCTGCTCGCCGGAGTCCGGACGCAGGCGATGATCCACGTGCATGGCCTCGAGGTTGGGGATACCCAGGCGCACCGCGGCGTGGAGCAGGACAGTCGAGTCGAGACCGCCGCTAAAGGCGATGCGCACCTGACGATAGCCGGGATGCGCCTGGAGGAAGTCCCGCAGCGCCGCGGCTACAGGATCGAGCGCCCCGGCACCGGGATCAGGAAGCGGCTTCCTGGAAGGCACCGTAATCCATCAGCCGGCGATAGCGCCGCTCCAGGCGCTTGCCCGGGTCCAGCCCTTCCAGGCCGTCCAGGGTTTCCAGAAGCGCGGCGCGCAGACTGGAGGACATGGTGTCGGGGTCGCGGTGGGCACCGCCCAGGGGTTCCGGCACGATGCGGTCCACCAGCCCCAGCTCGCGCAGGCGTTCCGACGTGATGCCCAGGGCCTCCGCGGCCTCCGAGGCCTTTTCGGCGCTTTTCCAGAGGATGGAGGCACAGCCCTCCGGCGAAATCACCGAGTAGGTCGAGTACTGCAACATCAGGGTGGCGTCGCCCACCCCGATCGCGAGGGCCCCACCGGAGCCGCCTTCGCCGATCACCGTGGCGATGATCGGCGTGTCGAGGCGCGCCATTACTCGCAGGTTGCGCGCGATGGCCTCGCTCTGGCCGCGTTCTTCCGCCCCGACGCCCGGGTAGGCACCCGGCGTGTCGATGAAGGTGAGCACGGGCATGCGAAAGCGCTCGGCCATCTCCATCAAACGCAGCGCCTTGCGGTAGCCCTCCGGGCGCGGCATGCCGAAGTTGCGGTAGACCTTGTCGCGGGTCTGGCGCCCCTTCTGGTGCCCGATCAGCATCACCGGCCGCCCGTCCAGGCGCGCCACGCCGCCCACGATCGCCGGGTCGTCCCCAAACGCCCGGTCGCCGTGCAGTTCCTCGAACTCGTCGAACAAATCGGGAATGTAGTCAAGGGTGTAGGGTCGCCGCGGATGCCGCGACATCTGCGAGACCTGCCACGGGGTCAGCTTGGCGAAGATGCTCTCGGTCAAAGACCGGCACTTGCCTTCCAGGCGCTGGATCTCTTCCTGGATGTTGACCTCGGCATCGTCGCCGACATAGCGCAGATCGCGGATCTTCGCTTCCAGTTCGGCAATGGGCTGTTCGAAGTCGAGAAAGTCCGGATTCATGCAGGGTCCCGAAGACTTGGTTGTGGATACCGACGAAGGATGCGAATTGTAACCAATTGCGGCGATCCCCGCTCCAATGCAGGTGCGGCGACGCCTTGTTTCCAGCTATCGGCCGTAAAGCACCTCGGCCTCGCAACCCGGACCCAGGGACTGCTGAATGCCACGCAACAGCCGCTCGTCCGGGCGGATGGTCCATCCCTCCGGCAGGCTGATATCCGCCTCCAGCCCGTCACGGCGATAGCACAGGTGCACCCGGCAAGGCCCCTCACGATGCGGCTCCATCAGCCCGCGCAAATGGGCCACCTGCTCGGGAACCACCCCTTCCAGGCACAGGTGCAGCGCGCGGGCCCACTGGACCCGCGCTTCATCCAGGCTGTACACGGTACGGGCCCGCATACGGATCCCGCCAGCATAGTCGTCGAGCGTGACCGTGCCCTCCGCGACCAGCAGGGCATCCGGCTCCAGACGGTCCTTGTAGGTGGTGAAGTCGTCGTTGAACAACACCACCTCGGCCCGCCCGCTGCGGTCGTCCAGGGTGACGATGCCCATGCGTCCGCTCTGCGTGTTGCGTTCTCGCACCCCGACGATCAGACCGGCGATGCGCACGGTTTCCTGCTTGCCCCGCCATTTCTGGCCCTGGGGCTCGTCCGGGCGATCCTCCAGCTTGGCCTCCAGCGCCTGCAGCGTGGTGCCGGTCAGGCGCAGCAACTCGGCGCGGTAGCGCTCCACCGGGTGGCCGGTCAGATAAAGCCCCAGGGTGTCCTTCTCGCCGCGCAGACGATCGTCGTCCTCCATCTCGGCGAGGGTCGCGCTCTCCGGGATCACGGCCGCAGCCGGATCCCCGAACAGGTCCACCACACCCAGATTGGCATTGCGCTCGCTCTGTTCGGCTGCCGCGACCGCCATCGGGATGTCGTTCAGCAGCGTCGCACGGTTGGCGCCGATCCGATCCATCGCGCCGGCGCGCACCAGCGTCTCCAGCACACGCTTGTTCAGCTTGCCGAGATCCACCCGCTGGCACAGGTCCACCAGCCCGTGGAATTCGCCGCCCTCGCCGCGCGCCTTGAGCAGGGTGTCGATGGCCGACTCCCCAACGCCCTTGATCGCGCCCAGGCCGTAGACCACGGTCTGCGCGTCGTGGCAGGTAAAGCGGTAGTCCGACTGATTCACGTCCGGCGGCAGGACCTCCAGGCCCATGTTGCGGCATTCCTCGATCAGCCCCACGACCTTGTCGGTGTTGTCCATGTCCGCGGACAGCACCGCCGCCATGAACGGCGCCGGATAATGCGCCTTGAGCCAGGCGGTCTGGTAGGCAACCAGGGCATAGGCCGCGGAGTGCGACTTGTTGAAGCCGTAGCCCGCGAATTTCTCCATCAGATCGAAGATGTAGGTCGCAACCCCTTCATCCACCCCGCGCCCCAGTGCCCCCTCGAGGAAGATCTCGCGCTGCTTGGCCATCTCCTCGGGCTTCTTCTTGCCCATCGCGCGGCGCAACAGATCCGCACCACCCAGGGTGTAATTGCCCAGCACCTGGGCGATCTGCATCACCTGCTCCTGGTACAGGATCACGCCGTAGGTGGGCTGGAGAATGGGTTCCAGATCCGGATGCGGATATTCCACCTGGGCACGACCGTGCTTGCGGTCGATGAAGTCGTCCACCATGCCCGACTGCAGCGGGCCCGGGCGGTAGAGCGCCACCAGTGCGATGATCTCCTCGAAGCTGTCGGGCTGCAGGCGGCGGATCAGGTCTTTCATGCCACCGGATTCCAGCTGGAACACGGCGGTGGTCTGGTAGTCCTTCAGCAGCCGGAAGGTCTCGGGGTCATCCAGCGGGATGGCATCGAGATCGACCTGAACCGCGGCATCCATCTTGCGGATGTTGTCCACCGCCCAGTCGATGATGGTGAGCGTGCGCAGGCCGAGGAAGTCGAACTTCACCAGGCCGACCGCCTCGACGTCATCCTTGTCGAAGTGGGTCACCAGCGAGCCGCCGTCGTCCTCGCAGTACAGCGGCGAGAAATCGGTCAGCGCCGACGGCGCGATTACCACCCCGCCGGCATGCTTGCCCGCGTTCCGGGTGAGCCCCTCCAGCTTCTGCGCGAGATCGATGATCGCGCGCACCTCCTCGTCTTCGTCGTACTGCGTCTTGAGGTCCGTGCTCTCGGTCAGGGCCTTTTGCAGGGTCATGCCCAGCTCGAACGGGATCAGCTTCGCGATGCGGTCGACGAAACCGTAGCCATGGCCCAGCACACGCCCGACGTCGCGCACCACCGCCTTGGCGGCCATGGTGCCGTGGGTGATGATCTGCGAGACCTTGTCGCGCCCGTAGCGCTCGGCGACGTAGTCGATCACGTCGTCGCGTCGCTCCATGCAGAAGTCGACATCAAAGTCGGGCATGGAGACACGTTCAGGATTAAGGAATCGCTCGAACAAAAGATCGTAACGCAATGGATCCAGGTCGGTAATACCCAGCGCATAGGCCACCAGAGAGCCCGCACCGGAACCACGCCCCGGGCCCACGGGGATGCCATTGTCCTTGGCCCACTGGATGAAGTCCGCCACGATCAGGAAGTAGCCGGGGAAACCCATCTGGCAGATCACGTCCAGCTCGCGCTGCAAGCGCGCCTCGTAATCCGCCGCCGGCGCGAAGCAGAAGCGCTCCAGGCGCCCCGCCAACCCCTGCGCCGAGGTCTCGCGCAGGTGATCTTCCACGGTATAGCCCTCGGGGACCGGGAAGTCCGGCAGCACCGATTCGCCCAGGGTCAGGCTCACCGAACAGCGCCGGGCGATCGCCACGCTGTTGGCCAGGGCCTCGGGAATGTCCGCGAACCGCTCCGCCATCTCCTCGGGTGTACGCAGATACTGCGCCTCCGAGTAACGGCGCGGGCGCCGTGGGTCGTCCAGGGTCACGCCGTCATGGATGCAGACGCGCGCCTCGTGGGCCTCGAAGTCCTCGGGCCGCAGGAAGCGAACATCATTGGTGGCCACCACCGGCAGATCGAAGGCCTCGGCCGCGGCCAGCGCCTGTTCGATCCAGGCCTCTTCGCCCGGGCGGTCGCTACGCACCAGTTCCAGATAGAAGCGACCCGGGAAGCGCTGCATCCACGGCTCGAGATCCTCGGCCAATAGCGCGCGCGCGGCCCCCGAACCGTTCACGAACAGGCCGTCGATCCCGCCAGACAATGCGATCAGGCCCTCGGCGGCCGCATCCAGCCAGGCGCAGTCCACCCGCGGAATGCCCTTCTCCTGGCCCTCCTGCCAGGCGCGCGAGATCAGCCGGGTCAGATTGCGATAACCCGGGTCGTTCTGCGCCAGCAGGGTCATGCGAGCAAGGCTCCCGTCGGCACGGGCATCGCGCACCAGAACGTCCGCACCGATGATGGGCTGCACACCCTTTGCGACCGCGGCACGGTAGAACTTTACCAGCCCGAACAGGTTGCAGTGATCGGTTACCGCGACGGCCGGCATCCCGCCCTCGGCCACCGCGTTCACCAGTGGCTTGAGGCGGACCAGCCCGTCGATCAGGGAATACTCCGAATGCACCCGCAGGTGCACGAAACCGGGATGGCCTTCGCTCATGCCCCCATCTCCTGTTCACGCGCCGCCAGCGCACGCGCTACGGGGCCGAAACTACGGCGGTGTTGCGGGCACGGCCCCAACCGTTCCAGGGCCTCGCGATGCGCCACCGTGGGGTAGCCGGAATGGCGATCGAAGCCGTAATCGGGGTAGTCGTGATGGAGATCGCGCAACCAGCCGTCGCGCGCCACCTTCGCGACGATGGAGGCGGCACTGATTGCAGCCACCGAGCCATCCCCGCCGACGATCGCCTCGGCAGTCCAGGGACCCTGCGGTGTGAAGCGCCCGTCCACCAGCAGATGTGCCGGCGCGATGGCGAGCCCGGCCGCCGCCCGGTGCATGGCGAGCAGCGTCGCATGATGGATGTTCAGTTCATCGATCTCCGCCGCCTCGGCCCGGCCCAGCGACCATGCCAGCGCGTCGGCACGGATCTGCACGTCCAGCGACTCGCGGCGTTTCGCGCTGAGCTTCTTGGAGTCGGTCAAACCGGGGCAGGTGTAGCCTTCCGGCAGGATGACGGCGGCCGCCACCACCGGCCCGGCCAGCGGCCCGCGCCCCACTTCGTCCACGCCGGCGACGTAGCGCTGCGCTGCCTCTAAATCGGACATGGAGTCTCCACCACGGTGAACTGCGGGCAATCGCCCGAACGCGAACATGCGCCGCGCCGGGGATCCGTTACAATAGCGCCGAAAATCCTAGCACACCCCCTCCGGATCCGAGCCTACTCATGTCCCAATCTCCGTTACGCTGCGCCGCTATCGGCGTGGGCCATCTTGGCAAATGGCATGCCGCCAAATACGCCGCGCTGCCGGACACCGAACTGGTTGCCGTGGTCGATGCCGATTCCGAAACCGCCAGCCGCGTCGCGGCGGAGCACGGCTGCCGCGCGGAGACCGACCATCGCGCCCTGATCGGTCAGGTCGATGCGGTCTCCATCGCCGCGCCGACCACCCTGCACTTCGACATCGCCCGGGACTTCCTCGAGGCCGGTTGTCATGTCTTGGTCGAGAAGCCGATTACCGCCACCCTGGAGCAGGCCGAGACGCTGAACCAGATCGCCGAGCAACAGGGCGTCGTCCTCCAGGTCGGGCACCTGGAACGCTTCAATGCCGCGCTACGCCGACTGACCGAGACCCCGTTGCACCCGCGGTTTATCGAGTCGCACCGCCTGGCGCCCTACAAGCCGCGCGCCACCGACGTCTCGGTCGTGCTCGATCTGATGATCCACGACATCGACATCATCCTGTCGCTGGTGGATGCCCCGCTGACCGACATTCGCGCCTCCGGCGCCCGCGTGCTGACCGGCGACATCGACATCGCCAATGCCCGACTGGAATTCGCCAACGGCTGCGTAGCCAACGTGACCTCCAGCCGCATCAGCACCAAGTCCGAGCGCCGCATGCGCATCTTCCAGTCGCATGCCTACGCCTCGGTGGACTTCCAGAACCGCATCCTGTCGCTGAACCACATCGGCGAGCCCGACCCGGAGACCGGGGCCCCCGCGATCCACCGCGAGGAGAGTGTCTTCGACGAGGCCGACGCCCTGCTGGCCGAGATCCAGGCCTTCGTGGCCGCCGTGCGCGGTCAGGGACCGGTCGTGGTCAGTGGCCGCGACGGCCAGCGCGCCCTGGAGACGGCCAGCCGCATCACCGACTTGGTCTACGAAAACCTGAACATCATGAGCCGGGCCGACGGCCCGCACAGCCACCTCGACGCGAACCCCACAGGAGTCAAGCCGTGATCCCGATGGTCGACCTGCAGCGCCAGTACCAGACCCTGCGCCCCGAAATCGATGCCGCGCTACAGGAGGTGCTGGCCGGTGCGCGCTTTATCCTCGGCCCCAACGTCCAGGCCCTGGAGCAGGAGATCGCCGAGTACCTGGGCGTGGAACACGCGATCACCTGTGCCTCCGGCACGGATGCCCTGCATCTGGCGCTGGCCGCGGCCGGCATCGGCCCGGGCGACGAGGTCATCACCACCCCGTTTACCTTCATTGCCACCGCCGAGGCGATCCGCTATGTCGGGGCCGACCCGGTATTCGTGGACATCGACCCGCGCACCTTCAACATCGACCCGGACCAGGTCGAGGCGGCCATCACCGAGCGCACCCGCGCGATCCTGCCGGTCCACCTGTTCGGGCAGCCAGCCGACATGCCGCGGCTGCAGGCCATCGCCGAGAAACACAAGGTGTTGATCGTCGAGGATTGCGCACAGTCCTTCGGCGCGACGGTCGATGGCGTACAGACCGGCGCGTCCACCGCCTTCGGCTGTTTTTCGTTCTTCCCCAGCAAGAACCTCGGGGCCTTCGGCGACGGGGGTCTGGTGACCACCAACTGCCCGTCTGCCGCCGACACCCTGCGCCGATTGCGCAACCACGGTTCCAGCGTGCGCTACTACCACGACGAGATCGGCTACAACAGCCGCCTGGACGAGATGCAGGCGGCGATCCTGCGGGTGAAGCTGCCGCATATCGACACCTACAACGCCGAACGCCGCCGGGTGGCGGCACGTTATCGCGATGGCCTGGCCGGGCTGCCGGTCGAAGTGCCGTTCGAGGACGGCATCGGGGTCCACGTCTACCACCAGTACACGCTGCTGACTGATCATCGCGACGCGATCATGGAGGCGCTCAAGGCCGCCGAGGTGGCCTGTGCAATCTACTACCCGGTACCCCTGCATCAGCAAAAGGCCTTCGCCGATCTCCCGAACCGGCCGGAATCGCTGCCCGTCACCGAAGACGTCGCCGCGCGCTGTCTGTCCCTGCCGGTGTTCCCGGAACTCGAGGATGCGACCATCGACATGATCTGCGGGAAGATCCGCGCCGCCCTCGCGTGACGCCACGCCACATCGCTTCCACAGGGGGCCTCAACCGGTCATGACGCAGCATGTCGTGATCTGCGCCGGCGAAAGCTCCGGTGACGCACTCGGGGCGGGGCTGGTCCACGAACTCTCGGCACTGGAGCCCGGTCTCCGCTACACGGGCATGGGCGGGACGCAGATGCGCGCCGCCGGGGTCGACACCCTGATCGACGTCTCCGAACTGGCCGTGGTGGGCCTGGTCGATGTGCTGGTCAACTACCCGCGCCTGCGCCGGCTGTTCCGGCGCATGTGCCAGCATTTGGAGACCCACCGCCCGGACCTGCTGGTCCTGGTGGACTACGTGGAGTTCAACCTGCGCCTGGCTGCCCACGCCCGCCGCCTCGGTATCCGCGTGCTGTTCTATGTCAGCCCGCAACTGTGGGCGTGGCGTTCGGGCCGGATCAAGCGCATCCAGCGCAGCGTGGACGCGATGGCGGTACTTTTTCCCTTCGAGACCGACGTCTACGAGAAGGCCGGGGTGCCAGTACGCTATGTCGGAAACCCGCTTGTGGACCGGGTGCAGCCGCCCAAACAGCCGATTCGCGAACAGCTTGGCCTCCCGGCCAATACGCGCCTGGTCGGTCTTCTCCCAGGCAGCCGCAACGGCGAACTGAAGCGCCACTGGCCCATGCTCGTGGACACCGCCCGCCGCCTCCACGTATCGCACCCGGACATCCAGTTCGTGGCCTCCATGGCGCCGGGAGTCACCACCGAACACTTGGGGGCCCTCGCCGCCTCTGACGGCCTGCCCCTGCATTTCGTGGGCGGGGACGCAGGAACCCATTCCCTGATGGCCGGGGCCGACCTGCTGCTGATTGCGTCCGGCACCGCAACCCTGGAGGCCGGTCTGCTCAGGGCCCCCATGCTGGTCTTCTACCGCATGGGGGCCCTGAGCCACGCGGTCTTCTCGCGGCTCGTACGGGTCGAGAATATCGCCCTGGTCAATATCGTGGGCGGCGAGCGCCTAGTGCCCGAGTACCTGCAACACGATGCCACCGCCGAACGTCTGGCGCGCGATGCCGCGGATCTCCTCGACCGGCCCGAGGCCCTGGAAGCGATGCGCGATCGCCTGGCGCAGGTGCGCGTTCGCCTGGGCAATGGTGGAGCCGACCGCCGCGTGGCCGAAATGGCGCACGAACTCCTGCACCACGGCCAACTAAGGGACAGCGAGAAGCCGATCTAAGGGCGACGGTTCGTTTGGGGAGCAACCGCTTGGGCAGCACGCAGGGTCCTGTCCCGCGGCGACCGCGTCAGTGCGGACGACCGCCGCGCAGAATGCCGCGACGACTGCCGCGCACGAAACCGATCAGATTGCGCACTTCGGGCACCTCGGTCTCCTCGAACATGGCGTCCAGATGACTCTCGCGCCCGGCGCGTCCACGCATTCCCTGGATGAATACCCGGTGCAGCGCCTGAATGGCGTCATTGGAGAAACCGTTGCGCTTGAGGCCAACCTTGTTGATCCCGATCAGCCGCGCATAGTTGCCGCTCGCCAGGCAATACGGCGGGAGGTCACGGTTCAGCGCCGCACCCATGCTGGTGAAGGCGTAGGTGCCCACGCGACAGAACTGATGCACCAGGGTGAACCCACCCAGCGTTGCGTGATCCTGGATCTCCACGTGCCCGGCAAGCGAAGTGGCATTGGAGAAGATGATGCCGTTCCCGATGGTGCAGTCGTGCGCGATGTGGACATACGCCATGATCAGGTTGTCGTGCCCGATGACCGTCTCACCCAGGCCCTTCTCGGTTCCGCGGTGCAGCGTTACCGACTCCCGAATCACATTGCGATCGCCGATGATCAGCCGCGTGGGTTCACCCCGATAGCTGGTGTCCTGAGGCTCCTCCCCGATCGAGGAGAACTGAAAGATTCGGTTTTCCCGCCCGATCTCGGTCGGTCCGTTGATCACCACATGCGGGCCCACCCAGGTATCCGCGCCGATCTTCACATTGGCACCGATGACCGAGAACGGCCCGATCGTCACCGAGCTGTCGATCTCGGCACTCGGGTGGACGTCCGCGCGCGGATCGATCACGCCGGGATTTCCTGACCGGAACACATGAGCTGCGCCGTGGCGCACACGTCGTCGCCCACCTTCGCGACCGCGTCGAAGCGCCAGATGCCCCGCACCGTACGCTTCAGATCGACCCGCAGGTGGAGTTGATCCCCGGGTACCACCTGGCGCCGGAAGCGCGCCTCGTCGATTCCGACAAACAGGTATAGCTGCTGCTTGTCCTGGTTCTCGTTACGCGCCTCTTCGGTCTTGAACGCAAGCAGGCCGGTGGCCTGTGCCAGGGCCTCGAGGATCAGAACCCCGGGCATCACCGGCTTGATCGGGAAGTGCCCCTGGAAATACGGTTCGTTGATGCTGACGTTCTTGATCCCCGTCAGATAGCTGCCCGCCTCCCACTCCAGCACCCGATCCACCATCAGGAACGGGTAACGATGCGGCAGGTAGCGCATGATCTCCTGGACATTAAAGTCATCCACGCCGGTGTCCTTTCTCTTGATCTTGTTGTGCCGCATCCGGACCGCTGCGCGGGACGTGCAATACGACGTTCGACTCGGCCTCCCCACACGCGGCAAGGCCAGTTACTACCAGGGCCGATTGATCGCCCCTCGCTTGCCTAACGCGCCAGACGGCGCAGTCGGGCCAGCATGCGATTCCACAACCGGGCCTCTTGATGCGGGACTCCAGAGGCGTAGTGACCCGGACGCGTAATGGAGCGCGTGACCAAGGTCATCGCGTGAATGGTGACGTGATCCACGATCGACAGGTGGCCAAGGATCCCGGCACCGCCCCCGATTGCGCAATGCGCTCCGATCCGGGCACTGCCCGCAATCCCCACACAGCCGGCGATGGCTGTATGGTCGCCAATCTCGACGTTATGGGCAACATGAACCAGGTTGTCGATCTTCACACCCCTACCGATCCGCGTCGCGCGCAACGCCCCGCGATCGATGGTCGTGTTCGCTCCAATTTCCACATCGGAACCGATCACGACATGGCCCAGCTGTTCGATCTTCTCCCAACCGTGGTCGCCTGCGGGGGCAAAGCCAAAGCCATCGGCCCCGATCACGCAACCACTGTGCAGGATGCAGCGATCCCCCACCGCAACGCCTTCAAGCAGGGTCACACGGGGGTGCAGGAAGGTATCGGCCCCCACCATCACCCCCTCGCCCACCACGCAGTGCGCCCCCACGACACTCTGGGGTCCCACCGTGGCCCCCGCGCCGATCACCGCCCCAGGCCCCACGAATGCGTCGGGAGCAACCGAGGACTCGGGATCCACAAATGCACCCGGATGGACACCCGCAGCTCGGGCGCGACGTGGCCTGCCCAGCCACTGACTCGCTCGGGCATAGCCCAGGTAGACATCATCCAGGTGGATCAGGGTTCGGGAAGCCGTCGATTTCAGCCCCGCGGCCACCGGTACCAGGATGACACCCGCGGCACTCGCTGCCAGGGCCTCGGCATGACGCCCGGCGTCCGTCACAAAACTCAGATCGCAGGGGCCTGCGGTGGCCAGCGCGCTCAACCCGGTGAAGCGGCGTTGGTCATCGCCCGTGAGCTGCCCGCCCAGCGCCTCCGCCAGCTCGCGGGCCGAATACCCGCCGTCAGTCTCGCTGCATTGTGGCAAGGATGTCGTCCGTGATGTCGATCCGGTCACTGGCATACAGCACGTTGCGCTCGGTCAGGATCAGATCAATGTCGCGTTCCCGGGCGAGATCGACGATGGCATCGTTGATCCGTCGCTGCAGTTTGGCCAGCTCTTCGTTGCGGCGTACATTCAGGTCTTCGCTGAAGCTCTCCTGCGCCCGCCGGAATTCGCGCGAACGTTGCGAGAACTCCCGCTCCAGATCCGCCCGTTCCGATGGGTTCATCAGGTCCCCGTCACGTTCCAGCCGGTCACGCAGCCGCTGCAGCTCCTCACGTTCCGCCACCAGCTCCGAATCGCGCGGCGAAAACTCCCGCTCCAGTTCGCGCATGGCATCTTCGGCCTGCGGCGAATCCTCGAGAATCCGGTTCATCGTCACGAATGCCACGTTCTGCGCCCCGGCGACAGCGGGTACTACCAGCCATCCGCTGGCGACGAGAATCACCGCCGCGAACCAGGCCATCCCGGATCTCATGACGCCTCCCGATGCGCTTGCATCGATCATCCTCAGAAACTGGCCCCCAGCAGGAACTGGAAGCGCTGCAGCTCGTCACCCGGCTGATCGTTGAACGGCTCGGCGACGCTGAAGCTCAGCGGCCCCACCGGCGAGAACCAGGTCACCGCCACACCCGCCGATGCCCGCAACTCGCTGGTATCAAAGTCCGACACATCATGGAACACATTCCCCGCGTCCACAAAGGTACTCATGCGGACTGCATCATTGTCGGCCGCAAACGGCATCGGGAAGAACAATTCCGCGGAAAGCGTAGTCCGGAAACGCCCACCGTAGGGATCGTCATTGGAATCGCGCGTCGCCACCTGACCATCGCGGATCGGTCGCAGATCGCCCAGCTGGTTGTCCTCGTAACCGCGGACCGAGCGAATGCCCCCGGCAAACAGCCGTTCGTAGAACGGGACGTCATCCCCTCCGTAACCATCCGCGTACGCGAGCCCGGCGGAGAGGCTGAAGGAGTACCGATCGGACAGCCGGAAGATCTCCTGACCCGAATAGGTGAGCTTGTAGAACTCGCGGTCACTGCCCGGCACCGTGACCTCCAGGCCGACCCGATGACGACGGCCTTGCGAAGCGAAGGTCGTGCTGTCCCGAGTGTCGTGAATATAGCTTGTCTCCAGCTTGTAGAGGTTCGCGGAATCGCCAAATTCGTCCAGCTCGTCGATGATCTCGTCCGGGGTTCCGATACGATTATTGGAGCGTTCGACCGTCTCGATTTCAATGTTCTCGAAACCCGGGCGCACCTGAATCCGGTCGAACTCCGACAGCGGAATCCCGTAGGTCACGTCGAAACCAAAGCGGTTGGATGAATACCGCGAGATGTTGGCCTCCTCGGCATCGATCTTGCGATAGAACACGGAGAACCCGCGACTCGCACCGGAGGGGGTGAAGTGCGGATTGGTGACGCTCATCCGGAACAGCTGGTTGACCTTGCTGGTACTCACCTCGGTGGAGAAGCGATTGCCAGTCCCAAGGAAGTTGTCCTGTGTCAGGCTCGCGGTCAGCAGCAGCCCCTGGTTCTGCGAGAACCCGGCGCCCAGCGACAAGGCCCCGGACTGCTGCTCGGTCACGGTGATATTCAGGTCTACTTCGTCATCGGTGCCGGCGACCCGCTCGGTCTCCACGTTCACGCTCTGGACGAACGGCAGCCGCTGGACACGCACCCGGGAACGTTCGACCAATGCCCCGTTGTACCAGGCGCTCTCCATCTGCCGCATCTCGCGGCGATACACCCGTTCCTCGGTGTTCTGATTGCCGGTGATCCGGATGTTCCGAACGTAGACACGCGGGCCCGGGTCGACGAAGAACGTGATCGCGACTTCGCGGTTGTCCTCGTCCACGTCGGGCACCGGGTTCACGTTGGCGAACGCGAAACCCTCCCGGGTCAGGCGTTCGCTGATCCGTTCGGCGGACTCGGTCACCTGACTGCGCGAAAACGGCGCATCGATGTCCACGTCAATCAGGCTTTCCAGCTCCTCTCGCGGGATCACGAAATCCCCGGCGAGATCCACACCCGTCACCGTATAGCGATCGCCCTCGTCGACGTTGATGGTGATAAACAAATCCCGCCGGTCCGGCGTCAGCGTCACCTGAGTGGAGTCGATATCGAACTCCAGGAAACCCTGATCCAGATAATGCGAACGGAGCTGTTCCAGATCCCCGGAGAGCTTCTCGCGCGAGTAATTGTCCCGCCGACTGAAAAAGGCCCACCAGCGTGGCACGCCGGACTCGAAACGCCGGGTCAGTTCACGACCCGAGTAGCTCTCGTTGCCCACCACATTGACCTGGCGGATTTTGGCCACCGGCCCTTCGGTAATGTCGATCTCGATGTCCACGCGGTTACGCGGCAGTTCCACGATCTCCACATCGACCTGCACGTTGTAGCGCCCGCGCGCGAAATACTGCTGGCGCAGCTCGCTCTCGATGCGGTCCAGCATCGTGCGGTTGAATACCCGCCCGGAACGCAGGCCGGCCGAATCCAGCGCCTCGCGCAAGCCCTCGTCGGGGATATCCCGGTTACCGGAAAAGTTGATCTCGTTGATCGCGGGTCGTTCCGAGACAATCACAACGAGGACGTCCCCGCGCCGGGCGATCTCCACATCGTCGAAGAAGCCGGTCTGGAACAGCTCGCGGATCACCTCCGGACTTCGATTGTCGTCGAAGGTATCCCCAACCTGCACGGGCAGATAACTGAGCGCGGTACCGGCGGTGATCCGTTCCAGCCCCTCGATTTCGATATCCTCGATCTCGTAGGCCTGGCCCCAGGCCGTCCCCGCCAGGCCCAGCAAACCGACCAGGGCCATTCCTCTCAAGCTGTTTCGCGCCATGCTCTCCGCCAAAAAATAGGCCGTTCGGTGGGCTGATCGAGGCACCCGGGATGCGCTCCAGTGTGCCTTCGCCTAACCGAACAGTCGTGTCAAATCATTGTACAGGGCCAGTATCATCAGCCCCGCGATCGCCAGCAGACCCACCTGCTGACCGATTATCTGGGTGCGCTCCGACACCGGGCTGCCCTTCACCGCCTCGGCGGCGTAGTACAGCAAATGGCCGCCATCCAGCATCGGGATCGGCAGCAGATTGATGATCCCGAGCGACACGCTCACCAGCCCGAGAAATCCCAGGAACGCCGAAATCCCGATCAATGCCGAGACCCCCGCAAACTCGGCTATGGTAACCGGTCCGCTGATATTTTTAACCGACGCATCCCCGGTGATCATTCGCCACAGGATGCCCAGTGTCAGGACGGTCACATCCCACGTCCGCTCCGCCCCCGAGACAAATGCCGATCCCGGACCCTGGCGCACCAGTACGGCCATGTCCCGTGCCGCCGATTGATCCGTATCCACGCCCGCGCCGATACGGCCAATGGCCACCCCCTCGTGATCCGTCGCCTCCGGCGTCATCCGTAGTTCCAGGGTGCGCCCGTCGCGCTCCACGGTGACCCGCAGATCGGCTTCTGGATGCGCACGCACCACCTCGACCCAGCGATTCCAGTCCGCGACCGGCTCGCCGTCCACTGCCAGCACACGATCCCCGACCTCCAGTCCGGCCGCCGCCGCCGGGCTCCCACCCTCGACGGCACCGATCCGCGGTTCCAGCATCGGCCGATAGGGCTGCAATCCCAGCTTGTCGAGGAACTGCCCCTCTGCCAGCAACGCCTGGCGATCCCGCAGATCCACCTCCCGCTCGATCTCTCGACCGTCCGTGCCCCGCAGCAGCAGGGTGACCGCCTCGCCGCGAACCGCATGGTCCAGCAGTCGCAGGTTGGCCTGCTCCCAGTCCGCCACTTCACGATCGCCCACCCGCAGAATCTCCTGCCCCCGCTCGAGGCCCGCCTCGGCGGCCGGCGTATCCGGCGCTACCTCGCCGAGAATGGGCTTGATCCCGCCCACACCCACCATGAACATCACGGCGTATACCAGGATCGCCAGCAGGAAATTCGCCGCCGGACCGGCCGACACCACGAATGTACGGGCCCCAAGACCTTTCTGGTTGAAGGCGCGCGTGACCTCCTCCTCCGCCACCGGACCCTCGCGCTCGTCGAGCATCTTCACGTAGCCACCCAGCGGCAATGCGGCAATCACGAATTCCGTCCGGTCCCGCCCGAAGTAGCGCTTAAAAATCGGCCGGCCGAAACCCACCGAGAAGCGCAGCACCTTCACCCCCACCAGACGGGCGGCGAGGTAGTGCCCATATTCGTGCACGGTCACCAGTACGCCAATGGCCACCGCAAACGCCAGCAGGCTCGTCAGGAACGTCATGACAGGACGGGTCGTGCGTTCGCGACATACTCGCTCGCGACCTCGCGAGCCCGCCGGTCCGCCCCCAGGACGCGCTCCAGCGAATCGGCCGCCTCGGCCTCGATCGCCTCCAGGGTCGTGGCGATCACCGCCGGGATCTCGCTGAAGGCCAGGCGCTCTCCCAGGAAGGCATCCACCGCCACTTCATTGGCGGCGTTGAGAACCGCGGTGGCCGTCCCTCCACGCTCCAGTGCCGCGTAGGCGAGACCGAGCGCCGGGAAACGCGCCGCTTCCGGCTCGGAGAATTCCAGCTTGCCCATCGTAAGCAGATCCAGCGGTTCAACGCCCGACTCCATACGCTCGGGCCAGGCCAGCGCATGGGCGATCGGTGTGCGCATGTCGGGGTTGCCGAGTTGCGCGAGCACCGACCCGTCATCGTAGGCCACCATCGAATGCACGATGCTCTGTGGGTGAAGTACCACCTGAATCGTCGAGGGCGCCACGGCAAACAACCAGCAGGCCTCGATCACCTCGAGCCCCTTGTTCATCATGGTCGCCGAGTCCACCGAGATCTTGCGCCCCATATCCCAGTTGGGGTGGGCGCAGGCTTCGTCCGGCGTAATCCCGGCAAAGCTGTCCAGCGGACGGTCGCGAAACGGCCCCCCCGATGCGGTGAGCCAGATCCGGCGTGCCCCGTGCGGTGTCACCGACTCGGCGCAGACGTAGCCATTGGGAAGGCACTGAAAGATCGCGTTGTGCTCGGAATCGATCGGCAGCAGACAGGCACCGGAGCGGCGCACGGCATCCATCAGCAAGGCCCCGGACATGACCAGCGCCTCCTTGTTGGCGAGCAGCACCCGTTTGCCCGCCTCGGCCGCGGCCAGCGTCGGCAACAGCCCGGCTGCGCCCACGATCGCCGCCATCACCGCGTCGACCCGGGGTTCCCGGGCGACCTCAGCCAGGGCCTCCGCACCCGCCCGCACCTCGGTACGCGAACCGACCGCCGCCAAAGCCGTGCGCAGGGCCTCGGCGGCGTCGGGATCGACCATCACGGCCACTTCCGGGTGGTGGGCGAGGCACTGCGCGCGCATGCGCTCCACATTGCAATGCGCCGTCAGGGCATACACGCGGAAGCGTTCCGGCTGACGCGCCACGACATCGAGCGTACTCAACCCGATGCTGCCGGTTGATCCGAGAATGGTGATCTGCGTCGTCTTCATGGGTACCTGCGTCCGTTCGCGCTATGCCGCCACCGGCGGGGCCGGAATCAGCGCCAGCCACAACAACCCGGCCAGGAAAACCGGAGCCGCCGCGACCATGCTGTCGAACCGGTCCAGAATACCCCCGTGGCCCGGCAGCAAGGAACCACTATCCTTCTCGCCAGCCTGTCGCTTCAGGATGCTCTCGAACAGGTCCCCCACAACCGAGACCAGCCCGATCAGCACCGACAGCAGCAAGAACACCATCGCGTCCATCGGCTCGAGGCCCCAAACGGCCGCTACCACGATCGCGAAGGCCAGCACCGTCAGCAGACCGCCAAGCAAGCCCTCGCGGGTCTTCCCCGGACTGATATGCGGCGCCAGCGGGTTGCGCCCGAACGCCTTCCCGGCGAAATACGCCCCGGTGTCGGCGAGGCCAACCAGCACCACCAGATAGACCACCAGCAACGGCGCCAGGGCATGCAGCCAAACCAGGCCCATTCCCGCCGGCACCAACGTCATGATCGCGGCCACCGCAAAGAGGGTCCGACTGGATGCCGGTGCGGCCTTCTCGCGTTCGCGATAAAACGGCAACAGCAACAGGATCACCAGCCACCACAGCAACACCAGACCCAGGATCAGGTAGTGCAACCCCGCAACCGGCGCCAGACCAAGCGCAACCACGGGAACCACCACGGCCGCCACCAGCGCACCGCGTGCCAACGGGTTTTCGAGCCCGGCCAGTCCGCCCCACTCCCAGGTCGCCAACCCGAGGACCAGCGCGACCAGCGCCAGCACCGCCCAGTTCGGGCCCCAGGCCACCAGAGCCAGCGCCGGCAAACCCAGCGCCGCGGCCGTCAGAATCCGTTGTTTAAGCACTCGGCACCTCCCGCGCACTTGCCTCGGCGGCTCCGGTCACGCAGCCGAAACGCCGCTGGCGACTCGCATACCACGCCAGCCCCTGTCGCAGATCATCGGCTGTGATGTCCGGCCAGAACGTCTCGACGAAGAGCAACTCGGCATACGCCGCCTGCCACAGGAGGAAATTGCTGATGCGGCGTTCGCCGCCGGTGCGGATCAACAGATCGACGTCGGGCATCCCGGCCGTGCTCAAATAGCCGGCGAAAGAAGTCTCGGGATTCGCCCCTTCGTCGCCGGCGGCCACCCAGCGGCGGGCCGCCTGCAGGATGTCCCAGCGGCCACCGTATCCCAGTGCCACGACAACCCGCATACCCTCGTTGGCGGCAGAGGCCTGCTCGGCTTCCGCCATCCGCGTCTGCAGATCCGACGGGAAGCTTGCGCGATCGCCAATAAAGGTGAGCGCGATCCCGCGCTCGATCAGTTCCGGGAGTTCCGCCTCGATGGCGGACACAAACAGATCGAACAGTGCCTCGACCTCTTCGCGCGGGCGGCCCCAATTCTCGCTGCTAAAGGCGAACAGCGTCAGGGTGCCCACGCCTTGTTCGGCGAAAAACCGCACGGCATGCCGCGTCGCCTCCAGCCCCGCCCGGTGGCCTTCGGAACGACTCAGACCTCGGGCCTCGGCCCAACGCCCGTTGCCGTCCATGACGATGGCCACGTGCGCAGGGAGCGCCTCGCTGGGTGAAGTAGTAACCGGCATCGCCTGCGCCGGTCAGACTTCCATCAACTCGGCTTCCTTGTCCGCAAGCATCGCGTCGACCTTGGCGATGTGGTCGTCGGTCAGCTTCTGGATCAGCTCCTGCGCCTTGTGCTCGTCGTCTTCGGACATCTCCTTGTCCTTGACCAGCTGCTTGAAGGCGTTGTTGGCATCCCGCCGGATATTGCGCACGGCCACCCGCGCGTGCTCGGCTTCGGCCCGGACGACCTTGACCAGGTCACGCCGACGCTCTTCGGTCAGCGCCGGCAGCGGCACACGGATCGTCGTCCCCATGCTCGCCGGATTGAGTCCCAGATCCGAAGTCATGATGGCCTTCTCGATCTTGCCGACCATGTCCTTCTCGTACGGGACCACGGAGAGCGTGCGTGCGTCCTCGGCATTGATGTTCGCGACCTGGTTGATCGGCACATCCATGCCGTAGTACTCCACATGCACATGTTCGAGCAGCGTGGGGTGCGCACGGCCGGTTCGAATCTTCGATAGCTCGTTGCGCAACGCTTCCAGGCTCTTGTCCATGCGTTCGCGCGCATCTTTCAGGGTGGCGTCACTCATTACGGGCTCCCTCGACCAAGGTGCCGACCGCCTCGCCCATCACGAGCCGCTGCAGGTCGCCCTTGGCAAACATGTTCATTACACGGATCGGCAGGCCATTGTCTCGGCACATCACCAGGGCCGTGGTATCCATTACGCCCAGACGCTGTTCCAGCGCATCGTCGAAGGTCAGCCGCTCGTAGCGTCGGGCATCCTTGGTGGTCATCGGATCGGCATCGTAGACCCCGTCGACCTTGGTCGCCTTGATCATGATGTCGGCGTTGATCTCGATCGCCCGCAGGCTCGCCGCGGAATCCGTGGTGAAGAACGGATTGCCGGTTCCGGCCGCAAACACCACGATGCGCCCCTTTTCCAGGTGCCGTACCGCACGCCGGCGGATGTAGTCCTCGCACACCTGGTTGATGCGGATCGCCGACATCACCCGCGAAAAACGCCCGGCGCGCTCGATCGCATCCTGCAGCGCCAACGCATTGATCACCGTTGCCAGCATGCCCATGTGGTCGCCGGTCACCCGGTCCATGCCGCCTTGTGCCAGCCCCGCACCACGGAAGATGTTGCCGCCACCGATCACGATGCCGACCTCGACCCCCATGCGGGAGAGCTCCGAGACCTCTTCGGCCACCTGCGCCAGGACATCCGGGTCAACCCCATAGGATTGCTGACCCATCAGGGCCTCCCCACTCAACTTCAGAAGGATGCGCCGGAACGCGGGCTGGCTGTCCTGACTCATGGGGTTCCTTATCTCGGGCTCGGTTGTTCTCGCTTGCCAGTTTTTTCTGGCCCTTTTATCCGGAAGCGGCCGCATCAAGCGGCCGCCCCGGAGTCCTGCTGGATCAGGCGCCGCGCGCCTGAGCCATTACCTCTTCGGCAAAGTTCTCGGTCTTCTTCTCGATCCCCTCGCCCACCTCGAAGCGGATGAAGCCGGAGACCGAAGCCCCCTTGCTTTCCAGCAGCTGTGCGACCGTCTGATCGGGATCCTTCACGAACGGCTGGCCCACCAGGGTGATCTCGCCCAGATACTTGCGGATACGCCCCTCGATCATCTTCTCGATGATGTTCTCCGGCTTGCCCGATTCCTCGGCCTGGGCCTTGAAGATCGCACGTTCCTTGTCGAGCATCTCGGTCGGCACCTGACTCTCGTCGATGCACACCGGATGGCTCGCCGCGATATGCATCGCGATATCCTTGGCCAGCTGCTCGTCACCACCGTTCAGGCCAACCAGCACGCCAATCCGGGCACCATGCTGATAGAAACCCAGCGCACCTTCCGCGGTCATGCGTTCGAAACGGCGGACCTGGACGTTCTCGCCGACCTTGGCGATCAGCTGAGTACGCTGCTCTTCCAGGGTCTGACCATCGACGGTCTCGGTCATCAGGCCTTCCACCGAATCGGCGGCGGTGTTCAGCGCCACATTGGCGCAGGCGCTGGTGAAGGCACGGAAGTTGTCGTCATTGCCGACGAAGTCCGTCTCGCAGTTGATCTCGACGATCACCGCGCGCGAACCGTCGCTGGCAATCTCGACGCGACCTTCGGCCGCGACACGATCCGCCTTCTTGTCGGCCTTGGCCATGCCGGACTTGCGCATTGCCTCGACCGCCGCTTCCAGATCGCCGCCGGTTTCGGTCAGGGCCTTCTTGCATTCCATCATGCCGGCGCCGGTGCGCTCGCGCAGTTCTTTTACTTGTGCAGCAGTAATCTGCATCGTTGCTTGCTCCTGAATCATGCTCGAGTCGGCCGCCAGCGTGGCGACCGGCTCCTGTTATCAAGCGGGGTTGGCGGGCGACGCGGTGTCGGGGGCGTCAGTCGTTGCAGCGGCCGGCTCGGCGGCTTCTGCTTCGCCCATGCCACCCGTGGTCACCGCACCCTTGGCCTCGATGATGGTATCGGCGATCGCAGCCACATAGAGCTGAATCGCACGCATCGCGTCATCGTTGCCCGGGATCACGTAATCCACGCCTTCCGGGGAATGGTTGGAATCCACCACGGCGACGACCGGAATGCCGCGCTTCTTCGCCTCGGCCACCGCAATCTTCTCGTAGCCGACGTCAATCACGAACATCGCATCGGGCATGCGGTTCATGTCCTTGATACCGCCCAGGCTGCGATCCAGCTTGTCCTTTTCGCGGCGACGGCTCAGGGCCTCGCGCTTGTTCAGGACCTGGAAGCTGCCATCGGCGTCCATCGTCTCGAGGTCCTTCAGGCGCTTGATCGACTGCTTGACGGTGTTGAAGTTGGTCAGCATGCCGCCCAGCCAGCGGTGGCTCACGTGCGGCATGCCGCAACGGTTTGCCTCTTCGGCCACCACGTCGCGGGCCGAGCGCTTGGTGCCGACGAACATGATCTGGCCACCATCGGCAGCGATCTTGCCGAGGAAGTTCAACGCATCGTTGAACATCGGCAGGGACTTCTCGAGGTTGATGATATGAATCTTGTTGCGTTCCCCGAAGATGTACGGGGCCATCTTGGGATGCCAGTAACGCGTCTGGTGGCCGAAGTGCACACCGGCCTCCAGCATCTGTCGCATAGTCACGAGGGACATGAGTTTTCTCCTGTAACGGGTTGAGCCTCCACGCATCCCGATCTGAAACCCGAACCGAATCTTCTTCGAGGGCGGGCACCCGACAGATCGTGCCGATGCGTGTGTGGATTAAGGTTTCGGGAGTCGCCCCGCAAAAGGCGGCTTCCGGCCCCGCCGAATTGCCAGCGAGGCGCGCGCTTTATAGCATAGGACACTTACCCGAACCAAACGCCGAGCCCCTCCGGGCGCCGCGGCGGGAGCCCCCATGTCCGTTTCCATCAAGACCCCCGAAGAGATCGAACACATGCGCGTCGCCGGCCGCCTGGCCGCCGAAGTCCTCGAGATGATCGAGCCCCACGTGCAAGCCGGCGTGACGACCGGGGAACTGGACCGGATCTGTCACGACTACATCGTGAACACCCAGGACGCGATCCCGGCCCCACTCAACTATCGCGGCTTCCCAAGGTCGATCTGTACCTCGGTGAACCATCAGGTCTGCCACGGCATCCCGGGGGATCGCAAGCTGAAGAACGGCGATATCCTCAATATCGATATCACCGTGATCAAGGACGGCTTCCACGGCGACACCAGCCGCATGTTCGTGATCGGCAAGGCCGGTATCCAGGCCCAGCGGGTGATCGACGTGGCACGTACCAGCATGTACCTCGGCATCCAGCAGGTTCGCCCGGGCGCAACGCTGGGCGATATCGGCCACGCGATTCAGGTGTACGCCGAGGCACAACGCTGCTCCGTGGTGCGCGAGTTCTGCGGCCACGGGATCGGGCGCGGCTTCCACGAGGATCCGCAGGTCCTGCACTATGGCAAGCCTGGCACCGGCATGACCCTGAGAGAAGGCATGTGCTTTACCATCGAGCCGATGATCAATGCCGGCCGCCGCCACACCCGCATCCTGGCGGATGGCTGGACCGCCGTGACCAAGGATCACAGTCCGTCGGCGCAGTGGGAACACACACTACTGGTCACCGCCGACGGATACGAGATCCTGACCCTGCGCAAGGACGAAACCCCACCGCAGGAGATCGCGGCCTGATCGAACGCCATCACGCCTGTTCCCCGCCGATTCGAACCGCCCACTCCACGGAGCCCCAATGAATCCTGCGGGCAGCACCCCCGGCGAACTCGATACTCCGGCCTTCACCCCCGGCTGGGGCGAGGACTACCAGCGGCTGAGCCGCAACCCGGGGAATATTGCGCTGTTTCGGGACCGGCGCCGCGCCATCCTGGAACAGCAATACCAGGGCTTTCGCGACGGCATGCCGATCGCCGAGCTGATCCATGGCCACGCCCGGCGCATCGACGAGCTTCTCAAGCTGATCTGGGCTCAGAAGGGCCTCGCGGATGACGACCAGCTATGCCTGATCGCGGTCGGTGGCTATGGCCGCGGCGAACTGCACCCGGCCTCCGATATCGACATCCAGATCATCCTCGAGGGCGAACATGACCCCGCCCTCTTCGACCGGATCAGCGACTTCGTCACGTTCCTCTGGGACATCGGCATCGAGGTCGGGCACAGCGTGCGCAGTATCGACGACTGCACGCGCGAGGCGCGCGACGACATCACCGTCGCGACCAACCTGATCGAGGCCCGCTACCTGGCCGGCCATCTCAGCCTGTTCAACGACTTCCGTGGCGCCATCGAGCCCGACCGCATCTGGGACTCGCGCAGTTTCTATGCCGCCAAGCTGGCCGAACAACAAGCACGCCACCGGCGTTTTGGCGAGACCGCCTACCGCCTCGAGCCGAACGTCAAGGAAGGCCCCGGCGGCCTGCGCGACATCCAGATGATCGGCTGGGTCACCAAGCGTCATTATGGCGCCGAGCGCATCGAGGAGCTGGTGTCACTGGGCTTCCTGCGCGAGGGTGAGTTCCGCGAGATGATGGAGGGCCAGAACTTCCTCTGGCGGGTACGCTTTGCCCTGCACATGCTCGCTGGCCGCCGCGAGGACCGCCTGCTTTTCGATCTGCAGCGCCAGCTGGCCAACACCTTCGGCTTCGTCGACCAGAACCACAACCGGGCGGTCGAGCAGTTCATGCAGCGCTACTTCCGCACCATCAACGATCTCGAGCGGCTGAACGAACTGCTGCTGCAACACTTCAACGAGGCCATCCTCGACGATCCGGAAGCCTTGCAGGACCCCGTACGCATCCACCAGCGTTTCCAGGTCCGGGGCGGCTACCTCGAGGCGGCGCACGATCAGGTCTTCATGATCTATCCGCCGGCGCTGCTGGAGGTCTTCCGCCTGCTCCAGGAACACCCGGAGATCCAGGGCATCCGCGCCTCCACCATCCGCCTGATCCGGGCCCACCGCCACCTGATCGATGGGCACTTCCGCCGCAATCCGGTGTGCCGCGAGCTCTTCATGGACATCCTGCGCGCCCCGCGCGGGATCACCAGCCAGCTGCGCCGCATGAACCGCTACGGCGTGCTGGGCAATTACCTGCCGGCCTTCGGGCGCATCATCGGACGCATGCAGTACGACCTGTTCCACGCCTACACCGTGGACGAGCACACCCTGAACGTGGTGCGCAACGCGCGGCGCCTGGCGCTGCCCGAGTTCGCGCACGAACAGCCCCTGGCGCACCAGATCTACTCCGGACTGGTGCGCCCCGAACGCCTGGTGCTGGCCGCCCTGTTTCACGACATCGCCAAGGGCCGCGGGGGTGATCATTCCGAGCTGGGGGCCCACGATGCCCTGCATTTCTGCCAGCATCACGGCCTGTCGGACGCGGATGCCGGCCTGGTTGCCTGGCTGGTGCGTTCCCACCTGCTGATGTCGCTGACGGCCCAGCGCAAGGACATCTCCGATCCCGAGGTCGTCATGGGTTTCGCCCGCGAGGTGGTCACCCGCGAACGCCTGGACTTTCTCTATCTGCTGACCATTGCCGACATCCGCGGAACCAATCCGGAGCTGTGGAACAGCTGGAAGGATTCCCTGCTCCAAACCCTTTATCACGCCACCCGCAATGTCCTGGACCGGGGTCTGGATACCCCGCCGGACATGGACGAACAGATCCGACAAACCCGCACCGAGGCACTCGCGTTAATCGAACAACAAGGCTTCGATACCGATCAGGCCCGGAAGTTGTGGGACGAACTGGACGACGAATACTTCCTGCGCCATTCCGCCGACGAGATCGCCTGGCACGGCCGGGCCCTGCTGCCACTCCCCCCGGACGCCCTCCCCCTGATCCTGGTGCGCCCGAAGACCTCGCGCGGGAGCACGGAGATCTTCGTCTACGCCAGCGACCATCCCCGGATCTTCGCGCGCATCACCAGCGCCCTGACCCAGTTGGGACTGGACATCGTGGACGCACGGATCATCACGACCGCAGCCGGCCGCACGCTGGATACCTTTCTGGTTCTCGAAAGCGGCGGGGGCCAGACGGTGGATGCCGGTTATCGCTCCGAAGAGATCCGCCAGAGCCTCGAACGTGAACTCGAACGCGAAGGGACCATCCCCAACCCGGCCTCACGCCAGCTTCCACGCCGCCTCAAGCACTTCGACGTGGATACGCAGATCGAATTCGAACCCGCTGCGGGCGGCCAGGCAACGCGCATGCGGCTGCGCGCTTTGGACCGACCCGGCCTGCTGTCGACCATCGGGCATGTCCTTGCCGAGCAGGGAATCGACGTGCGGACTGCACGCATCGCCACGGCCGGGGAACAGGTCGAGGACAGTTTCCTCCTCAGCCGCCCCGACCACGCGGCGCTCGACGACGAGGATCAGGCCCGCCTGCGCAAGGCCCTGCTCGGCGCCATCTGACGGCAACCGGGTCAGCGGACGCGCGCCTCCAGAGGTCGAGGCCCTGCCTCGTCCGACGCCGTCCCCGCGCCCAGCAGGCGCGCCTCGAAATCGGTCAGGACACTGAACTCGACTCGGCGGGATGCCCGACGATCCTCCTCGCCGCGCTCGTCCAGCACCCGGCGCGAAGAGGACAACCCCACGGCCGCGACCCGCGAGCGGAACCAGTCCGCCTCCTGCAGGGGCTCCAGCTGATAGGCATATTCCAGCACCGCGCGCGTGCGGCGCTGGCTAAGATCCATGTTTCCGAAATAGGCATCCAGCGCATCGTCGCTGCCGGCCCACTCGCTGGAGGTGTGGCCCTCGATCCGCACCTCCCGAATGACCTCGGCGAACGGACGCAACTGTTCCGCGTAGCGCGGCATGAAGTCCTCGAGAATCGCCTCGAAGCGCGGCCGGATGCGTGCCGAACTGCGCTCGAACAGGACCTCCGGCTCGCGAAAGCGCAAGGTCAGGCTATCGCGGTCCAGTTCCGCATCCCAGCGCGGCAAATCCTCGCGAAACTCCTCCTCCAGAACCGAATAAATCGCCGCGCGCAAGGCGGCCGCCTCGTTGCGAACCTCGGTATGCACCGCACTCTCGCGCTCCACCTGAACCATGTGCAGCAGCGCGAGGAACAGGAAGATCATCATCAGCGCGGCCATCAGGTCCGCCACCGCCAGCCAGTGCGAACCCTGATCGGCCTCGTTTCCCGCGGCCACACCTTGTCGCCGACGGCGGCGCGCCAACCAGGAAAACATCAGTTACGCCCGCCCGCGGAGGCGATGGCGGCGGAACGTTCCCCACCCCAGCGCGTCTCCGCCGCGAGCCCTGCCTGGACGGCATTCTCGATACTCTCGAGCATCGCCTCCAGCCGTGCGTCCATCGCCGGGAAGGCCTCGGTGGCACGATCCCGCAGGGCCGCGATGCTCCCCAGCAGGGCCTCCAGTTCCACCGTCTCGCGCCGCAGACTGGAGAGCGTCGATTCCTGATCCTCCACGTGCCGGGTGATCTGCAAGGCCTGCCCGGTCATGCGCTCCAGGGTCTGCTCGGTCTGTTCGACCCCGGCACGGGCCTGGTCGAAGGCCCGATGCAGGGTGTCCATCTGCTCGCGATACTGAGCCTGCCACTCCACCAGGCGGGCGACCGAGTCATCCAGACGCCGGAAGTTCTCGCCAAACTGTTCACCCAGGCGATCGTTGAAATCGTGGATCACCCGCTCCAGGGCCTCTACCAGGTGTCCGCTGCTCATTTCGGTGATACGTTCGGCCATGCCATCGAGCGCGCCGGTCAGTTCGCGGTGCTGTTGCTCCAGCCGGGCATCCAGGCGCTGATCGAGGGCCCGCACCGCCTCCACTACGGCCAGCGAGGCATCCCGTTGTTGTGCCGCCAGGTGCGCATTATCCAATGGTGCATCCGACGCACCCTCAGCAGACGGTTCGGGGGATGCCGTCGGTGCGGGTACCATCACCTGAACCATCCGCAACACCGCAGCCAGCAAGATGCCCACGATACTGGTCACGAAGGCCAGCTTGAGCCCCTCCAGCAAGGCCGGGATACTGGCCTCCACCCGTCCAGCATCAAAATCCAGCAGCCCAATGGCGACCCCGAGGAAGGTGCCGAGGATCCCCACGGTGGTCAGCAGCGCGGGCGCCGCTCCCTGCAAGGACTCGGCGCGGCGCAATGCCGTCGCCGTCAACGCCGCCAGGAACAGCCCAAACAGCAACAGCGCGAACAAGCCAATCACACTTAATGGACTGAGCCCCTGCAACGTGGCCAACAGCGCCTCGGCGACCCGATCGAAAATTCCGGTCATGTGCTTCCTCCGTCCCGCGGCGCCGGTAGCGCCCGCGCGGTCGTGCGATTCGTAAGAACCGGATGCAAGCAAAAACAACGCCAGACCCACCAAAGACCGGTGGAACGGGGCTTTCAGGCACGACAGGACCGGGCGCGCCACAAGATGCCGACGGATTCCCGACACCCACGGACCAGACGGCCAAGCCCAACCAAAGCCCAATCGTCCATTCTTTGACGCCCCGGAACGGGACGAAATCGCGCGCCTGCCCCGTCTTACCTAGTGAAGCCCAATAGACGGTGGCTCCATGCCTGCGACGGTCACGCCTGCTGCGAACGTGTCATGCAAGCCCACCGGCCCGCCCCGGCGGCGGCCGGCGCTCGTCTGGCTGGCACTCGCCATCCTGCTCTGGTTGCTGAGCACCCCGGCTCAGGCACAAGCCCCATTCACCTTCGGGATTCAGCCATTTGCCAGCCCGCCAGCGCTGTTCACACGCTACGCGCCCCTGCGCGACTGGCTGGGAACGGAACTCGGCCAGCCGGTACGGCTAGAGTCCGCACGCGACCTGCCGACGCTCCTCGAACGCACCCGAGAGGGCCGCTACGACTTGATCCTCGTGGCACCGCAGGTAGTGCCGCTCCTCACGGAAAACGGGCCCTACCGCTTACTGGTACGCAGCGAGGAAGAGCTGGCGATGGTCCTCCTGGTGCGGCCCGGGGGTGGCATCGATTCGCTTGCCGGCCTCGCAGGCCGATCCCTCGCAGTCCCGTACAAGGAAAGCCGCGCGGCGACCCTCGCACGCAGCCTGACTGACGCCCAGGACTGGCCCGACCCACCCGGCCCGCCCCGCTACCTGCACTATCACCACAACAACGCGGCAGTGGCCGCATTCCAACGCGGAATCGCCGATGCCCTCGTCATGATCATCGAAGGCAACGTATTGCCGGTACGACCGGATATGGAAGGCACCCGCCAACGCCACATGTCGCTGGGCGACGGAAGCCTGGTGCGTATCCTCGCCCAATCCGAACGGTTCCCGGGGCTTACCCTTCTGGTACACGAACGTCTGGATCGCGACATCCCGCGGTTGCACCATCGCCTGATCACGCTGCAGCAGAGCCCGTCCGGCACAACACTCCTGAGGCATATCGGACACCGCGGATTCATCGAGGCGCATGCCGGCGAGTACGCGGCATTTCAGGGTGCGCTGGATGACCTGGAAGCCAAATTCGATCTCCGGGCCCCCATCCCGGCCGGGAACCCGACCCCGTAAGTCCAGGCCGCAGCATCCATCACGCCCGCCGCGCGGACGCGGACCGCTCCTGGGGTTTCGGCTTCTCCCCCGCTACCTCGCCATCCACCCACCCCAATGATCGCCCCCGACCGCCGTGGCCTTCCCCAAATTTCAAACGGCACGGGCATCCATCGTCCAGTATCGTTAAAATGGTCGGGATAACATCCATGGCCGCACCACGCGGTGACTCTGGCGCGCACGCAACCCGGATTCCGTCGATGCCCCTTCCCGGCCCGGCTCCAACCAGCTCTGGCCCCACCCCTGCCGGCATCGCCCCACAGGCGTCGGCGCCCCCCCCATGCGCCTGAATTTCGCCTGGCAGATCATTATCGGCACCGTCGCGATCCAGGTCGCGATGGTGGCAGCGCTGATGATCAGCGGCATCTCCCAGGTGCAGCACAACCAGTCGCAGATGCTGGAACGCTTTGCCGAACAGCAGGGCCGCCTGCTCTCCAGCGCGCTGACCCCCGGCCTGGCCTACGCGGATCCGGCGATGCTGCAGGACCTGCTCGAGCTCGTCGCGGACGACTCCAATGTCCTCTATGCCGTGGTACTCGATGCCCAGGACCAGCCGATGGCGTCGGTGGGCATCTCGCCGGACACCATCCCGGCACGCGCGGACGGCACTCGCACCACGCCCGGGCAGATCGAGATCCTTCGCGACATTGAGCTGGCCGGGCAACCACTGGGGACTCTGGCGGTGGGCTATTCCACCGATGCGATCGACGCCCTGTCCGCCACCCTCCTGCAGCGCAACGTCCTGCTGGCACTGGGCGTGCTCGTGTTGTCCATGCTGGCCGCGGTGGTCTTCAGCCTGGTTATTACTCGCCGCCTGCGCCTGTTGAACCAGGGCGGCAAGGCGCTACAGGGCGGCCGTCTGGACCATCGCATCCCGGTGCGGTCGCACGACGAGTTCGGCGACCTCGCGCGCACCTTCAACGATGTCGCCGCCCATCTGGGGTCCACCCAGACCACCCTGGAACAACAGAACCAGCAACTGAACCGCTCGGTCGCGCGCCTGGAGTCCATGCTCGGCGGTGCCAATGCGATCTTGTGGGAGGCTGACCCGCGCACCCACGAATGGGAGTTCGTGTCCGGCGACACCCGCCGTCTGCTGGGCTTCCCGGCCCACAACCTGGGCCGGGGCGAGCTGCGCGCCCGGCATATCCACCCTGCCGACCTGCCGCGCGTGCAGAACGCCGCCCGCGAGAGCCGGACCAGCCCGCGCACGGTGGACTACCGCTTCGCCCATCGCGATGGCCAGTGGATCTGGCTGCGAGACATCCTCTCCTGGGCCCGTGACGCGGACGGCCGGGAGAGCCTGCGCGGCCTGACCCTGGATATCACCACCCACCGACGCACCACCGATGCTCTGGCGGAAAGCGAGAACCGCTACCGCGACGTGGTGGACCACATCTCCGAGGTCATCTTCCGTACCGATGCCGAAGGCCACTGGACCCTGCTGAATCCAGCCTGGGAGGCCCTGACGGGGTTCAGCGTGGAAGAGACTCTCGGCCGCCCGCTGTGCGACTTTGTAGCCCCCGAGGACCACGACGACGCCCATAGCTTCTGTGCCACCCTCCTCGAGGGCGGCTCCCATTCGCAATCCGAGGAGATCCGTCTGCGCACCCGCGACGGTGACATCCGCTGGGTCAGCATCTACGCCAGTGCCCGCTTCGATGACCACGACCAGGTGATGGCGACCTTCGGCACGATGACCGACATCTCCGATCGCAAGCAGGCCGAGGACGAGATCCGGCGTCTCGCCTTCTTCGACGGGCTGACCCAACTGCCCAATCGCACCCTGCTGCACGACCGGCTGGGTCAGAGTCTCGCCAATACCGAACGCACCCGACTGCATGGCGCGTTGCTGTTCATCGATCTCGACAACTTCAAGGACATCAACGACACCCTCGGCCATGCAGTCGGCGACGACCTGCTACGCCAAGTCGCCGAGCGCATGCTGAACTCCGTGCGCGAGGCGGACACCCTCGCCCGCCTCGGGGGCGACGAGTTTGTCATCATCCTCAATGATCTCCACCCGGACCCGGCACGCGCGGCGACCCAGGCCGAGGCCGTGGGTCGCAAGCTCATCGAGATTCTGCGCGATCCATTCAAGCTGGCGGGACAGAGGCGGCACGTAACGCCCAGTATCGGCGCCACACTGTTCAGCGGCCGCAGTCTGAGCGTGGAGGAGATCCTCAAGCAGGCGGACCTCGCCATGTACCGGGCCAAGAACGCCGGGCGCAACACCGTGCGCTTCTACGACCCCGAGCTGCACCGTGCCGTCGAGGCCCGATTCGAGCTGGAGAGCGAGCTTCGCCACGCCCTGGATCAGGACGCCTTCAGCGTGCACTACCAGCCACAGGTGAACACGTCGGGCGCGGTTATCGGGGCCGAGATCCTGCTGCGCTGGAAGCACGCCAGCCGCGGGATGATCTCGCCCGCCGAGTTCATCCCCGTGGCTGAACAGACCGGTCTGATTGTCCCGATTGGCCGCAAGGTGCTGCGCGCGGCCTGTGAGCAGCTGGCCGCCTGGAAACACCAGCCCGCCTTTCGGGACCTCACCCTGTCGGTCAACGTCAGCGCGCGCCAATTCCGGCACAAGTACTTCGTGCGCGATCTGGCCGAGACGCTCGAGGCTACCGGCGCCCCGGGGCACCGCCTGAAGCTGGAGCTGACCGAGAGCATGCTGCTCGAAAACGTGGAGACCGTCATTGCCCACATCGAGGAATTGCGGAGCTTCGGCATCGAGTTCTCCCTGGACGACTTCGGGACCGGCTACTCCTCTCTCGCCTACCTCAAGCGACTGCCCCTCGCTCAGCTGAAGATCGATCAGTCCTTCGTACGCGACGTCCTGGACGATCCCAACGATGCCGCGATCGCCCAGATGGTGGTCAACCTGGCTCACACTCTCGACCTGGACGTCATCGCCGAAGGTGTCGAGAACGACCAGCAGCGGGCCTTCCTGTTCGGCCTCGGCTGCCGCCACTTTCAAGGCTACCTGTACGGCCATCCCGACACGCTGGCAGAACTTGAGGCCCTGGTGCTGCGCCAGAGCGGCAACGGAAACGCCGCAACCCACCCCTAACCATTCGTATTATCCGAATCGTTGGAGCCGTTTTTCGCCATTTTCATTCGTATAAATCGGATCTAAGGTGGCGGGTATTGCAACCTAGCCAACCAGAGGCGACTCGCCATGAGCACCAAGATCCTGATCCTGTACTACTCCACCTGGGGCCACATCGAGCAGATGGCCGAAGCTGTGGCCCGCGGCGCCCGTGAGGTCCCGGAGACCGAAGTCACGATCAAGCGCGTCCCCGAGCTGATGCCGGACGACGTGGCCCGCAATGCCGGCGCCAAGCTCGACCAGGCCGCCCCCATCGCCAAGCCCGAAGAACTGGCGGACTACGACGCGATCATCATCGGCACCCCTACCCGCTTCGGTCGGATGGCCGCGCAGATGGCCAACTTCCTCGATCAAACCGGTGCCCTGTGGTTCGGCGACAAGCTGGTCGGCAAGGTCGGGAGCGTGTTCAGTTCCACCGCCTCACAGCACGGCGGCCAGGAGACCACCCTGATCTCGACCATCGTGAACCTGCTGCACTACGGTATGACCGTGGTTGGTCTACCCTACACCGAGAAGCGCCTGCTCGATGTCAGCGAGGTCTGCGGCGGTACCCCCTACGGGGCGACTACGCTGGCCGACGGCGACGGCTCGCGCCAGCCGAGCGAGAACGAACTGGGCATGGCCGCCTCGCAGGGGCGTCACGTCGCCGAGGTCGCCCGGGCCCAGCGTCTGGGGCGCGACGCCGGCTGACCCGCCACAGGTACATCCCAAAGGGGCGCATGCCCTGGCCGGATGTTGCCCGGGGACAAACCCGGTCGGGCACAGGCCCGACCGTAGCGACTGGGGACATCGATCCGCAGCACGACAAGGAGAGGATGGCAATGGACAACACGCTAGACGACAGTGGCAAGCTCGTACTCCGCCTGGCCCTCGGGATCATGATCCTGCTGCACGGCATCGCCAAGCTGACTGGCGGGATCAGTGGCATCGAAGGCATGGTTACCAACGCCGGACTCCCGGCGATCCTCGCCTATGGCGTCTACATCGGCGAGATCCTCGCCCCGATCCTCGTCATCATCGGCCTGTATTCGCGCATCGGCGCGGTGATTATCGCCATCAACATGCTCTTCGCCATCGCGCTCGCCCACACCCACGAGGTCTTCCTGCTCACCGGCACCGGCGGCTGGGCCCTCGAGCTGCAGGGCATGTTCCTGTTCACGGCCATCGCCCTGGCACTGACCGGTCCGGGCCGCCTGGCGATTAATCGCTGGTAGTCCCGGCCGTTTCCCGGGGCGGCGCAATGCCGCCCCTTTCGGGTACCATGCGCGACCCTGGCCCCCGCGCAGACATACCGCCATGCACAACGCCCAGACGCTGATCCTCGGCGCCCCGCAGATCCTCCCGGTCATTCCCCGCGACACCATCCTGCGGGATCACGTCCTGGTGATTCGTAACGGCGTGATCGAAGCCATCGAGCCGCAAGCCACCGCTCGCGCAAACCATCCCGACGCCGAGTACCGGGACCACCCCGGACAGGTCCTGATCCCGGGCCTGGTGAACGCCCATACGCATTCCGGCATGAGCCTCCTGCGCGGCATCGGCAGCGACCACACATTGATGGATTGGCTCAAGCGCTATATCTGGCCCGCCGAGGGCAAGCTGCTCTCCCCCGAATTCGTACGCGCAGGCACCCGCCTCTCCATAGCCGAGATGCTGCGCGGGGGCACGACGTGCTTCAGTGACATGTACCTGTTTGTGGACGATGCGGCCCGGGTGGTCGACGAGACCGGCATCCGCGCCTCGCTGGGCCTCACCGTGTTCGACTTCCCAACGCCCTGGGCAAGCACGGCAGACGAATACTTCCAGCGCGGCGCGGACGTCGTCGCGAACTGGGGGCACCATGACCGCATCGCCTTCAATGTCGCCCCGCACGCGCCATACACCGTGGGGGATACAAGCCTGGAGCGCGTGGCGGCCCGTGCCCGCGAACTGAACGCGCCCATCCACATGCATGTTCACGAGACGGCCAGCGAGGTCGCCGACGCCCTGCGCGACCAGGGCGAACGACCATTGGCCCGCCTCGCACGCCTTGGCATGCTGGACCAGCCCTTCATCGCGGTGCACATGACCCAGGTCGACGATACCGATCTGGATCTGCTGCGCGAACGCCCGATCTCCATCGCCCACTGCCCGGAATCCAATCTGAAACTCGCCTCCGGCTTCTGCCCGGTCACGCGGTTACAGGCCGCCGGCATCAACATCGCCCTCGGGACCGACGGCACCGCCTCCAACAACGATCTCGACATGATCGGCGAGATGCGCACCGCTGCACTGCTGGCCAAGGGCGTCAGTGGCGATGCCGCCGCCCTGCCCGCCACCGCCGCGCTGGAAATGGCGACGCTGGGGAGTGCCAAAGCCCTGGGACTCGCGGATCGGATCGGCTCCCTGGAGCCCGGCAAGCAGGCCGATGTGGTCGCAGTAGACCTGCAGGCGCTGGAACTGCAACCGGCGCACGACCCCAGTGCACAGATCGTTTACGCCGCCACCCGCGATGCCGTGCGCGATGTCTACGTGGCCGGACGGCCGTTGCTACGCGACCGCGAACTGCTTACGCTGAACTCGCAGGATCTCCACGCCGAAGCCGAGTACTGGCGCATCCGGGTGCTGGAAACCCAGCAGCCCACTGCCTGAGCGAGACAGACGCCATGAGCCCCGAACCCCTCTCCCAAACTTCTGCGCACGCAAACGTCGATAGCGCCGAGATCCACAAATTCACCCATCGGGCCCACGAATGGTGGGACCCGAAGGGCCCCTTCGCCACGTTGCACGCGATCAACCCGTTGCGCCTCGAATGGATCGACGGCCAGGCCGATCTCGCCGGCAAGAAGGTGCTGGATGTAGGCTGCGGCGCCGGCATCCTCTCCGAGGCAATGGCGGTTCGCGGCGCTCAGGTCACCGCGCTGGACGCCGGCGCCGAACACCTGGAGGTGGCGCGCGAACATGCGGTGGAGGCAGGGCTTGAGATCCACTACCTGCACACCACCGCCGAGGCGCACGCCGAACGTCACGCCGGCGACTACGACGTGGTGACCTGCCTGGAGATGCTGGAACACGTGCCCGATCCGGATGCCGTCATCGACGCCCTTGCAAAGCTCGTGCGCCCCGGCGGCTGGCTGTTCCTGTCCACCATCAACCGAACTCCGCGCGCCTTTGCCGAGGCCATCGTGGGGGCCGAATACGTGTTGCACATGCTGCCCACCGGCACCCATGAGTACGGCCGCTTCATCCGTCCCTCCGAACTGGGCACCGCCCTGCGCCGCCACGGGTTCGAGGTCACCGCGATGACCGGCCTGACCTATTCGCCCCTGAGCGGGCGTTATCGCCTGGTCGCCCGCACCGACGTGAACTACCTGATGGCCGCTCGCCGCGACGAAGCCGGCCCCGACGAATGACCCACGAACTCGGATCGGTCCTGTTCGACCTCGACGGGACCCTGCTGGACACCGCTCCCGACATGCATGCGGCCCTGGTCACCCTGATGGCCGAACACGACCGTGCGCCGCTGGCGTTCGAGGTCGTGCGTAACTTTGTCTCCCACGGGTCCCGGGCCCTGGTGGATCTCGCCTTCCCGGACGCCGATCCCGCCTTCGCGGAGCATCTCAAGAAGCGCTACCTGGAGATCTACGCCCGCGACCTGTGCCGGACCACCGCCCTGTTTCCCGGACTCGCAGAGCTGCTGGACGCCTGCGAGGCCCGCGGCTGGTCCGTCGGCGTGGTGACCAACAAGCCGGGCTGGCTGACCGATCCACTGCTGGAGGCCCTCGGGCTGCATGCGCGCATGGCAGCCGTCGTCAGCGGCGATACCCTGCCCCAGCGCAAACCCGCCCCGGAACCCATGTGGCTGGCCGCCCGGCAGACTGGCCTGCCGCCGGAACGCCACTGCTACTGGGGCGATGCAGAACGCGACATCGCGGCCGGACGGGCCGCCGGCATGCCCACCCTGATCGCCAACTGGGGCTACATCGACGCCAACCAGCGTCCGGATCAATGGGGCGCCGATGCCGCCCTGGAACAGCCGAACGACTTCTGGGCCTGGTACGCCGACGGAGCCGCCACGGAGCCCGGGCTTGCGCGCTGAATCCGCCCACCCCGGCGCCCCGCACGCCGGAAACAGGGCCTGAGCAGCCATGTCGCCCCGTATCCGTTCGGCCTACCGCCACTGTCGCCAGCGTGCCAAGGCGCATTACGAGAACTTCCCCGTGGCCTCCTGGCTGCTGCCCAGTCGCCTGCGCGGCCCCGTGGCGGCGATCTACTGCTTCGCACGCGATGCCGACGACCTGGCCGACGAGGACCCGCGTCCGGTCGCCGAGCGGCGCCAGGCGCTGCTGACGATGCAGGAACGGGTGCAGATCCTGGAAGACCCCGCCGCCGAACACGAACCCGAATGGATTGCCCTTGCCGACGCCCGCGCCCGCTTCGACCTCCCGGCCGCGCCGTTCTCCGACCTGATCGACGCCTTCCTGCAGGATCTGGAACAGACCCGCTATGCGACCTTCGGCGAGGTCATGGACTACTGCCGCCGCTCGGCCAACCCGGTTGGCCGGCTGATGCTGCACCTGAACGGCAACCCGACCGACGAGATGCTGGGGTACTCGGACGCCATCTGCTCGGCGCTGCAGCTGATCAACTTCTACCAGGACCTGCAGCAGGACCTGCAGGAGAACAACCGCATCTACCTGCCGCAGGAAGAGATGGACCAGTACGGCGTGACCGAAGCGATGCTGGCCACCGGGCAGACCACCTTCCAGCTACGCAACCTGATGCAGTTTCAATACGCCCGCGCCGACCGGCTGCTGCGCGCCGGGGCGCCGCTGGGCGGCCTGCTGCGCGGGCGCATGGGGCTGGAGATCCGGGCGATCATCAACGGCGGGGCACGCATCCTCTGGCGGCTGCGGCAGCAGGATGACGTCTTTGCCCGCCCGCGCCTGCGTACCCGCGACGCCTGGATCATCCTGAGCCACAGCCTTCGGCCGCGCCGCCGAAGACCGTAGGGATCGAGCCGCCGAGAACCCCTGGTTAAGCTGAGGGCTTAAAAGGCATCAAGCGGCAATGCCCTCGACCGTAAGGTGCTGGAGGTCAGTTCGTTCGCTTGCGTGCTCAAAGGTAATGGCGCAAACACCACCACTGGCATCGACATCCAGGGTCGTGTTCTCGTCAAGCGAGCGGGTTTCGGCCACGCTATCGCCTCGGAATTCGATATAAAGCGTATCCGTATCGCCGAAGTACTGGAGTTTCATGGCTGGAACCCTCGATCGAAAAAGGCGTTGTGAACGGTTTCTCCATCCGGCAGCAGAACAACGCGAAGGTAGCGTCCTTCAGCCTCCTCGACACGAGCCCATCTGCGGATACGCCCATCGCCTTGGACTTCTTCGCACAACGGTTGGTCGATTGCACTACTGATCCAGTGATCCCGGATCATTCGCCGATCCGGCCTCTCGCGTACAGTCTCGAAGTAACGTGTCGTCTTCACCGGAACGTCCCTGTTACCGGTTGCTATTGTTCAAAGCTTCCGCCGAGAACGGATCGCCGTCAAGCCGCTCACACTACCTTGCTGTAGCGCTGCGCGCTCTCCGTCTTCAGGTAGGCGTCGAAGGCCATGGCGACGTTGCGCAGCAGCAACCGCCCACGCGGCAGGATTTCCAGGCGCCCCGCGCCGATCCGTACCAGTCCATCGGCCTCCATGCCCTGCAGCCGCTCCAGTGCATCCCCAAGGACCTCGCCGAACACGATCCCGTGGCGCGCCTCGATCGCGGCGAAATCGATGCGCGAGTGGCACATGAGTTCGGTAATCACGTCCCGGCGCAGCCGATCGTCGGCACTCAGTTCGAGTCCGCGAAACACCGGCAGGCGCCCGGCATCCAGCCGCGCGTAATAGGCATCCAGTTCGCGCAGGTTCTGGCTGTAGGTGGCGCCCACCTTGCCGATAGCCGTCGGCCCCAGTGCCACCAGGTCGTACTCCGCCCGTGTGGAGTAGCCCTGGAAATTGCGCTGCAGCGTCCCGGCGCGCTGGGCCGTGGCCAGTTCGTCGTCCGGCAGGGCAAAGTGGTCCATGCCGATGTATACATAGCCGGCATCGGTCAGGCGAGCGATGGTGGTCTCGAGGATCGCCAGCTTCTCCGCGGCGTCCGGCAGGTCGGCCTCGCGGATCTGGCGCTGAGTCTTGAACATCTGCGGCAGGTGCGCGTAGTTGTAGATCGCCAGGCGCTCCGGGCGCAGCTCCAGCGCGCGCTCCAGGGTGGCGGTATAGGTCTCCACCGTCTGCAAGGGAAGGCCGTAGATCAGGTCCAGGTTGGTGGATTCAAAGCCGTTGGCCCGCGCCTGCTCCACCGCCTGCGCGGTCACCTCGAACGGCTGGATGCGGTTCACCGCCCGCTGCACGTTCGGGTCGAAATCCTGCACCCCGAGGCTGATCCGGTTAAAACCCAGCTCGCCCAGCAGCGGGATGGTCCCGGGCCGCACCGCGCGCGGATCAATCTCGATGGAGAACTCGCGGGCATCGCTTTCGTCCAGGCGGAAGTGCCTCGCCAGCGTCGCCATCACCCGGCGCAGATCGTCATCGCCAAGATAGGTCGGCGTGCCGCCCCCGAAGTGCAGCTGCCCGACAGTGCGTTCCCGATCGAACAGCTCGCCCTGCAATTCGGCCTCGCGCTCCAGATACTGCAGGTAGCGCTGGGCGCGCTGGTAATTTCCGGTGATGACCTTGTTGCAGGCGCAGTAGAAGCACACCGTGTCGCAGAACGGGACATGCACGTACAGCGACAGGGGGCGCGCCGGATCGGCCCCGTTGGTCGCCTGCGCCGCCTCGGCATAGGCGCGGTCGTCGAAGCCCTCGTGAAACTGTGGCGCGGTGGGATACGACGTGTACCGCGGCCCACTCACGTCGTATCGGCGCAGGATTTCGGGATCAAACACCAGGCGTTGTTCCATTGGGAGCTCCACAGCCGTCGCCGCGCACTCGCGACCTTGGTTCTGCAGACTACGGCCGCACGCCAGGCCCGAGCTTGATACAGGTCAACAATCCGCCTTCGGCGCCCTCTCCCGCCCCCTGTGCTGCCTGTGCTAGCCTTCTCCTCCCTGTTCGACACCCGCCACGCGAGAGCGCATGTCCCCCGACGAGTATTGCGAGGAGAAGGCCGCGCAAAGCGGCTCCAGCTTCTACTACGCGTTCCGCTTTCTGGAACCGGATCGCCGTCGCGCCATCACGGCGCTGTACGCCTTCTGCCGGGAAGTCGACGACATCGTCGACGAGGTGAGCGAGGAGAGCATTGCGCGCACCAAGCTCGACTGGTGGCGCCAGGAGATCGAACGCCTGTTCGCCGGCGAACCCCGCCACCCCATCACCCAGGCCCTGCAGCCGCACATCGCCGCCTTTGACCTCGGGCGCGAGTACTTCGACGAGATCATCGACGGCATGCAGATGGATCTCGACTACGACAGCTATCCGGACTTCACCACGCTGTCGCTGTACTGCTACCGCGCGGCCAGCGTCGTGGGCATCCTGTCCGCTCACATCTTCGGCTACACCGATCGGCGCACTCTCAAGTACGCCCACGACCTCGGCATGGCGTTGCAGCTCACCAACATCCTGCGCGACGTACACGAGGACGCCATGCGTGGCCGCGTGTACATCCCCATGGACGAGCTCAGCAAGCACGGGGTCAAGCCGGAGGAATTCCAGATCAACATCACCGACGACCGCCACCGCGCCCTGTTCGCGGAGCAGGCGGAACGGGCGCGACGCTACTACGAACGCGCCGAGGAACACCTCCCGGACGCCGACCGCTACGCCCAGCGCCCGGGCCTGATCATGGCAGCCATCTACCGCACCCTGCTCGACGAGATCGCGGACGATGGCTATCGCGTGCTGGAACACCGCGTACGCCTGACCCCGATCCGCAAGCTGTGGATCGCGTGGCGCACCGCGCGCCGCCTGAAGCGCGAACAACGCCGCCGCGCGACCTGATGCCATGATCTCCGGCTCACCCCACGCGCCCGTCGTCGTGGTCGGCGCGGGCTGGGCCGGCCTGACCGCCGCGCTGGCGCTTGCACGCGCCGGGCACCCCGTGCACCTGATCGAGGCCGGCAAGGCCCCCGGTGGCCGTGCCCGCAGCCTCGACCTGGACGGTACCCCGCTCGACAACGGCCAGCACATCCTGGTCGGGGCCTGCCAGCAGACCCTGCAGCAGATCCGTTCGGTCGGCATCAACCCCGAGCAGGCGTTTCAGGCCCTGCCCTTCGGCCTGCGCATGTTTGAGCCCACGGGCCGGCCGCAGGCCCCGGCGTTCCAGCTGGAACCACGTTCGCCCCGGTTGCCCGCCCTGGCCGCCGCGCTTTACCGGGCGCTTGCGAAGCACTCCCTTGGTACACGCCTGCGTGCACTGTCCGGCGCCGCCGCCATGTTGCACCGGCCCCTGCGCGACGATCTCCCCGTCCTCGACTGGCTGCGCCAGCGCCGTCAGCCCGACGCCCTCATTCGCAGCCTGTGGGACCCGTTGTGCCTGGCGGTGATGAACACCCCGCCCCGAACCGCCTCGGCCCGCATCTTCCAGAACGTCCTGCGCCTGGCACTCAACCATGGCCCGGAAGCCGCGCGCCTTCTCGTCCCCGCGCGGCCACTCGGCGAGCTGTTCCCGGAACCGGCTGTACAGGAACTCCGGGAGCGTGGCGCCAGAGTGGATCTTGGCCGCCGCATCACCGCCATTGAGCGCAGCACGACTCACGACGCCGCCCCCTACCGCCTGCGCGACCGCCAGGGCGTGGCGAGCCCGGCGCGCGGCGTGATCCTGGCCGCCCCTCCAGCCGCCGCCGCTGCCCTGCTTCCGCACGAAACCGGCTGGGAGGCCACGCACCAGGGCCTGAATGCCATGAGCGCCCGCAGCATCTGCACCGTCTACCTGCGCTATGCGCGGCGCCTTGATGATCTTCCGCCACTACAGGGGCTGCTGGACCAGCATGGCCAATGGCTAATCGCGCGGAATGTCGCCGGGGCGCCACACTGGCTGGCGGTCGTGATCTCCGCGGCCGACGACCTCGAACCGTTGACGGCGGATGCGCGATGGCGCACCGTCGCCCGCTCCCTGGCCCAAACCTTCCCCGAACTGGGCGAACCCGAGACCGGCCACAGCATTTGCGAACGCCGCGCGACGCTGGACGCGCAAGCCGGTCTGGATGCACGTCGCCCGCCGGCCCGCACGCCCTGGCCGGGGTGTTATCTGGCCGGGGATTACCTGACGCCTGCACTGCCGTCCACGCTCGAAGCGGCCGTACAATCTGGACTAGAATCGGCGCACCTGTACCTGGAGGACCATCCTTGACCGATCTCGATATTCCCCGCCTGCTCGCCTACCGCCCGGAACCCGGCGCCTTCGATGAACGCGTGATCCTGGTCACCGGGGCCGCCGACGGCATCGGCCGCGCGGTTGCCGAGGCCTGTGCCGCGGCCGGCGCGATCGTGGTGCTGCTGGACAAGGACCTGAAGGGCCTCGAAGCGGTCTATGACCGGATCGAACAGGCCGGTCACCCGCAGCCCGCGATCTACCCACTGAATCTCGAAGGCGCGACGGTCAAGGACTATGGTGACCTGGCGGAGAACATCCGCGACTCGCTGGGCCGCCTGGACGGGCTGGTAATGAACGCGGGCTGGGCCGGCGCCCTGATGCCGATGAAGAACTACGACCCGGAGCTGTGGTTCAAGGTCATCAACAGTAACCTGCACGGCCCGTTCTTCCTCACGCAGGCCGTCCTGCCGCTGCTGGAGGCCAGTCCCACCGGGAGCCTGGTCGTGTCCACTCAGAACGCCCGCAAGGCCTTCTGGGGCGCCTTCGGCATGGCCAAGGCGGCCCAGGACGGCCTGATCGACATCCTGTCGCACGAGCATCGCAACGAACCGCGCTTCCTGCACGTGAACGGTATCGACACCGGCCCGGTGCGCACCCGCTTCCGCGCCGGCCATTATCCCGGGGAAAACCCCGACCTCCTGCCCGAGCCCGAGGCCGTGGTCGGCCCCTATCTGTACTTCCTGGACCCCGGCGACCGCACCACCACCGGTCTGAACATCAGTCTGGAAGGCCAGGTCCCGGTGCCCGACGCGGCGTCCTGAACCGCAGCGGCGTCAGGCGCGCGGCCGCTTGCCGGCCGGGCGCCCTTTGCGCACCTTCCCACCACCCGCGCGCGGCTTGCCGCCCTTGGGCGCGGCAGAGCGTGCCCCGGCCTTGCCCGCTGGCGCTGGCTTGCCACCGGGACGCGCCGCAGCCTCGACGCCGTTGTGCTGCGTCTGGAAGGTCTGGCCGCGCTTTTTCAGCGCCTTGCCGCCTCGGGTGATGCGCCCGCCGGTGGACGGACGTGCCGCACCCTGACCGGTCCCGGCCGGCTGCCAGGTCGGCACCAGCTGATGCTTGCCATTGCCGATCAGGTCCGCACGCCCCATGCGTTGCAGGGCATCGCGCAGTAGCGGCCAGTTGTTCGGATCGTGATAGCGCAGGAACGCCTTGTGCAGACGCCGCGCGCGCGCCCCGCGAGGCACCGGGACGCGTTCGCTGGTCGTGCGCCGGATGCCGCGCAGCGGGTCGCGCCCGGAATGCCACATGGCGGTGGCCAGGGCCATGGGACTGGGCAGAAATGCCTGCACCTGATCCGCGCGAAAGTCGTTGCGCTTGAGCCAGAGCGCGAGCTGCAGCATGTCCTGGTCGGTGGTGCCGGGATGCGCGGCGATGAAATACGGGATCAGGTACTGCTCCTTCCCAGCCGCCTTCGAGTATTTCTCGAACATGGCCTTGAACCGGTCATAGGTCCCCATGCCCGGCTTCATCATGCGCGAAAGCGGTCCGGTTTCCGTATGTTCCGGCGCAATCTTCAGGTAACCCCCCACGTGATGGGTCACCAGTTCCTTCACATACTCCGGTGACTCGATCGCCAGGTCGTAGCGCAGCCCGGAGGCGATCAGTATCTTCTTGATGCCCGGCAGCGCCCGTGCCTTGCGGTACAGGCGAATGAGCGGCGCGTGGTCGGTGTCCAGGTTGCTGCAGATGCCCGGGTACACGCAGGACAGTCGCCGGCAGCTCTGCTCGATCTTCGGGTCCTTGCAGGCCAGGCGGTACATGTTGGCGGTCGGGCCGCCCAGATCCGAGATCACGCCGGTGAACCCGTCCACCTTGTCGCGGATCTCCTCGATCTCGCGCAGCACGCTGTCCTCGGAGCGGCTCTGGATGATCCGCCCTTCGTGTTCGGTGATGGAACAGAACGTACAGCCGCCGAAGCAGCCACGCATGATGTTGACCGAGAAGCGGATCATCTCCCAGGCCGGGATGCGCGCATCCCCGTAGGAGGGATGCGGGGCCCGCGCATAGGGCAGATCGAACACCGCATCCATCTCGGGGGTCGACAGCGGGATCGGCGGCGGGTTGAGCCAGACCTCCTTGTCCCCGTGGCGCTGCACGATCGCGCGGGCATTCCCCGGGTTGGTCTCCAGGTGCAGCACCCGCGAGGCATGCGCGTAGAGCACCGCATCGCCCTTCACCTGCTCGAAGGCCGGAATACGGATCACCGTTTGCTCGCGCGGGGTGCCGCGCGGGATATCCCGGTGAAAACGCACGACCTTCGCGCCCGCCTCCGCTTCTGCCGCCTGCGCATCCTGTGCCTCGGCATCGGCGCAGGTCTCGGGCGAGACCATGGCGTAGGGGTCGGGGTTGGCATCCACCGGTCCGGGGGTATCGACCTCGCTGGAATCCAGCTCCACGTAGCCGGCCGGCACCGCATCGCGCAGCAGGGCCGTCCCGCGCAGGTCCGTGATCTCGCGCGGGTGCTCGCCCGCAGCGACGCGATGGGCGAGCTCTACCAGGGCGCGCTCGGCATTGCCGAACAGCAGGATGTCGGCGCGCGAATCCAGCAATACGGAGCGGCGCACCTTGTCCTGCCAGTAGTCGTAGTGCGCGATACGCCGCAGGCTGGCCTCGATCCCGCCCGCCACGACCGGCACGTCCTTGTACGCCTCGCGGGCGCGCTGGGCGTACACGATCACCGCGCGGTCCGGGCGCTTGCCGTGCACGTCACCCGGGGTATAGGCATCGTTGGAGCGGATCTTCCGCTCCGCGGTGTAGTGGTTGACCATCGAGTCCATGTTCCCGGCGGTCACGCCGAAGAACAGGTTCGGCCGCCCCAGGGCCCGGAACGGCTCGGCCGAGGTCCAGTCCGGCTGCGCCAGAATGCCCACGCGGAACCCCTGGGCCTCCAGCAGCCGGCCGATGATCGCCATGCCGAAGCTCGGGTGGTCCACATAGGCATCGCCGGTCACCAGCACGATGTCGCAGCTCTCCCAGCCGAGATCGTCCATTTCCTCGCGCGTGGTTGGCAGAAACGGCGCCGTGCCAAAGCGCTTGGCCCAGTAGGGCTTGCGGGCGAACAGGGAATCGGGTGCTGCGGACATGACCAGGCTTCTTCCGGCGGACGCCGGCAACAGGAAATGCGCGCATTACACGCCGGGGCAGCCCCAAGATCAACAGGGCACGCCCGCGGGCGGGACTTCGCAGTGGGTAACCGGGCCGCCGGAAACGGCCCGGCTCGCGTCAGTAGCGCTCGATGAAGAGATCGATCGCAGGACTCAGCGCGCCGCGCCAGCGCTGCGCCAGGGACTCGTCCCAGCGCGGATCCACCTCGCGGGCCGTCTCCACCATGCAGTTCAGCCACACCCCGTACAGCTCCGGCGCGACCGGTACGCGGCCATGGCGGCTATGCACCTCGGCCATCTTCTCCATGGTCGGGGCCACGAAGCTCTCGCCCTCGGCGTAACTGATCGCAGTGGAGATTGCCTGCCCGAGGGCCCGCTTCTGCTGCGACCAGTTGGTGGTCGTGAACGCCTGCGCCACCCGCTCGTCGGCGGCGAGAAAGCGTTCGTAGAAGCGATCCACGAAGTTGCCGGCCCGCCGACAACGCCCGTAGCTCTGGTGGACATCGGAGTAGCTCATCAAAACCCCCATTCCCGAAAAAGCGCGATTCTACCGGGATTGCTCCGAGGCGGGCTAATCCAGATCCCCCCGGGAGCAGGAACACATCGGGGTTACCCGGCTCCAGAGGACGGCCATCAACGTCCCTCGAGAACCCCTGCGTACTGGATACCGGCGAGACGTGCGAGATCGCGATCGAACGTGGTCAGATCATTCGGCCCGAAGTCCTCCAGACTGGAATGCCCACAGGCCCGCGCCAGTACTTTCATCAACTCGGTGGAACCATTCAGGAAGCGCTCCAGCCGCTCGCTCCCCTCCTGCGGGTCCAGCCGGCTGCGCAGTTTCGGATCCTGGGTCGCTACACCACTGGGGCACTGATTGGTATGGCACATCCGCGCGCTCACGCAGCCCACGGCCTGGATCGCCGAATTGGCGAGGGCAATCCCGTCCGCACCGAGGGCCAGGGCCTTCACGAAGTCCGCGGGCGTGCGCAGCCCACCGGTAACCAGCAGCGTCACCCGTCCAGTGGCGCCGTTGGCATCGAGAAAGCGCCGCGCCCGTGCCAGCGCCGGGATGGTAGGCACGCTGATGTGATCGCGCAGCAGGGCCGGCGCGGCGCCCGTGCCGCCGCCTCGGCCATCCAGGATCAGGTAGTCGGCGCCAGCCTCCAGGGCAAAGGCCAGGTCCGCCTCGATGTGGTTGGCCGACAGCTTGAATCCGACCGGCACACCACCGGTCTTCTCGCGCACCGCGTCGGCAAACCGGCGGAAATCGTCCGGACTTTGCAGATCGGCATGGGCAGCGGGTGAATGGGCATCCTGCCCCGCCTCGATCCCACGCACCCGCGCAATCTCGTCACTCACCTTGCTGCCCGGAAGAACCCCGCCCAGCCCGGTCTTCGCGGCCTGCCCGGCCTTGAAGTGAAACGCCTGAATCTGGTCCAGCACCTCGTCCGAATAGCCAAACTGCGCCGGCCCCAACTCGAACAGGTAGCGCGAATTCTCTGCCTGCTCGGCGTCCAGCATGCCCCCCTCGCCGGAGCAGATACCGGTCCCGGCCCGCTCTGCCCCGCGCGCCAGGGCGATCTTTGCCTCGCGCGAAAGCGCACCAAAGCTCATGTCCGACACCAGCAGCGGAATCGCCAGTTCCAGCGGGCGCTTCGCCTCGGGCCCGATCACCAGCGAGGTGCCCACGTCGGCATCTTCGTCGAGCGGGCGTGTGGCCAGTTGCGCCGCCAGGAGCTGCAGCCCGTCCCACGCGGGCAATCGATCGCGCGGGACACCCATGGCCACCGTTGTGCCATGGCGGCCCACACCCTCCAAGCCATCGCGTGCCAGGGCGTGAATCCACTCGACATGCGGTTCAACCGCGCTGTTACGGGGGCTCGGGGCCTGATCGCCCTGATCCGATGCCTCGGAATCCCCTTCCGCCGCGCTCGCGGGCTGACCCACCGCGTCCTGATCGAACTGCGCATGCGTCCCGTCGCAGTACGGCAGATTGCCGGACTGCTTGCACTGACACAGGTACGCCTCGCCGTCCTCTTCCGCCGTGAAAATCAGCGGCTCGATACCTGTGCCCTCGTGCGAGCCGTCGCAGAATGGCTGATCCTTCGAGCGCCCGCAGCGACAGAACGCGTACTCCTCGCCCTTTGTCAGTTCCACTCCCCGGGGTTCCACTGCGGCGATAATCGGTTCAGCCATCAGATGCTCCTTGCGCTCGAATTGAATCGTCCTCATCTGTGACAGTGAAAGTCGCACAAATTTCCGAATCCCCGCCGGCGCCGTATGATGACGTCGTCGCATCCAGCCCAGGGGGCCCCATGAGCACCGCCGACCACCGCCATACCCGCCGCGATTACACCCACGCCGAACTTCGCCGCAGCGACCTGCACGAAAACCCGCTCGGCCTGCTGAATGACTGGCTCGAGGCCGCCCGTGAAGCCGGCAACCCGGACCCCACCGCCATGATCCTGGCCACCGCCGGCGCCGACGGCCAGCCCTCCGCTCGCACCGTTCTGCTCAAGCACGTCGATCCCGAGGGCCTGGCCTGGTACACCGACTCGCGCAGCCGCAAGGGCCAGGACCTGAGCGAAAACCCGCAGGCCGCCCTATTGTTCTACTGGCCCGAGACCGAGCGCCAGATCCGGGTCGAAGGCCCGGTCACCGCCCTCCCGGGCGAACTGGCCGATACCTACTTCCACCAGCGCCCGCGCGGCAGCCAGATTGCCGCGGCGGCCTCGACCCAAAGCCACCCGGTCGCCGGCCGCGACGAACTCGAGCAACGTGTGCGTTCGCTGGAGCAGCAATACCCGGAGGGCGACATTCCGCGCGATCCCGCCTGGATCGGCTACCGCCTGCAGCCCGAACTGTTCGAATTCTGGCAGGGCCGCCCCAATCGGCTGCACGACCGGTTCCAATACCACCGCGTGGGCAGCGACTGGGAGATCACCCGTCTGATGCCCTAAGGGAGACGCTACCGCTCGGCCAACCGAATCTGCTAGGATTCGCTCCGTCGTAGCGGCTCGACCCCGCGCGGCAAGCAGATTCGGAGAGGTGCCGGAGTGGTCGAACGGGGCGGTCTCGAAAACCGTTGTACTCTCGCGAGTACCGAGGGTTCGAATCCCTCCCTCTCCGCCAAACACTAGCAAAGGGGCCCGAGCGGCCCCTTTCGCATGTCTGGCCTCTTCGGTTTCGGGATTCGAACCCGAGGAATCGAAAATGACGGTTCGACTGGCAGCGCGCAGCGATGCCAGAACGTCGCCGCAGGCGACGACCCGAAGGGCGAGGCGCGAAGAAGTGCCGAGTAATCCCTCCCTCTCCGCCAGATTCAAGCAAGGGGGCCCTAGTGGCCCCTTTCGCGTTCTTGGCCACAGATGCCTGGAGATTCGAACCCGAGGAATCGGAAACGATGGTTCGACCGGTGGCGCGCACGCGACACCAGAACGCCGCAGCAAAGCGAAAGCGGCCAGCCGCGCTGGCCGTAATCCCTCCCGCTCCGCCAGATTCCGCAAGCGCCTCTCATGTCACATGCGACCGTCTCACAGGCACAAAAAAAGCGGCCCGGTTTCCCGAGGCCGCTTTCTTGTTATTCAAAGCTGGTGGGCGGTACTAGGTTCGAACTAGTGACCCCTGCCGTGTGAAGGCAGTGCTCTACCGCTGAGCTAACCGCCCGGAGCGCGGACAAGATTAGGGTTCAAGCGATCGAACGTCAAGCGTTGCATGCCGAATATCCCGCTCCCATCGACCCCTTCGCCGGGAGACCCGGCACCGCCCCCGGTTGCCAGCCCGTCCCCCTTGCCAGACAATGCTCAGCCTCGGAGAGGTGGCAGAGTGGTCGATTGCACCGGTCTTGAAAACCGGCAGGGGTGAAAGCCCCTCGAGGGTTCGACAAGGCGGCGCAGCCGCCGCAGGACGTTGCCGCCAGGCAACGCCCGGAGGGTGAGGACCGCAGGTCCGAATCTATCCCTCCCTCTCGTGGCCGCCAGGCCACGCGGGCCACCCTCGGTTGCCAGCCCGCCCTCCTTGCCAGACAATGCCCAGCCCCGGAGAGGTGGCAGAGTGGTCGATTGCACCGGTCTTGAAAACCGGCAGGGGTGAAAGCCCCTCGAGGGTTCGAATCCCTCCCTCTCCGCCATTCCCACCGTCCCGGCCACAGTCATCTCCCGACTACGCCAAGCAACCCCACCTCTCGCGACTTCCTCGCAATACATAGCCGATATGGCATGTGTCATATAGAACAAGTTAGATAGAAGAAAATGGACTGACCGCCTATAATCTGGCGCTACTTTCGCGACTGCGCCCGTGCATCCGACCGGGCCCAGCACCGGCTGCCAGTATTGTGACGACGGCCCTGGCAAGCCCCGGCCCGGACTGCCCTTGGGCCCATTGCATCGGTTCCGGCCGTCGTCAACCCTCACGAACTGGCCAAGCGAGCGACCCGATGAATTCGATTCTGCTGCGAGTGTTCCCCTTCCTCAGCTGGCGCCCGACGAAGCAAACCCTCAACGCGGACCTCATCGCCGGGATCTCGGTCGCCCTGGTCCTGATCCCGCAGTCCATGGCCTATGCCCAGCTGGCCGGGCTGCCGCCGGTGTACGGGCTTTACGCCTCCCTGCTGCCCGTCATGGTCGCCGCGCTGTGGGGTTCATCGAACCAGCTCGCCACCGGCCCGGTCGCCGTGGTCTCGCTGCTTACCGCCTCGGCGCTGATACCGCTGGCCGCCGAGGGCTCTTCCGAATTTGTCATGCTGGCCATTGCCCTGGCATTCATCGTGGGCCTGGTCCAGTTGATGCTGGGGTTGTTCAAGCTTGGCGCGCTGGTCAGCTTTATCTCGCATCCGGTCATCGTCGGCTTCACCAATGCCGCGGCCATCATCATCGCCCTGTCGCAGCTGAACAAGATCCTCGGCGTCCCGATTGATACCAGCGGCCACTTCATGCTGGGTCTCTGGGGCGTGATGACGGAACTGGGCAGCGTCCACTGGCCCACGCTGGCGTTCGGCGTCGGCGCCATTGGCCTGATGGTGCTGATGAAACGGTTCGTGCCGAAGATCCCGGGGGTACTTGTCGCCGTGGTCGTGGCGATCCTGGTGAGCTGGGCAATCGGCTACGAGCAGAAGGCCGAGACGTCCCTTCAGCAGATCGCCCCGGCCCAGGTTCTGACTCTCGCGCAGTCCATCGAGAGCGATGGCAGGCGCCTCGCCGATCTCGACGAGCAGATCCGTCGGCTGGAAGCAGAGCTCCAGGAACAGGAAGGCGCCGAGGCCGTGCGCATGCGCCACGAGGCCGACCAGCTGCGTCTGCAGCGCGATGAACTGCGCCCCGAACTTGCCGGCATGCGCGAGGAGATCCGCGACATCACGCTGCGTCGCGTCCCCGGCGAGAACGATCAGCCTGCGCGGTTCATTGCAGACGATCACCTGACTGATGCCGAACGTGCACGCGCCGATCGCGCCGCATGGCGTATCGAACGGGTCGGTGAAGATACCGTGCATCTGAATGGCGGCGGCGCCGTGGTGGGCAATGTGCCCCAGGGCCTCCCCGGGTTCTCGATCCCGGATATCACCTTCGGCACCTTCACCACGCTGCTGACCACCGCCTTCGTCATCGCGCTGGTGGGCTTCACCGAGGCCATCGCGATCGCCAAGGCCATGGCAGCACGGACCGGCCAGCGCCTGGACCCCAGCAAGGAGTTGATGGGTCAGGGTCTGGCGAACATCGCCGGCGGCTTCACCCAGGGCTACCCGGTCAGCGGCTCGTTCTCGCGATCAGCGGTCAACCTGAACTCCGGCGCCAAGACCGGCCTCTCCTCGGTCTTTACTGCGGTACTCATCGGCCTGGCCCTGCTGTTCCTGACGCCGCTGATCTATCACCTGCCACAGGCGGTCCTCGCTGCGATCATCATGATGGCGGTTGCCGGGCTCGTGAACTTCAAGGCCATCAAGCACGCATGGGTGGCCAACAAGCACGATGGCGCTGCCGCGGCCGTGACCTTCGTTGCGACCCTCGCAATGGCTCCGAACCTGGACTACGGCATCCTCACCGGTGCCGGTCTGGCCATCGTGCTGTATCTGTACCGCACCATGAAGCCGCGTGTCTCGGAACTGGCACGCTATGAGGACGGCACCCTGCGCGAGGCCCAGCGCTACGGCCTGGAGACCAACGAGAAGGTCGGCATCATGCGCTTCGATGGGTCGTTGTACTTCGCCAACGTGCCCTACTTCGAAGATGCCGTACTGGACCTGCTGGCCCGCCACCCACAATCCAAATATCTGATCGTCGTCGGCAAGGGCATCAACGAGATCGACGCCTCCGGCGAAGAGGTCATCCATCAACTGGTTCACCGCCTCAAGGCGCGCGGCATCACGCTCGTGTTCGCCGGCGTCAAGGCCCAGATCATGGAGGTCATGCAGCGCACGGGGCTGGACGACATCATCGGCAAGGACAACATCTTCAAGTCCACCGACCATGCGGTGAAGACCATCTCGGAAAAGGTCGGCGAGCCGATCAAGTAACCCGCGCCGGGCCGATCACCGCGTGATCGGCCCGCATGCCCTGAAACCGCAAGGGAACCGCTGCAACCGGGAACGCTTGTCGCTACACTGTGCTTGTTTCGAATCCAATGAGGAGTTGACCCGTGTCCCGAGACCAGATCGTCCGCTCGAGTCGCAATCCGTCCAGCACTGGTTCCATCAGCGAGACCATCTCCACCAACAAGGTGATCCGGCAGACCTACATGCTGCTGTCGCTCACCCTGGCGTTCAGCGCGATCACCGCGTTCATCGCCATGGCGGTCAACGCGCCGCCGGTGCACTGGATCATCATGCTGGGGGTGCTGATCGGCGGCCCGTTCGCCATCCACGCCGCGCGCAACTCGGCGCTGGGCATCGTGCTGACCTTCGCCTTCACCGGCGTGCTGGGCTTCTTCCTCGGCCCGATCCTGAGCATGTACCTGGGTCTGCCGAACGGGCCACAGATCGTCGGCAACGCCTTCGCCGCCACTGCGGTCGCGTTTGTCACGCTTTCCGGCTACGCCCTGGCTACCAAGAAGGACTTCAGCTTCCTCGGCGGCTTCCTGGTCGTCGGCCTGATCGTCGCGCTGCTGGCCATCGTTGCCAACCTGTTCCTGGCGATCCCGGCTCTGTCGCTGGCCATCTCGGCCGCGGTTGTCCTGCTGCTGTCGGCCGCCATCCTGTTCGACACCAGCCGGATGATTCACGATCCCGAGGCCAACTACATCGTGATGACGGTCTCGCTGTACGCGAACCTCTATGTGATGTTCCTGCACCTGCTGAACCTGTTCCACGCCTTCATGGGCGACAACTAGGTTCCGCGCTGCACAGCACGGCAGGAATGCGTTCCAGGGCCCCGCACAGCGGGGCCCTTTTCATTGGACACCATCTTCATTGACTACGGGTACACGCCGATCATGAGCCAGCTCCAACGCGGTGTCTTTCTCGATCTCGCCACGGTCGACCGCGACGATCTTGACCTGACCGAACTCCGGGCCAGCCTTCCCGTGTGGTCCTTCCACGAGCACACCGAGCCGGATCAGCGGCTGGGCCGGATCGGCGATGCCGAGGTGATCGTCACCAACAAGGTCGAGCTGAATGCGGAGGTACTGGCCGCCGTACCCCGCCTGCGACTCGTCTGCGCCGCCGCCACCGGAACCAACAATATCGACGTGGAGGCAGCCCACCGCCTGGGTATCGTCGTCAGCAATGCGCGCGACTACGCCACCGACTCCGTGGTGCAGCACGTCTTCGCCCTGCTGCTGACGCTGGTCACCCAACTGGACGCCTACCGCGCGGACATTCGCGCCGGTCGCTGGAGCGCCTCCGATCAGTTCTGTCTCCTCGACCACCCCATCGGCACGGTGGCCGGAATGCGCCTCGGCATCATCGGCTGGGGCGTACTGGGCCGGGCCACCGCGCGCGTCGCCGAGGCCTTTGGCATGGAGGTGCTGGTCGCCGAGAGCCTGAATCCGGACCGCGCAGCACAAGAGGATCGCGTGCCGCTGGAACGGTTGCTGGGACAATGCGACGTCATCAGCCTGCACTGCCCCCTGACCGCGACGACCCGGCACCTAATCGATGATGCCGCCCTGCGCCAGATGCGTCCGGGGGCCCTGCTGCTGAACACCGCCCGGGGTGGCCTGGTCGATCCCGAGGCCCTGGCCAGGTACCTGCGCAGCGGGCATCTCGGCGGCGCCGGCATCGACGTACTGGAACCGGAACCCCCACCGGCGGATCACCCCCTGCTGGCCGACGATATCCCCAACCTCGTCCTCACGCCCCACACCGCCTGGGCCGCGCGAACCGCCCGGCAGCGGGTGATCGACGAGGTCACGGCCAATATCCACGGCTTCGCGAGCGACCAGCCGCGCAACGTGGTGGAGTAACCCACATGGATTCGGAAGCCCTGCAAAAACGCATCGAGGATCTGGAGATCCGCCTGGCCCATCAGGAATACACCCAGGAGGAGCAGGCCCGCGTGCAACTGGAGCTGCAACAGGCCAATACCGAGCTGCGCCAGCAGGTCCAGTGGCTGCGCGATCGCATGCGCGACCTCGAGGAGCACGGCGGCGGGCCGGAGGGCGCCGAACCACCCCCGCCGCACTACTGACGCCCATGCCACTCACCGTACGCGCGGCCCCCGGCCACGAGTCCGCCGCCAACGCACTGCGCCAGGCCTTGGCGGCGCGCGGCTACGCCCATGCCGGGGAAGCCACGCTCGTGCTGGAGACGGGAGACCGCGGGCTCGAACTGGTCCGCGAGGACGTACACCCGCCGCTGCGACTGCAGCTGGACTTTGCCGCCGGGCGCCAGGGCTATCGCCTCGCCCATGCCGGTCACCAGCGCGAGGGCCTGATCCGCGCCTTCGGCAGACTCCCGCGTGACGGCCATGTGCTGGATGCCTCCGCCGGCCTGGGCCGCGACACCCTCCTGCTGGCCGCGCACGGCTTCCGGGTCACGGCCTGGGAGCGGCATCCCGTGGTGTACCACCTGCTCGCCGACGCGCTGGAACGCGCGGCGGCCAGTCCGGAACTCGCGCCCATCATCGGACGCATCACCCTGCACGAGGGAAAGGCCGATCCGGCGCATCTCGCCGTCCCGGCAATGGCCGCGGTCTTCGATCCCATGTTCCCGGAACGGGCCAAGCGGGCCGCGGTGAAAAAGGACATGCAGCTGATGCAGGCGCTGATGCCCGAGGCGGCCGACCCCGACGCAGAGCAAACCCTGGCCACCCTGCGCCAGAACGTGGGACGTCGCGTCATCGTCAAGCGCCCGCTGCATGCGCCCGCCCTCGGTCCCGACTCGCCCCAGGCGAGCATCAAGGGCAAGAGCGTGCGCTTTGACCTCTACCCTGCCATCACCCTCGCGAAGGTGGAGGACGGCTGACTCAGTCCGTCCAGGCCGGACACGGTTTTCCGCGTCCGCAGAGACACCCGCATAGCGAGTTGGCGCCTCCCGGAACCACGTCACCCCTGGGGCCCTGTGAAAGAGCCGGGGCCGCTTGGGAGGTAACCTTCACGGTCTGCCCAGGATCAGTTGGTCATCCCCGGCAAAACGATAGTCGGGGATGGGCAGGTTGCGCCGGGCCGATTGATCCGCATATACGCGGCCGGCGCCGTCGTAACGTCCGCCCCGGCAGCGGTCGACAAAGCCACCGCTCCAGCCGTCGGCCTCGTCCGGGTGGACCAGGTCCAGCTCGCAACCCAGATCCGCACTTTCGCCGATCACCACCAGCCACTCGGGCCGGAAGCTGCGCAATGGCCGATCCAGCCCGTCCGGTTGCTGGCCGCGGCGGGCCTCCGGGTCGACCAGCTCGTCATCACCGGCCAGGGCGGCCTGCCACGCGGCATCGCGATGGACCACAAGCACGTGGCGGCTACCGTGAATCACACGCAGGGCCTCGCCCGGGGCAATCTCGGCAAGATCCACCCGCAGCGTCTCGCCACGGGTATCGCCCGGTCCGGAAAAGGCGTACCGGAGCATCACCCCAACCAGCAGCAGGGCGGCCCCGAGAACCATCAGTTTGATCAGGGCGCGGATGCGTACCCGAGTCAGCGAGTCGTTTGTTGCGTGCACCTGGTATCCCTGTTCGCGTCCGGAAGCCCCCGGAACCCGCGTCGAAATCGCTTTGCCTGAGACGGACGCACGCCGAGGGAAATACTGGTGAATGTACACCCTCGCGCTCGAGTCGCTTTTGCGTGCGAACAAGGCGCGGTGAGCGAAGTGTAGCCGAGCTACATAAGCGAGCCGCAACGCTGGGCGCACGCAAAAGCGGCCGAGCCCCTGCATTCAATGGTTTATGGGGTTGGCACCCCAGGTTCCCCGATCCTGCGTTGCGCCGCTTGCGGGTAGAACCACTACCCGCTGCACGACGCGCCTTGTCTCGGAAAACCTGGGGTGCCAACGCGAGTGTGTACATTCATCAGTATTTCCCTAGACTATGCAGCATGAATGAACCCAAACGCTCCAGTCGCACCTACGTCGGCCTGTACAACGACATGTACGCCGGCATGACCCCCATCGGCAATTTCATCCGCGATGCCTGGGTATTCGGCATCCTCCCGGAGGACGAAACCTGCGATGGCTGGGATGTCTCGCGTATCCAGATGCTGCATGACCAGGTCAACGCCGAGTGGGACAAATACAGCCTGCGCATCAGCAACCTCCCGCCCGAGCTGCGCGAGCGCCATGAGCGCATCCATAACGAAGCCATCGAGCGCGCCCGTGAGCACGGCTGGGTCGCCGGCCAGGACATCGACAGCGAGATGGGCGACGACGCCTGATGGGGGCCAGCGAACCGCTGATTCGCCCCCTTGTTGTCATCGCTGCCCTGTTGGCAGGGATTGCCGTCGTCCTCGGCGCCTTCGGCGCCCACGCCCTGCAGGAACGCCTGACGGAACAGGCCCTCGCGACCTGGCATACCGGCGTCCAGTATCACTTCATCCATGCCCTGGCCCTGCTGCTGGTCGCGGCGTTGTGGGCCCACCTGGCCAACGGCTGGGCCGCTGCCAGTGCAGTGGCGTTCGTGATCGGCATCCTGCTGTTCTCTGGGAGCCTGTATGCCCTGGCGCTCGGCGCACCCCGTATCCTCGGCGCGATTGCACCGCTGGGCGGCACGGCGTTTATCCTCGGCTGGGCCGGGTTGGCCATTGCCGCCTGGCGCGGCTGACCTATAATCGCGGCGCAGCCAACCCCCTCTTCCCGACCGTATCGAGATCCCCATGAGCCAGACCTCCTTCACCGTATTCGCCGAAAACACCCTGGACGACATCCAGACCCGCCTCACCGAGCAAAGCGCGCTGGACGACCTGGACATTGACCTGATCGACGGCGTGATGACGATCGAATTCGACGATGGCGCCCAGATGATCCTGAACCGCCAGGAGGCCGCACAGCAGATCTGGCTCTCCTCGCCCGAAGGACCGGCCCATTTCGGCTATTCCGACGAGGAAGGCACCTGGATCGACGATCGTAACGGCGAAGAGCTGCACGCGACCCTGGTGCGGGTCATCGAGCAGAAACTGGGCGTACCCGTCGAGCTCTGATCCGGCGACCACAGGTCGCTGTCAGTCGCCCTTGCCGGCCCCCTTCTTCGAAGCGTCCGGGCCCGCGGCCTCGCGTTCCTCCTGCGTTGCGGGCGCCTCTTCCAGCGCCCGCAGATGCGCCTCGACCTCGGCCAGTACCGGGTGGGGCTTGTCCTGTTCCAGCGCCATATCGATCGCCTTGAGCGCCTCCACCGCCTCCGCATCGCCGCGCAGCGGCATGCGCGCTACGCCCAGCGCCAGCATGCGGAACTGGCGGAACACCAGGTAGCTGAGCGTCGCCACCACCAGGGCGGCCCACACGTTGTCCTGGAACCAGAGCCATACCGCCGCCCCGTAGCCCCCGAAGGTCAGCGCGAAGATTCCCAGCGCCACGCGGTGGGAACGGGCAACGATACCTTCCAGCACTTCACGGTTGCGGATTACGAAGTCACGGTCGAAATGCAAAGGGATGATTCCTTGAGTCAGCGGCGTGGTCAGGGGCGCGGCGGCTGCTGGGCACGCCAGCGTTCGAAGGTCGGATACTCCTCGTAGCCACGGGTCAGGACAAAATCCAGCACGTTGCGCAGCCGATTCTGGTGGACGACCGAATCGATGCGGATAATTTCTTCGCCACGCTCGTCGAAGAAAATGAGCGTGGGCGCCCAGTGCACACCCAGTTCCGCGGCCCAGTCTTTTGCGTTGGTGCGGTCGCCACCCGGCGTCAGCACCGGCGTATCGGCATCGTCGGCATCCAGCTGCACCGCATCCATCAGGCCGATGCGCTCCAGCACTTCGTCCTGCTGCAGCGGCTCGGAGTGCATGATATCGCAGGCATGGCAGGCCTCGCGCTCAAAGAACACCACCAGTGGGCGTTCGGCGGGGATTCGGCTCCGATCCAGCGCATACGGCTGGTTGATGAAGAACTCCCGCTGGTTGATGTCGTCGAGATCGAACTTTGGCGGTGGGTCGGCGCGCTCCAGATAGTCGCGAAAACTCTCCTCGCGGTCATGCCGGTCAATCACGTATTCCAGCAGCGCGCGGAACCGGTATGGCGGGTAGTAACCGCGCATCTGATGGATGCGCTCGCCATCCTCGTCGTAAAAGGCAATCGAGGGGGTAAAGTTCAGCCGTTGTTCGGCGGCGTAGCGCCGTTCAAGCCAGGTCTCGCCGCCCAGGTCCGTGACTTCACGTGTGCCCAGCGCGTCGATCGCCACCACGTTGAAGTGTGACGCCAGGTACTCGCGGATATCGTCCTGGGCGAAGTTCTTGTCGAACAGCGCCTCGCAATAGGGGCAGTCATCCATGCCGAAGTAGACGGCCAGCCCCATCTTTCCCTGCTCCACCGCATCTTCCAGGTCCTCGCGCAGATCGAGGAAGCTCAGCTCGAACCAGTCGGGCGTATGCAGCCCAATCGGGCGCGGGGTGTCATCGAACACGATCCCCTCGTCGGATTCGACGGATTCGTCCGCCACAGAGGCGGTCGCGAACAACACCACCATGCCCAGCAGCGAGACGACGCTCGCCAGCCAACCCAACCAATTCTTCCTGCCAAGGGCGTTATTCACGTCGAGAAGACTCCCGGTGGACCTCCTATTCGGACGGCGGCTCCATCACCGAGGTTCCCCCGAGATACGGGCGCAGTTTTTCCGGGATGTGGATCGAGCCGTCTGCCTGCTGGTGATTCTCCAGCAGCGCGACCAGGGCCCGGCCCACCGCAACCCCGGACCCGTTGATGGTGTGCACCAGCTCCGGGCGTTCGCCCGCCTTCGGTCGGAAGCGCGCCTGCATGCGGCGCGCCTGGAAGGCCTGGAAGTTGGAGCAAGAGGAGATCTCGCGGTAGGCATCCTGGGCCGGCAGCCAGACTTCCAGGTCATAGGTGCGCGCCGCGGCAAAGCCCATGTCCCCGGCGCTCAGGAGCATCACGCGGTACGGAAGTTCCAGCGCCTGCAAGACCCGCTCGGCATGGCTCAGGAGTTCCTCCAGTGCGGCATCCGAGCTCTCCGGCTGCACAATCTGCACCAGCTCCACCTTCTCGAACTGGTGCTGCCGGATCAGGCCGCGCACGTCGCGCCCATAGCTGCCCGCCTCGGAACGAAAACACGGGGTGTGGGCCACCATCTTCAGCGGCAAGGCCTCGGCATCGAGGATCTGCTCGCGCACCAGGTTGGTCAGGGTGACCTCGGCGGTGGGGATCAGACGGTAGCGCTGGTCACAGTCGACCGAGAACAGGTCATCGTCGAACTTCGGCAATTGCCCGGTCCCCTCCAGCGATTCGGGGTTGGCCAGGTAGGGGACGTAGGTCTCCTGGTAGCCGTGCTCGCCGGTATGGAGATCCAGCATGAACTGGGTCAGTGCCCGGTGCAGGCGCGCCATCTGACCGCGCATCACCACGAAACGCGAACCGGCCACCCGCACCGCGGCCTCGAAGTCCAGCCAGCCACCGGGCAGGCCCAGATCCACGTGATCGCGCGGCGTGAAATCGAAGGTCCGCGGGGTCCCCTCGCGGCGGACCTCGACGTTGTCTTTTTCGTCCAGTCCGTCGGGCACGTCCGCCTGCGGCAGATTCGGGATCTGCATCAGCATCGCATCCAGCTCCTGCTGGACCCCGTGCAGATCGGTCTCGCACTGCTTGAGCTCGTCGCCCAGGCGCCCGACCTCGGCCTTCAGCGGCTCGATGTCCTCGCCTCGCGCCTTCGCCTGCCCGATACCCTTGGAGCGAGTGTTGCGGTCGGCCTGCAGCTCCTGGGTGCGCATCTGCAACGCCTTGCGGCGGGCCTCCAGGGCCTTGAAGCGTTCGCGGTCCAGGGTATAGCCACGGCGTTCCAGAGCGGTGGCAGTCGCATCCAGGTCCTGGCGCAGGCTGTGGATATCAAGCATGACGGATTTCCGGCAAGGGGTGGAAAGAACGACGGGGAAGTCTACGGTTGCCGCCCCGTGGCGTCCACGGTCGCGGCCAATGCCCTCACGAGGCGACCGGCCCGACCCCCAGCAGGAATCGAGTTCCGTGGAGCCCCGCTGCCGCAGCCAGCACGCAGACCAGCAGGCTCGCGAGCATGTAGCCCAGTGCACGCGCCCAGGCGCCTACATCCACCATGTGAACGACTTCCAGGGAGAAGGTGGAGAACGTCGTAAAGCCACCCAGCACCCCGACGACCAGCAACAAGCGCCAGGCCGGGTGCAGTTCCAGGCGCTCCACCAGCACCACGGCCAGTACCCCGATCAGGAACGAGCCGAGGATGTTGATGCTCAACGTACCCCAGGGAAAGGCACGCCCGAAGTGCGCCACCATCCACTCCTGCATCCCCAGCCGCAGTGCCGAGCCCAGCGCACCGCCTGCCGCCACTGCCAGATACGAGCCCAGCCCAATGCCCATCATCACGTCCCGCTTGCGGAAAAGACCCACAGTTTATGCGATCACCTCACACGGACCCAGCAGACCCCTACCATCGAGGCCATGAGCGCCCATCCCGCCACACCGCCGACCGAGGCCGCCGCACAGGCGCTGGCTGCGGTCATTGAGGGTCTGACCACCGAGCTGCCCTCGGACGCCCTGGTGGTCGAGGCCGCGGAACGCCGAGCCTATGAGTGCGACGGTCTCTCCGCCTACCGCCAGATCCCCGGGGCCGTGGCCCTGCCACGGACCCACGAGGAACTGCTGACCTGCCTCCGGCTTTGCCGCGAGCACGGGGTCCCGATCGTGCCACGCGGGGCTGGCACCGGGCTGTCCGGCGGCGCCCTGCCCAGCGAGACTGGGCTGCTGCTATCCCTGGCGCGCTTCAATCGCATCCTGGAGATCGATGCCGACAACCGCTGCGCGGTCGTCCAGCCCGGCGTGCGCAACCTCGCGATCTCCGAGGCGGCGGCCCCGCAGGGGCTCTACTACGCACCCGACCCGTCCTCGCAGATCGCGTGTTCCATCGGCGGCAACGTGGCCGAGAACGCGGGAGGCGTGCATTGCCTGAAGTACGGACTCACCGTGCACAACGTGATCGGGCTGGAACTGGTCACCCTCGAGGGCGAGATCATCCGCCTCGGCGGCAAGACGCTGGATAGTGCCGGACTGGACCTGCTCGCCTTCATGGTTGGCTCGGAGGGCATGCTGGGCATCGTCACCGAAGTCACCGTGCGGCTGCTGCCCCGCCCCGAGCGCACCCAGGTCCTGCTGGCCAGCTTTGACCAGGCCGAGGCCGCCGGACGCGCAGTGGCAGGCATCATCGCCGCCGGACTGATTCCCGCCGGGCTGGAAATGATGGACAACGCTGCCATCCGCGCTGCGGAGGACTTCGTCCACGCCGGCTACCCGGTGGAGGCGGCCGCGATCCTCTTGTGCGAACTCGACGGGACCAACGCCGAGGTCTCCGAGGACGTCATGGTGGTACGCCAGAAGCTCCTGGATCTGGGGGCCACCGAGGTGCACACCGCCCGCGACGACGCCGAACGCGCATTGTTCTGGGCCGGGCGCAAGGCCGCGTTCCCTGCCGCCGGGCGTATTTCGCCGGACTACTACTGCATGGACGGGACCATCCCGCGCCACCAGATCGGGACGGTGCTGGAACGGATCAACATCCTGTCGCGCGAGGTTGGCCTCGGCGTGTGCAACGTGTTCCACGCCGGCGACGGCAACCTGCATCCACTGATCCTCTACGACGCCAACCAGCCCGGGCAACTGGAAACGGCGGAGGCCTTCGGCCAGCAGATCCTCGAACTCTGCGTGGAGGTGGGTGGCACCGTCACCGGGGAACACGGCGTAGGCGTGGAAAAGCTGGACGGCATGTGCGTGCAGTTCGCCGCGCCGGAACTGGAGCAGTTTCACCACCTGCGCCGCGCGTTCGACCCGCTCGGGCTGCTCAACCCCGGCAAGGCCATCCCCACCCTCGCCCGCTGCGCCGAGTTCGGACGCCAACACGTCCACGGTGGGCAGCTGTCGCACCCGGAACTCCCGCGCCTGTAGGATGACCGGCTCGACCGAACCGAGCTAAACCTCCAATGCCCCGGGCCACCCTTGCTACCGCACTGGCCGACGACTTCTCCGGAGCCGTCGACGCCACCCTGAGGGCGCTGCAGGCGTTGATCCCGCTGGACATGTGGATGCTCACGCGGGTCGAATCCGACGACTGGGTGGTATTGCACACCCACGGCCACGCACCGCGCATCCGTCCCGGGGCGGCATTCAGCTGGCAGCACTCCTACTGCGTGCACATGAACGCCGGAGACGGACCGAACATCGCCGCCGACGCACGCACGGTTCCAGCCTATGCCAGTGCCCCGATCAATGACGTCGCAACGATTGGCTGCTACATCGGGTTCCCGCTGTACGATGCCGATGGCGAACTCTTCGGCACGCTTTGCGGATTGCATCCCGAACCCATGGACCCCGCGATCGAACACCATGAGCCGGTCGTTCGTGCCCTGGCAGGATCGCTGGGGCACCTGCTGCGCCTCAGCCAGCGCGCCGAGGGGCTGGACCGGTTGCGACAGCACGCGGCCCTGGCCGCCCACGGTGATCCCCTGACCGGCGTGCTCAACCGCCACGGCTGGGAGCTCGCGGTAGACGCAGAGGAGACCCGCTGCCAACAGAGCGGCCAACCCGCCGGCATCATCCTGTTCGATCTCTTCCCCGGGGACTCGAGCGTGGACAGCACTGGCATTCAGGATGACACCGAACTGGTTCGCGCGATCCTCGCCCTGCAGGGCCTGGCAGGCCCCAGCGACCTGATCGGTCGACTCGGTGGCACCCGCTTCGGCCTGCTCGCGATCGACCTGAGGGCGCAACCCCTGGCGGCGCGGGCGCAACACATCCGACAGGCCCTGTCCGCAAAGGCCATCCCCGCGGCCATTGGCCACGCCATGCGCGAACCCGGTGCTGGAAGCCTGGAACACGCCCTGAAGCGCGCGGAACGCGAACTGCGACCGGCAGCGCGACCTGCGATCTCCTAGACTTTTTCCATCCTGCGCGGCGAACAGCCGCCCCCACCGTCTCGACGGAATGCCCCATGGCCCGAATCTTCGATCCCCCCGATACCGCGCCCTCGCCGTTCAACCTCGGGGTCGATCACGTCCTGAAACTGCTCCGCCGGATCGCCCCCCTGGACGTCTGGATGCTAACCCGCATCGAGGGCAACGAGCAGATCGTGGTGCGCGCCGACGACCACGGGTACGGCATTCAGGCCGGCACGGCCTTTGACTGGAGCAACTCCTTCTGCATCCGCATGCTCGCCGAACGCGGCCCGCGAATCACGCCGGACGTACAACAGGTTCCCGCCTACCAGGAAGCCCTCGCCGCACAACCCGATCCCCCCGCCATCGGCAGCTACATCGGGTTTCCGGTACAGGACCACGAATACGAGATGTATGGCGTACTTTGCGCGATGAATCCGGAGCCCATATCGGCCGACATCGAAGCGCAATCCGACCAGATCCAGGCCGCCGTCACCGTCATCGAGTCACTGATCCGCCAGCGCCGCCAGATCGACGAACTGGAACGCGAGCGCGAGGCCCTGCGACTGGAGGCCTACAACGACGCCCTCACCGGCACCTGCAACCGGCGCGGCTGGCTACTCGCGTTGAGCGCCGAGGAACAGCGCTGCCAGGATCACAGCCTCCCGGCGGGTCTCGTCGCCATCGACCTCGACAACCTGAAGACCGTCAACGACCAGGAAGGCCATGACGCCGGCGACCGATTGATCAAGGCGGCTGGCCAGGCCCTGCGGGATGCCAGTCGCGAAATCGACATCATTGCCCGCCTGGGTGGAGACGAATTTGGCGTGCTGCTTCCGGAGACGCCGGCCGACCACCTCCCCGGGATCGCGAACCGGCTGCGGGCGGTGCTGCAGGAGGCCGGTGTGTCGGCGTCCATCGGTTACGCCTGCCGCACCGTCAGCGGGTCCCTGCCCGAGGCCCAGACCAGCGCCGATGCCGCGATGTACGCCGACAAGCGCCAGCGCCGCGGAACCCCCGGGCCCTGACGCCCTCGCGCGGCAAGCGCGATCGCCCTTTTCCTCCGAGCTCAACACACTTCACGCACCCCTCTGCCGCGGGCCGGTCGATGGTTTACCATTCACCTAATCCGCATCCGGACGACCCCTTCGCTACGAGGCCGTTTCATGAGCAAAACCGTCACGCTGACCGACAACACCACCGGCAAGAGCATCGAGCTGCCGATCCAGGAGGGCTCGCACGGCCCCAACTGCCTGGACGTCCGCACCCTGTACAAGGAGCTCGGCTACTTCACCTATGACCCGGGGTTCATGTCCACGGCCAGCTGTCGTTCGGACGTCACCTTTATCGACGGCGACGAGGGCACCCTGCTCTACCGTGGCTACCCAATTGAGCAGCTGGCGGAGGAAAGCACCTATCTCGAGGTCTGCTACCTGCTGCTGAACGGCGACCTGCCCGCCGCCGACGATCTGCACGACTTCTCGCGCATCATCAAGGAGCATTCGATGCTGCACGAGGCGGTGCGCCGCTTCTTCGACGGCTTCCGCCACGACGCGCACCCGATGGCGATCATGGTCGGCGTGGTTGGCGCGCTGTCGGCCTTCTATCACGACAACGTGGACGTGCATAACCCGGAACATCGGCGCATCGCCGCGCACCGGCTGATCTCCAAGATGCCCACCATTGCCGCATGGTCGTACAAGTACGCCAACGGCCAGCCGTTCATGTACCCGGACAACAACCTGTCCTACACCGCCAACTTCCTGGCGATGATGTTCGGCGTGCCCAGCGAGCCCTACCAGCCGAACCCGGTGTTCGTGCGCGCGCTCGACCTGATCCTGATCCTGCACGCCGACCATGAGCAGAACGCATCGACCTCCACCGTGCGCCTGTCCGGCTCCTCCGAGGCCAACCCGTTCGCCGCGATCTCCGCCGGCATCGCCTCGCTTTGGGGTCCACTGCATGGGGGTGCGAACGAGAAGGTCATCCGCATGCTCGAGGAGATCGTGCACTCCGACAAGAGCGTGGAGGACTTCGTGGCCCGCGCGAAGGACAAGAACGACTCCTTCCGCCTGATGGGCTTCGGCCATCGCGTGTACAAGAACTACGATCCGCGCGCCAAGATCATCCGCAAGATGTGCCACGACCTGCTGGCGGAGATGGGCGACATGGGCGCCGATAACCAGCCCCTGTTCGACGTCGCCATGGAGCTGGAACGTATCGCGATGGAGGACGACTACTTCATCGAGCGCAAGCTCTACCCCAACGTGGACTTCTACTCCGGCATCATCCTGCGCGCGATGGGCATCCCGTTGAACATGTTCACCGTGATCTTTGCCCTCGCCCGCACCGTCGGCTGGATCTCGCACTGGAACGAAATGATGCAGGATCCCGAATCCCGCATCGGCCGCCCGCGCCAGCTCTACACCGGCTACCGCTCGCGCGACTACACCTCCATCGAGGAACGCTAGAGAGACACGGATCCATGCGCAGGTCCGCGTTGGCACCCCGTGTTTTCCGCGACCCGATACGGCACGCAGACGGGTAGACGCGCTACCGGCCTGTGTCCTCTCATTGGAGGTCGCAACGCAGATCGGGGAGCGTGGAGTACCCACCCCACGACCGATGGAACGCCGGGGCTTGGCCGATTCTGCCCACCGACGGTGTTGCCGCGCGAGCGCGAACGCGTGCGTTGATCCGCATCCACCCCAGGCGGGCATCCGATCCGATGCTTGCCGAACTCCCGCGCCGGTGCTATCTACTGGGTAGTAACAAGGGAGGGAGTGCTCATGTCCACCGACCGTTTCTTCATGTTGTTTGCCGGTATTGTCGTCCTGATCAGCGTACTGCTCACCTGGCTGGCCAGCCCCTGGTGGCTGCTGCTCGCCGTCTTCATGGGCATCCACCTGATTCAGGCCTCGTTTACCGGCTTCTGCCCGCTGGTGATGATCCTGAAATCCATGGGGCTCAAGCCCGGCGAAATCTTCCCCTGAACCCGGCCCGCGCGGTGGGTGGCGAGGAAACCCCATCGACTGCGCGCCCCTTGTGTTCGTGAGCGTCAGACTGCATATTAGACTTCGCTAATACTTAATCAGGAGACACCATCCATGAGCATTGACCGCATTGTCCTCGCCTTTGCCGGCACCGTCGTGATCATCAGCGCCATCCTCGGGTGGGTCTTCACCCCGATGTGGCTGATCCTGACCCTGTTCGTCGGCGCGAACCTGTTGCAGTCCGCCTTCACCGGCTTCTGCCCGCTGGCCATGATCCTGAAGGCGATGGGCGTGAAGCCCGGGGAAGCCTTCAACTAATACCGAGGGGTCCCCACCCCTTCCAAGGCCCGGGCACCGCTGGTCCCGGGCCTTTTTGTTTGCGCCGCCCGCGAGTGATCAACGCCTGTCTACACTTCAGGTGATACCCACTCACGCTGAGGGTAGGCCCAATGCGATTTCGAGACCGAAAGGAAGCCGGCGAGCAACTCGCACATGCCCTGGACCGCTATCGCGGCCAACCCGGCGTTGTGTATGCCTTGCCGCGCGGCGGAGTCCCCCTGGGGATCGCCGTCGCCCGGCACCTGGGCATGCCCCTGGATCTCCTGATCCCGCGCAAGATCGGCCACCCGTTCCATCCCGAGTACGCGATCTGTGCCGTGCCCGAGCAGGGCGAACCGGTCTGCAATCCACGCGAGGCGGAACGCGTCGATTCAGGCTGGCTGGACCAGGCCGAGGCACGCGAACGCGCCGAAGCCCGGCGCAGGCGCCAACTGTACTGCACGACGCCTTCCCCGGACGTTGGCGGCAAGCTGGCGATCATTGTCGACGACGGGATCGCCACCGGACTCACCATGCGCGCCGCGATCCGCGACGCACGTCAGCGCCAGCCTCGCCATCTGGTCGTGGCGATCCCGGTGGCACCAGAGGAGACCGCGGCGCTCCTGGAAAACGAGGTCGATGAACTGGTCACCCTGGACATCCCCGAGTACTACCGCGGCTCGGTGGGGGCGTACTACGACGATTTCGAACAAGTCTCCGACGACGCGGTCATCGCGATGATGGCCTCCGTCCACCGTGCGGAAAACCCCGATGTCTCGCGCGAATGAACAGTCCGTCGACCTGGCCCTGGACGGCCAGGTCCACCAGGGGATTCTCGGCGTGCCCGAGAGACCCATTGGGCTCGTCGTTTTCGCACACGGCAGCGGTAGCAGCCGCCTGAGCCCGCGCAATCATCAAGTGGCGCGGACACTGCAGGCCAGCCGCATCGCCACCCTGATGTTCGATCTTCTCACCGAAGAGGAAGATCGCACCTACGCCAACCGCTTCGATATCGAACTCCTCGGCCGGCGGCTGGTGCAGGCCTGCCAATGGGCGTCCGTCCAGCCTCGCCTGGCAACCCTGCCGCTCGGGCTGTTTGGCGCCAGCACCGGCGCCGCCGCAGCGTTGCAGGCCGCTGCAGCAGCTCCGGAGACCATCCGGGCCGTTGTCTCGCGCGGCGGGCGCCCGGATCTGGCGGGCGCCGCCCTGCCCCGAGTCGAGAGCCCTACCCTCCTCATCGTGGGCGGTGACGACACCATGGTGATTCAGCTGAATCGCCAGGCGCAGGCGCTTATGCACGCGCGCTGCGAGCTCCAGATCGTACCCGGCGCCAGCCACCTGTTCGAGGAACCGGGCACGCTGGAACAGGCAGCCGAACTCGCGGCCGCCTGGTTCAGCAAGTGCTTGCCTACGGCGTAATGGCGACCTTCAGCACGCCGTCGCGTTGATGCGAGAACAGCTCGTAAGCCGTCTCGATATCCGCCAGCTTGTAACGGTGCGTCACCATCGGCGTCAGCTCCACGCGCCCCGAGGCGACGACCTCCATCAACCGCCGCATGCGTTCTTTCCCGCCGGGGCACAGGGTGGTCACGATGGTGTGATCGCCCAGCCCGGCTGCAATCGCATCCAGCGGCATGGAAAGCTTGCCCGAATACACCCCGAGACTGGAAAGGGTCCCGCCCGGTTTCAGGATGCGCAGACAGGCCTCGAAGGTCTGCTGCTGCCCCAGGGCCTCGATGGCCACATCGACCCCGCGCCCGCCAGTCAGCTCCATGATCGTCTCGACCGGGTCCTGCTCGCGGAAGTTGATCGCCACATCCGCGCCCAGCTTGCGGGCGGTCTCCAAGCGCTCCGGCACCCCGTCCACCACGATGATCCGGGTGGCCCCCATGAGCTTGGCACCCGCCGTGGCACAAAGGCCGATAGGGCCCTGGGCGAACACGGCCACCGTATCGCCGATGTGGATGTGCCCATGCTCGGCGCCGCCGAAACCGGTGCTCATGATGTCCGGACACATCAGTACCTGTTCGTCGCTCAGGCCGTCCGGCACCGGGGTCAGATTCGCCTGCGCATTGGGGATGCGCACGTACTCCGCCTGACAGCCATCGATCGTGTTTCCCAGTTGCCAGCCACCCATGGCCTTGCCACCACACTGGCTGGAGATGCCCTCCTGGCAGGAATGGCATTGCCCGCAGGGCGTGATCGCGCCCGCGATGACCCGCTGGCCGACCTCGTAGCCGGTCACTGCGTCCCCGAGGCGTTCGATCACCCCAACCGGTTCGTGCCCCACGATGCGGCCCGCCTCCACCGGGTATTCGCCCTTGAGGATATGCACATCGGTCCCGCAGATGGTCGTGGTCGTCACCCGCAGCAGGGCGTCCGTCGGCCCGATCTCCGGGATTGGACGCTCCTGCAACTCGATCCGCCCGGGTTCGACAAAAACTGCCGCCTTCATCGTGCTCATACCAACCTCCTTTGTAGCGTTCCCGGAAAAACACTGAACCACCCGCTTTCCATGATTTCGAGCGCAGCGAGCCAATCAATCGGGCCGGGCCATCCGCTGTTCATGGATTGCTTCGCCGCTGCGCTACCCGCAAGCCCGGCTCATCCAGCGTTTTCCCCAAGGGGCGGCATGCCGTCATGCACACCCTGTTCATCAAACATAGCAGGCCAGCCACCCGATCTTCCCGCCCGGGCACCGATTGATCGCGACGCCCCGCTCGCCTCCCTTACAATGAGCCTACATCTGCTGTTCAGGATCGCCTGTGATCTCGCTCATTCCCCGCCTGTTTCAACGCGCCCCGGCCCTCGATCCCGAAAGCCGGGCCTGGATCCACGCCATCTTCGATTGGGCCGGGAACGAACCACACCTGGGATCGATGCTGCGCAAGGCCCACCTCGTTCTGCCCACGGCCGAGCACTTCCCCGGGCAAGCCGACAATCGCCAGGCCATGGCTCAACTGGTGTTCGATCGCGTGCTGGAACATGCCGGGCTCGCAGACAGCCCATTCCGGCTCGCGCACCCTGGAAACCTGATGGACGATCCCATCCCCTGGGATGCGATGAATACGGCCCGACCCAGCCGCAACCCGGCGGAACCCCAGTCGGGGGACGTCGGCATCCGCTACGACCCGGAGCTCGTCGCCCATTCCCAGGCGCTGATTGCCCACTTCGCGCGCGAGATCGCCTTGCGCCTGCTCGCCACGGCTGGCGAGCCCCCACCCGCCCTGGAGGGTAACGAGGCCCATATCGCGGAACTCCTCGCCACCCAGATGGGCTTCGGGGTCATGCTGGCCAATACTGCCTTCCAGGTCCGCGTGAATCAGTGCGGTGCCTGCAAGGGGCCGAGCGCCGAACGCGAAACCGCACTCTCGCGCGACGACCTTGCCTACGCCCTGGGATTGTTCTGCCGGCGGCACGCCATCCCGCCGTCCCGAGCGAGGGCTCACCTGAATACCCCGTTGCGCCCGGCCCTGCGCCACGCATTGCGCGATCTCGCCCGTCGCGAGCGTGAAGCCGCGAGCGGCGCCGCCTGATCGGCCCGTCCTACGGGCCCCAGCTGCACACCCGCCAGGCGTGGCGTTATTCAATCCGTTTTATAAGACTTCTTCCGTACCTTACTGTCGAATAGTCAGATTTACCTGATCGAAAGTGGATACCACTTAGCGCGGGGTCTCGGCGCGTTGAAGAGCGGTGCCCGGGCATCTAGTTATCAGAGTTGCGAAACCACAGCTTTCTGGAGGCCCATCATGACCACCCTGCGTTACTGCCTTGCTGCCCCGATCTTCCTTGCGTTTGCCGCCGCGCCCCTGCACGCCAGCGAGGGTACCTTCGACACCCCAACGCTGATCCCCGAGCTTGCGGTCAAGGCCGCAGAGGCCGCGGTCGAGGCCTGCCGCGAACGCGACACCCAGGTCACTGCGGCCGTGGTCGACCGACATGGCACCCCCCAGGCCCTGAAGCGCGACCGCTTTGCCGGTCCGCACACGGTGGATACCGCCATCCGCAAGGCCTGGACTGCCGTCAGCTTCCGCACCGACACCCTGGAGCTTCGCGAGATGACGGAACCGGGGGCAGCCGGCTATGGCATCCAGCACCTGCCGGGCGTCAGCACTCTGGGCGGCGGCAAGCAGATCACCACCGGTGGTCGGATTGTCGGCGGCATCGGCATCTCCGGCGCCCCTAGCGGACAGGTCGATGACGAATGCGCGGCAGCCGGCATCGACGCCATCACCGAAGACCTGCTCTAACCCCACCATCTGCCGGCGGGGCCTTCTCGCGCGAGCGGAGGGCCCCGTTCATCGCATGACCACGCCAGCCGTTTCAGGCGCCGAGCAAACCGCTTCGCTGAAGCCCGTCGAAGATAAACTGCATCGCGAGCGCGCTCAGCAGCACGCCCAGGATGCGCGTGAGCACATGCGCGCCGGTCACGCCCAGCCAGTGCTGCAGACGTGACGCCACCAGCAGGCACACCAGCGCAAGCACCATAACGGCCACCAACGCCCCGAGCACCACGGCCTGGGCCATCCAGTCGCCCTCGGCCCGGCTCATCATCAGGATCGCGGCCCCCATCGCGCCGGGGCCGGCCAGCAAGGGCGTGGCCAACGGAAAGATCGACAAGTCCTTGCGGGTGCGCGCCTCCTGCGTCTCGGCCGCCGTGGCCGACACCGCGCCCGAGCTGCGGGCAAACACCATGTCGATGCCAATCAACAGCAGCAGGATCCCGCCCGCGGTGTACAGCGCCGCCAGCGAGATCCCCAGCAGCGACAGCAGCGCCTCCCCGACCAGCGCGAACAGCAACAGGATGCCGCCCGCGACCGCCGCCCCGCGGATGGCCATGGCACGGCGCTGGGCTGGGTCCACGCCCCGACTGAGGACCGCGAATACCACCGCGACATCCACCGGCCCGATGGTCACGAAAAACGTGGCCAGCGCGACGATTCCCAGTTCCAGCATGGCGGATCCCTCCTCTGGCGGCTGTTCTCCAACGGCCATGACATGCCCGGAATGGGCCTGGCCATCCGGGGTTTAAGTTGCCCTTCGTGATCGACGAACCTACTTTAGCGCGTTCTGAAACGCTTATTGGGGAGCCATCGAGTCATGAAACGTCGTGTTGTCGGTCATCTGACGCTGGCCAGTCTGCTTGCATCACCCGCCCTCGCTTATGCCCAGGAGGCCGCTCAGACACTGGGCACCGTATCGGTTACGGCCACCGGATACGAGACCCTGATCGACGAGACGCCGTCCTCCGTCACCGTGATCGAGGCCAGCGAAATCCGCAACCGCGAGGCCCGCACCCTGGGCGACCTCCTGCGCGGCCAGCCGGGTGTCGCTACGGCCGTGGACGGATCGGTGGGCTCCGATCCGATCATTCGTGGCCTGAAGCGCGACCAGGTGCTGGTTCTGGTCGATGGCGTGCGCATCAATGCGATGCAGCCGCCGGCCCGCGGCTCGCTGGCTTCCTATGTCAACGTCGACCTGATCGAACGCATCGAGATCGTGCGCGGCCCGGGCTCCGTGCTCTACGGCGCCGGTGCCATGGGCGGCGTGATCAACATCATCACCCGCGGCGGCGATTTCACCGACGAACCCGAGACCCGCGGCTTCTCCCGCCTGGGCGTCACCTCGGTCGACGAAGGCATCCGCGGCGCGGTCGGCGTCACCGTCTCCAACGACCGCAACGTGCTGGACCTCTCCACCGCCTACCTGAACACCGACGACTACAAGAACGGCGACGGCGACCGTCTGCGCGACTCCGGCACCGAACAGAACGCCTACCACCTGCGCTACCGCGGCAAGCTCGCACCAGGCCACGAGGTCCAGTTCCGCGCCCAGCGCGACCAGCGCAAGGACGTCTGGTACCTCGCCTCGCGCAACTTCAATGAAACCCCACCCAGCGCCTCACCGAATCCCATTGCTCCGCCCCTGGGGCTTAATACCCACTACACCCCGCGTCAGACACGCGATCTCTTCGAACTTCGTTACGAGGGCGAGCTATCCGGCGACTGGGCACCTCGCGTTGAAGCCTCGGTGTACCGACACGAACTCTCGCGTGGCAACTACGATTGGAACGCGGAACTCGGCCGCGATTACCGCACGTCGGATACCGACTTCACTACGGACGGGCTTCGCGTGCAGACGGAACTGGTCCCCGCCGACGACCAGATCCTGCTGGTCGGAGCCGAGGCCTGGCGTCTTCGTGCAAGCCCCGAATCGTATTTCGGGACCGAGAGCAATGAGTTCCAACCAGGCGAGTATGTCAATCCGTTTATCGATACGCCTCAGCCTTTGGTAGAGAACGGACGCATTGAGTCGGTTGGGATATTCGCGCAGCACGAGACCTACCTGGACTGGGCCACGGTCAATCTTGGTGTTCGGTACGACGAGATTTCCGGGAAAGCGGATGATGCGTTCATGGTCGCCCCCCCACTCGACAAGACCGACCGTAACCTCAGCTGGTCGGCCGGGTTGACCTGGCACCTGGATGAGGCCTTCAACCCCTACTTCAGCCTCTCCGAGGGCTATCGCTCTGCAAGCCTGCTGGAACGCTACCTGACCTACCCCTACAGCGACGGCTTCACCTGGCAGAGCAACCCGCAGCTGGACCCGGAACGGAACCGCACGTTCGAGGTGGGCGCACGCGGCCAGATCGGCGCGACCTCCTACACCGTATCCGCTTACGAAAGCCGGATCCGCGACTACATAGGTGGCGAAGTAATCGGCTCCGAAACCAAGCAGACGATCAACCTCGACGAGGCCCGCATACACGGCATCGAAGCCCTGGTGGAGCACGCGTTTACCGCTGCGATCACCGGCTACGCGAGCGGCACGTGGATTCGCGGCGAGAACCGCGACAGCCGCTTTGACGAGCCGCTGACCCAGATGCCGCCGCCGGAGGCCAGCGTCGGGCTCAGTCATTCTGTCCCGCAGGGCTGGCAGTGGGATGCCCGCATCCGGGCCGTGGCGAGCCAGAGCCGGACGGCCGACACCTTCACGGAGAACAGCGAACGCAACACCTCCGGATTCGCCACCGCCGATCTCGCGGTCGGCTACCGCTTCGGGCCCAGCGCCGGCTTTCGTTCCAACGAGATCACCTTTAGCGTGACCAACATCGCCAACAAGACCTACCGCGAGCACGTCAACGAGATGACCGAGGCACGCCTGGACCCGGCCAATGGCGTACAGGACATCTGGGCCCCCGGCCGCAGCTTCGGGCTCACCTGGAACGCCGAGTTCTAGACCGGCCGCCGCCTTCGCCCCCAAGACAAGACAAGGACAACACCATGCGTTTACGCGTAATCGATTTCGGCCAGCAGCCCGCCGTGCGTTCCCAGGCGGTCTACCACGGCATCGCCGAAGCCATGGGCAAGGACGACGATCCGGTGCTCACCCTGGTCAACCCCGACGACCCGTATGTCTGCGTCGGGTTGCATCAGGAGATCGCCCTGGAGGCCGACGAAGACTTCTGCAAGGAACAGGACCTGCCGATCATCCGCCGCCACGTCGGTGGCGGTGCGGTGTATCTGGACCACAACCAGATGTTCTTCCACTTCATCTATCCGTCGTCCAAGGCCCCGCGGATCGTCTCCGAGATCTACAAGAAGTTCATCGACCCGGTGATCAACACCTACCAGGACCTGGGCGTGAACGCGACCTTCCGCCCGGTGAACGACATCCACGTGGACGGACGCAAGATCGGTGGCACGGGTGCCGCCAGCATTGGCAACGCCACCGTGATGGTCGGCAGCTTCATGTTCGACTTCGACACCGCGACCATGGCGCGTTGCCTCAAGGTCCCTTCGGAGAAGTTCCGCGACAAGCTGCGCGCCGGCATGGAGGACTACATCACCACATTGTCACGCGAACTCGGCGAGATGCCTGCCCGCGAGACCGTGCGCGATGCCTTCCTGAAACGCGTAGCCAGTGACCTCGCCATCGAGGTCGCGATGAGCGAACCCACCGCCGAGGAAACCGCCGCCATCGAGGAACAGATGGCCGAGCTGACCGACCCCGAATGGACCTACCGAAAGGGCCGCAAATTCGTCGAGATGGGCGTCAAGATCGCCGCCGGAACCCACCTGACCGAAGGTGCCCACAAGGCCCCCGGCGGGCTGATCCGGGCCCAGCTGATGGAGAAGGACGACCACATCGCCGATCTCCTTCTGTCCGGCGATTTCACGGTCTTCCCGGAAGACGGCATGGATCGCATCGCCGACGCCCTGCACGGCCAGCCACTGGAAGAAGAAGCCCTGCGCACTGCTGCGACCACCTGCATGCAGGAGATCGGCCTGGACGCCCCGGGCATCGAAGCCAGCGACATCGCGACGGCGATCCTCGCCTGCGTCCACCGCGAGCCTCATTGAGCGGTCACGCGCAAGGCTTCGCATCCAAACAGAAACGGCCGGACCACCCTCTTGGTGGTCCGGCCGTTTTGACGTTATTGCAGCTTTCTGCGTACGACGATCCTCAGGCCGAATCCAGGCACTCCGCACGACTGGGCGCGGTGTTGAGCCGGTCGCGATCACTTGTGTACGGCTCCGTTCGGGAGGCGGCACGATCCGCAGTCTTCAGGATCTCCGCGGCCCATTCAGGAAGCTCCGGCGAGAGCCGATAATAGATCCAGTTGCTCTCGCGCCGGGTACGCACCACCTGATAATGGCGCAGAGCGGCCAGGTGACGCGATACCTTCGGCTGGGACATCTCCAGAGCGTGGGTCAGCTCGCAGACACACAGCTCCCCTTCCGCCTGCATCAGCAAGAGCGAGCGAAGCCGTGTCTCGTCGGCCAGCAAGTTGAACAGGTCCGTAGGGGTAAGCGACATACCGTATCCAGCAAAAATCCTTGGACGAACTATATCCCGACAGCTCAAGTGGAACAACGAATAGGCGTCCCCACGATTCCGCCCCAGTCCAGGACGAGCAAGCCGGTTGCGGCATTTCGAACATCCGGCCGCATCTCCCTGGAAGATGTCCGACGTTTTCGTTCGTTACGTCTTCGATTCGTGTATGATGCGGGGTTGGCAGTTGCCATCCGATTTTCGCCGGGCCTTCGTTTCCGGCCTGTGTGAGTACCCTCAATGTCTGATTCCCCCTCCTTCTCCCAGCTCGGGCTTTCCGAGTCGCTGGTTCATGCCCTGTCGAACATGGGCTTCACGACCCCGACCCCGGTCCAGGCCGCCTGCATCCCCGCGCTGCTGAAAGGCCGCGACGTTCTGGGCGAAGCCCAGACCGGCACCGGCAAGACCGGGGCCTTTGGCCTGCCGCTGATTGACCTGATGGACGCCGGAAAGCGCGCGCCCCAGGCACTGGTGCTGGCCCCGACGCGCGAGCTGGCCAACCAGGTCGCCGGCGCCCTGACTGAGTTCGCCCGCGAGTTCTCCGGCATCGATGTGCTGCCCGTCTACGGCGGCCAGCCGATGGGCGAACAGCTGCGCGCCCTGCGCAAGGGCCCGCAGATCGTGGTCGGTACGCCCGGCCGCGTGGTGGACCACATCAAGCGCGGCACCCTGAACCTGGATGCCCTGCGCGTCGTGGTGCTGGACGAAGCCGACGAAATGCTGCGCATGGGCTTTGTCGAAGAGATCGAGTGGATCCTGGAACAAACCCCCGAAGCGCGCCAGACCACCCTGTTCTCCGCCACCATGCCGGCGCCCATCCGTCGTATCGCGCACCGCCACATGCGCGAACCGGAAGAGATCCGCATCGGCGCCGGCAACGAGGCCGGCACCGACATCGACCAGAGCTATTGCCTGGTCGATGCCCGCCACAAGGTGGAGGCCCTGACTCGCCTGATGGAGACCGAGGAAGACCTGGACGGCGCGGTCGTCTTTGCCCGCACCAAGGCCTCCACGGTCGAGATCGCCGATTCACTCGGCCAGGCCGGCATCGCCGCGTCCGCGCTGAACGGCGACATGGAACAAGGCGAGCGCGAGCGTGTGGTCAGTGACCTGCGCGACGGCCGCCTGGATGTCATCGTCGCCACCGACGTCGCCGCCCGCGGCATCGATGTGCCGCGCATCAGCCACGTCTTCAACTTCGACGCCCCCGGCGATGCCGAGGTCTACGTCCACCGCATCGGCCGTACCGGTCGCGCTGGCCGCAAGGGCCGCGCCATCCTGTTCCTGGAACCGCGCAAGCGCCGCATGTTGAAGGACATCGAACGCCTCACCGGCAAGCCGGTGCGCGAACAGCCGGTGCCCGACCGCCAGGCCGTACAGGCCCGCCGCGAGACGCGCTTCGCTGAGCGCGTTCAGGCCCTCCTGGGCAGCGAGCAGAACTCCGGACACGAAGCCTTGGTCGATCGCCTGCTGACCGACAGTGGCGTATCCGAGCGCGAACTCGCCACCGCCCTGGTCGCACTGGCCACCGCCGGCAGCCCGCTGGATGCCAACGCCACGAAGGGCGCCGATCCGCTGCTGGCGGCCGCCCGTGCCCCCTATTCCGAGCGCGGCGACAAGCGCCGGGACAGCAAGCCCCGGGGCGAGCGTCCATCGCGCGGCAAGGATCGCGAGCCGGAAGCCGACATGGTGCGCTACTACATGCCGGTCGGCCGCAACAACGGCGTGGCGCCGGGTGCCATCGTTGGCGCGCTGGCCAACGAGGGCGGCCTGAACGGCCGCGACATCGGCCGCATTGGCCTGCGTGACGACCACAGCCATGTGGATCTTCCGGCGTCGCTGGACGAAGCCGCGATTCGTCGCCTGGGCAACATCCATATTGCCAACCGCAAGCTGGAACTGACCCTTCAGGCCCCGCGCCCGGGCCAGGCCGCGAACCAGGACGACGCTCGCAAGCCTGCGCCGCGCAAGACCGCCAAGCCGCGCAGTGACAAGCCGGAGACCAGCGGCAGGTCCAAGCCGACCAGCAAGCCCACACCGGCCAAGCGCGGCCCGGCCCCGGGCAACGGCAAGCGCCCGGCCTATGCCGCCGCACCCGGCAAACGCCCCGTGCGCAAGGGTACCAGTGGGCCCAAGAACACCGGCTCGCGCGCGGACGGCACGCTGATGATCAAGCGCAAGGCCGCCAACGGCTAAGCGCGGCAACTCAAAGGCGCGTGCCAGACAACGCCCGCGGCCTCCGAAAGGAGCCGCGGGCGTTTCATTTGGACGTTCAGAAATCTCCGGTGCGCCCCGCCTCGACGATGCTGTAGATCGTGTCGCGCACCTCGCGGGCCACGACCTCGAGATCCTCGGGGAGATCCGTCGCATGCAGCATCATGTCCATGTTGGTGGTGACGATCCAGCCCTGCCCCTCGTCATCCTCCACCACTGCGATACGACAGGGCAGAAAGCTCGCATAGATGATGTCGTGCTTCACCATCTGGTTGGCGATCAGGGCATCACAGAAGGCGAGAATACGCATGTAATTGCCCTCGCCGCCCATTGCCTGCACCTGATCCGACAGCGGCAAATCGGCGACCTCCTGGAAATTGCGCAGATTGGCCCGCAATTTCATCGACTCGATGGCCTCGTCGATGGTGACACCATCTTCGATCTTGAAAACCTCGGCACTCTGCCGAACCATCTGTTGCAACGTTTCAGGATCCAGCGCCTCGTCCCCCTCCGTCGATTCGGACGCGGCCAGCGGAAGCGGCAGCAGCAATAACGACAACACGAGCATCCAGACTTTCATCGCGCACTCCTGGTTCGGGTGGACGGGAGAGCCCGTCGGCCGAAAGCCCTTGCGGCCCTCCCTAGTGCGAATCTAGATCATGCGCATGCACTTCACCGAATCTACCGCGCCTGGACGCGGGAGATTCACAATCGGCGCCGGGCCCCGCACGGGCCCGGCCGACAGGATCCACAGCAGCGCCTTAACGCCGGATCAAGCAGTAGAGTTGCTCGTACTTGCCATTGGTGTGGTCGGTCCGGCCCTCCTCGCCCTGCCAACCCCAACGAGCGGCAGGAAACAGCTGACGCATCGTTGGCACTGCGCAATGGTAGGGCGGCCCGCCCTCGCGACCGGTCTGCATGAAACACGCAAACAGTTCACCGCCTTCACGCAGCCAGCCATGCAGCTTCGCCTCGTAGGCCGACCACTGCTCGGGCGCCAGGGCACAAAGAGATGTCTGGTCGTAGATGCCGTCCACTGGCCCCTCTGGTTGCCAGGCGAGCATGTCCGCCTGCACCACCTCCGCCTCCAGCCCGGCCTGCGCCAGTTCGCGGCGCAAGTGCCCTACCGGCGTAGGCGCCACATCCAGCCCGATCACACGGAAACCCCGCGAGGCCAAAGCCGGCACCTCGTGCCCAAAACCGCAACCGGGCACCACAATCCGCGAACCGGGTCCCAGCGCGGTGACCTCCAACCAACGCTCCAGCGAAGGGCTGGGCGCGCCGCGATCCCAACGGGTCGAACCCGCCTGATAGCGCGCCTCCCAGTCGGTCTCGGCATTCAGAACTTCGGAATCAACTGGCGAACCTTCGGAAATTGGCATCACTCCCCTTCTCGGCACAGGATAGGAAATGCATAGACCCTACCAAACCACGAATAACTCCCGGAGACCTCGATGGACCGTACTCAACTGCCCTATCGCATCCACCGCCAGGAACTCGGCCCGATGGAGAACTTCGTCTATCTGATCGAGGACCGCGCCAGCCATCGTGGTGCGGTGGTCGATCCAGCCTGGGACCCGGAGGCGATCATCCGTCAGGCCCGCGAAAATGAAGTCGACATCTCCGACATCCTGCTGACGCACAGCCACCACGACCACATCAACGGGGTCGAGGCAATCCTTGAACAGTATCCAAATGCGCGACTGCACCTGCTCAAGCCCGAGGCCGAGTTCTGGGGCAAGGAGCTGGAACGTCCGGAACTGCACCACGGTGGCGACGAGATGCGTCTGGGCGACACCGAGATCCGCTTCCTGCATACACCCGGCCACACCCCCGGCTCCGCCTGCTTCCACATGCCGGCGGGCGACGACCTGATCACCGGCGACACCCTGTTCGTCTTCGGCTGCGGCCGCTGCGACCTGGCCGGCGGCGATCCGGAACAGATGTTTCACACCCTCAACGGCCTGCGCGAGGGGCTTCCGGCCCATACCTGCATCCACCCGGGCCACAACTACGCGGAAAAGGCGGAATCCACCCTGGCGGAGGAGGATGCGGGCAACCCCTTCCTGCACTTTGACGACAAGGACGCCTTCGTCCATTACCGCATGCATGAACACGACCGAGTACGCAGTACGCCCTATCACCCCATCCCGAGGGGATAAGGACGGCGGACGGGGCCGGAAAGCCACAACACACTCACCGCGACGGTTTGCTTGCTGCCTCGGGGCCCATCGGGTCCACCGTGCATCCCGTCGATGCGAGCGCAGCTGGATAGACTTCCTGGCTACGAACCAGGTGTGTGCCTCAACGTACAGACGTGGGTGACAGCGCTCCGCAACATCGTTGGTGCGTTCGCATCGCTGGGTCCAAGTGCCCGCGTGATGCACGCGACATCGACTTCCGGATTGAACGCCGGACCCATCAAGGAGCGACACCATGAAAAAACTTTCCTCACTCAAACTCGCCGCGGCCACGGTCCCCATCTTCGTCTTTGGCCTGGGCGGTGTCATGACCGGCGCGATGGCCGGCGAACACGAGAAGGACTCGGACGACCACGAGGTGATGGAAGAACGTGGCGCCGAAGGCCACGACCGCGACGCCATGGAACAACCACGTGCGGACGCCCGTGACGATGCCCCCCATATCCAGCGCATGCCGGACCAGGGGCTGCACGTCTCGGACCTGATGGACCAGAAGATCCATAGCCGTGAAAGCCAGGACGAGATCGGGGAAGTCCATGACCTGGTCGTCGATCAGGACGGCCGTATCGTCGCGGTCGTGATCGGCACGGGCAGCGGCGTTCTCGGCCTCGGCGGAAAGGACGTGGCGATCGCCTGGGACCGTATCGAGCGTACGTCCGAAGACGGAGAGGTCAAGCTTTACATCGACATGAATGAAGACACGCTGCAGGAAATACCGGAATACGAACGCGACTAACGCGTTGGTTGTCCTCGCCCCGAGGGGTACCACACTCCTCGGGGCCACCGACTCGCTACGCAGCCATTGGTTATCTCGCGCGTCCGGGTGGGGCCCTGCGCTTGCGCAAACCCCGTGCGCCACCCAAACCGCGTAGCCAGTTTCCAGCTAGCAGGGCCGCCCACTACTACGCCACCGCCCCGGACACACGCCAATCACCGAAACCTGGAGGTGAGCCCCGGCGGGCCAGGCCCCACCCACGGCTGGCGGTTCAGTGGTGGACCCGACTCACTTTCCTCTCGAACTCTACGAGCTGCCCCTCGGCCGCGGCCCGGCTCACGCCATACCGCTCCTGGATGCAGCCCACCAACTCGTCGCGTTCCCCCGCCACGGTTTCCAGTTCATCGTCGGTCAGCTTGTCCCAACGCGCCTTGACCTTGCCCTTGAACTGCTTCCAGTGATCTTTCGCGATATTCCAGTTCATCTCGCACTCCTCCGAATGGCTGGTCGGCCTGATTGCCGCCCGATCCAGAACCCTGCGGAGCCCACCCGTCCCCGTCTGTGCGGGACCGCACAAACCCGCCCGAACTTCACGCGCAACGTCCGCCTCCGTTCTACCCATCAAGGGTCCTTCCCATCTTGAAAAGCACGATTTGGATCCACGGTTCCGCAGAACCCAGGGCTCTGTTGATTTTCGCCAACCAGAACACAGCGCGTCCGGATGTCTATGTGCGCCACCGTACAGATACCCCATCTCTGGAAACGTAATCTGATCCCGAGTATCGACCGGGACCATCCCGGCCACGCCCAGAACCCACCGAGACAACCACCCTATCCCGCCCCGGATGGGAACCAATCAGGAGAAACCTAATGACCAAAAGGCTAATCGCGCTCACGCTCTGTCTGGCCGGAACACTCCCCCTCGCCGTCCAGGCCCAGCAAGCAGGATCAACGGCGAACTTTGGACCTTCCATGGGCGACCGCGAGTTCTCGCTTTCCGGAAGCGGCAGCAGTGACCGCAAGTTCGACAGCACCAACTTCGGTATCTCGGGCGATATGGGCTGGTACCTGCGCGATCATTTGATCGTCGGGGTCCGCCAGAGCATCAACTACGCCGACATCGAGGGCGAGAACATAACCAATGACTTCTGGAATGGCGCCACGCGCGGCTACCTCAACTTCCAGACGACGGACGGCCGTCTGCGTCCCTTTGGTGGTGGCAGCCTGGGCTTCATCTACGGCGACGGCGTCAAGGACAGCGCGTTCGCCGGCCTGGAAGGCGGCCTGAAGTATTACGTGCTGGAAAACACCTACGTCCTGGGCCGCGTCGAATACCAGTGGTTCTTCAGCCGCTCCAGCGATGCAGAAGATGCCTTCCGCGATGGTGCGTTCGCCTACACCGTAGGCCTCGGCTACAACTTCTGAGCCTTCTTGCCCGGGGTAGGGGCAGTTCGAAAGAACGCCTGCTGCCCTGCCCCGAGGCACACCACGGTCAGGGGGCAGCCGCCGCCCGCCACCATCCAATCGGGCCGCAAAGTCGCTTCATAACTGCTCGAAGAGCAGGTTGACAGAGACTTCTGTGCGTCCTCGATCAGGCCCCTTTCGTTCACTACCCAATGCACAGCGCCCTTGTCTCGGACGACATGGGGCGACACCGCGAGAACACGCAAACGCGCTTCAATCAGCGTCTCGCTGAAGATCCTTTTCAACACCTCATATGACGTATCGAAATCATCGTTACGCCATTGATCTCTCGTATTTTTTCTGTCTCCCGTTACCTGAAACCCAACGCGCCCGGGGGCGAATGTGCGGCAACGTACAGATGCCCTCTCGGTTGCGACCGCAATCTGCCGTTTCGGATGCAAAGCGGGCCCTCCCGGTCGCGGTCGCACTCCAAAGTGCTCTGCGCCATGCCAACGCGGCGGGTAACGTTTCAGGAGGCAGGTAATGATGAAAAAGGTAGCCGCAGTCATGCTCTGCCTGGCTGGACCGTTCACCCTTTCCGTCCAGGCTCAACAAGGATCAGCCGCCAACTTTGGGCCCTCCATAGGCGACCGCGAATTCTCGCTTTCCGGAAGTGGCAGCAGTGACCGGAGGTTCGACAACACCAACCTCGGCATCACGGGTGATATAGGCTGGTATCTGCGTGGTCACTTGGTCCTCGGCGTCCGCCAGAGCATCCACTACGCCGACCTCGAGGGCGACTTCCTGACCAATGACTTCTGGAGCGGAGCCACTCGAGGCTATCTCAACCTTCAAGACACAGACGGCCGGATGCGTCCCTTCGCTGGCGGGAGCCTGGGCGCAGTCTACGGCGACGGGGTCAACAACAGCGGGTTCGCCGGATTGGATGGGGGCTTGAAGTACTACCTTCTGGAGGACACCTACGCCCTGGGTCGCATTGAATACCAATGGTTCTTCAGCGGCTCGAATGACGCAGAGAATGCGCTCCTCGATAGTGACTTTTCGTACACTGTCGGACTTGGCTACAACTTCTGATTCGCGTCCGGGACCGGGGCTTTTCGGGCGCACGCTCGAATCGTGAAATCCACACCGGAACAATGCCGCGCCGGCGCCATGCCTCCGCGGGCGTCGGCGGCATGCAGGATTTCGCCCACGACCGCATTCGTGAACGCGACGGAGTGCGAAGCACGCTCTATCGCCCGATCGTGCACGGCTGGGAGAGCCAGGCAGACCAAGCCGAACGCAAAGAATACCCCGCGACGGCTTGCATCCTTCGGGACCAATCGCGATAATGCGCGCCTTCAGTCGATGCGCCCGTAGCTCAGCTGGATAGAGTACCTGGCTACGAACCAGGTGGTCGGAGGTTCGAATCCTTCCGGGCGCGCCATATTCCAGAGAAAAGGATCAGTGACTTACCGTCGCTGGTCCTTTTTTCGTTTTGGGCCAGGTCACGCCCCGTGACACTCTCGTGCCACTTCTGTGCCCCCCCCCCGAAAATCAAACACAACATGAAGGATATTGGCTGCACTGTGGTGAAAGCGGAACGCGAAACACGCGAGGCCTTTTCGGTTGATGGAAAATACCGTCAACGGGAGGAGACCGCTCTGAGTGTTTTGGACCGCTGCATTGCACATCTCGACATGGACGCCTTTTTCGCTTCCGTGGAATTGCTGCGCTACCCGCAACTGCGGGGCCAGCCGCTCGTGGTCGGTGGGCGCCGTATCGAAGCCCCGGCTGTGGGCGACGGCGGCGGGGTCCAGTTCACCCGCCTGCGCGACTACCGCGGCCGGGGCGTGGTGACCACCGCGACCTACGAGGCGCGGGCCCTCGGCGTGCATTCCGGCATGGGATTGATGACCGCTGCCCGTCGCGCGCCGGATGCGTTCCTGCTGCCGGCCGATTTCACGGCCTACCGGCACTACTCGGGGCGATTCAAGATGGCCGTCGCGTCCCTGGCGCCGCAGATCGAGGACTGCGGGATCGACGAGATCTACATCGACCTGACGTCCTACCGCAGCGGCCCTGCGCGGATCGCCCGCCGGATCAAAGAGGCGGTGCGTGCCGCGACGGGGTTGTCCTGCTCGATCGGAATCGCTCGGAACAAGCTGCTGGCGAAGATGGCTTCGGAGTTCGACAAGCCGGATGGTCTCACGCTGGTGGGTCCGGCGGATTTGGGCGGCCGGATATGGCCGTTGAAGGCGAGCAAGATCAACGGGATCGGGCCAAAGTCCTCAGAGCGGCTGGCGCGTCTGGGCATTCACACCATCGGCGATCTCGCCCGAGCAGAGCTCGGGTCTCTGCAAGAACACTTCGGGTCCAACTACGCCACCTGGCTACACGCGGCCGCACGCGGGCGGGACGACCGGCCGGTGGTGACAGAGGCCGGGCGCAAGTCGGTCAGCCGGGAAACGACGTTCGAACGCGACCTGCATCCGCGTCATGACCGCGCGCAACTCACCGAAACCCTTGTGGCCCTCTGCGAACGGGTGGCCGTGGATCTCCAGGCGCTGGGCGTGCGCGGACGGACCGTGGGCATCAAACTCCGCTATGAGGACTTCCGCACGCTGACCCGCGACCACACGCTGCGCGAGCCAATCGACGAACCGGAAGGCCTGCTGGCCGCGAGCCGGGAGTGCCTGCGCCGGGCGCCTCTGGAGCGGCCACTGCGGCTGCTGGGCGTACATGTCAGCGCCCTGGTGCCGGTTGGCAAGGGCGGTGAAGATCCGGGACCCTGGGCCCAGGGCGAGTTGGCCTTCGAGGAGTGAAGCGCTTGGCGTCTGGCAAGGCGCGGACGCCGAGTCGCAAAAAGCGTTGCGCCCGGGAATGCACGCTATCGACGCGGTTCCGCGCTAGTCCTGCCCTTTACCCATACGTCGCGCAGACCCATCAATGCAGGGCGATGTCATCCGATTTCATCTCTCAAAGCGTAGGCGTAGGCGTAGGCCGTCGTGGTGAGTTTGGCGTAGCCGTGCCACATCAGTGGGTATCCGGGCGGCGTTACCTTTTTGGCCTGGAGGTTCGGCGAGGGATGGCTTGGGTAGCCCCCAACCCGTTGGGGCGACCGGAAGGGATGCTCTCAGTCCGCTCACCTCCCTGTCCAGACGGTTCCACATAATGGTCGACCGACTCGTGTCCGACGAGCGCTAGATACTCGTTTGGGCGGGACACCCCCTGTGACACCGTAGTCGACGTCTTCCGTTCTTGTTTGTCCCATCTCAAGAACAAGGCCGCGCCGATTTTCCGGGGGTTACGTTATTACCAGGGTACCGCGATCCCACTTGAGGTCGCTTTAGCCTGTTTCCCGAAGTATGGAAAATTCTGGCTACGAACGAAGTCGGGCGCGCCATATTTTCGAAAGAGGGCATCCACATCCGGTGCGTTTTTTCCTTTCTTCGGGCTGCAGGGAATCTGTAACCACTCACGCCAAGACCCAATGAGATGCCAGGGAGAGTCACGTCACAGCGATGCCAGGTAGGCGCGCATCGAGGCCAGGCCCTTGTCCGTCAAAGCGACACGCATTCGCCGGCGATCTCCTGGATCGGGATACCGAGTTGTCAGACCGAGACGCTCGAGGGTATCCAGGTAGCGGGAGGTGGTCGTCAACGGCACTCGCGCGCCTACCGCGAGGCTGGAGACATAAGTCGCATGGCCAGTCAGGTGGTTATGGGTCAGATCGAGGAGCATGTCCCAGGCCGGATCGGAAAAGAGATCGGACGGGAAATGCTGTAGCCGTCGTCGCTGCAGGGCCAACACCTCTCCGACACGTTCCAGCATCTCGCCGTCCGACAGATCGATTTCGTCCGGTTGCGTCGAGCCTGCCCCGCGCCTGTGGCTGGTCGACCCGAACGCCTTCAACTGGCGGTCCATATCGCGCATCTGTTTGCGCAAATGCTCCATCGCGGACGACACGTTATCGACAAAGCCACTTCTCTCGCGCTCTTCGCGTGCCCGGCGGATCGCCCGGGTGACCGCTCCGTGCAGGACTTCGCGACTGACCGGCTTGCTGAGCACGTCCTCAACATCGTGGCGCAGCGCCGTCACGGCCGCATCCGCATCCAGGTGACCGCTCATCACGACGATGCGAGGGCGCGCGCCATCCTCCGCGATGTCATGTATGGCGCGGATGAGCGCGAAGCCATCCATGCCCGGCATTCGAAGGTCCACGACAACGACCAGAATGCCGGGGTGTCCCTGCAGCCATCGCAGGGCCTCACGTCCGTCCCTCACCGAAACGCACGGGATATCCGAAAGCGACAGGCTGCCCTGGAGTTCATCCAGGACATCGGGGTCGTCATCGACCAGTAGCGCAATCGGGGCAACCGCCGATTCGGCAAGTGACGTCGTGTTCATGCGGAGCGTTATCCATTGCCGGGTTGAAGTGTTATACCTGCGCGCTCAATGCATCATCAATGCATTGGCTCGTCAAAAGCACTTCTTTCATTCTGGAAAGACGCTCACAAGGTACCGCGAGCAGCACCCGCCTCTATTTGCCGGCTAAAGCCACTGGATAAGCGGACCCGCGCGGGGCAATCCCACGAAGGTGCCTTGCATCGCATCGCCACAATGGCCCCATTCTGGCAGAAGTCTCATTGTCGCTCGCTTCCGCTTGGCGGCTGGTTCCGTATGCTGGAGCCGACACGAAACGATCGTCGAAATGACCCCGGGGCTCAGCATGACGCCAGTGGACCACACGCAGCCTGCCACCATGCCCAGCGCGCCACTCATGCTGATTGTGGACGATGTGCGCGAGATTCGGGAGGAACTGATCGCCAGCGCCGGCCTTCATGGCATCGCGGCCCATGGAGCCCCCGATCTGGCGGAAGCACGGCGCCGCCTGAGAACGGCTCGCTACGACCTGATCCTGCTCGACCTGAAGCTCTCGGAAGGGGACGGGCTCGCCCTGTTGCCCGAACTCGCACGGATGGAATCAGCGGCACCAGCGGTGGCGTTTCTGTCCGGACTCAACGCGGACATCCTGGGCGCCGCGGGCGACGTGGCGGCCCAACTCGGGCTGAACGTGCTCGCCCCACTCGGAAAACCCATCCGGCGCGCATCCCTGACCGCGTTGTTTCGCCAACTGGAACAAGAGCCTCGCTCCCGCCCCGGGGTCGAGCTCCCAGCCACCATAGGGCGGCGCGAATTCACCGAAGGGCTCGCACAGAGGCGGCTGATCCCCTATCTCCAACCCCAATACTGTCTTCGCAGCGGTCGTTTGCTCGGATTCGAGAGCCTGGCTCGCTGGGAGGTTTGGGAACTCGGCCAAACGCTGACGCCCGTTACATTTGCGGCCTACCTGGATGACCCTGAGTTCGCATGGCCCGTATTCGAACAGATTTTCCGCCAGGTCCTGCACCACGCCTCCGCCCTGCAAGAACGGTTCGGCGCTCACCTGCGCTTTGCCGTCAACGCCGGTGCAACGATCTTTGGACACGCCCGCTTCCCGGGCGATCTGGTTCGGGCATGCACCGAGGCAGCGCTGCCCGTTCATTCGCTCACCATCGAACTGACCGAGAGCGCACCGTCACTCAGCGTCGAGCAGCGCCTGGGTCTCGCCCGGGCACGCATCGCGGGGTTCGGGATCTCTCTGGATGACTTCGGTGCCGGCTCGGCAGGTCTGACACGGCTCGCCCAGTTGCCCTTGACCGAAGCCAAGGTGGATAGCTGGTTCATCCGCAACGCCACAAGCGACCGGCGCCGTCAGGCCCTGTTGCGGGATATCGCCATCCTTTGCAACCACCGGGCCATCGAGAGTGTCATCGAAGGGATCGAGGACCAGGCAATGCTGCAGATGGCCCAGCGGTTTGGCTTCGGTGTCGCACAGGGATACCTGTTCGGGCATCCAGTGCCGATCGAGCACGCCATGGAGTGCGCCGATCACTTCGCCCTGAACACGGAATCCACCTCGAAGAGCGACGCCCCGAACCGGACCATCCGCACGACGGAGGTCTCCCTGGAACCCGAGGCCCTCGTTTCATCGCATGCAGAGACGACCCACGAACCATCCGCCTGGTGCCTGATCGTCGACGACGACCCCCATATTCGCGAAGAGATGTCCGCGATTCTTACCGGCGAAGGCGTGACGTGCTGGCTGGCCGGCAGCGTCAGCGATGCCGAGTGGCAACTGGCAAACATCGACGATGTGGCGGTCATGTTCATCGACATCGACCTGCCCGACGGCAACGGACTGCAGTTACTTCAGCATCCGGTCTTTCTCGACCGTCAGCTCGCACCCATTCCCATCATCCTGACCGGGCATGGCAACGAGACGACCGCCAACCAGGCCCGCGAGCACCACGCCGAATACCTTGAAAAACCGGTATCGCGAGAACAGATCCGCACGGCATTCAGGCAGGCCTGCGCGCGCTCGCCGTCGCGAAACACCTGTCGATCCTCTGCCACCGCGGCGCTGCACCACTGATGAACCCCCGCCTGCTACGCATCGGCTTGTTGCTCGCACTTGTGATCCCGATCGTGATGTTCGGGATCCCCTGGGCCGGCCACACCGTCATGGCTTCGCCTCCATCGACCGGGGGCCCCTGGTACGTACTTGGGGGCCTGGTGGCGGGGCTTGCCACAGCCTGGCTGATCGGATTCCTGGGCTTCGACGTAACGAGCCCCCATACCGCCGGGCAAGAGAGTGACAGGCCCGGGTCCGCCGATCGGCCTTCCACAGTCGAGGCAACGCAACGTCATCAACTGGCGTGCCTGACCGGCCTCCCCGCCCCCCTCGCCCTGTGGAGCGGGACGCTGCAGCCGCAGGGGCGCCCCAGGGTGGACTCCGTCAGCGATGGCTATACCAGCCTCACCGGACTGAATGAACCTCCGGACGACTGGTTCGGGACGGCCGTGGAAGAGGACGCATCGAACATCGAGTGCGCCCTGGAAACCCTGCGCGCACAGGGCCGCTGTGAAGTCGACTATCGTATCCAGCTTCCTGACGGGACCCTGCGCTGGATCCACGAGCGACTGGCCATTTGCGACAAAACAACGGACGGACCCTGGACCATCGCCGGGCTCGCCCTGGATGTCACGGGCGCCCGCCTCGGTCCGCAACGCCTGCTCGAAAACGCTCGCATGGCCACCATGGGCCAGATCGCACTGGGATTGACGCACGAGTTCAACCAGCCGCTTCAGGTCATCCAGCTAGCGGCGGACAATGCCCAGGAATTCTTGCGCAAACCCGGTGGCGGTCAGCCACCCTCCTACGCCGTTGCACGGCTCGAACGGATCATGGAGCAGACCGAGCGGGCGGCCGAACTGATCCGCCTGTTGCGGTTGTTCGGACCGCAGGCGACAGCCCTTCAAGCCATCCAGTTGCGGGATGCGGTTGACCATGTCCTCACGTTGATGGGGCAACAACTCGAGATGCGCGACATCCGGGTGCAGTGTCAGTTCGCGGAGCTACCCGCAGTCCACGCCGCACGCGGTGATCTCGAACACATTGTGGCCAACCTCCTGTTCAATGCCCGCGATGCGCTGGAGACAAAGCCTGGTTCCCGCATGCGCAATGGACAGGACACCATCTGGATCACCACGTCCCGCGAGATATACAACGGTGCCCCCTGGGCGGTGCTTGCGATCCAGGACACCGGTTGTGGTCTCCCCGAGGGGCCTTCGGCGCGCCTGTTCGAACCGTTCTACACGACCAAGGAGCAGGGCCTCGGACTGGGCCTCACGCTCGTCCAGGGGATCGCACAGGCGCGCGGTGGCCATGTCGAACTGGCATCCACGAGCGGTGGCGCCCGCGTCTCGGTTTATCTACCGCTGCCCCCCAACGCACAACCGTAAAAACATCCTTTCCGTCCGCCTTCTACCATTCGAGGAACCCAAACCGATGGCCTTGCTCACTTGGCCCCGCCCGCTGACCGATGACCCGGCCTGCATGACCCATCGTGCGCTTTTTCTGGACCGAATCGAACGCCTGCTTCCGTGGGAGACGCTGATCCAGCAGCTGATCGATGCCGGCGTTGCCGAGGATCACTTCCCGGCAGGGCTGAACACCCACCTGCGCATCCATTGCCTGCAACAGTGGTTCACCTATACCGACCCGGCAGTCGAAGAAGCCCTGTACGAAATTCCCCTTTTCTGTGCCTTCTGCGGGACCGAAACATCGGTCGAAGGCAAACGGATCAACGAATTCAGAGACACGCTGGACGGGCTTGGACTGCTCGACTCACTGCATGATCGAGTGAACCAGACGCTACAAGGCGCCGGCCTGACGCTCAAGCCCGGGCGGGTCGAGGATCCGGTCCTTTTGCGCGACCCGGTGGCAGCCGGGCTGGGCGATCCCCTCGCGCTCTCCCCGCGTCCGGAAACCTCCGTCCCCATGGACCGTGCCTAATGCGCCAAGGGCATCCCACCAGACTGGGACAAACATGCCTGGATGATTGGCTGCGGCGGCAACATGCTGGAAGCAGGACGAGCATTCGGAAACACGGAGACTCGACATGCCTAGCCGCGACTCGAGGAAACGCGCCATCCACCGCACCCATGTCAGGCCCAGACCACCGGCAGCTCACACTCAGGTGGGTGGCATACGTCGGCTGCCGGCATGGTTCACGAAGCGCCATGCCCACCGGACTGCCCCCCTGCAGCACCTATTTGCTCCACTTTGGGTCGACTTGCCCCTGTGGCCGACCCCACGTGGAACGGGATATCGGCGATGAAACCCTGGCTACGCCCTGTCCAGCGCCTGCGCGACTGGAACCCCTCGCTCTCGGGGATGACCGACCTCGTCCACGCCCTGCGCCGCAACCCGAAAGAGTCGGCGGCGCTCGTGGTCCTGGTGTTCGTCAGTAGTCTGGCCTTTCTCTACGTCGACGACAGCCAGCAGGGCACCTTCACGCTATTCCTGTTTGCCCCCGTTATCCTCGCAGCCCTGGCGTTTGGCATCTACGGAGGTTTTTTCGCAGCTCTGGTTGCGGCCGCGCTGATCGCTCCCTACTCCGCCCTGACCCTAGCGCCGGAACACGCCTGGCTCTGGCTGGATTGGGGCATCCGCGCCACGTGGCTGACCGTGATCGGGGTGCTGGTCGGTATGCTCTCCTGCGCGGTCTGTAACCTCGAGGGCCGCGTCAACCTGCTGCGAGGGCTCAATCCGGAAAATGGCGACCCCGATTACGACTCTGCGCAGAAACACGTGGAAGTTCTGCTGAGCAGCACAACCGGCCGCGACCAGTACGCGAATGTCACGGAGGTGCGGGTAGCGAATTTCAAGGCGTTGCAGCAGCGCTTCGGCACACGGCGCATGGATGAAGTCATGCAGGTTCTGGCGGAGCGCATCCGCCTCGTGATGCCCGCGGGAACCTTTGTCAGTCGTTCGGCCCCGGACTCGCTCTCCGTAGTCAACAGCTCGCATGCACCCTGGAACCCCGCCGAGCAGACCGAGCGACTGCGCTCGGTCCGCGAGACCCCGCTCCAGATTGACGGCCTCGAGATTCATACCGAGCTGGTCTCAAGCACGGTCAGCCAACGCATGGAACCGCTCGCAGCGAGCCCCGGCATGGGCGATACGGCCGCCCCGCTCTCCAACATGAGCGACGCCGCAAGCCGCCTGCTGGCGCGTGCGCGCGAGGCCCTGACGGCCGAGTCCGATCTGAACTCCGGTGGACCCGCCCCTTCTTGGCACGGCGACACGCAACTGCTGGGCGAGATCGCCAAGGCCATCGAGGACCAGGAAATCCAGGTGGTCTATCAGCCGGTCCTCGAGTTGCGCAGCCGCAAGTTCCTCAAGCTCGAGGCCTTGCCCCGCTGGAACCATCCCATCCGGGGACTCATCCCGCCCAGCCGTTTCCTGCCGCTGATCGAACACGCGGGGATGGTCCAGCATTTTGCCCGCTGGGTAGTCGAGGACGTTGTGGAACGTCTGGCCGAGTGGAAAGCCAAGGGTTACGAGCCCGTCGTTTATCTGGACCTGCACCCTCACATGCTGCATGACCACACCTTCTTTGGAGAGGTGGCGCGGCAGCTGCGGACCCATGACCTATCCCTGGCACAACTGGGCTTACAGATCCACGAACGCTACGTGATGTCCTTGAAAGGTCGGCAACTGCGGCATCTGCGCCATCTGCGAGCGTCCGGCATGCGCTGTGTTGTAGACAGCTTCCACGGCAAACATGTGCCACTCACCCACTTGCGCACCCTCCCCCTGGACACGATCAAGCTGGATGCCAAGGCCCTGTGCTACGCCTCCGGGAAGCTGCAAGACCCGCGCTCCATCCAGGCCATCGTGCGGATGGCGCATGACCTTGGACTATCGGTGATTGGCGCCGGGATCGAGAACCCCACGCAACTCGGCGAATTCGTGCATCTGGGCTGCGACGAACTCCAGGGTCCACTGCTCGGCAAGCCGGTCGAACATACCCAAGTGGACAGCCTGATGGATGTCCACTTCTCGCAGATCAAGCCGCTTACGGCCACCCTTGCGCCCGCGAGCGAAGAAACGGCACTTGATCCAGCCTAGTCGCCACATTGAAACGGCCTGAACGGAGAGAGCGCCTTCGGCATTCAAAAACCATCAGCGGCGGGACTCGCTCACCGATGACTGCGGCTCGCCCACTACTCAGACCCTTTTGTGCAGCGCCTGATGGATGGCGGTCAGGAGCTGTGCCTTGCGATAGGGCTTGCGTAGCACCGGTGCAGAGCTTCCGGACGGATTGCCAACCATCGGCTCGTCACCGGTGTAGCCGGACGCCATGACGATGGGCAGGCCCGGTCGCACCTCGCAGGCCTGCGCGACTACATCGGTTCCCGACAAACAGCCCGGCAGCACCACATCGCACAACAACAGATCGAGCTGCGCATCGCTGCGGAGAATCTCGATCGCCGTGTCGGCGTCCTCAGCTTCGCACGTCTGAAAACCCGCCTCGCGGAGAATGCCCGTCACCAGCTCCAGGATCTCGGGGTGATCCTCGACGATCAGGATGACCTGCCCCCAACCCTTGTCCAACACGTCCGGTACGGGTTCGACAATCAAGTCGGCCGGTTCGCTCGAGGCGGGCAATAACAAGGTAAAGGTGGTCCCGGACCCCGGCTCGGAGTTGACCTGAATCGACCCTCCCGACTGCTGGAGGAAACCGAACACCATGCTCAGACCCAGGCCGCTGCCCTGCCCCGTCGCCTTGCCACTAAAGAATGGCTCGAAGATACGGTCCAGCTCGTCCGGATACATTCCGGTGCCCGTATCCCGCACCGTTACCACCAGGAAATCGCCGTCGCCTGCGTCAGCGTCGAGCTCACCCACAGCAGCGTCACCGTCCGCGTTGCGCATCCCGATCTCCAGCACGCCCCCTTCCGGCATCGCATCGGCAGCATTGAAGGCGAGGTTCAGCAGGGCACTCTCCAGCTGACTTCGGTCCATATGCACCGGCAGGATTGATTCATTCGGGGTCAGGATGACCAGTCGGCTCTGCTGCCCGAGCGAGGCCTCGAGAATCGGCCGCATCTCTTCGAGGAGATCCTGGAAATCCAGCCTCTCGGGCATCAAGGTCTGGCGTCGGGCAAAGGCCAGCAGGCTTTGCGTGAGGTTCCGGCCGCGTTCCGCGGCCTGCTCGATGACCCTCAGCAGCCGAGCCGGTTGCGACCCTTGGGGCACATGCTCTGCGAGTCGATCGACGTTGCCCAGAATGACGGTCAACAGATTGTTGAAATCATGCGCCAGACCACCAGTCAGCCGCCCCGTCGCCTCCATCCGCTGCGCGTTCATCAGCTCGCGCTCCAGCCCCCGTTTCGCCGTGACATCGCGCTCGACCGACACCCAGTGGGTAAACCATCCCGTCTCGTCGGCCAAGGGCACGATATCCAGCTCCAACCACAGCTCCTCGCCGCTCTTGGTGTAGTTCAGGAGCTCGGCCCGCACCGGGCGCCACTGCTCCAGAGCACGCCGAATCCGGCGCAGTTCTGCAGGCTGCGTCCCCGGTCCCTGGAGCATGCGTGGCGTATTTCCAATGGCTTCGTCGAGCGTGTACCCGGTACGTCGCTCGAACGCCTCGTTCGCAAAGATGATCCGCGGCCCCGGGTACTCAATCGGCTCGGCTTCCGTAATCAGGACAATATCGTTGATTCGCGAAATCGCCGCCCGCAGCAGCTTGAGGTCCTGCTGTTGCTTGCGCTCCTCGGTCACATCCAGGAGGTACACGGTCAGACCGTCCGGAAACGGGTAAATCCGCACATCAAGACACACACCGCGGGGTTCAAAATGGGCCTGAAAGGTAACCGCCCCCCCTCGCCGCATCGCCCGGCGAAACTGCACTCCGAACGGGTCACTCGGCGAGAATCGCCCCTTGCCCCAGATGGAACGGGCCTCTTCCGGTCCACCCGGCAACCCGAGCAAGCTCCTCGCCTTGAGGTTGGCGTAGGTCAGCCCATACTCCCGGTCCACCGTGAAGAACGCGTCCGTGATGCTCTCGACGGTATCCTGCAGGCGAAGATCCAGCGCCCGGGCCTCCTCGCGCAGTTGTCGTAACGCCGTGATCTCGATGGCCGAGCCCAGCCAGCGCTGGACGACGCCATACGCCGACTTCACCGGAATCGCCTGGGCCAAATGCCAGATGTACTCGCCATCCGCACGGCGAAGGCGCACCTCGCGCAGATAGAGCTCTCCTGTCGCCACAGCCCGGCCCCATTGCTCGAGCGTGGGGTCGCGATCGTCCGGGTGGAGACAGTCGCGCCAGGCGCTCAGAAAATCCTCCTTGGAAGCCCCGGAAAAGCGCGCAAACTGGGCCCCGACATAGTCCAGCTCGCCATCCGGTCCAGCGGTCCAGACCTGAATCGGCATCACGTCCGCAATCTGCTCGTAGCGCGCTCGCTCGTCGCGTAGACATTCCAGCCCCCTGCGTTCCTGAGCAAAGACGGACTGGTGGTAGTAAAAGACAAAGAACACCGCCAGCACAGCGGCCGTAGCCCCCAGCCGGTTCGCCAGCACATAGTCCATCGAAAAACCTTCTGGCGCGGGGGGCGACAGCAGGAGCCCGACCCAGATCGCCGCCACCGCCAATGCAGTCACCAATGCCAGAAAGCGACCACCACCGGCATAGAAGGCCAGCACAATCAGCGGTATGTAGAGAAATCCGTGCGCAAAGCCGAGCTGCGTCACCCACTCGGTCGCCAGGATGAGCGCCATGCCGGAATACACCGTCGCGGCCAGGACCCAGCTCCGCGGCTCTGAAGCCTCCATGTTCGTCATTGCGTCCAACTACCTTCAAGCCAAATACGCATTGACCAACAAGCACCCCCGCGGATGAACCACCCCGGATTTTCGGAAACTCGCTGGTTTGGGGCACGCCGCACGAGCGGACCTCTGAAGTCGTTGATGGTACTCCGCTTGAGTTCGACCCCGTTCCCGCGGGCCGTTTGCAAGGGGCTTTTTTGTCGCTGCGAGTTCCAGTCGAGCCGAGCGAGTGTCAGGCAGGTCAGGCCCCAGGCTAAACCGCACCTCCAGCGGGTCGCCGATCGGGTGCGGGGCCAGACGAAGAAGGCGCCACGTCAGGCATGTGGGTCGCGCGGTCGAAACCACTTCTCCTCTTTGCCAAGTGCGGCGCTGACCAATGCATCAAGTCCACCTCCTGCCCAAGCGCCATAGCGTTCAGCACCTGAGAGCACTCTCCCGCACCCACCATTCGGGAACCCCCCCTTCCCCCAGCCGTGCTGCGCTCCCCGCCCCTGGACCCCCTCCCCAGAGGCGGGGTGACTTCATACCGGGTCCAGGCCTGATCCGACCGCTCCAACCGAGCCCCTCACGCCATCCGTGTCCCCTGCCCAGGCTGGCGGCCTCGACTTCCCGCTGGATCACGTTTGACGCCAGGCAACCGTGCGCTGGCGAACATACGGCGCTGACGCAAGGTGCAAGACTGAAGTCGTTGCCTACGACGGGGTAGGCCAGCCCGGCCCTGACCCACCTGCGTCCGGACAAGGAGAAGGTCATCGACATCAAGGCGTTCGGATCTTCCTCGCGTACGCGCGAGGCGCTTCGCCACGACCGCGACACCGAGTTGCTGCGTTCGGAGCTTCTGAGCGTCGAGCAGCTCAAGCGGCATGCGGTCACGCTGGCCGAGCAGCACCGTATCGATCCCCGCCCCGGACCGGACCGGCTGCTGCCGCGCCTGGCGGACAATGAACAGGTCCTGATCGCGGCCTACGATGTCATCACCGCGACCCGTGCCGAAGTACCGGGCCAGCGAATCGTGCCGGACGAGGCGTGGCTGCTCGACAACTTCTACCTGATCGAGCAGCAGATCGCGATGGCACGACGCCATCTGCCCGACGGCTACAGCCGGCAGCTGCCGCACCTGGCCGATGGCCCCTCGGCGGGCTTCCCGCGCATCTACGACCTGGCGCTGGGACTGATCTCGCACATGGATGGGCGGGTCGATCGCGACAACGCCACCGAGATGATCGCCGCCTATCAAACCGTCGAGCCCCTGAAACTGGGTGAGCTGTGGGCGTTCCCGATCATGCTCCAGCTGGCCTTGCTGGAGAACCTGCGCCGCGTTGGGGTGCGCATCGCCCAGCGTCGCGTGGAACGTGACGCGGCCATCACCTGGGCGGACCGCATGCTCGCGGCCGCCGAACGCGAACCCGCGCAGCTGATCCAGTTGCTGGCCGAGTTTGCCAGTGCCGATGTGCCGCTGACGGCGCCGTTTGTGGAGGAGTTCTACGGCCGGCTCCAGGCGCAGGGGCCGTCCATGGCCTTCGTGCAGACCTGGGTCGAGCAACGGTTGCAGGAACAGGGGGTCACCACTACCGGGTTGTCCGAGGCGTATGGACGCACGGCGGCAGCCAATCAGATTTCCATCGCCAACTGCATCGGCAGCCTGCGGTTCATCTCCTCGATGGACTGGAAGCAGTATGTCGAGTCACTCAGCGTAGTGGAACGGATCCTGAGCGAGGATCCAATGGGCAGCTACGCCGGCCAGGACTTCGCGACCCGCGACCGGTATCGCCACGTCATTGAGGAAGTGGCGCGCCACAGCGGCCGCAGCGAACCGACCGTCGCGCACGAAGCCATCGGTCTGGCGCAAGCGGCAGCCACACACCAGAACCACCGCGACCGCAATGCGCATGTGGGCTACTACCTGGTCGACCGGGGACGTCCGGACCTGGAGCAGGCAGTGGGCTATCGGCCCTCGTGGAGATCCCGCATCCGCGGGGTGTTCCGGGAACACAGCCTGCCCCTGTATCTGGGGCCCATTGGGTTGCTCACGCTCCTCATCGCAGGGGGTGCGGCATCCCTTGGAGGCTTCTTCGGCGCCGGTTCCGGGTGGAACTGGCTGCTTGCGCTGCCGCTCTTGATCGCCGCCTCGGCGCTGGCGATCGCGCTGGTAAACCTGCTGTACACGCGCGTTCTTCCACCACGGGCCTTGCCCCGCATGGATTTTTCCCACGGGATTCCCGACCGCCACCGCACCATGGTGGTCGTACCCACCCTGCTGGGAAGTCCGCAGGATGTCGATGATCTGCTCGAAGCCATGGAGATCCGCTACCTCGGGAACCGTGACCCCAACCTGTTTTTCGCCCTGCTGACGGACTTCCGCGACGCGCCCGAACAAACCATGCCCGGGGATGAGGCCCTGCTCGCCCATGCGCGCAGTGCAGTCGAACAACTCAACCAGACCTACAGCGACGATCGCCCCTGCATCTTTTACTTGTTCCACCGGCCCCGGGTGTGGAATCCGTTCGAGCAGATATGGATGGGCCATGAGCGCAAGCGCGGCAAGCTGGAGCAGTTCAATGCGCGGCTGCGAGGCGAAGCCCTGACCGCCTTCTCCGATCTTGTTGGCGATCCGTCCGTGCTCGCGTCGATCCAGTACGTCATCACCCTGGATACCGATACCCAGCTACCGCGCGACGCCGCCCGCGCCCTGATCGGCAATCTGGCGCATCCGCTCAACCGCCCGATCTACGACCCCGACAAGGGCCGCGTGGTGGAGGGCTATGCGATCCTCCAGCCCCGCGCGATGATCAGCCTGACCAGCGCCGAGCAGTCGCACTTCAGCCGATTGTTTGCCGGTGAGTCCGGCCTCGACCCGTATACCCGTGAAGTGTCGGACGTCTACCAGGATGTCTTCTGCGAAGGCTCGTTTATTGGCAAGGGCATCTACGACGTGGATGCGTTCCGCCAGGCCGTCGACGGACGCTTTCCGGAGAACCTGATCCTCAGTCACGACCTGCTCGAAAGCGGGTATGCGCGGTCGGCCCTGGTGACCGATATCGAACTGATCGAGGAACACCCGGCCAGTGTTGCCATCGAGGCCAGTCGGCGCCACCGCTGGATACGGGGCGACTGGCAACTGGCAGGCTGGCTGCGCCCGCGGGTACCGGGGCCGCCCGGCCCGGACGGATCCATGGGACCGCGCCAGCCGAACCCGCTCTCGGCCCTGTCGCGCTGGAAACTGTTCGACAACCTGCGGCGCAGCCTGGTCGCGCCCGCGCTGGTACTCCTGCTTGCAGGGGGCTGGCTGCTGGGACCAGCGTGGCTGTGGACCCTGCTGGTCGTGGCCGTGGTGCTCCTGCCCACCCTGCTGTCCAGCATCATCGAGCTGATCGACAAGCCAACCGGACGCGACTGGGCGCCACACTTGAACCTGACCGGACGGTCGACCGGCCGGCCGCTGCTGCTTGCCCTGCTGACCCTGGCCTTCCTGCCCTACGACGCGCGGATCAGCGTGGGTGCGATCCTGCACTCGGGCATCCGCATGCTGTACACGCGCAGCGGTCTGCTGCTGTGGTACCTGCCATCGTACGCGCGCCGCAACGCCCGCCAGACGCCGGCCGGTTTTTTCCGGGAGATGGCGAGCGCACCCGGCCTTGCCGTCGTGCTGGGCGTGCTACTGGCCCTGACCGGCAGCCCGGCGGCGGTCTGGCTTGCTGCCGCCCCAATCCTGCTGCTGTGGCTGATCGCGCCGGTGATCGGCTGGTGGATCAGCCGGCCGCTAATCGTTTCCACTCCGGACCTGAGCGCCGATCAGCGGGCCTTCCTGCGGGCCGTGGCCCGACGTACCTGGCGCTACTTCCTGGACTTCGTCGGCCCCGAAGATCACTGGCTCCCACCCGACAATTTTCAGGAATCCCCCGCCCCGGCCATCGCCACGCGGACCTCGCCGACCAACATGGGCATGGCGCTACTGGCCGATCTGGCGGCGGTCGATTTCGGATATCTCACGACCGGGGAATGCCTGGAACGCATCGGCAACACCCTGGGCTCGATGGAGCAGCTGGAACGCTATCGCGGGCATTTCTACAACTGGTACGACACCCGCACCCTGCAACCCCTCCAGCCGCAATACGTATCGTCGGTGGACAGCGGTAACCTGGCCGGCAGCCTGCTGACCCTGCAAGCCGGCCTGGAGGAACTGAAACACCAACCGATACTGACCGCGAACGCGTGGCAGGGCCTACAGGACACCCTGGAGGTGCTCGCCGAACACTTGCCCCCTGCTTCCGCGCCCGAGTTGACGAAAACCGTCGGCCGGCTGCAGGAGACCCTGCGCACCCTGATGCTGAACGGCCCCCCGCAGACCCTGGAGGCCGCCACCCGTGCGCTCGGCGAACTTCACCGACTCGGGGGCATGCTCCTCGAGGAGCCGTCGCCAGGTACCGAGATCGACCCTGAACTGGATGCCTGGACGCAGGCATTCCAGCGCCAGGCCCAGGCCCTCCAGGAGGAGTTCGCGCAGCTGGTTCCCGCCACGTGGCCGGACAACGGCCTCCCGACGCGGGCGGAACTGGCCCGGGCGGATACTGGAGGTGGCGGGGCCCGGGCGCAGATCGACCGCATCGATGACCTGATCGGGCGTTGCAGCGCACTGGCGACGATGGATTTCGAGTTTCTCTACGACGCGCCGCGCGACCTGCTGGCCATCGGCTATGACGTCACCGAACGGCGGCGTGACCCATCGTGCTACGACCTGCTGGCATCGGAAGCCCGCCTGGCCAGTTTCCTGCTCATCGCGCAGGGACAGGTGCCGCAGAAACACTGGTTCACGCTCGGCCGCCTGCTGACTCGCCATGGAGGCGACATCAGCCTGATCTCGTGGAGCGGCTCCATGTTCGAGTACCTGATGCCGCAGCTCATCATGCCGAGCTACACCAATACCCTGCTGGACCAGACCGGCAAGGCGGCCGTGGCACGCCAGATCGAATACGGCCGTCAACGGGCAGTGCCCTGGGGTATATCCGAGTCCTGTTACAGCGCCACGGATCTCCATCAGGTGTACCAGTACCGCGCCTTCGGCGTGCCCGGCCTCGGCCTGAAGCGGGGGCTGGGCGATGACCTGGTGATCGCACCCTACGCCAGCGCCCTGGCCCTGACCGTGGCACCGCAGGACGCCTGCCGTAACCTCCAGAACCTGGCGGATCAGGGATTCCTCGGCGCCTACGGGTTCTACGAGGCGATCGACTATACGGCGACCCGGGTGCCGCACGGCAATCCGCATGCCGTTGTGCGCTCCTTCATGGCGCATCACCAGGGCATGAGCCTGCTCGCCTTTGCCCATGTCCTGCTCGATCAGCCAATGCAGCGCCGTTTCATGTCCGATCCGCTGGTGCGGGCGACCGAATTGCTGCTCCAGGAACGGGTGCCAAAGAAGGGCGCCACCGTGCACCCGCACGCCGCGGAGGTCAGTGCCGCCGCTCGACCCTCCGGCGCGGACACCGGTTCGATCATGCGCATGTTCACCGACCCGGACACGCCGATGCCCGAGGTTCATCTGCTGTCGAACGGTCGTTACCACGTCGTGGCGACACATGCCGGCGGCAGCGCCAGCCGCTGGCGCGACCTCGCCGTCACCCGCTGGCGCGAGGATGCCACCACCGATGGCTGGGGCACGTTCATCTACCTGCGCGACCGCGACAGCGGCACCTACTGGTCGACAGCCCACCAGCCCACCCTGCGCCCCGCCGACCACTACGAGGCGATCTTCGTCCAGGGGCGGGCGGAATACCGCCGCCGCGACCACGCGATCGAGGCCCACACCGAGATCTGTGTCTCGCCCGAAGACGATGTCGAGATCCGCCGCGTCACCCTCACCAACCAGTCGTCCAGTACCCGCCACATCGAGGTGACCAGCTACGCGGAGGTGGTGCTGGCGCCGTTGAACAACGACCTCGCGCACCGCTCGTTCAGCAATCTGTTTGTGCAGACCGAGATCCTGCCGGAGCGCCAGGCGATCCTCTGCACGCGGCGCCCACGCACGCCGGGCGAACAAGTGCCCTGGATGTTCCACCTGATGGCGGCCCCGGGTGCGACAACCGACGAACCCTCCTACGAGACCGACCGTGCCCGCTTCATCGGCCGCGGGCGCAGCGCCGCCAACCCGCTGGTGCTCGACAAGCCGGACAGCGAGGCGACCCTTTCCAATACGGATGGGCCGGTGCTCGATCCCGTGGTCGCGATCCGCCGCACCCTGACCCTGGCGCCCGACGAGTCGGCCAGCGTGCAGATCATCTCCGGGGCCGTGGACACCCGCGAGACCGCACTGGCCCTGCTGGAAAAGTATTGCGACCGCTACTTTGTCGAGCGGGCATTCGAGATGGCCTGGTTCCAGAGCCAGGAGGTGCTGCGCCACATCAATGCCACCGAAGTCGATGCCCAGCTCTTCGGTCGCCTGGCCAGTTCCGTCGTGTACGGCAACGCCCTGCGCCGCACCGAGCCCGCCACCATCGCGCGCAACCGGCTGGGCCAGTCCGGGCTGTGGCGCTTCGGCATCTCGGGGGACCTGCCCATTGTCCTGTTGCACATCCGCAGCCTGGATCGCATCGGCCTGGTCAGACAGATCCTGCAGGCCCACACCTACTGGCGTCTGAAGGGCCTGGCCGCCGACCTGGTGATCGTGAACGAGGACTTCTCCGGCTACCGCGCCCTGCTCCAGGATCAAATCATGGGGCTGATCCACGCCGGACCCGAGGCGCAGGTCGTCGACCACCCCGGCGGGGTCTTCGTGCGGCGTGCCGAAGAACTGACCGAGGACGAACGGGTCCTGCTGCAGACGGTGGCGCGGATCGTCTTCAGCGACACGGCCAAGACCCTGAGCGAAGAGATGGACCGGAGGCTGTCGGCCAAGTCGCTGGATCGGCGGGTCTCGAACAAGGGACGATCGGTGGATCGGCGCCGCTCGAAGCCGGGCCGATCGGTGGACCGGCGCGTGACCGCAACGCGTGCCTCCGATCTGCTGGAACCCGCCAAGCCTGCCACCCCCGAAGCGGTTCATCCGCTGGCGTCACGCGAGCGGGTATTCAGCAACGGGCTGGGCGGCTTCACCCCCGACGGGCATGAATACGTGGTCACCCTGGAGCCCGGCCAGACGACCCCGGCGCCGTGGGTCAACGTCATCGCCAGCCCCCACATTGGCACGGTCGTCAGCGAGAGCGGCAGTGCCTACACCTGGGTCGAGAACGCGCACGAGTTCCGCCTCACCACCTGGCACAACGATCCGCTCTCGGACGCCAGCGGCGAGGCCTTCTACATCCGCGACGAGGAGACCGGGATGTTCTGGTCACCCACGCCGCTGCCAGCCCGCGGCCAATCCGGCTACGTATGCCGGCACGGGTTTGGCTACAGCGTGTTCGAGCACACCGAATCGGAGATCGCCTCGGAGCTGCATACCTACGTCGCCATGGACGCGCCGGTGAAGATCGTGCGGGTCAAACTGAGCAACACATCGCAGCGGCCACGCAGCCTGTCGCTGACCGGGTACTGGGAACTGGTGCTCGGCGAGTGGCGGCACGCGAACATGATGCACATCGTCACCGAAGCCGATGCGCAAACCGGGGCGCTGCTGGCCCGCAATGCCTACGGCCGCGAATGCGCCAACCGGGTGGTGTTTGCCCATGTCGGCGGACGCGAGCGCTGGATCAGCGGGAGTCGCAACGAATTCATTGGCCGCAACCGCTCGCTGGCCAGCCCGGAGGCGATGCGCCGTAAGCGGCTGTCCGGCAAGACCGGGCCCGGCCTCGACCCGTGCGCCGCGCTCCAGACCCGGATCGAACTGGCTGCAGGAGAGGAACAAGAGATCGTGTTCGTGTTCGGTGCGGCCGCCAACGCCGACGAGGCGCGCCAGTACATCCAGCGATTCGGCGGACGCGCCGGCGCGCGCCACGCACTCGAAGCGGTCTGGGAGTTCTGGAATCACACGCTGGGCGCGGTGCATGTGGACACCCCCGACCCCGCCCTGAACGTGCTGGCCAACGGCTGGCTGGTGTATCAGACGATATCGTGCCGGCTGTGGGGCCGCAGCGGCTATTACCAGTCCGGCGGTGCCTACGGGTTCCGGGATCAGTTGCAGGACACCATGGCGCTCGTCCATGCCACGCCCTGGCTGGCCCGCGAACAGCTGCTTCGCTGTGCCGGACGCCAGTTCCCGCAGGGCGACGTGCAGCACTGGTGGCACCCGCCCAACGGCCAGGGCGTGCGCACCCGGTTCTCCGACGACTACCTGTGGCTGCCCTATGCCGCCTGTCGCTACGTGGCAGCCACCGGGGACACCGGCGTGCTCGACGAGTCCATCGCGTTCCTGGAGGGCCGCGAACTCCATGCGGACGAGGAGGCCTATTACGACCAGCCGCAGACCTCGTCGGAATCGGCCAGCCTCTATGAACACTGCGTGCGCGCCCTTCGGCACGGGCTGCGTTTCGGCGAGCACCACCTGCCGCTGATGGGTTGCGGCGACTGGAACGACGGCATGAACCTGGTCGGCAACGAGGGCAAGGGCGAGAGCGTATGGCTCGCGTGGTTCCTGTTCGAGAACCTTGAGCAATTCGCCGACCTCGCGCGCAACCACGGCGACGCGGACTTTGCCGAGTTGTGCACCGCGCAGGCCGAAGCGCTTCGCGACAACATCGAAGCCGAAGCCTGGGACGGTGCCTGGTACCGGCGCGCCTGGTTCGACAATGGGACTCCGCTGGGTTCGTCCAGCAACGAGGAGTGCCAGATCGATTCGATCAGCCAGAGCTGGGCGATCCTCTCCGGGGGTGGCGACCCGCTGCGCGCCCGCCAGGCAATGGCGGCGGTGGACACGCGCCTGGTGCGACGCGACGCGCGGATCATCCAGCTGCTCGACCCGCCCTTCGACCACTCCGACCTGGAACCGGGGTACATCAAGGGCTACATCCCCGGTGTGCGCGAGAACGGCGGCCAGTACACCCATGCCGCGATCTGGACCACGATGGCATTCGCCAGGATGGGCGACACGGAACGCGCCTGGGAGTTCTTCGCCATGCTCAATCCCATCCACCAGGGCAGCACCCCGGAGGCGATCGAACGCTACCGGGTCGAGCCCTACGTGATGTGCGCGGATATCTACGGCGCCCCACCGCACACCGGCCGCGGCGGCTGGACCTGGTACACCGGGGCGGCCGGCTGGATGTACCGGCTGACGGTCGAGACCCTGCTGGGCCTGCACCTGGAGGCCGACCATCTGCGCATCACGCCCCGCATCCCTGCGGACTGGGACGCCTACCGCATCCACTACCGCTACCGCGAGACGGTCTACCACATCACCATCCGGCCGACCGGGGAACCCGAAGGTCAGGTGACCCGCATGACGGTGGACGGTGTCGAGTGCCCGGATTCACGCATCCCATTGGTGGACGACCACCAGGAGCATCATGTCGAACTCCATCTCGTTACAAAGGCGTGATCGCGCCCACACCAACCAGCCACCGATGCCGCATGGCCCACACGGCCCGGCCCATCGGCCCGGAGGGATGGCACCGCCCATTGAACCGGCCGCGTGTTCGCTAGCGCACAGACCCCCTGGAGGGTCGGTGCCAGGGTTGGGCATGAGCGTTCGACCCCGCGCGGACACCGCGCCGCCCTGCCATCTGCATGCGTCCGGTCGAATCGTTTGTGATGAATCTTTACACCTGGTGGTACACGCAGACGGCCACGAGGCGTGCCGAACCCCGAATGCGACAGGGACGATACCATGAGGCTTGAGTACCAGATGAGGGATGAGTACCAGACCAAGAACGCATTGCGGCGCGCGGCGGAGGCCCGCCTCGCAAGGGTCGCTTCCCGGGAGCCCCCCGAATCGACCCAGGCACTCGTGCACGAACTCCGGGTTAACCAGATCGAACTGGAGATGCAGAACGAGACCCTGCGTCAGGCCCAGCATGAACTGGAGGAATCGCGTAACCGCTATGTCGATCTCTTCGAATCCGCCCCGGTGGCCTATGTCATCCTTGCGCCCGATGGCCGGTTGACCGACGCCAATCAGCTCGCCACCCGGCTCCTGGGCCTCACCCAGGCACAGTTGCTTGAACATTCCTTCGACCAGTTCATCGCTTCCTGCGACCGGGAGCGGTGGCAGGAACGGGCCGCGGCCGTGTGGGCGGGCCGCCTCGACGCACCCCAGGAGCACGAACTTCTACTCCAGAACGCGGAGGGCTCACAGTTCCCGGCCCAACTACAATGCGGCGTGCTGGACCGCTCCCACACCGGGACCACCATGCGCATCGCGTTCTTCGACATCACTGAGCGCGCCGAGGCCGCGGCAGAGATCCACCGGCTGGCCTATTTCGATGCGCTGACCGGCCTTCCCAACCGTCGGCTCCTACTGGACCGCCTGGCCCAGACGCTGGCGGCATCCGAGCGCAAGGGCCTCTACGGCGCGATCGTGTTTCTCGACCTCGACGATTTCAAGGTGCTCAATGATACCCGGGGTCACGACGCCGGCGATCGGCTCCTCGCCGAGTTGGGACAGCGCCTGCGTGCCGGGCTGCGCGAAGGCGATACCGTGGCGCGCATGGGCGGAGACGAATTCGTGGTCATCCTGGATGGCCTGGGGCCGACGCGGGACAGCGCCGCCCTGCTCGCCCAGAGCATTGGCGAGAAACTGCGTCAAAGCATTGCCGAGCCCGTCAATCTCGGCGACTTCGCGTTCCACTGCACGACCAGTATCGGCGTGCGCCTGTTCGGTCCGGGCGAAGCCGAAGAAGAATTGCTCCAGCATGCCGATCTGGCCCTGTACCGGGCGAAATCGGCCGGACGTAACCGGGTAATCTTCTTTGACCCGTCCATGCAGGCAGTGCTGGATGCCCGGGGCATCCTGGAGGACGCACTGGGCCAGGCGCTAAGCAAGGGACAGCTCGAACTGCACTACCAACCCCGGTTCGATGGAACACGGCGCGTGGTGGGGGCCGAGTCGCTGCTCCGCTGGCGACACCCGAAACACGGATTGATGGCGCCTGGCGCCTTCCTCGGGATGGCCGCGCAGACGGGTCTGATCCTGCCCATCGGACGCTGGGTGCTGGAGATCGCCTGCGCCCAGCTCGCCGCCTGGGCGCAGGATCCCACTACCCGCGAACTTACCCTGGCGGTCAATATCAGTGCGCTGGAGTTCCGGCAGGCCGATTTCATCGATCAGGTCCGCCAGGCACTGGAGTCCACTGGCGCCAATCCGGAAAAGCTGACCCTGGAGCTGACCGAGGGCGCGACCCTCGACAGCAGTGAAGCGACCATCGCACGGTCGTGCCAGCTTATGGACCTCGGCGTTCGCTTGTCGGTGGATGACTTCGGACGGGGGTGGTCGTCCCTGTCTCGCCTTACACGGCTGAGGCTGCAGGAAATCAAGATCGACCGATCGCTGGTGGCCAACATGGGTCAACCGGGCAATGACGCCACCCTGGTTTCGGCCATCCTCGCCCTGTCCAAGAGCCTGGGGCTCGCGACCGTTGCCGAAGGCGTGGAAACCGAGGCACAGCGCCGTCTCCTCGCCGATCAGGATTGCGATACCTTCCAGGGTTTCCTGTTCAGCGCGCCACTGCCACTGGATGATTTTCAGCGGCTATTGCGCAAGGCAGGGCCGCGCCCTTAGCCGTTGCGGTGAGCAGGGCTCGTCGAGGTTCTGCTCCGCATTTTCTGTCGCAGCCGTTCCTGCCCGCTCCAGATTCTGGCAAGGGCACTCCTGGAGAAGGTAGTGCCATCGCCCGCTTCTGCGCAGGTACCCATGCGGTCGAGGGCGTCACCGGCGGCGTTTCCGAGTTCGTTGGCGGTCATGATCTCTCCTGTCTCCGGACTGAATGCGAGTTCCACAGCGCGGACGGCCCGTCTCGTCCAGGCTCCCCCGAGTAGAAAACCGACAGCCCGCTACCCGGGCTGACCCGACTTAGGGAAACGCTACCGAACAAGAATGCCATCCCCCCGGGGACGACTCTGTTCGCCGCCGAACAAAATCACCTTCCGTGCACGGCCCCTCCGATCGCCCACCGGCCCAGGCGAGGCCTACCCGCCCCTTGGTCCACACGGGTTGGGTGGCCCACGCGCCGGGTGAACTCAAGCCCGCACGCCTGCTCGCCGGCCCCGCCTTACTGCCTGGCCTTTCTCGCTTCGGGAAAGACCCGCGATGTGTGCGGGATCGTACAGACAGCCCATCGGGCACGCGCCAGACTTTCTCACAGGTGCTGGTCAAGAAGACCCGGCCACAAAACGGCCCACAACACTGAGGGAAACGCCATGACACTGGGAACCATTCTGCTCATCGTCCTTGTCCTGCTGTTGATCGGCGTGATCCCGACGTGGCCGCACAGCCGGAACTGGGGCTATGCCCCGGGCGGGGTAATCGGCGTGGTGCTGATCATCCTTCTCATCCTGCTACTCACCGGCCGGATCTAGTCCCCATCGTTCCTGCCGACGGACATGCCGCCACCGACACCCCGAAGCCAAGGCAGCACCTGACCGACACCGTCCACGGTGACTTGGTCCATACCCATCTGGAGAACAAGAAATGAGACAGTTGCGATATTTACCCCCGATCTTCCTGACCCTTTTGCTGGCCCTGCTCCTCGCGGGTTGCGCTGCATCGAATGAACGACAGACTGTCGGCGAGTACGTCGACGACAGCGTGATCACCACCAAGGTGAAGGCGGCATTGTTCAACGAGCCATCCCTGAGCGGCTTCGAAGTCAGCGTCGAGACCTACGAGGGCCGCGTGCAGTTGAGCGGCTTCGTCAGTTCCCAGGAGGACATCAACAAGGCCGTCGAGATCGCACGTGGCGTCGAGGGCGTACGGTCGGTCGAAAACGACATGCAGCTCAAATAGCGGTCGGACCCCGCTACGCACGCTCGGCCACCCTGCCGAGGCCGCGATCGCGGTGACGCGCCGCCACTCGTCCATGCTCCATGACGGCCCGCCCATTGGGGCGGGCCGTCATCGGTTTGCCCTGGGGAAACACTGATTAATGTACACGTTCGCGCTCGAGTCGCTTTTGCGTGCGAACAAGGCGCGGTGACTGCCGTGCAGTCATTCTGCACAAGGGAACCGCAACGCCGTTCCCACGCCCGTTTTTGTCAACAACGGGCGGCCGAGCCCCTGCGCTCAATAGCTCGTGGGGTTGGCGCCCCCTGTTCCCCGATCCTGCGTTGCGCCGCTTGCGGGTAGAACCACTACCCGCTACACGACGCGCGTTGTCTCGGCAAACAGGGGGCACCAACGCGGGCGTGCGATAGATCAGCGTCTCCCTAGTCCCGCAACCCGGCTTCCAGCCTCTTGGTCTCGGTGATATCGACCATGGTGATCACCACCCCGTCGATCACGTTGTCCACCCGCCGATAGGGCATGATGCGGACCGTGAACCAGCGCCCGTCGTCGGTCGTGATCTGTTTCTCCGAGACGGCCAGGGTGCGCAGGGTATCGCGGGCATCGTCATGCAGTTCCGGGTATTCCAGGCTGGTGGTCAGATCGCTCAGCGGCCGGCCGACATCGCTCTCCCGGAGTCGGAAGACCCGGGCCGCCTGATCGGTATAACGCCGGACATCCAGATTCTGATCCAGGAACAGGATGGCGATATCGATGCTGTTGAGCACGTTCTGCATGTCGCTCTGCGCGAGCGCGAGATCGTCCAGCTTGGCCTGCAGCTCGGCATTGATCGTCTGCAGTTCCTCGTTCATGGACTGCATCTCTTCCTTCGAGCTGTTGAGCTCCTCGTTGGACGATTGCAGTTCCTCGTTGGCGGATTGCAGCTCCTCGGTCGCAGCCTGCGAGTCTTCCCGGGCCGTGCGCGCCTCCTCGCGCAAGGCCTCGATCTCGGCGCGGTATTGCTGCAGCTCGGCGGCATGCGCGGCCGGCATTGCCCCCTTGCCCTTGTTCCTGCGCCCACCCTGCCCGGCCGTGCTCGGGGCCAGATCGCGGAATACGATCATGGTCATGCCCCGCAAGGGGGATGCGTCATGAAAGGCATGCACGGTGACATCGACGCGCTGCACTCCGGCGTGCGTGGGCACCTCCAGGCTATGCAAGTGCACGGGGCAGTCGGCCTTCGCGGCCTTTTTCAACGCCCCGGCCAGAGGTCCACCCAGGCCTTCGCGCGCCATGGCGAAGATATTCCAGTTGGCCTTGCCGGCGGCCGGCTCGAGGTACTTTCCGGTATGGCCGCTGACGTAGACGATATCCCCGTCGGCATTGAGCACGACCGCGGCCGGCGCGTACACCTGCAGCAGGACCTGATCGGCCGCCGCCTGCAGCGCATCGGTGGGTTGGGAGGAAACCTCGGATGGGGACACGGGACGCTCCTTGCTCGGGCCGGACAGGGGCGGGAAGGCATGAGGCAGGAAATCACGCCCACCCATGTAGGTGTGATCCTGGCGCTGATAGAACCGCAGCCGCGACTCGATCGGCGTGAACAGATGGTTGAATTGCCCGACGGTCTCGGAAGTCCCCAGAAACAGTACGCCACCCGGGCGCAGACTGTAGTGGAACAGGGGCAGCAGCTTGCGTTGCAACACCGGCCCAAAATAGATCAGCAGGTTGCGGCAGGCAATCAGGTCGAGCTTGGTGAATGGCGGATCGAGGATCACGTCATGCTGGGAAAACAGCACCATGTCCCGAATGCCCGGTATGACCTGATAGTGGTGTTCATGGGCGGTAAAGAAACGCGCCAGCCGTTCGGGCGACACATCGTCCGCGATCGCGAGTGGGTACCGGCCCCGGCGCGCGGTCGCAATGCCGTCCGGGCTCAAATCCGACGCGAAGATCTGCAGCGTGACGGCAGGCGGCTGCGGCGATCGCTCCATGACCTCGGTGAACACCATGGCCAGCGAATAGGCCTCCTCGCCGGTCGAACAGCCAATCACCCAGGCGCGAAGCTTCTCTGTCCCCTTCTGGCGCTCCAGAAGCTCGGGCAGCACCGTATCCGCCAGATACTCCCAGGCGGCGGGATCACGGAAGAAACTGGTCACGCCGATCAGCAGTTCCTTGAACAGCAGTTCGGCTTCCTGCGCGTTGTGTTCAAGGAACGCTGCGTACTCCTCCAGCGAGGCGATGCCATGGATGGCCATGCGCCGTTCCGTCCGGCGCTGCAGCGTGCTGGGCTTGTACAGCGAAAAGTCATGGCGAATCCGCTGCTGCAACGCGGCAACGATCCGTTCCAGAGGCGTGGAGATGTCCGAGGGTAGCGCCTCGCCCGAAACGGCGCTCGCCTCGCGCACGACGGCCAGGATCCGTTCCGGCAGCTCGCTCGGCGTCGCCACGATATCGGCACACCCCGCATTGATCGCGCTTCGGGGCATCGAGTCGAACTGCGCCGATTCGGGGTCTTGCACCGCCGTCAGGCCGCCCACGGCCTTGATCGCCTCCAGGCCCGCCGTTCCGTCCGAGCCCATACCGGAGAGCACGACACCGATGGCGCGTTCGCCTTGCCCACCGGCCAGCGACGAAAAAAGGATATTGACTGGCAAGCGCATGCCCCGTGGCTCCGCGGGTGCGCCCAGATGCAGCGTCGTGCCGACCACGGTGAGTTCCGTGTTCGGCGGAATCACATACACGTGACCGGGCTCGACGCGCATGCCCTGTTCGGCCGCACGCACCGGCATGGCGGTGACCCGTTGCAGCAGTTCGGGCAGCAGCCCCTTCTGGGTGGGATCAAGATGCTGCACCACGACACAAGCGATGCCACTGTCCGGTGGTATGCGGTGCAGAAACTCCTCCAGCGCGACCAGACCGCCGGCCGATGCCCCGATACCGATAATGCGCACCGCCTCCGGAGCATCGACAGGGGAATGGTTACCCATACTCAGCGCCTCCCGGGCAGACTCATCGCGGCGATGATTCGCACCTCGAGACGATCAGCAATACATCCTCGCCCCCCGGGCCCAGGCTCGCGGTGATTCGCAAAAGTTCTGCGCCATCACCCCCTCGGCTGCTGGATTCAACCGAACAGCAGACACCCCCGGCGCCTTCCCGGCACGCTTCAACCACGCCCTGGATCGCCGACTGGCTGCCCTGCGCGAACCACGACGCCAGGGGCTCGCCCTCGAGTCCATCCGGTACCGTACCGAGCAGCTCCGCGCCGGCGCGATTGCCTTCGCGGATTCTTCCATCGAGCCCGACAACCAGGTACCCCACCGGTGCAAACTCATAGAGACTTCGATAACGAGCCAGGGCCTGGTCCAGCTCCTCCTGATCGGTCTTTAGCTGGAAATTCTGCAGATCCAGCTCGACCTGGTGGGTCTGCAGTTCACTCAGCAGCCTGAGCGCATCCGCGGCGGTATCGGGGTCGCTTGCCAGGCGGTAAAGGAGCGTCAGCGAATCCGGGCCCACCGTCCAGCCACCGGTAGGCGGAGCCGAGCCCTCTTTAAGCCGGGACTCGGCCTCATGGCGCAATTGCAACTGTCTCTCGAACTCCGGGCTCAGCTTCCGCATCGGTCCTCCAGTCAAATCCATCCCGAGGTCACCGCCCCTGGTGCGCGCATAATAGCCCGGTGCCGGGCCGTTCTGCTTCCCGGCGGACGCACCGCGATCGCAGCCGGTGACCGGTGTCACCCGCGGGAAGTCCGGGTCAGGTGGAATCCTTGATGTCCTTCTTCAGGTCGCCATATCCCGCCTGGAGCTTTCCACCCGCCTTCTGAGCGCGCCCTTTCACTTCCAGTTCCTTGTTGCCAACGACCTTTCCAGCCGTCTGCTTTGCCTGGCCCTTCGCCTCTTCGACGCGGCCCTTGATCTGGTCCTTGTTCATGCTTGTTCTCCCATTAACGGTTGTCGATAAAAAGGAGTCACGTCCGGGATGGCCGCCCGGCCCATCCGTCATTCACTTATGGGACCCGACCCGCGTCCCGGAGGCGGTCTCCGGCGTGCTCGAGCGACCACTCGCGTTCCCGCGGTTTCGCCAGCTCCAAGCTACACGGGCCCCAAGCCCAGCGTCTGTCTGCTGCCGAACAAAACCCGGCCGCGGGACGCGGCCCCGCCCGCCCTCCGATCGGCATGCGGCCATGCGGGCGTCTGTGCGCCACAGGCGCCAATGCGGTGCACTGGCAGCTCGAATGAGCCCCGAAACTCCCTGTGCGGTGCCGCACCGACGGGCAATCCGGCCACGCATACGCTTAAAGGCGAATCACCGGGTTCGGACAGCCTGTCGCCGAACCCGTCCAAACCAAGGAAAAGCTCATGAACCAGATCATCTACATCGTCGGCGCCATCGTTATCGTCCTGTTCATACTGGGATTCTTCGGACTCCGATAGGCCTCGCATCGTCGCGGCGGAGGGTCCGCCTGCGGCTTTTCCGGGCTGTGCCGCGCAGCCCGCCGGCCATTCAGGGAGCGATCACAGGCCCCCATCCGCCAGACAGAGTGCAGCCCGGGCACCCTGTCCGGCATGGCCGGTTGCGCGCCAGGGAGACCCTGTTCCATTCGCACGTCGCGCACCGGTGGCCGACGCACCCGTCGAGCGCCCTGCCGGAGACCCCGCTCTCCATACCTACGCGCGTACCGGAGGCGTCTCCGTGCTTGCGTGCTCGAAGGGCACCAGACGCTGCCGTTCCTCGTCCCACAGGGCGAGCCGGGCGCAATGGAGGCTTTGCTTCAGCGTGACACGGCTGATCTTGCGAAGCTGCGGATGGTCTTCCAGCACCTCGGGCAATCGGTAGAACGGAATGCGGCTGGCGAGATGGTGGACGTGGTGTACCCCGATATTCGCGGTCATCCAGCGCAACACCGCAGGCAGCTCGTAATAAGAACTTCCGTAGAGCGCCGTTTCCTGGAAGCTCCACGCCTCGTCGTGCGCCCACCGCGTATTCTCGAACTGGTGCTGGACATAGAACAGCCAGACGCCGATCGAACCCGCCAGAACCGCGATCGGCAGATGCACCAGGAGAAAGGTGCCCGCACCCACCAGCCACATCATCGCAACGACGACCAGCGCAATGCCCACATTGGTACCCATGGTGCTCAGCCAGGGCATCCATCCCGCGCGCAGGAACCCAACGGGTAGGCGGTTGCTCAACATGAAAAGGTACACCGGACCCAGCCCGAACAGGATCAGCGGGTGCCGGTACAGCCGGTAACGCAGGCGTTGCGAGGGAGACAGCGCCTGGAATTCACGCACACTCAGGGTTTCGATGCTCCCCTCGTCCGCGCGATCCAGATTGCCGGAGTGCGCATGATGGAGGGCGTGCGTGTGACGCCAGAAGTCGTAGGGCGTGAGCGTGAATATGCCCAGCACCCGTCCCACCCAGTCATTCGCGCGCCGGGACGGGAAGAATGACCCGTGCCCGCAGTCATGCTGGATCATGAACAGCCGCACGAGAAACCCGGCAGCGGGAATGGCCAGCACCAGGCCGACCCAGTAGCCGGCGCTCACACTGGCCCAGGTCAGAAACCAGAAAAGGCCGAACGGGATCACAGTAACGACCAGTTCAAACCCGCTGCGCGCGAGAAGCGGCGTACGATACGCGGACAGTGCGCGCTGTAACGCTCGGGGATCATCGGCGGGTTCGACGACCGCTGCTTGTGGCTCCATGCTGGGACTCCGTACTTGGCTCGACGCCAGCGTCCGGGTTCGCAACCCACCGCCGGCCAGCCGGTTTCTAACACCGGGCTATCGGTCTCGATACTAGGAACGGGTCCGAAAGCCGTACACTTCCAGCCTATACTGGGGCCAGGCGCGTTCACCGTATGTTCGATCCCACACATTGTGCCCGCGGAACCATGGCAGCTTCCGCTCCGCCCCTCCGCGAACCTTGTCGTCTGTTCGCCTCCGCGAGTCCGTGCAGACGCCCTGGTCACGCCAATTGGACACACACATTGAACGTGGAACGTCCAAACCTCTGTAGCACCCGGGTGTTACTCGATCTGCCCGCTGTTCAGTCTCGGCTCCGCGTGGCCCGGGGCGACACGCATGCGAGTGGACGCCCCCCGAAAGAATCCTTTCGAGTTCACGTTTACGTGAATAGAGCGTTGACGCCCAGCATCCGTAAGGCTATTAAACCAACATGGCGTGGTAATGATCGAATCCATGAACACTTCAGCCAGCGTTGGGACGCCGGCGCGCTTGCGGCCACCGGGGGGGGCTTATGTGCTGATTCAACCTTCGGGCAGGGGGGCCAGGATGCCGTACTCCGATAGACTTCGCGCGAACCAGTTGCTCGCAGGACTTCCGCTCGAGGACTACGCGCATCTTTCCCCGCACATGGAGGCGGTACCCATGCCGCTGGGGGAAGTCCTGGCCGAGCCCGGACACCCGATGCGCTACGCCTACTTCCCCACCACGGCCATCGTGTCCCTCCTCAACGTCATGCAGGATGGTGCAACAACCGAAGTCGCCGTGGTTGGATACGAGGGCATGATCGGGGTCTCCTTGTTCATGGGCGGCGAAAGCACATGCAGCCGCGCTGTCGTGCATAGTGCCGGACACGGGTTCCGGATAAAGGCCCAGGTCCTGAAAGAGGAGTTCACCCACGGCGGTCACATGCAGCAATTGCTGTTGCGCTATACCCAGGCGCTGCTGACCCAGATGGCACAAACGGCGGTATGCAACCGTCATCACACCCTGGACCAGCAACTCGCCCGCTGGCTGCTGCTGAATCTCGACCGTCTGCACGCGAACACCCTCGAAATGACCCAGGAACTGATCGCGCATATCCTGGGCGTGCGCCGGGAAGGCATCACCTGCGCCGCCGGAAAACTGCAAAAAGCGGGCCTGATCGAGTACCACCGCGGGCACATCACCGTGCTCGACCGGCCCGGGCTGGAGGCGTGTGCCTGTGAATGCTATACGGCGGTCCGGGCGGAATACCATCGTCTGCTGTCAACGTCGCCTGATCTGCAGCCGGGGAGCCTCCTGGCCGTGTCTCGCTGACAGCCCCCTGGATCGACGTGGATGAAGCGCCTGGGGCCAGGCCCATCCACCACGAACGTCGCGGGCCCGGGTGCCATTCGCATGCTCTCGCACGCCTCCCCATCGCCGCAGTTATACAAGAACCGCCGCAACCTCCAGCCACCCCTCCTGCCGCAAACCAGGCGATGCGATCCCGAGCACCTCGACCCGCCGCACCCATGAATGGGTGTCTCCCTCCGCGACAGCATGCCGGTCGATCCCTCTCGACGCGGTAAGGATCGTGTTTCTTGCACCCCGGCCCGCCGCACCCTAGCGTGACGGGCTTACTCAGGCACGGATCGACCCATGCGCCAGATGTCTCCCCGAGAACTACAGGACTACCTCGCCCAGGCGGAGAACCCGCCGCTGCTCCTGGACGTACGCGAGCCCTGGGAATACGAGCACTGCCACATCGGGGGCTCGCAACTGCTCCCGATGGGCCAGATCCCGACGGCCTATCAGGATCTGAACGCCGAGGACGAGATCGTGGTGATCTGCCACCACGGGGTGCGCAGCCAGCAGGTCTGCGGATTTCTGGACCGGGCCGGGTTCCAGCACGTGATCAACCTGACCGGCGGCGTCGATGCCTGGGCGCGCGATGTCGACCCCCACATGCCGACCTACTGAACCGCGTGTCCCGCAGACCGGCCCTGTCGATCATCATCCCGGCCTGGAACGAGGCCGAATGGCTGCCGCGCACCCTGGCGGCGGTGCAGGAAGCGCTGTCCGGCATTGACCGGAACAGCGAGATCATCGTGGTCGATAACGCCTCGACCGACCGCACGCCACAGATTGCCCAGGCCGCGGGATGCCGCGTCGTGTTCGAACCCGAGCGCCGCATCAGCCGCGCCCGCAATGCCGGCGCGGCCGTAGCCTGCGGCGATTACCTCCTGTTCGTCGATGCCGACACCTGGCCCGACCGCGCCCTGTTGCAGGCAACACTGGACGCGCTGGACAGCGGCGAGGTTTGTGGGGGTGGCGCTCGGGTCACGTTCGACCACCTCAGCCACCGGATCTATCGCTGGGGTGCCACCGCGTGGAACACCCTCTCCGCGCGCCTGGTTCTGGCGGCTGGCTGCTACGTCTTCTGCACCCGCGAGGCCTTCGCGGCGGTGGGCGGCTTCAGCGAGGCCGTGTACGCGGGGGAAGAGGTGTTCCTGTCCCGCGCGCTGAGACGCTGGGGCCGCGCGCACGGCCAGCGCGTCGAGATCCTGGAAACACCCGTACTGACCTCCGGCCGCAAGGCGGACTGGTTCCATCCAGGCCGCCACATCCTCGTGGTGACGCAGGTGCTGCTGTTCCCCTGGAGCCTGCGCTCACGCCGCCTCAGCTGGTTCTGGTACACCCGCCCACGCCGGCATTAACAAAACACATCGAACTCCAGAACTTGGCCTCTCAGGATGATGGCACCAGCAGCGTCAGGCGCCGGGCCTGGCGGCATACCGCCTCGGCCGTGCTGCCCAGCAGCAGGTCCGTGACCGGGTTGCGACCGCGCTTGCCGATGACCACGAGATCCGCGGCCTTTTCCTCGGCCACCCGACCGATCACGACCGAGGGCTTGCCCTGGCCGACGAGCACGGTGTCGAAGGGGCGCTCACCGGCCCGCTGCGCCAGCCCCTCGACGTGGGCCTCGATGGTCCGGCGCTCCTCGACGCGTTCGGGATCATCGCCCCAACGCCCGACCGCCACCACCACCCCGCGCCGACACTGAGGCAAGACCTGGAGGAAGACCTCCTCGGCAGCCGCTGCGGCCTTCGAGCCATCCGTCGCCAGCAAAGGGCGACACACCGGGGCCTCGGCCAGTGCCACATCGCCGCCGGTGGGTGCCAGCAGCAGCGGGCGCCGGGCGCGGCGCGCCAGATCCAGCACCGTGCTACCGAGCAAGATATCGCGCAGCGAGCTGTGACCATGGCTGCCGGCCAGGATCACGCCGGCACCACGCTCTCGGGCCACGCGCTCCAGTTCGGAGGCCACGGCGCCCGCGCAGACGGCCGTATCGATCTCGAAACCTCGCTCACGAAGCCGGGCGGCCATTTCCTCCAGGCGCTCTTCGTAATACGGGCCATGCCCCAGCTCGGGGGCCTGGGTGTACCCCCCGACCAGCACGTGGACCAGGGTCAGCCTGCGGCAGCCCAGCGCTCGCAGGCGTTCTAGCTGGCCCTCCAGACGGGCCGAGGCGGGCGAGAAGTCCACTGCAACCAGAATATGTTCGAACATCGCGCTCTCCAGCCTTTAGTTTTGGCTTTGGCCCATTTCGCCTTCCACCACCAGCCGGCGCCAGCGAAACAGGCCCTCCCCATCAATACGATAGGGACCCGCACCGAGATCATCGGCGACGAAGACCCGGACGCCATCAATCTCCCGGACGGTATAACCGTCCGCATTACGCGGTGCGCCCGGTTCGGCCACCGGCACCGCGGCCTGGCCGCCACAGCAGCCGTGGCGCGTAGACAACCGCAGCGTCACCTCGCCGCCCTGCCCGGCCAGCCAGTCGCGTGCCGCATCGGTCAGGGTAACCGTGGTCATGCCGGTTTCCCCTCGGTGTCCGCCGGGAACCAGTGGCGGGTGCGATTGGCGATGCGCACCAGCGCCAGCATCAGCGGCACCTCGACCAGCACACCCACCACGGTCACCAACGCCGCACCCGACTGCAGGCCGAACATCGCGATCGCCGCGGCCACCGCCAGCTCGAAGAAGTTGCTCGCGCCGATCATCGCGCCGGGCGCGGCCACCGCATGCCGCACGCGCCACGCCTTGGCCCAGTAATAGGCGATGTAGAACACCAGGAAGGTCTGGATGATCAGCGGAATCGCGATCAGCACGATATGCCCCGGGTTCTCCAGGATGCGCTCGCCTTGGAAGGCGAACAGCAGGACCAGCGTCACCAGCAGGCCGATCGGCGTGACCGGGCCCAGACGCTTCATGAACACGTTGTCGAACCACTCGATGCCCTTCTTGCGGATCAGCCAGATGCGCGTCAGGTAGCCGGCGACGAACGGAATGACGATGTACAGCAGCACCGACAGCGCGACCGTGTCCCAGGGCACGTGGATGTTCGACACACCCAGCAGGAGCACCACGATGGGGGCAAAGGCGAACAGCATGATGATGTCGTTCACCGCCACCTGTACCAGCGTGTAGGCGGCGTCGCCGCGGGTCAGGTAGCTCCAGACGAACACCATCGCGGTACACGGCGCCGCGCCCAGCAGGATCGCCCCGGCCAGGTATTCACGCCCGAGGTCTTCCGGGATCCAGGCGGCATACACCACCATGAAGAAGAACCAGGCGATCGCGAACATGGTGAACGGCTTGATCAGCCAGTTCACCGAGGTGGTGATGGCCAGGCCCTTCGGCTCCCGGCGCACGCCGAGGATCGCGGAGAAGTCGATCTGCACCATCATCGGGTAGATCATCGCCCAGATCAGGATGGCCACCGGGATGGAGACCTGGGCGTACTCCCACTGCGACAGGGTCTCCGGCACCACCGGCAGGAACTGCCCCAGGGCGACGCCCGCCACGATGCACAGCGCCACCCACACGCTCAGGTAGCGCTCGAAGATGCCCATGCCTTCCTTCGTCGAGATCTCCTCGACGGAGGCGTTCCGGTCGGTCATTGCTTCCTCCGTATCTGCCCAGGTAACGCGTCAGCAACAACCCTTGGCTTCATTGTCACTAGCTGGCCCGCACGAGACGCTTGATGTCCCTTCCGGTACACAGCAGTCACCGGTCCCTTCATCCTGTGCGCCGAACATCGGGATGCTCCCGAGCGTGTGATAACTCTCCCACGCGATCCCGGCCGGATCGGTGGTCCAGTACTTGTCGGATTGCGCGTAGCAGCAATGCGTGCCCATCTCCTCGCGCACGTCCGCGTCGATGGCGTCCAGACGCTGGCCCAGCTCCTCGAGCTCGGCCGCCTCTTCGGCCTGGATGCCGAGGTGGTTCAGGCCCACCGGCGCACCGCGGGCCGACACCGCGAAATTCACCCGCGGGTCCTCCAGCATCCATTTCGCGTAGTCGCCCTTGACCACGCTCGGCTGGGCCGCGAACAGCTGCGAGTAAAAGCGGATCGCCGGTTCCAGTTCCGGCACGGAAACGTGCAGGTGCATGCGCTTCATGGATCAGACTCCTTGATTCCCTACATTTCGCGGATCGGCCCGGGGTCCCACGGGCCATCCCGGGTGAACCCGGTCCGGCTCGGTTGTTGCGGTCCCCACCCGGGCGCGTGGTCTATCGGACGTGCCGGCCCGGCACTGGCAGAGCCGCTGTGGCTTCCGTATCCCCTGCACAATCCAGGGCCGCAGGCAACGCGCAGCTGTCGGAGTCGGCCGCACAGCAGTTTTCGGTCAGGTAGGCGACCAGGTCCTGCATCGCGTCGAGATGCACCCGATAGCGCTGGTAGCGCCCTTCCTGCGTGACGGTCAGCAGACCCGCCTGCGTCAGGGTCTTGAGGTGAAACGAGAGGTTCGTGCGCGGCAGTTCCAGGGTTTCGGCGATCTCGCCGGCGACCCGCCCAGCGTGGCCATAACGCACCAGCAGGCGCACGATATCCAGGCGAATGCCGGAGGCCAGCGACTCGAACATGTGGGTGGCGGTGACCTTATCCATAGGCCGATATTTCAACGATCCTTGTATCGTTGTCAAGTCACAGGACCCAGGCGCCGTTGCCGCGGGCGCGCACCTTTTTCTCAAGAACCGCCCGATGCCTCCCCGCTCAGCCTGCAGGGTCTGCGCCGGGCCACCCGGTCGCCGCCGGTCTGTCGGGGTTTTCCCGCGGGGCATCGAGGCCCGGTATACTGCGCAGTCTTCCGTTCAACTCCGACCACGACGCCCGAGCCGCCATGAACCCGCGCCTGGACCGGCTACAGCCCTATCCGTTCGAACGCCTGCGCCGGCTGTTCGCGGACCTGCAACCGCCTGCGGACCGGGAGCCCATCGCACTGTCGATTGGCGAGCCGCGTCACGCACTGCCCGATTTCGTCGAACCCGTCCTGCGGGCCTCCCTCCAGGGCTTCAACCACTACCCGACCACACGCGGCGAACCGGCCCTGCGCGAGTCCATCGCGGCGTGGCTGCAACGGCGGTTTGATCTCGGCAATGTGGACGCGGAACGGCAGGTGCTTCCGGTCAGCGGAACCCGCGAGGCCCTGTTCGCGATTGCCCAGGCGGTCGTGGCGGAGAAGCCCGGCGCCCGCGTGCTGATGCCGAATCCGTTCTACCAGATCTACGAGGGCGCGGCGCTGCTCGCCGGGGCCGCGCCGGCCTTCTACGACCTGGCGCCGGAGAACGGCTATCTGCCCGACTTCTCGGCGGTCGACCGGGCCACCTGGGAGGACGTGCAGCTGGTCTACATCTGCAACCCGGGCAACCCCGCCGGGGCCTGCATGTCCGAGGCCGCGATGCAGGATCTGATCCGCCTGGCCGAGCGCCACGACTTCATCATCGCGGCGGACGAATGCTACTCCGAGATCTACCCCCCCGATGGCGAGCCGCCGGCCGGCCTGCTGGGCGCTGCCGCGCGAATAGGCAATACCGCCTTCGAGCGCTGCATCGTCTTCCACAGCCTGTCCAAGCGCTCCAACCTGCCGGGGCTACGCTCTGGTTTCGTGGCCGGCGATGCGGCCCTGCTCGACCGCTTCGCGCTGTACCGGACCTACCATGGCTGCACCCTGCCGCCGCCGACCCAGGCCGTCAGCCGCGCCGCCTGGTCAGACGAGGCCCACGTGGCCGAGAATCGTGCCCTCTATGCCGAGAAATTCGCTGCGGTGGTCCCGATCCTGGAATCGGTAATCGAGGTGCGAGCACCCGCCGCCGGCTTCTACCTGTGGCCGCGCGTGCCGGATGGCGACGACGAGGGCTTTGCCCGACGCCTCTACGGCGAGGCGGGGGTCACGGTCCTGCCGGGGCGCTACCTCTCCCGGACCGACCCGGAGACCGGGCACAATCCCGGGGCCGGGCACGTGCGCATGGCGCTGGTCGCCGCGCCCGCTGCCTGCATCGAGGCGGCCGAGCGGATCACCGCTCTTTATCGTTAACGCCATTCATCAAACTATTTTTCATTGCCTTAAAGGGAATACCTAATGTCCGATATCCAGAGCACCATCGAAGCCGCCTTTGAACGCCGCGCCGACATCAACCCGCGCAACGTGGAAACCAACGTCCGCGACGCCGTGAACGAGGCGCTGGATATGCTGGACACCGGCCGTGCCCGCGTCGCCGAGAAGAAGGACGGCGACTGGGTGGTGAACGAATGGCTCAAGAAGGCCGTGCTGCTGTCGTTCCGCATCTCCGAGAACGAGTTCATCAAAGGCGGCTTCACCAACTACTACGACAAGGTCCCGTCCAAGTACGCGGATACCTCCAGCCGCGACTTCCGCGAGGCCGGCGTGCGCGTCGTGCCCCCGGCCACCGCCCGTCGCGGGAGCTTCATTGCCCCCAACACCGTGCTGATGCCGTCCTACGTGAACATCGGCGCCTATGTCGATGAAGGCACGATGGTGGACACCTGGGCCACGGTCGGCTCCTGCGCCCAGATCGGCAAGAACGTGCACCTCTCCGGCGGCGTGGGTATCGGCGGCGTACTGGAGCCGCTGCAGGCCGCCCCGACCATCATCGAGGACAACTGCTTCATCGGCGCACGCTCCGAGGTGGTCGAGGGCGTGATCGTCGAGGAAGGCGCGGTCATCTCCATGGGCGTGTACCTGGGCCAGTCCACCCGCATCTACGATCGCGAAAACGACGAGATCCTCTACGGCCGCGTGCCGGCTGGCTCCGTGGTCGTCTCCGGCAACCTTCCGTCGAAGGATGGCAAGTACTCGCTGTACTGCGCCGTGATCGTGAAGCGCGTCGACGAGAAGACCAAGGCCAAGGTGGGCCTGAACGCCCTGCTGCGCGATGTCTGAGATCGCGCTCTACGGCATCGCCAACTGCGATACCGTCCGCAAGGCCCGACGGTCGCTGGATGCGGCCGGCGTGGGCTATCGTTTCGTGGACGTTCGCAAGGACGGGCTGGCGGCGGATCGGCTGCGCGGCTGGGTCGACGCCGTCGGCTGGGAGACCCTGGTCAACCGGCGCGGGACGACCTGGCGCCAACTCCCGGACGATCAGCGCGAGGGACTGGATGCGGAACGCGCCATCGCGCTGATGCTCGAACACCCGGCGCTCATCAAGCGGCCCGTCATCGAACAGGACGACGCGATCACCGTCGGCTGGACACCCAAGACCGCGGCCCGGTGGGGAGCGGCCTGAGGCACTCGCGGCCATGCTGAGACGGGCCAGCATCCGTTGGCGGGCCTTGCGCTGGCGCGCCCACAACTGGCTGGCCCGTCATCCGCGCCTGCATTCCGGGCTGCATGCCGCCGGGAGCATGAAGAGCGGCCCGGAGGCGCTGGCCCGCGGGGTCGCGATCGGGCTGTTTATTGGCCTGACCCCCACGGTCGGCTTCCAGACCGTGCTGATGATCATTCTCTGCATTGCACTGGCGGGCAATTTTCCGACGGCGTTCGTGGCCTCGTTCGTCAGCAACCCCTTCACCGCCGCGCCGCTGTATGGGGGCTTCCACGAACTCGGCGAGGCCGTGTTCTACTATGTCCCCCTGATCTCGCACGACCCCGACGCCTGGTATCTGCAGGGCATCGGGGACGAGATCACCTATACCCTGATGGGCAGCCTGCTGATCGCCACGCCAACCGCCATTGCCGGCTACTGGGCCTCCCGCCGCCTGTCGGCCGCCTGGCAACGCCACCGCGCCCGGCGCCGTGCCGAACGCGCTGCACAGCGGGAGCGTTAGAGACCCACTACGGGGCCCCGCTCCGAAGTCGATCACGCCACACCGAATCACCCGGGTCCGGGTCACCAGCAGGCGCCTCCAGCCACGCATCCAGCAGCTCCACCTCGCCACCATTGCGCTCCAGCGGAGGCACGTCGGCGTAGGGATCGGGGTTGAGGCGGCCGTCGTGCCAGGCCCAGGTGAAATACCCCAGGTTCACCAACGCGAGAAACAGGATCAGCCAGCGCATTCGGCGCCCTCCCAGCGCGACAGCTCCCAGAGGCCGTCCAGCACCAGGTTCGGGAAGATCGTGGACTCTGCACGCAACACCGGCGCCAGCCAGTAGGCATCGCCCCCCGTCAGCCAGCAGGCCGCGCCCGCCCGCTCCGCCGTCCGCGAGCGCGCGATCAACCCATCCAGCGCGCCGGCCAGCCCCAGGCTCCATCCGCGCTCCAGGGCCTCGGTGCTGTTCAGGCCCGGCGCGGTCTCCAGGTCATCCGGCCACTGCGTGGCCTCGCGCGGCGCAATGCGATCTGTCAGACGCGTCTGCAGCGCCTCCCAGCCGAGCTGGCGCCCCGGCAACAGATAGCCTCCCGCATGGCGACCGTCCGCCTCCAGTACATCCACGGTGACGGCGGTTCCGGCATCGACCAGGATCATTGGCGCATCGCAGCGGGCCCGCGCCGCGACCAGCGCGCAGTAGCGATCGACGCCCAGCTGCCCCGCCGCATAGTCGATCCGCAGGCCATGCGGGCCGTTCGCCGGCACCGTCACCGCGTGTACCGGCGCGTCGACCCCGGCAGCCGCCAGTTCGACCGAGAACGCCTCCTCGCGCTCGCCGGGCCCGACCCGCGACAACCAGACGGCCGTGAGCGGGGCCTCGCGCGCCATCGAGGCCAGGCCACGGACACAACCGGCCGGGTCACGATTCGCCCCGGACCCCAGCACTTCGCCCTCCGCGTTGCGCACCTGCCACTTCACACGGGTACTGCCGATATCCACCAGGGCAATGTCAGCCATGTTCGCAACTCCGTACCGAGACCTCGCCCGAATGCAGGTGCCGGATCGCACCGTCGTCGAACTGCACAACCAGGCAGCCGCTCGCCGGATCGATTCCATGCGCCTGTCCGCGGGCGCCGTCATCCAGGATTTCGACCGGCCGGCCGCGCAGGCAGTCCAGCCGTACCAGCTCACGCTCCAGCGGCACAAGCCCTTCGCCCATCAACAGCGGATGCAGGCGACATTGCTCCGCGATCACCCGGGCTGCAAGCTCCAGGAGCTCTGGAACCGGGCCGGGGAGCTGGGTCGCGAGATCGGTCACCGCGCGGTCCAGCTCCAGGCCACCGGCGCCTTGCCGGTTGAGACCAATCCCCACCACCAGCCAGCCTGGCTGGCCACCACTCGCCGCGCGCTGCTCCACCAGGATGCCGCCCAGCTTGGCGGCATCGACCATCAGATCATTGGGCCACTTGAGCCGCACACCTTCCAGACCCAGCGCTTCCAGCGCACGGATGACCCCAACGCCAACCCCGACCGGATAGGCGGGCGGCACCCGCCCCTGCATGATGGGCCATGCCAGCGACAGCGCCAGGCTCGCCCCCGGAGGCGAATGCCAGACACGACCGCGCCGCCCGCGACCCGCTGTCTGGGCCTGCGCCACGCAGGCGCGTGGCAGATCGCCCGCCTCGGGGCGGGTCTCCAGCAGATAGCGGTTGGTCGAGTCCACCGACTCCAGCACCTCGACCGCCGGCGCCGTCACACCCGCCCCGTCGACCAGGCGTTCGACACGCGCTTTCAGGCGTGCGCTCTCCGGCGCCATAATGCAAACTGTGAACGCGGTCTCGGTCATCGGGATCAGTACTCGGCTCGCATCCGGGCCAGGGGGAACAGGGCTTGCATACAAGGCACCATGGTAAGCATTCCGGTCGGACGGTGCTGCGCCTGCTGATACTGGTGGCGGGGCTGGCTCTGGCCGGCACCAGCGCGGCCGAGCTCTACTCCTTTCGCGATGCCTCCGGGGCCCGCGTCCTGACCGACGAGCGCCCGCAGGGCGTTCCCTACGAGACCATCCGTTCGCCCGGCGGTGCCGGCACGGTCACCTCGACACCCGGCGGTGGAAACTGGTCACCCAGTCAGATCTTCGTGTTCCAGGGCCCGGGTGGAGAGCGCCTGATCACCAACCAGCGTCAGCAGAATAGCGGCATGGAGCTGATCGCTACCTACGGCCGACCGACCGCCCGCGCGCGTTGCGGTGCCCGCGCCCGCAATGCCCTGGCCACCGGCGGTGGCGACTTCGCGGACCTCATCCACAACGCCGCCCACCGCCAGGGCGTGGACCCGGCGCTGGTGCAGTCGGTGATTCACGTGGAGTCCTGCTTCGATCCGCAGGCGGTATCCCGGGTGGGCGCGCACGGCTTGATGCAGCTGATGCCCGCTACCGCCGCCGATCTCGGGGTGACCGACCGCTTTGATCCCGCCCAGAATATCGATGGCGGCACGCGCTACCTGGCCGCCATGCTCGATCGCTTCGAGGGGGATCTGGATCTCGCCCTGGCCGCCTACAATGCCGGCCCCGGCGCGGTGGAACGGCATGGCGGCGTGCCCCCGTTTCGCGAGACACAGAACTACATCCAGCGCATCCGCGCCCAGTATGGCGGCAACGGGCGGCCCGAATGACGACCCTCAGGCCTTGGGCTTGTCCCGGCCGCAGTTCCAGCACTGGGTGAACTGCGGCTCGATCACCTCGCCGCAGCGCGGACACTTCCAGTCGCGGCCGTCGTGTTCGGGCTCGCCCTCCAGGTATTCCAGGATGATGGCGCGCGCCTCCTCGGCCTGTTCCTCGTGCACGACCATGATGCGGGCCCAGGTCTCGGTCGGCGGGACCTCCCCGACGGCACCGTAAAGCCCGGCCTGGTTCACGTAGGCCGGGATGCCGGCCTCCTGCAGCAGGGTCTCGATGAACCCGGCCATCACCGGGTCGGCGGCAGAATAGACGGTCCTCATGATCGCGACCGTAGCACGCAGCCCGGACCCGGCGCAGAGCGGCGAAGGTGCCTACTGCACGGTGCCCTGGTTGGCGGCCTGGAAGTACTCCATCGCCTTCTGGATGGCGAAGAACGGGGCCTCGTCGAGGGCGATCTGCGTATGCGGCAAGTTGATGTCCGCGTAGTACTTGCGCATGGCCAGCACGTGGATCGGCAGCTCGCGCGCGAACATCGGATTTTCGAAGTTGAAGTACTGCCCGAGCCCCAGCACGAGGTCCTGGCGTTCTTCGGCCGTCAGGCTCTCCGGCGACACCACGACATCCGGCAGCTGCCCGGCCTGGCCATCGACCGAGACCACCACCTGGCGATCGCCTTCGGCCGCGGCGGGGATATCGTCCCCAGTCACGAGCTGCAGGTTCTCGGACAGGTCCAGGTAGCCCTTGGACAGGATATGGCCGTGGGGCTGAAACACCTTGCTGGACATGTTCACTGCCCACAGCTCCAGGGTCTCCTTGAGGTCCTGGGCCGCCTGCACCTCGCCCAGGGCGAACAACTGCCGGGCGTAGAGGATGTCCCAGACCCAGACCTGACCGTATTCGGGCAGCTCGCCTTCGGCGACCACCGAGACCTTGTGCAGCTCCGGCTGTGCCTCGTCGCGCGCGTGCAGTGTCAGGGTAAATTCGGCCAACGGACTTCTCCTTACGGCAGCGCGTTTCGCGCTGCATGATCAAGCATTCAAGTATAGCCACCAGCGCCGAGACAGCGCAGTTCAGGTACGCCGCCCGGGGACTTCCAGGACCGTTCCGGGCCGTCCCAACCGACCCCGGTTCACGGAACTGACATAATGCCGTCATAGACTCTCGGTCCCACTTCTGCCGCGAGTCGTGCATGCCGGATGCCGACGTGACCCAAACCGACCTGTTCCTCAACCGCGAACTGTCCCTGCTGGAATTCAACCGCCGGGTACTCGCCATCGCCCAGGACCCGGCCTTCCCGCTCCTGGAACGCCTGCGCTACCTCAGCATTTCCTCCACCAACCTGGACGAATTCTTCGAGGTCCGCGTGGGCTCGCTGCGCCAGCAGGTCGAACTGAACGTGCAGGCCCCGGGCCCGGATGGCCTCTCGGCCGCCGAACAGCTGCGCCAGATCGCGCCGCGCGCCCACGAGCTGGTGGAACAGCAGTACAGCACCCTGAATGACGAACTGATCCCGGCACTCGCAGCGGAGGGGATCCACTTCGTTCGGCGCACCCACTGGGACGCGGCCCAGCGGGACTGGGTGCGGGAATACTTCCGCGAACAACTCCAGCCGGTCCTCAGCCCGATCGGCCTGGACCCGGCCCATCCGTTCCCGCGCATCCTCAACAAGAGCCTGAACTTCATCGTCACCCTCAAGGGCAAGGACGCCTTCGGGCGTGAATCCGGCCGCGCCGTGGTCCAGGCCCCGCGTTCCCTGCCGCGCCTGGTACGGCTGCCGCGGGAGGTCGCCAGCGGCGACAACGACTTCGTGCTGCTGTCGTCCATCCTGCATGCGCACGTGGACGAGCTGTTCCAGGGCATGAAGGTCACCGGCTGCTACCAGTTCCGGCTGACCCGCAACTCGGACCTGTTCGTGCAGGAGGAGGAGATTGACGACCTCCTGAACGCCCTGGAGGGCGAGCTGCCCCAGCGCAACTACGGTGCCGGGGTGCGCCTCGAGGTCGCGGACAACTGCCCGCAGGAGGTCGCGGAGTTCCTGCTGCAGCAATTCCACCTGGAGCCGGACGACCTGTACCAGGTCACCGGACTGGTCAACCTGAACCGTCTGATGGCCGTGCACGAACTGGTGGACCGGCCGGACCTCAAGTTTCCCCCGCTGGTCCCGGCCCTGCCCCGCAGTGACACGAGCGGCACCGGCATCTTTGCCTGCATCCGCGACCAGGAGCTGCTGCTGCATCACCCCTACCAGTCGTTCATGCCGGTGGTCGACTTCCTGCGCCAGGCGGCGGCGGACCCGCGGGTGCTGGCCATCAAGCAGACGCTCTACCGCACCGGCACCCGCTCGCCGCTGGTCGAGATCCTGATCGAGGCGGCGCAGGCCGGCAAGGAGGTCACCGTCGTGATCGAGCTGCGGGCGCGCTTCGACGAGGCCGACAACATCGAACTGGCCAACCGCATGCAGGACGCGGGGGTCCATGTGACCTACGGCGTGGTCGGCTACAAGACCCACGCCAAGCTGGCGCTGGTCGTGCGCCGCGATGGCGACCGCATCACCCGCTACGCCCACCTGGGCACCGGGAACTATCACTCCGGCACCGCCAAGGCCTATACCGACTTCGGCCTGCTGACGGCCGATCCGGTGCTTACCGAGGACGTCCACCGCGTGTTCCTCCAGCTCACCGGCCTGGGCAAGGTGACCCGGCTGCGCCAGCTGCTCCAGGCGCCGTTCCGCCTGCATGCCGCGATGCTCGAGAAGATCCAGCGCGAGATCGACAACCACCAGGCCGGGAAGCCCGCCCGCATCGTCGCGCGCATGAACTCGCTCAACGAGGCGAAGATCATCCAGGCCCTCTACAAGGCTTCGCAGGCGGGCGTCCCTATCCAGCTGGTCGTGCGCGGCATCTGCAGCCTGCGCCCCGGGGTGCCCGGCATCTCGGAAACCATCGAGGTGCGCTCGGTCCTGGGCCGGTTCCTGGAACACTCCCGCGTGTTCTATTTCGAGAACGGCGGCGACCCCGAGGTGTTCCTGTCCAGCGCCGACTGGATGCCGCGCAACTTCTTCCGCCGCGTCGAGGTGGCCTTCCCCGTACGCGACCCGGACCTGCGCGACCGCGTCGCCGAGGAATCCCTGTTCAACTACCTGCAGGACAGCTCCACCGCCTGGGCACTGCAGCCCGACGGCAGCTACCAACGCATCCGGCCAACCGCGGGCGAGATCCCCTATTCCGCCCAGGAATCCCTGACCGCCCAACTGTCGGGTGCCACCACGGGCTGAGCGACCCTCTGTCTCGCCGACTTCAGAATCCCTCATTAGCAACGAGCTTCAGCCAATTGCAGGGAACGTTCTCCCAGGCGTTGGCTCCCTTCCGCCGCGGTAGGGTGCCGTTGAGCGCAGCGAAACGCACCATTTCCGGCGTCGTGCCAATCCCTTGATGGGATTCGCTGCGCTCATCCCATCCTGCCATCCTGCGACCCGGCGGCTGGCTGAACGTCATGGCTAGTCAGGTCAGGATTTGTCGTGGTCCCGGTCCGCTGAAGCGGTGCCGGAACGCGGGACATCGTGCATCCCGCCCAGCAAGCTGACCTCGGCGTCGCCGTGCCGCAGCAGGTCCTGCAGCAGGACCACGATCCCGGCCACGCAGAGGAACAGCCCGAAATTCAGGCCGATCGACTGCACATGGCGGAGCAGGAAGGGCCGTGCCAGCAACCGGTTGTGTCGCATCAACCGAAACCCGGTCGCCGACCACCAGATGCCGATCCACAGCGGCACCGCGAGCACTTAGATCCAGACCACCCATGTCAGCATCCCGCGTTCCTTGTGTCCGGTTCGGAATAGGGGCTCACTCGAACTCCAGTTCCAGCTTGTGGCGGGCCCAGTCCTCGCGTTCCGCATCCAGATCGGCGCGCGTTAGCGGGTGGGTATCCAGCCAGTCGGGCGCGAAGGTCAGCGTCAGACCCTCCTGCGTCGCCTCGATGCGCTCCAGCGGCACCGGATCCGGCGCGCGCGAACGATGCAGCAACACGGCCAGACGCAGCAGGGCCGCCATGAACAGCAGCGGCCGCGCGCGATCCTCTCGCACCCCGGACAACAGCTTGGGCTTCAGCCCGCCCCGGTGCAGGCGCACCAGCCACGCCAACTCGGCCTGTTCGGGCTGCGAGAAACCCGGCAGGTCGGCCCAGGTGAGGATGTACTCCCCATGTTTGTGATATTTGCTGTGGGCCAGTGCCAGGCCGATCTCGTGCAGTTCGGCCGCCCAGTCCAGGCGTTCCGCGTCGTCCTCGCCAAGCTCCCAGGCAGCGCGAACGGCGGTCACCAGACGCGCCACCGTCGCCTGCACCCGCTCCGCCTGGGACGCATCGACTGCGAACCGCCGGCGCAGATGGTGAATGGTGCTGCCACGCACGTCCTCGTGCCGAAAACGTCCCAGAAGGTCGTGAATCACGCCCTCGCGCAGGGCCCCGTCCGAGGGGTGCAGCCGTTCGATCTCCAACGCCTCGAAGGCACCCAGAAGCACCGCAAGGCCACCGGCAATCACGGGCGCCCGGTCCTCGGCCAGACCAGGCCATTTCAGCCGCTTGATGGCCCCCTGCTCGATCAGCGCATCGCGCAGCCGCTCCAGGTTCTCGCGGCTTACACCCGGCGCCTCGTCCAATTCCCCCTCATGCACCATGCGGTCCAGGGCCAGGATCGTACCCGACGCCCCCAGCGCCTGCTCCCAGCCGGCCGCGCGGTAGGCACTCGCGATGGGTTGCAGCTCCCGCTGCGCCTGCAGTTGCGCGGCCGCGAAGGCCTTGCGCGTCAGTTTGCCATCGGCGAAGAAGCTGCGGGTGAACGTCACGCAGCCCATCTCCAGGCTCTCGGCCAGGACCGGCTCGAAGCGCTCTCCAATAATGAATTCGGTACTGCCGCCACCGATATCCATCACCAGCCGGCGGCCGCTATCGTCCGCCAGCGCATGCGCCACGCCCAGGTAGATCAGCCGCGCTTCCTCGCGCCCGGCAATGATCTCCACCGGATGCCCCAAGGCCTCTTCCGCCGCGCGCAGGAAGGCGCGGCTGTCGTCCATCTGGCGCAAGGTGTTGGTGCCGACCACGCGCACGCAGCCGCGCGGCAGCTGGCGCAGTCGCTGGCCGAAGCGATCCAGACAAGCCAGGGCACGCTGCCCCACCTCCGGATCCAGCTGTCCATCGGGATCCAGACCGCTGGCAAGACGCACCGTTTCCTTGATGCGGTCGACCTTCAGGACCTCGCCGTCCTGGCGCCGTGCGACGATCATGTGAAAGCTGTTGGATCCCAGATCAACGGCCGCAACCGTCTCGGCATCGTTCTCCGTGTGCATGTTCAATCCGCCTCACCGCCGGCCAGCCGTTCGAGGATACGTCGAGGCAGGTGCCAGGCGAGCTGCATGGGGCCCGGCAGCGCGCCCGTCAATCCGCAGGCATCGCCCTTGCCCATATGAACCAGACTCCGCCCGCCCGTCGTGCCCAGCAGACAGCTTACGAGCAGCGACAGGTCCGGCTCGTGTCCCACGATCACCAGGCCACCATCCGCCGGGAGATTGCGGGCCAGGGCCTCGACCTCCAGCCCCGTGGGTTGTCCGGGCGCCAGCCATTTCTTCTGCCGCACCGGGACATCCAGCGCCTGGGACAAAGGGATCGCCGTCTGGCGGGCCCGCAGATAGGGGCTGCAAAGGAGCTCGACCGATCCCGGCAGCAGATCCCCGAGTGCCTGTGCCATGCGTACCGCACTCACCTGGCCCTTGTCGGTCAGCGGCCGGTCACGATCCGCCCCGTCCCAGTCGCCGGGGTTTCCGGCCTGGGCGTGCCGCACCAGCACCAGCCGCGGTGCGCGCATCCCGCTCAGTCCGCCCCCGGCCGCAGCAGAAACAGGGAGTACCACTCCTCGGGCGCCGACCACTGTGCCGCATGTTCGAGCCCGGCCGCCGTCAGCAGACGGTCGATGGCCTCAAGGCTGAACTTGCGCGAGATCTCGGTCCGGATGACCTCGCCTTCGGCGATCTCCAGAACCGCCTCCGGCTCCGACACGCGCACCGTCTGCTGCCGCCGCGACACCAGGTGCATCTCGATCCGCGAGAGGTCTTCGACGAACGGAGCGCGATGCTCGAAACCCTCCGGATCGAAGTCCGCCCCCAACTCGGTATTCAACACCGACAGCAGGTTCAGGTTGAATGCCGCGGTTACCCCCGCCGCATCGTTGTAGGCCGCCTCCAGGACCGGGCGCGGCTTGACCCGGTCCAGCCCCAGCAGTAGCCGGTCTTCGGGGTTCATGGTGTCGCGGATTCGTCGCAGCAGTGCAGCCGCCTCGGCGTCCTCGAAATTCCCCAGACTGCTGCCGAGAAAGGCAAACAGACGCGGACCGTCGGCTTGCGCACCGGAAACATCGGCCAGATGGGTCAGCGCCGCCGCATAGTCCCCGCACAGGCTGTCCACCCGCATCTGATCGAAGCGCTGCAGGAGTCGCGCGCCGGCCTCGTCGAGGATCTCGCCACAGACATCGTTCGCGACGTAATGGGGCGCGGAGACGCGGGCTTCCAGCGCCGCCAGCAAGTACTCGGTCTTGCGCGACGTCCCACTGCCGAGTTCAAACAGCGTGCGCGCCCCGGATGCCTCCAGGATCGCTTCGGCATGCCGCTCCAGCAGGTCGGCCTCCAGGCGCGTGGGGTAATACTCCGGGGTATCGCAGATCGCATCGAACAGCTGCGATCCGCGCGCATCGTAGAAATACTTCGGCGGCAGGGACCGGGGCGGCTCGAGCATCCCGGCACGGAAATCGGCCAGCAAGTCGGCGTGGGCGTCGCGTTCCTCCACCACCTCGCGGCTGTAACGAGGGGAAATAGAGACAGCACTGGGTTCGGCGGACATCCGGGCTTCCGTATCGGGGTGGTTTGCGGCACGCTAGCACGAAACCCCGGACGCCCCAACTGACCCTAGCCATGTGCCGACACCTCGCCTATCTGGGTCCTCCGATCACGCTCCGCAGCCTGATCCTGGATCCGCCACACAACCTGATCGAGCAAGCCATGGCCCCGCAGGAGCTGGTGTATGCGCGCGTCAACGCCGACGGCTTCGGCTTCGGGTGGTTTGGCGAGGGGGGCGTTGCGCGCCACTACCGGCGCGCCGATCCGCTCTGGCAGGATCCCAACCTGGTGGATCTGGCCAGCGACATGACCCAGCCCCTGTGGGTTGCCGCCATCCGCAGCGCAACCCCCGGCTTCGGCGGCGACACCGTCAACGCCCAGCCATTCGCCCGCGATGGCCTGCTGTACAGCCACAACGGCCTGATCAGCCGCTTCCGTCCCGACATCCGGCGCCAGATCCAGAACATCCTCAGCCAGGAGGTCGAAGCGAGCATCGAGGGGACCACCGATTCCGAATACCTCTTCGCCCTGGTCCGGCAATACCTGGCCGATGACGACAACGCGACGCTGGAGGGCGCCCTCGGCGAGGCGTTCTCCACCGTGGAGACCTGGCTGGGTGCCGACACCGCCCTGCTGAACGTGATCCTGTCCGACGGCCGCCGCATCATCGCCAGCCGCCATGCGGTCAATGCGCCCTGTCCCAGCCTCTACTACACCACCGATGACGAGACGTTCCCCGACGACAGCGTGGTCGTGGCCTCCGAGCCCCTCACCGACCGCGAACGCTGGCGCCCGGTCCCGCCCGGCCATCTTTTGATCCTCGATCCCGACGAACCGCCGGAACTCCTGGCGCTGTAACACGCTCCACCGGATATGAATGCCGCCCATCCGCAGCCAAGTGCAAACCCGCACCCATCCGACCTCCTGGACTGCCTGGCGACCCAGCACGACCGCCTGAACACGGCACTGGAGTCGACACCGGGGAACGAATGGCGCAATCAGTATCACCCGGACCTGAGCCCCATCGGGTGGCACTACGCCCATTGCCATTTCATCGAGGCGGTATGGCTACACGAACGCATCCTGGGCGAACCTCCGCCCGACCGGCGCGACTGGCACGATCTCTACTTCCCGGAACAGAGCCCGAAGTGGCGCCGCGGCGGAAGACTCCCGACGCGCCCATCCCTGCTGGAATGGGGCAAGGCCAGCCAGCAACATCACCTGGACTTGTTGCACAACCATCCGGCGGTGCGGCGGCATCGCCTGCTCGAGCGGGACTACCTGACCGGTTTTCTCGCGCAGCACCACGCCATGCACCTGGAAAGCCTGGAGCAGGTGCGCTGGTTCGCCCGCCTGCATCGCCCCGCCCCACCCCGAACGCAGGAGCCAAAACCCGCACTGGCGGCCGGCGGCGACTGGATCGAGTGCCCGGGCGGCGAACATGTCAGCGGCAGCGACGCGGCGACCGCCTTCGACAACGAGCGTGGCCTCCACCCGGTCCGGCTCGCGCCCCACACGATCCGCTCGCATCCGGTCTCCAATGCCGAGATCGCCGCGTTTATCGAGGCCGGAGGCTACCGCCCGGGCCCCCACTGGGACCCGCCGGGTCGAACCTGGCTGGAACAAACAGGCATCGCGGCCCCTCTGGGATGGTGGAAGCTACCCGACGGGACCCGGGTACAAACCCTCCCCCACGGCACCCAGGCACTCGATCCGCATGCACCCGCCGTCGGACTCTCCTGGTTCGAGGCCTCGGCCTACGCCCGCTGGGTGGGTGCTCGCCTCCCCCACGAACACGAATGGGAACACGCCGCCCAGGCCGGGCGATTGCGCGCCACGGGCCAGGTATGGGAATGGTGCGGCAACCCCTTTCAGCCCTACCCGGGCTTCCAGCCCTTTCCGTACAAGGAATACTCCCTACCCTGGTTCGACGGCGAACACTACGTTCTGCGCGGTGGAAGCGCCTGGAGCGATCCATTGCTCACCCGCTCTACAATGCGCAACTTCTTCACCCCCGAAAAACGCCACGTGTTCGCCGGCCTCCGGCTTGCGCGCAATCTGTAGAGGTTCATGAACATGCGACCGAAGAACACTCCCCTCGCGCCCCGCCCGTCCTGGCTCGTCGCCGGGCTCGCCGCCCTGGTCCTGGCGTTTCCGGCTACGGCCATCGCCAGCGACGGCGGAACCACGCTGACCCTGACCGGCAAGGCCGAGCGCCAGGTCGCCAACGACCACATGACCGTGCTGATGACGACCGAGGCCCGCGCCCCGGAGGCCGCCACGGCCGCTGCCACCGTCAACCGCAACATGCAGGCCGCACTGGAACGCGCCGGCGAACAGGATGGGATTGACGCCCGCACCATCGGCTATTCCACCCGCGCCATTCACGACTCCGACGACCGCAGCCGCATCAATGCCTGGCTGGTCCAGCAGAACCTGGAACTGACCGGAGCCGATTTCGATCGGTTGACCGAACTGGTCGGCGCGCTCCAGCAGCGGGACCTCAACGTCAGCCAGATCCGATTCTCCCTCAGCCCCGAGGCACGCCAGGAACATCGCGAGGCGATGATCGAAGAGGCCATGGAAGACCTGAAGGAACAAGCGCGCGTCATCGCCCGCTCGCTGGGGGCCACGCACCTGCGCACGCTGGAAGTGGAATTGCCGGACGACCACTACGATCGACCGCAGCCCATGATGGCCATGCGCGCCATGGACGAGTCAGCCAGCCAGCCGTCGCTGGAGGCCGGGCATTCCACCCTGACCCTCAGCGTGCGTGGACGCCTGCAGGCCCTGGGCGCCGAGACCCTGCGCGTCACCCCGCGTTAGCACCAACGTCACCGTGAGGTGCCGTGAGGCGCCCGCCGAACCGCACCGTTCCCATGCGGGCCCGGGTCCCCGAACGCCCCGGGCGTCCAGCGGTGCAAGCAGCGTTCCCCTTCTCGTCATCCCGGCCGTAGCGCAGCGAAGAGCCGGGATCTCCTCACGCACGAACACCCCGACGTCTCTACGCCTTCCAACGATGGAGATCCCGGATAACCGCTGCGCGGTTTCCGGGATGACGAGCTCACGGTGAGGATCCGGGCGACCTATGGGCTTGGTACTCCATGCCATCGCCGTTTATGCATTGCGTCTCCCTGAGGATCGAAACGCATCAGGGGCACCGCAACCGCCCCGCACTCCTCCGCGCCTAGTAGAGGCATTGACGGAAAAATGAACGCGTGCGGGAAACGGTGTGATTCGCGGACGGACTCGAGCGGCTTTAGGGGGCGAGTTCCAGCACCAGTTCGCCGTCGCGGACCTCGATGGACTCGATGCCCGCGCGCAGTTGCTGGAAGGGCTCCAGCGCCAGCAGGTCTTCGTCCTTCAGCCCGCCCAGCCAGGCATCCGGCAGCGGGATTCCCGCAACACTGACGCCGACCAGGCGCGCATGCACCCGCCCATCCTCGGTCTCGAAGCGGACACCCGAGCGGACATTCAGGACACGGCCCCCAAGGAGTGGGATATCGGCCGGAACATCAATACGCACCCGAGTGCTGACCTGCCCCGGCGTAAGACGCATGGCCACGCGTCCGGCCAGGTCCGGGTCCTGGGCGATCAGGGCATTCAGTTCGCGCTCGCTGAAGCGCACGCTGCGCGCCTCGGCGCGTTCCTCGTAGAGTTCCGGGACCAGCGGCTCGGCCTCGGCGTCGAGATCGATGATCGGGTCTCCGGGCACCTGATCCGGGCGGGGCTCGGCATCGCGCGGCCCCAGCGCCTGCAACTTGGCCTCCAGCTCGGCCTGCTCCTCGACGTCCAGCGTCACCGCCTCGGGCTCACCCGACTGCAGGTGGATCACACCCCAGAAGCCGGCCCACAACGCAGCCAGGATCAGCAGGACGATCAGATAGCGCGGGGGACGCCCGGTGGAACGGTACTGGATGGGCGCGGAGGGTTCGTTGTTCTTGGCCATGCCGGACTCTCGCAGATCAGGACGGCGTCATGGTCGCACAAAGGCGCAACCATGGCCCGCCCGGCAAGGGATGCGGATCAGAGGAAGTCGAACAGCGACAGGCGGTTCACCTGGGTATAGGTCTGCTGCGCGGCCTGCAGGGCCACCTGCTGCTGGTTGAAGCGGCTGATCGCCTCGGCGTAGTCCAGGTCGCGAATCTCGGACACCGCACTGTTCAGGTCCACCAGCCGGTCCTCGTTCAGATCCTTTTGCTGGTCAAAGGTCTTCAGGCGCGACCCCACCTCGGCGCGGATGTCGCTGAAGTTACCCAGCGCGGCATCCAGATCGGCAAGCGCGGTGTTGCTGGCCGTGGCGAGATTTGCCCGGCTGCGGCCGCTGGCACCGCCCTCTTCCAGGGCCGCAATGATCGCGTCCAGGGTCTCGAACACGCTCTTGTTCTCCGCCGGACGTGACACGACTTCGTCACCCGCCTCCGGCGTACCGCTCAGGGTGATGCTGCGGCCGGCGAACTCGATCGACTCACCCGGCACGTAGGGGACGGCTAGCTGGATCTCGGCATCGTCCTCATCCTTAATCATGTATTCCAGCCCGTCGGTACCGAGTTGGAAGGTGATGGTGTAATCCCCCGCATCGAGCTCGGAGGAATCGACCACACCGGTGCGCTCGACCACAAGGGTACTGTCCGGTTCACGGGTTCTCACTTCGGCCCCGACCCTTCCGTCATTCTCGGGGATATCCATGAACACGCGCGCGCCAGTGTCGCCCACCGGGATCTTCCGGTTGGCCGAGATCGCGACTTCGCGGACACTCCCCGTCCCTTCGGCGCCGAAGTAGTCAACCTCGCCATTGCCGTCCTGACGGAAAGGCTGATCAAGGGACTTCGTGCCGGCGAAGAGATATTCGCCGTTCGGATCCTTGGTGTTGGCGATGTCGAACATCCCTTCGCGCAGCTGACGCAGCTCGCCAGCAAGATAGCCGCGCGTCTCGTTGGTCTGGCTGTCGTTGTTGCCGGCCACAACCAGCTCGCGCGCCCGCTGCAGCAGGTCCGTTCCGCTCTGCAGGGCCGATTCCTCTTGCTGCAGACGCGGTTGGGTGTTGTCGATGTTGCGCTGGTACTGCTTGGTCGACTGGATGATCCGCTCGAACTGATTGACCTGGGTCGCACCGCTCGGGTCGTCGGACGGCGACAGGATGCGCTCGCCCCGCCCCATCTGCAGCGAGGTCCGGTTGAGCTCCGTCTGGCCGCGCTGGATCTGGTCGATCCCGGTCTGGAAGATCTGGGTGGTCGAAATGCGCATGTCCGTGTCTCCGGGTGGGCGCTAGCGGCGGACCGCGCCGAGCAGTGTATCGAACAGCGAATTGCTGACCGAGATGACCTGGGCCGCCGCCTGATAGGCCTGCTGATAGCGGATCAGGTCCGCCGCCTCTTCGTCCAGATTGACGCCGGATACCGCCTCGCGCTGGGCGCGCGCCTGCTCCAGTTGCGCATCGGCGGATTCCTGCGCGACCTGCGCCTGGCGGGTGCGCGTGCCGACATTGGCCAACAGGCTGTTGTAGCCATCCCCGAAGGTACGATCACCGCCCACCAGCCGTTCATCCGACAGATCGTTCATCGCCAGCATGTTGCGGTTATCGCCCGGGTGGTCCTCATTGCTTCTCACCACGAAGGTATCCCCTTCCGCTGGCGTGCCGCGGATCTCCATCTCCCAGCCCTGATACTCGATGGTCGTCACCCCGCCCTCATCGGGATCTAGTGGGAAGAACGTATTCCCATTGATCTCAAACCCACCTTCGTCATCATTAAATTGAACGGTAATCGGGTCCAACAATGTGAGGTCATCGGCATCCACGGCTCGAACCGAAGCGATCTTGGCATCCCCTTTGTTGTCCTCGCCGAGGTCGGCCCGCACGGCGGCCGCAGCCGCAATCCTAGAGGGATCTGTCATCTCCACCGCCAAATCCCGTGCGCCGTTCCGTGTCGGCTGGATCAGCCACTCGTCCCCTTCCTCGGCATCATCGATCGCATCGGTATTTACTCGGATCCCGTCGAATTCGAGCACGCCGTTGTCGGATGTTTTCGAGGTGCCGTCAGACAACCGGGTCAACTCGTAGTCACCCCCGACGTAGCGCAGACGGTAGTCGGACGTCGTCATGGCACGGACATCCGAGACTTCCACCTCCGGAATACCATCGGACCCATTTCCCGGGAACCCACGCACGGTCGGCTCACTGATCCCGAAGATATTCGCACCCAGATTGCCCTCCAGGTCCAGCCCAAGGTTGTTCTGGTTGTTGAATTCCTCTCCGATGCTGATCGCGAGGCGGCCCAGGGTGTTCTGGGCCTCGTCGATGATGCCGGTCCGGGTCTCCAGCAGTGCACCCAGCTCGCCGCCCTGGATGAAGCGGGAGATGTTGACCGGATCGCCGCTGGTGGCCAGTCCGATGTCCGGCGAACGCGGGTCCCCGGTCAGCGACTCGGCGACCAGTTCGCGGTTGTTACCGCCCAGCACCAGCGCCTGGCCGTTGCCGACAAACACATTGACCGCGCCGTCGTCCTGCTCGGTGATGCGGACGTTCACTTTCTCCGCCAGCTGATTCAGCACGCGATCGCGCTGGTCCAGCAGGTCGTTGGGGCTGCCTTGCGTCGACTTGGACACGATCTCGCGATTGAGCCCGGCGACCGCCTCGGTCAGCGAGTTGATCTCTTCGACGTTGGTACGGATCTGGCCGTTGATGATGTCGCGCTGCTCCTCGATGCGACGGTCGATCGAGCCAAATCGCTCGGCCAACGATTCCGCCTCGGTCAGGAAGACCGTGCGCGCGGCGCTGGAGGTGGGGTCGTTGGCCAGGTCCTGGCCGGCATCAAAAAAGTCCTGCAGCACCGGCGTCAGGCCGGAACTGGAGCTGCCCAGCAGGTCGTCGATGCGCCCGGCCAGCGACGCCTTTAGCTCGGCGTTCGACTGATCGGAGATCGAGTTGCGCAGCTGGGTGTTCACGAAGTCGTCGGAGATACGGCGGATGGTGTCCACCTGCACGCCCTGGCCCTGGAAGCTGCCCCCCAGGAACTGCGGCGTCAGGTTGGACAGCTCGGTGCGCTGGCGGCTGTAGCCTTCGGTCGCCGAGTTCGCGATGTTGTTGCTGGTCGTGCCAATCGCGCGCTGGAACGCCAGCAGCGCGGAGGTGCCGATACCGGACGCGCTCATGCCCGTGCCTCCCGCGACAACGCCTGTTTAATCATCGGACTGGGCCATTTCTGCTTCATGCTCTACCCCTTGGTACGGGTAACGGCCGCATCGGCCGCGACTTGAGTCGATCCACTGTCACGATGCGCGGCCATCTGGTCGCGCACCCGCAGGACCTTGTCCGCGTAAGCCGGGTCGGTGGCATAGCCGGCGTCCTGCAGCTCGCGGATGTACTGCGCGTCATCGCCGGCCTGCAGGGCCCGGTGGTAACGCGGATTGTTGCGAATGAAATCGACGTAATCGGAGAACGACTCGGACGGATCGGCATAGGCGCGGAAGCGGGCCTGTTCTCGCTGGGCCACGCCCTCGCGGAACTCCAGCGTGCCCACGGAGACACGGTCGCCATCCCAGCGGCTGTCGGCCTTGATCCCGAACAGGTTGAAACTCGGCTGGCCATCGGCCCGCGACGGCACGTGCTGCCCCCAGCCGGTCTCCAGCGCGCTCTGCGCCAGCAGGATGCCGGGCTCGACGCCCAGCTCCGCCGCGGCATCCCGCGCCAGGGGTTCCAGGGTCTGCACAAAGTCCGCGGCATCCCGCGGCGGCCAGGCAATGGGGGCCGGTTGCGGCGCCGCTTCGCGAGCCGCCTCCGGCGACACAGCTTCCGGGCGTTGCGGGCCCACCGGGCGCAACTCGGATTCCGCCTCGCCCTGCAACGCCCGCAGGGTATCCAGCTCCGACCGTCGACGCGGCATTTCCAGGGCCGCCTGACGATCCGGATCATTCAGTGTCTCGGGATCGACAGGCTGCTGGGCGGAGAGCTGGCGCATCAGGGCATCACGCAGGCCGATGCCGTCGCCCTGGCTCATGGCCTTGGCGAACTCCTGATCCTGCATCTCCAGGTACATCTCGCTCTGGTCGTTGTCGAACAGGCCGTCGCCCAGAGAGGCCTCACGCATCTGCTTGAGCATCTGGCCGATCAGCATGGCCTCGAACTCGCGAGCCACGGCCTCCAGACCCTTCTGATCGCCCGAACGCGCGCCCCGGGCCAGGTCCTGCAGACCACTGGGGTCCGAGGCCATGGCCGCGCGGGCCTGCATCTGGGTATCGACGCCCGAGCCAATCATCAGATCACCACCAGCTCCGCACGCAGGGCACCGGCCTCGCGCAGGGCCTCCAGGATCGCGACCAGATCGCCCGGCGCCGCGCCCACGTTATTCACGGCGCGGACAATCTCGTCCAGCGAGGTGCCCGGGTCGAACAGGAACATGGTGTTGTCGCCCTCCTCGATCGCGATGTCGGTATCCGGCTGGATGGCGGTCTCGCCCTCGCCAAAGGGCGCAGGCTGGACCACTTGCGGTGCCTCGCTGATGGTGACGGTCAGGCTGCCGTGGGAGACGGCCGCAGGCGTCACCTGCACACTGGAACCGATCACCACGGTCCCGGTACGCGAGTTGACGATCACGCGCGCCGGCGGTGTGCCGCGTTCGATCGGCAGGTTCTCCAGCTCGGCCACGAAACCGACCCGGTGATCCGGGTTCGCCGGCGCCCGCACCCGCACGGACGAGCCGTCGAGGGCATGGGCCACGCCATGGCCGAAGGTATCGTTCACCGTCTGCACCAGGCGGTTGGCGGTGGTGAAATCCGGTCGGTTGAGGTTCAGGGTGACGTGATCGCCCTGGGCGAACGCGGTCGGGACCTCGCGCTCCACGGTTGCGCCGTTGGGGATACGGCCGACACTGGGCACGTTCACGGTGATGCGCGAGCCATCGCTACCCTCGGCACCGAAACCGCCCACGATCAGATTGCCCTGGGCGATGCTGTAGGTCTGGCCATCCGCCCCCTTCAACGGCGTCATCAGCAGCGTGCCGCCGCGCAGGCTGGTCGCGTTGCCCATGGACGACACGGTGATATCGATCCGCTGACCCGCCTTGGCGAACGGTGGCAGTTCAGCCGTGACCATCACCGCGGCCACGTTGCGCAGTTGCGGGTTGCCCGCATCCGGCGTCAGCCCCAGCTGGCCCAGCATGTTGTTCAGGCTCTGCACGGTGAACGGGGTCTGGGTGGTCTGGTCCCCGGTACCATCGAGGCCGACCACCAGGCCATAACCGATCAGCTGGTTATCCCGCACGCCGGAGACGCTGGCCACATCCTTGACCCGCTCCATGTAGCTGCGCTCCTGCATGGCCACCTGCTGCTGCATCGCGGTCTGGGCCGAGACCGCGGCACTCCCGAGCGCCGCCACCAGCAGCGCCGCCAGGAGCAGTAGCCCCAGCCGGCGCCAGCCGCCGAACGGCGCAGCCGGAAGGCCTGAAGCGCGTTGTGTCGTGCGTGTGGAATCCATGTCGTACCTCGCCACGGTCATGCCGGGTCAGAAGGGCCAGATCGGGCTGTTGAAGAAGCGCGTGATCCACCCGGGTGTGTTGCTGTCCGCCAGTACGCCGGAACCGCCGTAGTACACGCGGGCGTTGGCCACCTGGGTGGAGAGCACGGTGTTGTTGGTGGTTACGTCCACTGGGCGCACGATGCCGCGAAAGCGCACATACTCCTCGCCCTGGTTGATGCCCAGCCATTTCTCGCCCTGCACGACCAGGTTGCCGTTCGCCAGGACCTCGGCGACGGTCACAGTGATCTCGCCGTCGAGCTGGTTGCTCTGCGAGGAGTCCCCGGACCCGTCGAAGTCCCGCGAACTCGAGTTGCTCGCCCCAAACAACGGGCGACCGTTGAACGTGGCATCGCGGCCGAAGGCCGAGAGATTGCCCAGCTCCAGGTTGGAATCCTTGCCGGTGGAGGTCGACGCCGACTTCTGCGCGTTGGTGCTCTCCGCCAGGATGACCGTCAGGATGTCGCCGACATTGCGCGCCTTGTAGTCCTCGAACAGCCCCTGGGAGTGGGCGGCCTGGTAGATGCCGCCATTGTTCTGCGACTGCGGGACCGGCTGCGCCGGCATCACCGGCTGGTATTCCGGGTTGTCGTCCGGCTTGGTCGTCTGGGTGGCGGCGCAGGCGGACAGCAACAATGCGGCGGTCACGGCCAGGGCCAGGCGGAGAACGGTTCCGAGGCGCGTCATCACATCACCCGATCGTCTGGTTGACGAACTGCAGCGACTGGTCGGCCGCGGAGATCGCCTTGGAGTTGACCTCGTAGGCGCGCTGCGTCTCGATCATGTTCACCAGCTCCTCGGCAATGTTCACGTTCGAGGTCTCCAGCGAGCCCTGCACCACGGTGCCGGTGCCGTTCAGGCCCGGCAGGGACTGCTGCGCCACGCCCGAGGCCGCAGACTCGCGGAACAGGTTCTCACCCACCGCCTGCAGACCGGCCGGGTTCACGAAGTCCGCCAGCTGGATATTGCCCAGCTCCACCGGGGCGGCCTGCCCCGGGATCTGCGCGGTCACCGTGCCGTCCTTGCCGATCGAGAGGGACTGGGTGTCCTCCGGCACGAACAGACCCGGCTGCAGCGGGTAGCCATTGGACATCACCACCTGGCCATCCGAGTTCAACTGGAAACTGCCGTCCCGCGTGTAGCCCACATTTCCGTCCGGCAGCAGGATCTGGAAGAACCCGCGCCCCTCGATGGCCATGTCCAGCGAGTTGTCCGTCTGCTGCAGGTTGCCCTGCTGGAACATCTTTTCGGTGGAGACGGCGCGCACCCCGGTACCGATCTGCAGGCCCGAGGGCAGCTGCTGATCCTGGGTGGCCTGGGCGCCTGGCTGGCGCACGGTCTGATAGATCAGATCCTCGAATACCGCCCGGTCCTTCTTGAAGCCGGTGGTATTCACGTTGGCCAGGTTGTTCGAGACCGTCGACATGCGCGTGTGCTGCGCGTCGAGGCCGGTCTTGGCGATCCACAGTGCCTGGTTCATGGTGTTCTCCTGTTTTCTCTCAAGTGCCGCGCGAGTCCCGGGAAATTACCCGAGGCCCAGCAGGCGGTTGCTGCTTTGTTCCAGCGTGTTGGCGCTATCCATCATCTTCACTTGCATCTCGAAGTGGCGGGACAGCTCGATCATCCGGGTCAGCGCCTCCACCGTGTTCACGTTGCTGCCCTCCAGCATCCCGGAGACCACGCGCACCTCGGCATCCGCCGGGGCCTCGCCCCCTTCCGCCAGGCGGAACAGGCCGTCATCCCCGCGCTGGAGCTCGTCGGTGTCCGGATTCACCAGGCGGATGCGTTCCACCGCCGCCAGGGCCTCCGGGCCCACCCCCAGGGGGCGCACGCTGATGGTGCCGTCGGTGCCGATCTCGATCTGCTCCGCCGGCGGGATGGCAATCGGACCGCCATCCCCCAGTACCTGGTGACCCTGCGCGGTGCGCAGCAGCCCAAAGGCATCCACATGCAGCGAGCCGGCGCGGGTGTAGCCTTCCTCCCCGTCCGGGCCCTGCACCGCGATAAAGCCTTCGCCCTCGATGGCGATATCCATATCGCGCCCGGTGCTCTGCATCTTGCCCTTGCTGAAGTCCACCGCATCGTTGCCAATCTGGGTGTAGTCGCGCGAGGCATGGCCCGGCCCGCGCACCGGCAAGGTATCTGCCGTGGCCAGCGCCTGGCGAAAGCCGTCGGTATTGGCGTTGGCCAGGTTGTGGTTGTTGATGGCCTGTGCGTGCATCGTCTCCTTCGCACCGGACATCGCGATGTACAGAAATCGATCCATGCTCAAGCCCTCTTCAGCGTCTCATCCGCGACTTAGCGGATGTTGATGATCGTCTGGGTGACCTGATCGGCCGTCGAGATGGTCTGCGCATTCGCCTGGAAGTTGCGCTGCGCGGTGATCAGGTTGACCAGCTCCTGGGCGATATCCACGTTCGAGGCCTCCAGGGCCCCGGACTGGATGGTTCCCAGGTTGCCGGTCCCGGGTGCCGCGAAGACCGGCTCGCCGGCCGCGAAGGTCTCGGCCCAGTTGTTGTTGCCCAGCTGTTCCAGCCCCTGCGGATTGGTGAAGCTGGCCATCGCCACCTGGCCCAGTACCGTCGACTGACCATTGGTGAAGCGGGCAAAAACCACCCCGGAGTCATCGATATCCACGCCCGTCAGGCGCCCGGAGGCGAAACCGTTCTGGTTCAGGTCATTGACCGAGAAATCGCCTCCGTACTGGGTAGTCCCGCCGAAATCGACCTCGAATTCAAGTGGATTAGCGCCGTTGCCCAAGGCGTCTCCATCCACATCTACCACCGCTGGGTCAGGATCCACGGTCGTAAGCACACCACTGCCATCAAAACGAAGTTCGAACGATCCAGACGGTTCATCACCATCGTCCACCGCGACATGAGCCGCCCATTGACCGACCTCATCACCCTTGACGAAATAGATGCTTGCGTCGCGCGCGGTGCCAAGTGAGTCGTACAGCGTCAGCGACGTCGAGAAGTTGTAGGTCTCGGGGTCAGTCAGATCGAAATCCGCATCCGGCGCCTCGGCATCGGAGCGCAGATTGAGCAGGGCTTCCACTGAGGTGGTGGCATTGGGTGGTGCCGCGCCGGTCTGCAGGCGGATATCCTCTAGCTGCCCGGTATTGAAATTCGGGTCGGCGGTGTTGGCATCCTGCGGTGGATAGCCCTGCAATTGCTGGCCCTGGTTGTTCACCAAAAAGCCGTCGCGATTGACCTGGAATTCCCCCGCCCGGGTATAGGCCGTGCTGCCCTGGTCGTTCAGGACGAAGAAGCCCTCGCCGTTGATGGCCAGGTCCAGGCCGTTCTCGGTGAACTCGGTCCGGCCCTGCGAGAACTGCTGGGTCACCGCCTGCAGGCGCGTGCCGGAGCCGATCGCCGTCTGACTGATGCCACCGAAGCTCTGGGCAAACACGTCACCGAATTCCGCCCGCGAGCGCTTGAAACCGGTGGTCCCCGAGTTCGAGACGTTATTGCCGGTGGTCTGCAGGTCGGCCTGGGCCGCGTTCAGTCCGCTCAATCCGATATTGAAGGGCATGGGGTGTTTCCTCCGTTAGGGTTCGTTCGACGCGCGCCGGCCGTTAGCCGCCAATCCGCCGTACATCCGAAAAGCTGATCTCGCCCAGGCCTTGCACGGTCAGTGCCAGCCCGGAATCATTGCCCACCGCGACGCTCTCCACGCGGGCATCCAGGAAGGTATCCACGGCCTCGGACTGGGTCCCGGAGCGGGCCGTGGCCTTGAACTCGTAGACGCCCGGGGGTGCGAAGGTCCCGTCGTCGCGCATGCCGTTCCAGCTGAACTCCTGCAGGCCGCTGCCGGCGGCCCCCAGGTTCATGCGGCGGATGCGCTCGCCGTTCGGGCTGTACACGTCGATCTGCAGCTCCTCCGTGGAGCGATCCAGGTCCACCGCACCCTTGACCATGCCGTCCGGACCCAGCTCGCCGAATTCGACGGGAACCAGCACGTCCTTGCCTACCAGGGATGCCGCCTGCAGCGTCTGGTTCTGCCCCAGCGACTGCGCCAGCTGTTGGAACGACTTGGACAGTTCCTCGATGCCGGTCACGGTCGAGAACTGCGCCATCTGGCCCAGGAAGTCGCCGTTGTCCATCGGCTCCATCGGGTCCTGATTCTCCAGCTGGGTCGTCATCAGCTTGAGGAAGTCGGACTGGCCCAGGCGGTCCATGTCCTTGTCCTGTTTCTGCTCGGGGCGCGAGAGGCCCAGGCGATCCAGCAATTCGGGGGATATCTGTGTCATCGATGGCTCCCTAGCCTTGACCGATCTGCAATGTGCGCTGGAGCAGCTGACGCGAGGTCTCCATCACCTCCACGTTGGCTTCGTAATTGCGCGAGGCGGACATCATGTTGGCCATCTCCTCCACCACGCTGATGGCCGGACGGAAGATGTAGCCCTCCTCGTTGGCCTGCGGGTGATGGGGTTCGTAATGCGCATGCGGCGCCGCCTGCGACTCGGTCACGCCGGCCACCCGCACGGAGGTCGACGAACCGTTCGGGTTGGCCTGGTCCATCACGCTCTGGAACAGCACCTGCTTGGCTCGATAGGCCTCGTCGGGGTTGGTCGCGGCGGTGTTCGCGTTGGCCAGGTTCGAGGCCACGGTGTTCAGGCGCACCGACTGCGCCGACAGCGCCGAGGCGGAGGTATTGAACAGGCTGAAAAGGTTGCTCACGACATCGATCTCCCGATCAGGTCCGCGTTAAGGAAACACTGATTGATGTACACGCTCGCGCTCGAGTCGCTTTTGCGTGCGAATAAGGCGCGGTGACTGCCGTGCAGTCATTCTGCACAAAGGAACCGCAACGCCGTTCCCGCGCCCGTTTTTGATAACAACGGGCGGCCGACCCCCTACTTTCTATGACTTGCGGGGGTTGGAACCCCAGGTCCCCCGATCCTGCGTTGCGGCACTTGCCGGTAGAACCACTACCGGCTGCGCACCGCGCCTTGGCTCGGAAAACCTGGGGTACCAACGCGAGTGTGTACATTAATCAGTGTTTCCTTAACGATCGCCCCGCAGGGCTTCGCGGATGCCGGAGACCCGGCGATTGAGGAATTCCAGGCTGCTCTGGTATTGAACGGCGTTCTCGGCAAAGGCGGCCCGCTCCATCTGCGGGTCCACCGTGTTGCCATCCAGCGACGCCTGCGAGGGGACGCGGTAAAGCGCCTCGACCTGCCCGTTCATCGCGCCGGCGTTGGGGTCGAGATGCGCCGCCTGGCTGCGCGCCATGGGCAAGCTATTGCCGCCGCCGGCCGCGGATTCGAGCACCGCACGAAAATCGATATCCCGCGCCTTGTAGTTCGGGGTATCCGCGTTGGCGATGTTGGAGGCCAGCAGCTCCATGCGCTGCGCCCGCACATTCACCGCCTGCGGAGAAATACCCATCGCCTTGTCGAGAGAGAGACTCATCGCTTCCGTCCTGTCCGCCCGTGGCGGACCCTCGCTTGGAGAACGGGGCGCACCGATTGCGACCCTTCGCAGGGGGACTGAAGCAATCGTTATGCCATTCTCGAGCGGCGTGCCGCAGGGGCGCAGGCACAGCGGGCAGCCAGGGGAAGGGATGGAACGACTCGCCGCCCGCATTGCACGGGCGTTCCCGGGAATCAGCCCCGGGGCTGGATTACGTCAGGACTTCAGACGAAGTACCGAGCCGTACTCGGTTCGTACGGTCTCGAAAGCCTGGGTATAGGGCCCTGCGGTCTCGGAAGCGCCAAGAAACAGATACCCGCCCGGATTCATCTGCCGGGCGATAGCGTCAAGAACCTGTCGCTTGGTGTCGCCCGAGAAATAGATCAGCACGTTGCGGCAGAACACCAGGTCGAACTTGCCCAGCGCCGCATAGCTGTCGATCAGGTTGAGCTTCTGAAAGCGACAGCGCCGCTGCACATCCGGGATCACCTTGTGGCCATCCGCGACGGTCTCGAAGAAGCGCGCGCGCCGGCTCTCGCTGAGCCCGCGCACGATGCTCAGGCCGTCGTACACGGCCCGCCGCGCATCGTCCAGGATCTTCTCTGACAGGTCCGTGCCCAGAATGGAGACCGGTACCTTCCGGGCCGGCCGCGACTCCTCCCATTCCGAGACCACCATCGAGATCGTATAGGCCTCCTGCCCACTGGAGCAGCCCGCGGACCAGACCTTGATGCTGCCTCCCTTCGCGGCCAGTTCCGGCAGCAGCACGTGGCGCAGGATCTCGAACGGAAAGCCATCGCGGAACCAGGACGTCTCGTTGGTCGTCATCGCATCGATCACGCGGGTGCGCAGGCGCGGATTCGGGGCCTGCCGCATCGCATGCAGCAGTTCCGGGACGCTCTTGAAGTCGAACTCGTCGAGCAGCCGCGACAGACGACTGGAAACCAGGTACTGGCGGCTGTCACCCAACACCAAGCCGCAGCAGTCCTGCAGGAAGCGGGAGAACTCCTCGTAGTCGCGGGAATCGATCACCGAGTCATCCCTGAGCGCTGTCCATCGTGATTAGGCATCCTGATGACGAATCCTTGACCGGGGCCGCTTGGCCGGAAAACCGGGGTGATCCCGAAGATCGGATCGAGTATACGGCGTCGCGCGCATGGCACCATACACACCGACTTCCGGCCACCCGTCGCCGCTCCGGGCTTGCCGGGCGGCAACGCGGTTCCGCCCGACCGGTCATTCGGCCTGCTGACTCTCGCGCCCGGTCTGATCCAGTACGGCATTGGCCAGCTCATCGGGATTGAACTTGGAGAGAAAGGCATCCGCGCCCGCGCGCTTGACCATGTCGGTATTGAACTCACCGCTCAGCGAGGAGTGCAGCAGCACCTTCAGGTCCTTCAGCGCGGTGTTGTCCCGGATGCGCGCGGTCAGGGTGTAGCCGTCCATGCGTGGCATCTCGATATCCGAGATCACCATCTCGATCTGGTCACCCACCGGCCCTTCCGCGGCCTTCTGTTCAAGGAAATCCAGTGCCTCCTGGCCATCCTTGAAGACGTCGTATTCGAAACCGAGGCCCTTGATCGCCCCCTCGATCTGCTTGCGCGCCACCACCGAGTCATCGACGATCACGACCTTGCGCCCGCTGGCCTCTCTGGCGTTCTCGCGGATGGATGGCGAGACCTCGCTGGGCAGCGGATTGACGATGGAGAGCACCCGTTCGACGTCGATGATCTCGACCAGCTTGTTGTCGATCTCCGTGACGGCCACGAGGAAGGATTCGCGCCCGGTTCCGCGCGGGGGCGATTTCACATCCTGCCAGTTCACGTTGACGATGCGATCCACCGCCGACACCCAGAAGCCCTGCACCGAACGATTGAACTCGGTGACCACCACTTTCTGCTCCCCGTTGTCGACCGCCCCGACGGCGCCACGCAGGCCCATCGCTCGCGCCAGGTCAATGATCGGCACGGTACCGCCACGCAGCGACGCCACCCCGCGCACCACGCTCATGGAGCCGGGAATCTGACGCAGCGGTGGCGACGGAATCACCTCGCGGACCTTGAAGACATTGATCCCGAAGGTCTGCGACCCGCCCAGATGGAACAGCAGCAGCTCCATGCGGTTCTGCCCCACCAACTGGGTTCGCTGATTCACATCGTCAATGAATTGACTCATCGTGCCGCTCTCCTTGCCCCGATTGCTCTAGGCACCGGACAGGCCTCAAAGGCCAAGTGTGCACCGCGCAACCCCGGCCTGTCATTTGCATTCGCGCGCATGCGCCTGCTGGCGCCGCCTCATGGTGATAACGGCCGCCCGCGACGGGCCTTGAATGCACGCGTGGCGCCGGATGATCAGTCATTGGCACGACATCTGCATGTTTTTGCGTACTGAAACCGCACGCGATTCGCTCGACAACGACGCAAGATCCGTCAAACCCGAGCCATTCGCGCACAGTCCGACGCCCGCACCGACCTGGCTGCGCAGGACAGGACAAAACAGGACCGCGACATGAACCAGCGCCGACACATTTCAGAATTTTCTTCCGCTTCCAGGGAGACGCTGATCCGTTCGCTCGTTCGCGTTGGGGCCCTCTTCGTTCCGGAAAAAGGCGGCCGGTCCGGTGCCTCGCCAGCGAGCGCAATCGACTCGAGCGCAAACGTGCGAACCCTTCCGCGTCTCCTTGCCGGAGTCGCCCTCTTGTTCACCCTGGTGCTGCTGTCTACCAGCGTCCGGGCCGAAGTGCACCCGGTTGACGACATCCGTCACGCCGCCGAGCAGTTCCTGATTCAGGAACTGGGCGTTACCGATAGCGAGGAGGATGTTTCCATCGAGATTGGCCAGCTCGACAAGCGTCTGCGCCTCGCCCCCTGCACGGACGGCCTGGAAGCGCGTTTCCCACCCGGCGGGCGGCGTGACGGCAACACCGCTGTCCATATCCAGTGTGCCGGCCCGGTGACCTGGCAGTTATACGTGCCGGCAACCGTCGAACGTTACGCCGAAGTGCTGGTTGCGAACCGCACCCTGCCGCGCCAGCACACCCTCTCGGCGGGCGACCTGCGTTTCCAGCGAATCGAGACCTCGCGCCATGCCGGCAGTTATCATGAGGAAAAGAATGCCCTGATCGGCCAACAGACCCGCCGCAGCATCCGCCCGGGTCAGATCATCGGCACCCAGCATGTGAGCCCGCGCGAGATCATCAGTCGCGGCCAGCGGGTTACCATCCTGGCAGAGAACGGCTCGATCGCCATCCGCATGCAGGGCGAAGCGCTGGAGAACGGGACGCTGGGCGAGCGAATCCGCGTCAAGAACGCATCCTCCGGGCGCGTCGTCGAAGGCGAAATCCAGGCCTCCGGCCACATCCGGGTAGCGCTTTGAGGCCTCGCCACACCAGGCACGCCGATGATTTTCGAAGCGGACTGTGAAGCCCGTTACACTTTTCCGCCCCCGGGGCCTACAGTTTCAGCACCGCTGGCCGTAAACAATTGCAGCACAGTTACAACGACAGGAAGGCATCATGGATATCAAGGGCCTCAACACGAACAGCCTGCGCCCCGACAGCCAGAATCCCGGGGTAAAGGGTCGCGACGAGTCCGGCAACACGGCGAGCCGTGCCCCGGCCTCCGGTAACGCATCGGCGCCAAACAATGATTCGGTCACGCTCACCGGGGCCGCCCAGGCGATGAATGCCGCGGCGGGCGCGGGTGACACCGCACCCTTCGACGCCGCCCGCGTTGCCGAACTGCGCGAGGCGATCTCCAGCGGCAATTATCCGGTGGACAACCAGCAGCTGGCCGATCGCATGATCGACCTCGAAAGCCTGCTGCGCTAACCCGGTCTATCGCCCATGAATGCCGACGCGCACCACAAACTGCAACGCTCGCTCGAGACCTCAATCCGGCTGGCTCATCAGCTGGAAGAGAGCCTGCTACAGGAGACGCGCGCAGTCGAAGCGCGCCAACCCGATACGCTGCAGGACGTGGTGACCGGCAAGCAGACCCTGCTGCATGAGCTGGAAACCGAGACCCGCAACCAGCAAGGCCTGGTCGAGGCCGCCGGCGAGGCCTTCAGCCCCGAGGGCGTCGCGCGCCTGTTCTCGAAGATGGACGATGGCGTAGTACTGAACGACCTGTGGCAAGCCCTGCGCCAGTCCATCGAACGCTGCGACACTCTGAATCAGGGCAATGCGCGCCTGATCGACCGTGACCGCCAGCGCGTGGAACTCTCCATGCAGATCCTCCGCGGCGAGGAAACCGGCCCCGCGGCCACCTACGACCCGTATGGCCGCGCCCGCCCCGGAAGCCGCGGCGGACGCCAGATCACCCAGGCCTGAGAGCCCGGTCCTGGTGGAGGCTGGCTTTTCGCGGCATCCACCAGTACCTTGCGTCCTCACACTTTCCTAACACTTCGGACGCATGGACGACACCGACTATACCGTCGACAAGCCGGACCGGATTGCCGGCATCCTCAAGGACCTCGACCACAAGCTCACCGTCGTGAGCGTTCGCGTGGATACCGACGGCCCCCTGTACACCTCGGCCCTGGTCCGTCTGGACCCAGCCGCCAAGGAACTCTTTCTCGACGAGCTGACCCCGCCTCGGGCGCACCAGCAGGTCCGTGCCGGCATGGACTTGCGCGTATTCGCGGCGCTGCGCGGGGTCGCAGTGCGATTCGGCACGCACGTAACACGCATCGAGCAGGAGCAAAAAGGCGCGCTCTACGTCTGCACCTATCCGGAGACTTTGCACTACCTGCAACGCCGCGAAACGTTCCGCGTGCACATTCCGATGGCACAGCGCCCTCAGATCGAACTCCATGCGAAGGCCTGGAGGGATCCCGTGATCGGCGAGGTTGCCGACCTCTCTGCCCAGGGCATGTGCATCGAGCTGCCCACCACCCTCCTGGATGCGCTTGAGGAGCAGGCGAACCTGGCCTTCGAGAACCTCTTGCTCCCCGATGTCAGGGAACGCCTTTCCGGGAACCTGCGTCTGGCCAACCGTCGCCGCAGCACACGTGATGGCTTCGAGTTTGCGGGCTTCGAGATCGTCGGCATGACCCAGTGGATGGAACGCCAGACCAACATCGCCCTGCTCCATTACCAGCGCGAGGCACGCCGCCGCTCGATGGATTGAGCCTGAGCCCAGGCGACGCCGCAACCTGCAACCCCGAACACAAAAAAGGCCGCTTGAAGCGGCCTTTTTTGATCGTTCCTGTTTGGTCGGGACGGCAGGATTTGAACCTGCGACCCTCTGCACCCCATGCAGATGCGCTACCAGACTGCGCCACGCCCCGAAGCCGCGAACTATATCCGATTCCCCGCCTTCACGAAAGCGTCGGCCACCCCATTGCAGCGAGATCCGTGCGGACCATTCGTGTCACGTACACCGAGAATGGCGCATTGATGCGACTCGCTGCGCTCGTCGCATCCTACAGAGCGGAAATTTCGAACTGGAGTTGGGTTCAGAAGGACACCGCAGGATGCGACGAGCGCAGCGAATCGCATCAATACGACGTCTGGGCGTCCCCTAGGGAGCCTCAGGCGCGCAGAACGCGCAGAACCGACTCGAGCTCGGAGATGGTGTCCTGGATGATCTGCTGGGCCTGCTGACGATCACCCTTGGCCTCGTCGCCGGAGAGCTTCTGACGGGCACCATTGATGGTGTAGCCCTCTTCGTACAGCAATGCGCGAATCTGACGGATCAGGATCACGTCCTGACGCTGGTAGTAGCGGCGGTTGCCGCGCCGCTTGACCGGCTCCAGCATCGGGAATTCCTGCTCCCAGTACCGCAGCACATGCGGCTTGACCTGGCACAGCTCCGCGACTTCGCCGATGGTGAAGTAGCGCTTGCCCGGGATGGCGGGCAGTTCCTGGTGGTTACTCGCCTCCAGCATAGCTCTCTACCCGCTCGCGCAGTTTCTGTCCCGGCCGGAAGGTCACCACACGACGCGCGGAGACCGGAATCTCTTCGCCCGTCTTCGGATTGCGCCCTGGCCGCTGGTTCTTGTCGCGCAGGATGAAATTCCCGAACCCGGAAAGCTTCACGCCCTCGCCGGTCTCCAGCGACTGCCGCATCTCCTCGAAGAACATCTCGACGAATTCCTTGGCCTCGCGCTTGTTGAGACCCAGTTCCTCGTTTAGCGCGGCGGCGAGATCCGCCTTGGTTACAGCTGCCATCGGCTATTGTCTCAAGGTTGCGTTGAACCGGGCCTGGAGATGCTGCACCACCGCGTCGGTGACGCCAGCCACGTCCTGTTCGCCTAGGGTGCGATCAAAAGCCCGTAAAATCAAGCCCAAAGCCAGGCTTTTTTCGTCCGGATTCAAGCCTTTGCCCTGGTACACATCGAACAGGCGAACATCCTGAAGGATCTCCAGGCCAAGCTCGTCGATGGCCGCCAGCACATCGCCCGCCGCCACCGACTCGGCCACCACCAGCGCCAGATCCCGACGGATGGACGGGTACGGCGACAACGGCGAGAACTGCGCCACCGGGGCTTGCACCACGGCAGTCGCGTCCAGATCGAACAGGTAGACCGGCTCCACGTCGAAGCGCTCGCACAACGCCGGGTGCAGGCGCCCGACCCAGCCGATCGGCTGCCCGTCGACCAGTACCCGTGCGGATTGCCCGTCATGCAGCGCCGGATGACGTTCTGCGCGAAAGCCGAGCGCGCCGGCGACGCGTTCGCACAGGCCTTCCACGGTGCCCTTGGCGTCGAAGAAATCGACCTTCTTCGCCTCGCCTTCCCAGGCCTCCGGAGCCACCCTCCCACCAAGCAGGCCGGCCAGTCGCGGCTCCTGCCGCAGACCGGACGCATCCGGAACAAAGCGCAGGCCATGCTCGAACAGACGCAGGTCCGATTGCTGGCGCGCCTGGTTGTAGGCGGCAGTGGTCACCAACCCGGACCACAGTCCCGGGCGCATCACCGCCAGATCGGACGAAATGGGATTCGCCAACGCCAGGGGCTCCACGTCCGGGTAGAACGCACTGGCGGCCTCGCGAGCGATAAAACTGAAGCTGATCACCTCATGGAAGCCCTGGCGGGCAAGCCCGTTGCGCAGTGACCGCAGACCCGACTCCGGCGTCACCGGCGCAACCGGCTTCGGGAGTGTCTGCGGCAGGGCGTCATAGCCGTGCACCCGGGCCAGCTCTTCGATCAGATCCTCCTCGCGTTCGAGGTCGAATCGGGCCCGCGGCGCGCGTACCGACCAGCCGCTCTCGCTTGTCTCGATGCGGCAGTCCAGTGCCTCCAGGATCCGCTCGACCTCGGAAGCCTCTAGGGTCACCCCAAGCAGGCGCTGGACACGATCCGGGCGCAGGACGATCGCCTGTTCCGCATGGGAGGCCGGCGTCTCACCCACTTGCTCGACCGGGCCGCACTGTCCGCCGCAGAGCTCCAGCAGCAGCTGGGTCGCGCGTTCCATCGCCTGCGGGACCAGGGTCGGGTCGACACCCCGCTCGAAACGGTGGGAGGCATCGGTATGCAGCCCGTGGGCCCGCGCCCGACCGGCCAGGGCGCGCGGTGCGAAATGCGCACATTCGAGGATCACGCGGGTGGTGCTGGCATCGACCGCGCTGGCGGCGCCGCCCATCACTCCGGCCAGCGCCAGGGGGACGTCATCACCCGCAATGACCAGATCCTGCGGCGACAATTTCACCGTCTGGTCGCCTCCGAGCAGCGTCAGGGTTTCCCCCTGTTTGCCCTGGCGCACCTGGATCGGGGCGCCCGTGCGATCGGCATCAAAGGCATGCAGTGGCTGGCCCAGTTCCAGCATCACGTAATTGGTCACATCCACGATCGCGCTCAGCGGGCGCACCCCGGCACGGCGCAGGCGTTCGGTCATCCACAGCGGCGTCGCGGCCTTGGCGTCCAGGCCCTCCAGCACCCGGGCGGCATACAAGGGGCAGGCCTCCGGATTCTCGATGACGACGCTCACCCGGGCATCGTTGGCGACGTCCACGCCCGGCATCGCCGGGGCATGCAGCGGCCGGTCCAGCAATGCCGAGCACTCCCGCGCAATCCCGCGCATGCCCAGGCAATCGGCCCGGTTCGGCGTCAGGTCCACTTCCAGGATGGTGTCGTCCAGCCCCAGCGCCTCACGCAGGTCCTGGCCGGCCTCCAGCGTCGCCGGCAGGGACATCAGGCCTTCGGCATCATCTGCCAGGCCAAGCTCGCGAGCGGAGCAGAGCATTCCCTCGGAAGGCACGCCGCGCAGCTTGGAGCGCTTGATACGGAAATCGCCGGGCAATACCGCACCGACCACCGCCACCGGCGCCCGCATGCCTTCATGCACGTTGGGCGCGCCACATACGATGGTCAGCGGCTCCGCCTCGCCCGCTTCGACCCGGCACACCCGCAGGCGGTCCGCGTCCGGGTGCGGCTCGACCGCCACCACGTGGCCCACCCGCACCCCACTGAAGGCGGGCGCCGCCGCTTCCATCGCATCCAGTTCCAGACCCGCCATGGTCAGGCGATGGCCCAGTTGTTCCGGGGTCTCGTCGATCTGCAGCCATTCCTGCAGCCACTGCACACTGATACGCATTAGCCTGTCTGCCCGAATTGCCCGATGAAGCGGATATCGTTGTCGAAGAACAGCCGGAGGTCGTTCACGCCATGGCGCAGCATCGCCATGCGTTCGACGCCCAGGCCAAAGGCAAAGCCGGTGTACTGCTCGGCGTCGATCCCCACGTGACCCAGCACGTTGGGGTGCACCATCCCGCAGCCCATCACCTCCAGCCAGCCGGTATGGCTGCAAACGCGGCAGCCGTCACCGCCGCAGTGCACGCACTGGATGTCGACCTCGGCCGACGGCTCGGTGAACGGGAAGTACGACGGCCGAAAGCGCGTGGCCAGATCGTCCCGATCAAAGAAGGCCTGAAGAAATGCACTCAACACGCCTCGCAGATCCGCGAACGTGATATCCGTATCCACGCAAAGCCCTTCCACCTGGTGGAACATCGGGCTATGCGTCAGATCCGAATCGCAGCGATACACGCGCCCTGGCGCGATCACGCGCAGCGGCGGGCGCTCCTGTTCCATGGTGCGGATCTGCACCGGCGAGGTATGCGTGCGCAGCACGCGGTGGGCATCAAAGTAGAAGGTGTCGTGCATCGCCCGCGCCGGGTGATGCTCGGGGATGTTCAGGGCCTCGAAGTTGTGGAAGTCATCTTCCACCTCGGGGCCCTCGGCCACGCGAAAGCCCAACCCGGCAAAGAAGGTCTCGATGCGTTCCAGGGTTTGTGTAATGGGGTGCAGCGCGCCATCAGCCTGACGCCGCCCCGGCAGGGTCACGTCGACCTGTTCGCCCGCCAGCTGTTCCGCCAGTGCGCTCTGCGCCAGGGCCTCCTTGCGCGACTCGATCAGGCCGGCGACCTCGGTCTTGGCCTCGTTCACTTTCTGCCCCGCCGCCGGCCGTTCCTCCGCCGGTAGCTTGCCCAGCTCCTTGAGCTGTGCCGTGAGTGCGCCCTTCTTGCCGAGATAGTGCACCCGGACCTCGTCCAGCGCCTTCAGGTCCGTGGCCCCTTCGACGCGCTCGCGCGCCTCGGCGACCAGCTGTTGCAGTTGTTCCACGACTTCCCCCGACTGGTACGGGCCTCCCCGGCCCCCTATTCGCCTGCAAGGCAGCGGCCCCCGAGTGCGGGCCGCTGCCTTGCAGGCGCCTCGTTTCCTGTTCCCGAAACAAAAAAGGGAGGGCATCGACCCTCCCTTCTCGGGACCCGCCGGCACACCGCCGGCGGGCAGTCCTTCAGGCCCTGCGGCTCAGGCCGGCAGTGCAGCCTTGGCCTTCTCCGCGATCTTGCCGAACGCGGTCAGGTCGTGCACGGCCAGATCGGCCAGGGTCTTGCGGTCGATATCGATCTCGGCCTTGTTCAAACCGTTCATCAAACGGCTGTAGGACAGATCGAACTGACGGGCCGCCGCATTGATGCGGACGATCCACAGCGACCGGAACTGACGCTTCTTCTGGCGACGGTCACGGTAGGCATACTGACCGGCCTTGATGACGGCCTGGTTGGCAACGCGGAAGACGTTCTTCCGGGCGCCGTAGTAGCCCTTGGCTTGCTTCAGGACTTTCTTGTGACGGGCGTGAGCGGTTACACCGCGCTTGACTCGTGGCATGTCTCGATTCCTCGGTCAGTTCAACGGTACGGCAGCAGCTTGCGCACGGCCGGGGCATCCGACTCGTGCACCATCGCCGGACTGCGCAGGTGACGCTTACGCTTGGTAGGCTTCTTGGTCAGGATGTGGCTGCGGTGCGACTGGAACCGCTTGAACTTCCCCGACCCGGTACGGGTGAAGCGCTTGGCCGCACCCCGATTGGTCTTGATCTTCGGCATTACTCTCTCCGGCATTTTGGGCCGTACCCACTGCGGGCCGACCGTTTATGAAAAAGCGATGCGGGTATGCGGAAACCCGATCGCCCTTGTCGTCTGACGGACTTACTTCTTCTTGCCCGTCAGCACCATGATCATCTGGCGCCCTTCCATCTTCGGCCGCTGTTCCACGACCGCGATATCAGCCATGTCTTTCTCGACCTTGTCGAGCAGCTCGCCACCCAGTTCCTGGTGGCGCATCTCGCGCCCGCGGAAGCGGATGGTCACCTTGCCCTTGTCACCGGCCTCGATGAAGCGGCGCAGGTTGCGAAGCTTGACGTTGTAGTCGCCCTCGTCCGTACCCGGACGAAACTTCACTTCCTTGATCTGGATCTGCTTCTGCTTCTTCTTGGCTTCCTGCGCCTTCTTCGCCTGCTCGAACTTGAACTTCCCGTAATCCATGATCCGGGCCACGGGCGGCTCGGCATTCGGCGAGATCTCGACCAGGTCCAGACCACCTTCCTGGGCCATTTCCAGGGCCTCTGCAGTGCTGCAGACACCGCGATTCTCGCCTTCGGCGTCGATCAGTCGGATCTGCGGACTCGTGATCTGATCGTTCAGGCGGACCGTTTTCGCTGCGCTAATAGCCTTCTCTCCAGTTCAGGGTTCAGTGTTGGCGACTGCCGACCTCCTCCCGGAGGCGTTCGCCGAAGTCCTCGAGGCGCATCACGCCGAGGTCTTCCCCACTCCGCGTACGCACCGCCACCTGCCCATTTTCCATCTCCTTGTCTCCAAGGACCAGCAGGTACGGCACGCGCTTGAGCGTGTGCTCGCGAATCTTAAAGCCGATCTTCTCGTTTCTCAAGTCGGCCTCGACCCGGAACCCCATCGCGCGCAGTGTCTTCGTGACCTCGCGGGCGTATTCATCCTGCCTTTCGGTAATGGTCAGCACCTCGGCCTGCACCGGGGCCAGCCACGCCGGGAAGTGGCCGGCATAGTGTTCGATCAGCACGCCGAAGAAGCGTTCCACCGAGCCTAGCAGCGCGCGGTGGATCATGATCGGACGGCGTCGCTCGTTGTCCTCGGCGACGTATTCCATGTCGAAACGCTCGGGCAGATTGAAGTCCAGCTGTACCGTGGAGCACTGCCATTCGCGGCCGATCGCATCGTGGATCTTGATATCGATCTTCGGACCGTAGAAGGCACCGCCGCCCTCGTCCACCGAATAATCCAGGCCCTTCTTCTCGATCGCCGAGCGCAGCGAAGCGGTCGCGTGTTCCCAGATTTCATCCGAGCCGACCGCATCCTCGGGCTTGGTCGACAGGTTCACGTCGAACTTCTCGAAGCCGAAGGTCTGCAGGACTTCGAGGGTCAGATCGATCACGCCCATGACCTCGGCCTCGATCTGGTCCTCGCGGCAGAAGATGTGGGCATCGTCCTGGGTGAAGCCGCGCACGCGCATCAGCCCGTGCAGCGCACCGGACATCTCGCGGCGGTACACCGTGCCCATCTCCGCCCAGCGCAGCGGCAGGTCGCGGTAGGAATGCAGCCGGTCCTTGTACATCAGCACATGAAACGGGCAGTTCATCGGCTTGAGCTGGAAGGACTGGTGTTCGTCCTCCATCGGCTCGTACATGGACTCGGCGTAGAAATCCGCGTGGCCGGAGGTCTTCCACAGCTCCAGGTTCGCGATATGCGGCGAGACCACGAAGTCGTAACCGGCCTTCTCGTGCATGTCGTACCAGTACTTCTCGATCTCGCGGCGGATGCGCGCGCCCTTCGGGTGCCAGAACACCAGGCCACCACCGGCCTCGTCCTGGATCGAGAACAGATCCAGCTCCTGACCGATCTTGCGATGATCGCGGCGCTCGGCTTCCTTCAGCCGATCCAGATGCTCCTTCAGCTGATCCTTGTTCGGCCAGGCGGTACCGTAGATACGCGTCAGCATCTCGTTGTCGGAGTCACCGCGCCAGTAGGCACCGGCCACCTTGGTCAGCTTGAAGGCCTTCAGCTTGCCGGTGGACGGGATATGCGGGCCCCGGCAGAGATCGACAAAGTCGCCCTGCTTGTACAGCGAGATGTTCTCGCCCTGCGGGATGCTCGCGATGATCTCGGCCTTGTACGCCTCGCCCATGTCGCGGAAGTACTTCACCGCCTCGTCGCGATCCATCAGCGAGCGCTCCACCGGCAGGTCTTGCTTGGCCAGTTCCTTCATGCGCTTCTCGATCTTCTCCAGATCCTCCGGCGTAAAGCCGCGGTCATAGGCGAAGTCGTAGTAGAAGCCGTTCTCGATGGTCGGGCCGATGGTCACCTGCGCGTCGGGAAACAGCTGCTTGACCGCCTGCGCCATCAGGTGCGCGGTCGAATGCCGGATGATCTCCACCCCTTCCGGGTCGCGGTCGGTCACGATCGCCAGCGCGGCGTCTGTGTCGATCTCGTGGCGGGCATCGACCAGTTCGCCATCGACCTTGCCGGCCAGGGTGGCCTTGGCCAGGCCGGGACCGATGTCCTTCGCCACGTCCAGCACGGTGACCGGGTGATCGAACTCGCGGCGGCTGCCGTCGGGGAGGGTTATTGCGGGCATTGCGAGGCTCCTTCGCCGACCCATACGCGGGGTCGAACGTCGCGTATCAGAAATTTGGAGTTGCCGGAAACGACAACGGCGCGAAGCATACCATGTGCCCCGCGCCGTCGGCAGATCTCCCGGGCTGTGGCCGGGATTACCGTGCGGTTGTTACATGTTGCCTTCGATGAACAGGTAGGTCCGGTTCACGTTCGGGCGGTGCCAGTCATCGTAGTGGCGCAGGTGCTTGAACTGTTCCAGATCCGCCAGGCGGTCGACCACCTCGTTAAGCGATTCCCAGTCCTCGATGCCTGCCGTCACCTCGCGCACCAGGAGTTCCAGGTAATCCCCCGTATCCTGGCGTGCCTCGGCCATGTCGGTCGCGCGGCCGTGCCCCGGCACGACGATCTCCGGATCGATGGATTCCAGGTGCCGGAAGGCCTCGAGCTTCTCCACCGGGTTGCTGAAGGGATGGATGCCCAGCATGCGCTCGGTGTAGACGATGTCACCGGTAAAGACGACGTCCTCACCCGGAAGGTGAACCATGATGTCGCCCGGGAAGTGGGCATCCCCGGCATAGATCAGCTCGAAGTCCACACCGCCCACGGTCAGGATGTATTCATCGGCATCGATGGGGTTCGGTGCCGGAACCGGCTGGGTGCCCTCCATCGCCTCTTCGCCCACGGAATTGGCCAGCGAGGCGATCTGCCCCTCCCCGCGATCGGCCTGGGTGCTCGCGGTCCGCTGCAGCGCAACCAGCTCCGCCCCCTGCTCGTGGAAGTAGCCGTTGCCCAGCCAGCGGTGGTCCTGGCTGCCCACCGAAATCACGTGCGTGATCGGCTTGTCGGTGACCCCGGCAATCGCCTTCTCCATGCGCTGGGCGACCTGGTAGCTCGGCCCCGAATCGATCAGCACCACGCCTTCGTCGGTCACCACGAAGCCGGTGTTATTGGTGAAACCGAGATTGGCCGGCGTGCGGTTCTCGAGCGAGCCATAAAAGTAATGAACCCGGTCGGTCAGCTGAATCGGCTCCAGCACCTTCTCGATCGGACGATCAAGCGACTCTTCCTCCGCCTGCACGGCGGCCATGCCGAAGCCCATCAGGCCCAGCGCGAGGAAGGCCACCTGACCCTGGCGCAACAAAACATTCAATGTCATGGAAAACTCCTTGTGTCGTTCGCGCCCCGAGTCGGACAGCGCACGCAATATGTGACGGGATCGTTCGTTGAACTTCGAGATTGTGTCCAGCGGTGCGCGCTCCACGGCCGCCTCCCAACCGTAAACCCTATTATATACGCGATGGCAGATACTGCGTGCGTGTTAGTCCGCGCCCGGGTTCTCCAATCGACCCCGCCTGCGGCGCACGGCATTCACCAGCCAGCGCGCCAGGAGCGGAAAAAGCCCCGTGGCAACCAGGGACAGGACCAGCACCGGCGAGAGAATGCCCTCGATGCCATCAAGCCGCCCCAACTGCGTCCCGGCATTCGCGAACACCGCCGTGGCCGGCAGCATCCCCACGAGTGATACCCAGAAATACGTCCAGATCCGGATCGGCAACAGGCCCATCCCGGCGTTGATCAACAGGAACGGGAACACCGGAATCATCCGCAGCGCGAACAGGTAGAACGCGCCCTCGCGCTCAAAGCCCGCATTGATGCGCCCAAGTTGGTGCTTGTAACGACGCTGAACAGCATCGCGCGCCAGCGCCCGCGCCACAACAAAGGTCAGGGTCGCCCCCAACGTCGAAGCCAGCGACGACAGCACGGTGCCCCAGACCACGCCAAACAGGGCACCGCCGGCCAGGGTCATCACCACGATCCCCGGCACCGAAAAGGCGGCCACCACCATGTACAACAGGAAGAACACCCAGGCCGTGACGAACGGGTGCGCGACCCGCCAGTCCTCCACCTGCAGGCGCGCGACCTGCAGGGTCTCCAGATCCAGACCCGGGCCCATCGCAACCACCAGCCAGACGGCGACGAGACCCACCAGGGCAACAACCAACCCCCAGTAATAGCGATTCAATCGCGACTCCTCGCGGTCACTTTGCCGGAACCATGCGCGGCAAACCCGTACACTGCAAGCATGCATGCACATCCGTACGACGAACTGAAACCCGGTGTCATCCTCGACGCGGTGGAAACGACCGGTCTGCGCTGCGACGGGCGCCTGCTGGCCCTCAACAGCTACGAGAACCGCGTCTACCAGGTCGGCATCGAGGACACCACACCGGTCATCGCCAAGTTCTATCGTCCGCAACGCTGGACACCCGCCGCCATCCGCGAGGAACACGGCTTCAGCCAGGAACTTGCAAGCCGCGAGATCCCGGTAGTCGCCCCTCTGGCCGATCCTGAAGGCGAAACCCTGCACGATCACGCCGGGTTCATGTTCGCCGTCTACCCGCGCTGCGGCGGCCGCGCGCCGGATCTGGAGCAGCGCGAAACCCTGGTCCGCATCGGCCGCTTCATCGCCCGCATCCACGAGGTCGGACGCGCCGCCCGCTTTCACGAGCGGCCCGTGCTCGATCCCGTCCCGCGTGGCGAGGAGGCACGCCAGGCTGTGCTTGACTCCGGCTATCTCCCCCTGGAGCTGGAATCCGTGTACCGCGATCTCAGCGCCGACCTCCTGGGGCGAATCCAGCGGGACCTCGACACGATCGGCCCGGTCCCGCAGCTGCGCCTGCACGGCGACACCCACCCCGGCAACATCCTGTGGACCGACGACGGCCCGCACTTTGTCGATCTGGACGACGCCTGTACCGGCCCCGCCATGCAGGACCTGTGGATGTTCCTGTCCGGCGAACCGCCCGAGATGGCCTGGCAGATGCAGGCCCTGCTGGAAGGCTACGAGACCTTCGTACCACTGGATCGTCGCCAGCTCGGGCTGATCGCCCCACTACGCACCCTGCGCATCCTGCGCCACGCCGCCTGGCTGGCCCGGCGCGCCGACGACCCCGCCTTTGTCGACGGCTTCCCGATCTTCTACACGCCGCGCTTCTGGGAGGATCACATCCTCACCCTGCGCGAGCAGGCCGCCGCCCTCGACGAACCCGCCCTCGACCTGGGTTACTGAGGCCCCGTCTCACCGCAGGTTCCGGATCCGCTCCAGCACCGAGTCACGGGTGTCATCGAGGCACGAGAGCGCCATCAGCAAAGAGACAATGGCACCGCTGTACCGAGGCAACTGCGCCCATATCCGGTGGCGCCTGGGGGACAGCGACTTCCTGCTTCCCTTGCGGCTGCCCTGGACGTTCGTTTCCCATGCCCGGGCGTCCGGGACTGCGACGTGCGCGTCCGGTCCCTCCGCCTCAGGCGGATGCGCGGTCAGTCCGGGTCCCCACGATGGCGCCCAGCCCGCGGTAGTGCTCCAGCAACTGGCGCCCACTGGCCACCAGCTCGTCCGAGAGTTCCAGCCCGAAATCGTCGGCCACCCGGCGGATGTGTTCATCGCCGGTCGCCGGTGTCTCGATCACCCGCCACAGCAGCCGGGCGCCCAGCGGATTCAGCTCGGCAAACCGCACCCGCTCCTCCCCGGTGCGGTACGCCAGCAGGTAGGTCGGCACCTCTCCCGGTTGATCGGGCTGGAAGTCGGCCCCGATCCGGTGCACCGGGTACTCGTAGGCCAGCAGCCGCGCGGCGGCCGAAAACACCGGAACCTGAACCATAAGGTCACCGTCCGGCTCGACATCCGGAGGCGGCGTGGCATCCGCATAGACCAGTTCGGTCTCCACGCGCTCGTAGTGGGCCAGCTCGGCCAGGAAGGGCGGATCGCCGGGCTGCGCCGAGCGTTCCTCTGCCAGGTAGCGCACGAACTCCGCCGCCAGCTGCGGAAAATACGGCGTCTCGCTGCCATGATCGCGATAGAAGTCGCGCACCAGCTGTTCCCAGGCGGCCGCCTCCAGCAGTCCCCGCATGACCGGGAAACCCCTGGCCAGCAGGTTGGCCACGTTGTTGAAGAACAGACGCCGGTAGATCGCCAGGCGCCGGCTCTCGATCCCCTCCGGGGCCGGATAGCGCTCCGGGTCACGCAAGTGCCGCGCGAATGCCTCCTGTACCTGCTGGAAATCCGCCTCAGGCATGCAGGAGTCGCTCTTCCTGGCCGGCGCGCGACCGCAACTGCAGATCCCGAATCCGGTCGGTCTCCGCCAGCAGTTCCTCCAGCGGCGGAAAGTTGAAGTCGCGCTCGAGCAGGGTCGGCACCGGCCCCATGCGGGCATAGGTGGCCTCCAGCAGCGCCCAGACATCGGAACAGATCGGCTGGCCATGGGTGTCGACCCGCAGGTCCGGGGCCTCCTCCTCGTGCCCGGCAATGTGCAGGTAGCGCACTCGCTCCAGCGGCATTGCATCCAGGAACTCGGTCGGCTCGTAGCCGTGATTGATGCTGTTGACGACGATGTTGTTCACGTCGAGCAGGAGGTCGCAGTCGGCCTCCTCCAGCACCGCCCGCACGAAGGTGATCTCGTCCAGTTCGGCCCCCACCGGGGTGTAATAGGAGACATTCTCCAGCGCCATCCGGCGCCCGAGGATGTCCTGCACCTGGCGCACGCGATCGGCCACGTACCGCACCGCCTCCTCGGTGAACGGGATCGGCATCAGGTCGTACAGATGCCCCTGGCCGTCGCCACAGGCCGAGAGGTGCTCGCTGTAATCCTCGATCCCGTGGGTATCCAGGAAGACACGCAGGTCCTGCAGAAAGGTCTTGTCCAGCGGGCGCGGCCCGCCAATGTCGAGAGACAGCCCGTGGCACACAAAGGGCTGGGCCTCGGTGTATTCGCGAAAGATGCGGCCCAGACGCCCGCCCAGGTGCATCCAGTTTTCCGGAGCCGCCTCGAAGAACCCCAGGCGCTCCGTCGCCTCCGGGGCCTCGGCCAGCGGACCCAGCAGGGCCCGCCGCAAGCCGAGCCCGGCGCCGCTGACGCGGGCCGGGTTGGCAGGGTGGACGACTTTAGCCGCCACAGGTCCCCTCGCCACAGGCGCCTTCGGAATCCTTGTCGTCGCCGTCCGAGCCACCGCAGGTGCCTTCACCGCAGCTGCCTTCACTGTCCTTGGTATCGCTCGCGCCACCACAAGTGCCTTCGCCACAGGAACCCTCGGCCAGCATCAGCGGCGACTGGCCGCCCTGTTGATAGCCGTGGTTCAGGTCGGCCGAGGCAAACACCGGGCTGGTGGCCATGGCCATGCCGATTGCCGCCGTGCCGACGGCACCGGCCAGGGTCTTGGTGGAAAACAGATCGTTCTTCATGGTCGTACTCCTCGTGTTGCGATTATGGATCCGCTGGACCCGTTGTGTAATGGCTGCTGAAACAGCTCTTGGAGTTACCCCCTGCTCATCATCCTCCGACGGATGTAATAGTCGATGCTGACGTAGCGTCCCGCTCCCCAGAAGAACAGGACCAGCAGCATCACGAAGAAGGTCGCGGCCATCTCGATCCCGTTGTTCACGATCGCGAAGTGTCCGGTCTCGGTCAGCCAATTGTAGTTGCCGTGCTCCTGCAAAATGGACTTGGCGCGATCCAGGCGCATCTGTGCCTCCTCGATCCCGGAACAGTTGAACAGGCACATCATCGGGTCGGAGATCCGTTGCCACCCGTGTTCCAGATGCACGGTCACGGCCGCCACCACCATCGTGATCATCAGCGGGATCGAGAACCAGCGCGTCGCCAGACCGAGCAGCAACGCGATCGCACCCAGCACCTCGGCATACGCCGACAACATCACCATCAGATAGGGGAAGGGCATGCCCAGCCCCCAGTCCGCGTTGCCGTACCACATCACCACGTTCTCTTTCGGCAGGATCCCGTCCAGCTTGTTGGTTCCCGCCATCCAGAACACCGGCGCGAGGTAGAGCCGCAACAGCAGGGGCGCCAGGAAGTCCGCGCCTCGCGTCCAGTCCAGCCAACCCTGCAAGCGCACTGCCAAGGTTCCAGTCGCAGCCATCGTCCTGATCTCCTTTTCCCCTTCTACTGGGTATAAAGCCTAGACCCCGGGCTCGCGCCGTACGCGGGGTGATCCGCCGGCTTTTATGTCCGATCGTCCGGGACCACGGGGAGAGGCCCGTGACGCCCGGCAACCGGGCGTCCAAAGGTCTAAGGTGAAGAACCAACAGGAACAGGCAAAAGGAAGGTTCGATGGACATCAGCCCCCACGAAGACGTGCTGTCGACGGTTCTGGCCGCCTACAACCTGCGTGCCCGCATCGACACCAACCCGCGCCTATGCGGGGAGTGGCAGCTCAGCACGGCGGGCTCGGGGAATGCCAGCTTTCACCTGGTGGGGCAAGGCGGATGCTATCTGCACATGGAGGCGATGGCCCCCGTCTGGATGGAGGCCGGCGATCTTCTCCTGCTGCCGCATGACGACTGGCACCTGATGGCCAGCCGCGACTCCGTACCCGACCGCGAAAACCATCTGACGCTGGTGGAAGGCGAGGATCCGCCGGATATCCCGGTCACCCAGCTCCTGTGCGGCCACTTCGAGTTCGATTCCGGCCGCCGCAACCCGATCCTGGCCGCGCTCCCCGACCACATCATCATCCGCCGCCGCGAATCCGGCGACCGGCTATCACACCTGGCGGACCTGATGAACATCGAACTCGCGGAGCGCTCCTCCGGCTATCGGCCGGTACTGGACCGCCTGGCGGACACCCTGTTCGTGATGGCCGTGCGCCATCACATCTGCTCGCAACGCGAACACTCGGAGGGATCGCTGATCGCCGCCCTGGCGGACGACCGCATCCGCCGGGCACTGGATGCCCTGCACGCCCACCCGGAGGCGGCCTGGACCCTGGAGGGGCTGGCCAGCGAGGCCGCCATGTCGCGCAGCAGCTTCGCGGAGCGCTTTCATGCGCTGGTCGGACAGACGCCCATCGACTACCTGACCCAGTGGCGGATGGTCCTGGCGGAACGCCAGCTACGCGACGGGCGGGAGTCGGTCGCGGGCGTGATGGACGCGGTGGGCTATACCTCGGAGGCGGCCTTTCGCAAGGCCTTCAAGCGGGTGCACGGGTTCGGGCCGGGGCGCATCCGGCAGCTACTGCGCCGGCTCGGTGCCGGCCAGGCTTGACTGCCAAAGAGCGGATCAGAAGGTGTTGGCGACGCTGGCCACGCCCGGCGCACGCGACCGAACCAGGCGTTCGACCACATTCTTGAGATCCAGCGTGGAGCGCGGACAGCCCACACAGGCCCCCTTGAGTCGGACCCGTACGGTGCGGCCATCGAGCTCCACGAACTCGATATCGCCCCCGTCCTGCATCATGATCCGCCGTGCCTCCTCGATCGCGGCGCGCACCGCGTCCACGTCGATCGGGCCATCGGCCGGCACGTCGGCCGCCTCGCGTTGCGCATGGGTCTGGGCTCGGTCCAGGCGCAGCGCGAGCTCCGGATCGAGTTCCTCGATCGCGTCCAGTTCATCCTCGCTGTACACGTGATCGGGCTCGTCACTCAGCAGGTGTGACACGTCCACCATCACCTGCGCATTGTCGGGTCCAGCCATGTTCGGGCCTCCGGGTACTCGGCTTTTCGCCAGTATAGCAACGCCGCGCTCTACCCCCGCGCGAAGCCGCACCCGCCAGCCGGGATCCACCACCTCGCGCGCGGGCGACCAGCGCAACCGCACGCGCAGACGGCGCAGGTCCTCCGGATGCATGCGCCCGGCGTGCAGCCACAGGCGCCATACCCGGCCGGTCGCGGGCACCCGAACGACGAGGATGACGACCCGACGCAACACTCGTGTATCGGGCAGCACCTCGACCCAGTCCACCTGCTCCTGGCGCAGGCCCTCGGCGGTGGCCAGCCAGGTTGCCCCCTCGGGCGTCTGCCCCAGCCAGTCCCAGGCCGGCGGTTGCGAGCGCCCTTGCCACCACCACCCGGCGATGGCCAGCCCGAAGACCGGGGCCAGCGTCCACAACGGGCTGTACACCAGCACATAGGCGGCCACAGCCAGGAGCAGGAGGATCTGGCCCGCGAGCGCGAGCCGGGGAAGAACCGGGTCAGGCCGGAGCCGAAGCCTGAGTGGCGGCGCGGATCGCCGGGACAAGACGGGCTATCCCCTCGTCCACCGTGGTCTGGCGACCCATGACCACGTCCAGCAGCACGTTGTCGGGGTAATCGAGCAGGCGCTCGAAGGCATCGCGACCCTCCTGGTCCAGTTGCGCATATCCCTGCGCGAGAAAGTGGCCGAGCAGCCAGTCGTTCTCCAGCATGCCGCGGCGACAGCGCCAGCGTGTCCGGTTATCCGGTTCCATCACCCAAACACCCGTCCAGGCCCCCTGTGGGAGCCTGCTTGCAGGCGAATGCCCCTGCCAAAGCAGGACGCGGGCAGGGGCTTCGCCTGCAAACAGGCTCCCACAGGGGTGGAACAACCGTTGGGGGTCGCGCCACTCACAGCGATTTCTTGAGCATGGTGCGGCGGATGTCGCTGATCGCGCGGCTCGGGTTCAGGCCCTTCGGGCACACCTGGGTGCAGTTCATGATGGTGTGGCAGCGGTAAAGCTTCCAGGCATCATCCAGCTGTTCGAGACGGTGCTCGGTGGCCTCGTCGCGGCTGTCGTGGATGAAGCGCGCGGCCTGCAAAAGCGCCGCCGGCCCCAGGAACTTGTCCGGGTTCCACCAGTAGGATGGGCAGGCAGCGGAGCAGCAGCCGCACAGGATGCACTCGTAGAGCCCGTCCAGTTGTTCGCGGTCTTCGGGGCTTTGCTTGCGCTCCACCTCGGGCTCCGGGCTGTCGTTGACCAGCCAGGGCTCGGCCTTGCGGTATTGCTCCCAGAAGTTGTCCATGTCCACGATCAGGTCGCGGATCACCGGCATGCCCGGGAACGGGCGCAGGGTCACGGGTGAGTCCAGATCCGCCAGCGGCGTGATGCAGGCCAGGCCATTGGTGCCGTTGATGTTCATGCCGTCGGAGCCACACACCCCGTGCTGACAGGAGCGGCGAAAGCCCAGGGAGTCGTCCTGTTCCTTCAGCAGAAGCAGGGCATCCAGCAGCATCATCCCGGGCTCGACCTGGTCATCGGGCAGGCTGAAGCGCTGCATCTTCGGCAGCGTGTCCGTTTCCGGGTTGAAGCGGTAGATCGAGAACTCCATCGGTATCTCCTGTCGGTGACCGCGGCCACCGTTGTCACACGCTGCGGTAAGCCCCAATCAATCCTGTTCCTGCGCTTCGGCACAGGCGATGCATCGCTCGGCCGACGGGTCGATCTCCAGCCGCGAGCGGGCAATCGGCTCCAGGCAGTCGATGCACAGTCCGCCCTCGCCCTCCTCCAGCCGCTTCAGCGCCCGGCGGGCGCGAACACGCTGGGCCTCGCGCCGCTGCTGGCTCGCCTTGGCCATGGCCTGGCCCTGCAGCGCGTCCATCCGCGAGAGCCGTCCGGTGCGTTGCTGGTCCAGCTCCACGGTCGCGCCGCTGTCGGCGGCGCCCGCGAGCGCTGCATCCAGCTCCGTCAGCAGCGCCTCGAGCTGCTCGTGCAGCCACGCTTCGGGTACCGGTTCGGCAGGGTTGCTCATTGCTCGTCTCCCATTGGGCGCGATGCCCATGGTTGAACGCGCGGGCTGCCATGCCCCCTGATGCGATTCGCTACGCTCATCGGCATCCTACGGTCGAGTCGACCCATCAATAGACGCGTTCCTTGGGCGGGAACGAGGCCACGGTATTCGGCTGCGTCCGCACCGGCTTGTAGTCCAGGCTGTCATCCGCCAGCGAGTACAGGCTGTGCTTGAGCCAGTGCTGATCGTCGCGCTCGGGGAAATCGATCCGCGAGTGGGCGCCGCGGCTTTCCTCGCGCCCCAGCGCGGAGCGGATGGTCGCGATCGCGCAGTCCATCAGGTTCTCCAGCTCCATCGCCTCCACCCGCGCGGTATTGAAGGTGCTGGAGTGATCCGCGATCACCGCGTGGTTCAGGCGCTCGCGGAGCGCGCGGACCTTCTCCACGCCCTCGCGCATCACCTCGTCGGTGCGGAATACCGAGCAGTGGTCTTCCATCACCTTGCGCAGGTCGCGCTTGAGCGGCTCGACCTGCTCGGCGGAGCCATCGCCCGGGTCCTTGCGATCCCAGCGCGTGAGCCGCGCCATCGCCTGTTCCACGGCCGACTCGTCCAGCGGCCGGTGGTAACGGTTCTCGGCCAGGTACTCGAGGATGTGATTGGCCGCCGCGCGGCCGAACACCAGGATGTCGAGCAGTGAATTGCCGCCCAGGCGGTTGGCCCCGTGCACCGAGACACAGGCCGTCTCGCCGGCCGCGTACAGCCCCGGGACCGGGTCCTCCGGCGTGTCCTTCTCCGGCGCCACCACCTGCCCGAAGCGATTGGTCGGGATGCCGCCCATGCTGTAGTGGCAGGTCGGGAAGATCGGGATCGGCGCCTCGATCGGATCGACCCCGAGAAAGGTCATGCTCGTCTCGCGAATCCCCGGCAGGCGCTGCATGATCGTATCGGCCCCCAGATGGCGCAGGTCGAGCAATACGTGATCCGCATTGCGCCCGCAGCCGCGTCCCTCGCGCACCTCGGTGGCAATGGAGCGGCTCACCACGTCGCGCGAGGCCAGGTCCTTCGCCCGCGGGGCGTAGCGCTCCATGAAACGCTCGCCCTCGCAGTTGATCAGGAACCCGCCCTCGCCGCGCGCGCCCTCGGTAATCAGCATCCCGCGCCCGGCGATCCCGGTCGGGTGGAACTGCACGAACTCCATGTCCTCCAGCGGCACCCCGGCGCGCAGGGCCATCGCCATGCCGTCACCGGTGTTGATCAGCGCGTTGGTCGTGGTGCGGAACAGCTGTCCCGCCCCGCCGGTCGCGATCAGGGTGGTCTTGGCCTCGATCACGATCGGCTCGCCGGTCAGGATCTCGAACGCCAGCACGCCCAGCACGTAGCCCTGCGCGTCGCGCAGCAGGTCCACCGCGAAGTACTCGTCGAAGAAGTGCGTGCGCGCGCGCAGGTTCTGCTGGTACAGCGAGTGCAGGATCGCGTGCCCGGTGCGGTCCGCCGCCGCGCAGGTGCGCGCGGCCTGATCCTGACCGAAATTCTGGCTCTGCCCGCCAAAGGCGCGCTGGTAGATGGTGCCGTTGTCCAGGCGCGAGAACGGCACGCCGAAGTGGTCCAGCTCGTAGACCACCTTGGGTGCGGCGCGACACATGTATTCGATCGCGTCCTGGTCGCCCAGATAGTCCGAGCCCTTCACCGTGTCGAACATGTGCCAGTGCCAGGAGTCCGGCAGGACGTTGGCCAGGGCGGCGTTCACCCCGCCCTGCGCCGCCACCGTGTGCGAGCGCGTGGGAAACACCTTGGAGACCACCGCGACCTTGGCATCGCCATTGGACAGCTGTAGCGCCGCGCGCAGGCCGGCCCCGCCGGCCCCGATGATCAGGGCGTCGAACTTGCGTCGCGCCACGTTCATGCCAGTCCCTTCATGCCAGTCCCGCCCGAATCAGAATGAAAAATGCCCACAGCCCCGTCAGGAGCAACCCGCCGGCGGCCAGCACGAACACCAGGAGCCGCGTGCCGGGCGCATGCACGTAGTCCATCACCACGTCGCGCAGCCCGATCCACGCATGCAGCAGCATCAGCAGCACGAACACCGCCGTCAGCAGCCCAGTCACCGGGTGCCCGACCACACCCAGCCATGCGGCATGATCCGCCGGCGCGGCCAGCACGAAGAATCCGAGGGCCAGGATCACGTACACGCCCACGTACACCGCCGTGATGCGTTGCAGCAGCCAGGCGCGCTGTCCGCTCAGCAGCCTCATAGCACCAGCCCCAGCCACACCAGCACGGTGCCGAGGATGCCCGCGTACAGCGCATCGCGCGCCGTGCGCAGCGAGCCCGCGCGATCCTCGCCGATGCCGAATTCCATCAGCAGGTAGCGAATCCCGGCAAACAGGTGATGCAGCAGCCACCAAAGCCCCAGGGCCAGCGCCACCAGGCCGATCGGATGATGAATGATCGCCACGACCTGGGCGAAGCCCTCGGGGCTGGCCAACGAGCGGTCCAGCAGCCAAAGCAGCACGGGAATCGACAGAATCAGGAAGACACCGGTGATCCGGTGCAGAATGGAGACCACGGCATTCAGCGGCAGTCGGATCTTGCGCAAATCCAGAAAGACGGGACGTCCCTGCCGAGTCATGCCAACCCCTAATAGCCGGAAGAAAAGGACCGTCAGGCTGACACCCCGCGTGGGGTTCGTCTACCATCGATCCACCGAATCAGCTTACCACTCCATGCTGCCGTCGTGACCCCGTATCGCCGCCTCCCGCGCGGTACGCCCGGCGATGGCATGGGCAGCAGTCCACTGGAGATCCTCGATGCGCGAAGACTGGAAAGACCACATCACCGATGCGGGTGCCGAGTTCGAGGAGGACGACCTCCTGCACTACGGCAACCCGGAACGTGAACGCCGCATGGCCATCAACGGCGAGGTGATCTGCGACCTCTCCCATCGCGGCCTGCTGGAGGTTCGCGGCGACGACGCCACCGACTTCCTGCAGGGCCAGTTCGGCAACGACATCCGCGCGGTGGACGCGCAACACAGCCAGCTGTCCAGCTACTCCAGTCCCAAGGGCCGCGCCTACGCCGTGTTCCGCGTGCTGCGTACCCGCGACGGCTACCTGCTGGAGATGCCCGCAGACCGGATCGAGCCGGTGGCCAAGCGCCTGCAGATGTTCGTGCTGCGCGCGAACGTCATCATCGAACAGGCCGGCGACTCCCGCATCCACTTCGGCTGCTCCGGGCCGGATGCCGAGAAGGAGCTGCAAAGCGCGCTGGGTATCTGTCCCGCCGAGGTCGAGGAGGTCGTCGAGAAGGACGGCGTCACCGTGGTCCGGGTACCCGGGGTGCACCCGCGCTTCGAGCTGTTCGGCGAGATCGGCGCCATGCGCAAGGCGTGGGACGGTCTGAACGTCCACGCGGCCCCGGTGGGCCCGCGCGACTGGGCACTGCTGGACATCCTGGCCGGGGTCCCCACCGTGGTGGAGGAAACCAGCGAGAAGTTCGTGCCGCAGATGCTCAACCTGCATGCCCTGGGCGCGGTCAGCTTCGAAAAGGGCTGCTATCCGGGCCAGGAGGTCGTGGCACGCATGCACTACCTGGGCAAGCTCAAGCGGCGCATGTTCCGCCTGGCGATCCATACTCAGACTCCACCCCAACCCGGCTCGCCTGTGTTCCAGGCCGACGGCAACCCGGACCAGTCGGACGGCGAGATCGTCGCAGCCGAATTGCACCCGGACGGGCTGTACTCCGCCCTGGCCGTACTGCAGGTCGCGGCCGCCAAGGGCGAACTGCGCTGGGACGCACCCGACGGCGCCAAGGCCGAGGTGGTCGAACTGCCCTACGCAGTCCCCGAAGGAGCCTGACGCATGCGCTTTTTGTTCTTCTTTTTCGTCCTGATCCTGCTGGCACTGTGGGCGGCCTTCTTCAGCCGCCCCGACAACCCCACGCTATCCAACTGGCTCTACGCCCTGGCCGGGGTATTGGCAGTGCTGTTCCTGATCGGCTATTTGCGCCTCGACGGGGTCATATGACCCGAATCCTCTGATCCGCATCGCCGCACCCCCGCGGGCCCGGCACCGGCCGGGCCACGCGGCTCAGGACGCCAGCCGGGTTCGGGTATCCGCCACCGGCTCGCCCAGGCGCATCTCCAGGTCCCGCGCCTGGCGTGCATGGCAACCCGACAAGGCAAACCCCTCGAGCCGTGCGTCGGCGTGATACTCCAGGTGACGCCCTTCGCCGTCGCCCGAGATCTCCACCCACTCGCCCCCGTCCGTCTGCGGCGGGCAGACGTTCAACGGCAGGCTCCCGGTCTTGACCTGCACGATCCCGGCATCCGGCCGGTACACCGTCGGCTCGCCGGACAGCGTGCGCGCCAGTGCAGCTGCTTGCCCGCGCAGGGTCTCCACGTAGGGACGTAACTGGCCGTCGAACTCGCAACCATCGCCCAGGGCGAAGACCGCCGGGTCGGTGGTGCGCAAGAGTGCGTCCACCTCGATCCCCGCGTGGCAGGCCAGACCGATCCGCTCGGCCAGCTCGCGGTTGGGCACCAGCCCGAGCGCGCTGATGACCACCTCGGCCTCTACCGATTCGCCACTGGCTAGGGCAAGACGGGTCGTTCCCTCCGCCACCGGTTCGATGCGCTCGACGGTCGCCTCGGTGTGCCACTGCACGCCGCGGTCCGCCAGCGCCTTCTCCAGATCGCCGCTCAGCGACTCGGGCAGCAGATTCGGCAGCGGCCGCGACGCACACTCGATCAAAGACACCGGATAACCACCGGCCGCCAGGTCGTCCGCCAGCTCGCAGCCCACCAGGCCGGCGCCGATGATGGCCACACGGGTATGGGCCGGTGACCCGGCTTGCGCCTCGAGGGCCGCACGCAGCGCACGGTAGTCCTCCAGCGTGTTCACCGACAGCGGCGCCCTGGCCCCACCGGGGAACGCCATTTGCCGCGGACGCGCCCCGGTGGCCAGCACCAGCTGGCCGTACGGCACGCCGCCACGGGCGGTGATGATTTTTTGCTGCGCCCGCTGGACATCCAGCACGCGGACAAACGGCATCAGGTCAATGCCGAGCCGGGCCGCCCGCGCCACGCCAGTCTCCTCCACCAGATCCGCGACCGCGACGCCCCGGGCAAAGGCATTGGAGATCCGCGGCTTGGTGTAGTAATCACCGGAATCGGCGGTCAGCAGGCGGATCGTGCGCCGCGGATCCCGCTCGCGCAGGGCCTCGGCCAGGGCCCAGCCCGCCATGCCGCCGCCGACGATCACCACCGCGTCCGGATCGGCCGCGCCGGCTCCGGCACTCCAGGCCATCGCGGCGGCACCGGCGTCCGCGGTCTCGGCGCGCGGCTCCAGGGCGGTGAAATCCGCCTTGGTCACATTACAGTCGGGGCAATACCAGTCGTCGGGGATATCCTCGAAGCGGGTCCCAGGGGCCAGACCGGAATCCGTGTCGCCCTTAGCCTCGTCGTAGATATACCCGCAGACCTTGCAGATATAGCGCTTGAACTCGTCGGTTTCGGTGCTCATCACGCGGCCTCCACGGCATCGAGAATGGCCTTCAGCTTCGGGTCCAGTTCGGACCCGATGGCGTCCAGATCGGGGTTGGCCCACGGCGCGAATACGTCCCGTGCGGAGCGCGCGCTGACGCGCAGCATCTCGCCATCTCCGGAGACGTGGATGCGCAACGGGATGTCGATGCCGGCCGGCTTGCAAGCCTCCCAGACACGCACCGCGTAGCTCGGGTGAAAGATCTCCAGGATCTGGTCGGTCGGGACCTCGACCCCGATCTTCGCGGCATTGGCCTGGCCATTGATGTGCGAGACCAGCTTCAGCCCCTGGGCGTCAATCGCCTCCTTCAGGGTCGCGACCGCGGTCTCGGGGTCCAGTCGGGTAGTGGTTTCCAGCATGACGATTCCTTCGTTCGGTGCGGGGCCCCGGTAGGCCCCGACCGTGGGTGGTGGACTAGTGCGCGTGGATCCGCGCCAGCTCCTTGCGCAGGTGCTTGATCGCCGGGGTGACGATGGCCACGAAGTACGACTCGCGAAGCTTGCGCTGGGCGGCGGCATTCGCCAGATACCCCCGGGCCCCGGCATGCAGCAATGCCGACTGCGACGCACGCAGCGACAACTCGGAACCGGTCAGGCGCATCTGCAACACATCGGCAAAGAAGCCTTCGGACTCGTCGAAGGGCGTTTCCGAAAGCGCATAGCAGGCTGCACGGCCATCCTCCAGCGCCTCTTCCAGTTCGCCCACCTGGTCATCCAGATAGCCATTCACGTGGGACAGCGTCTCGTTGGCCTCGCGCATGGTCTGGATGCAGCCATCGATCAGCCCCAGCCCCATCCCCATCTGCAGCAGCACGAACCCCGGTCGGATCCGGCGGATGTACTCGGGCAGGGCGTCGGCCAGCACGTGCTCATCGGGCACGAACACGCGATCGAAATGGCAGCCAAAGGTGCGCGATCCCTCAAGGGCCGTGAACTCGGGACAGGGGGTCAGGCTGAAGCCGGGGTCGGAGCAGTTGATCAGTGCCATCACCGGCCGCGGGTTCGCGCCAGTGGTGCGGAAGATCGCGCCGAAGTAGTGGTCCTCGCCCAGGTTGGAGACCCAGGGCAGTGCCCCGGAGACCACGTACCCCCCGTCCACGCGTTCGGCGGAGAGCTTCAGGTCCTCGATATTGGCGAACCATTTCATCGGATTGGACAGCGCCGTGGCGCCCAGCGCCTCGGCATTCGCCAGCCTCGGCAGGGCCTCGCGCTTCAGGGTGTCCGAGGCACTGTTCTCCACGTACCAGGCACAGGCGTTCTGGCACCAGGCGACAAAGCCGGTGGTCATGCACTCGGCCGAGATCACCTCGGTCGCGCGGATGGCACTGGCAATATCCGTGGTGCCGCTGGCGTTCTGGCTGGCCAGGTGGCGGTTAAAGGCGCCGAGGCGACCGGCCTCGCGCAGGAAGTCTTCGGGGTACAGGCCTTCGCGGTCGATACGGGCGGTCAGCGGAGCCAGATCGCGCTCCACCAGCGCCTGCAGCGCGGCATCGGCATCCGCCGGCCCTGCGGCCGGCGACACCCCCGTCACGTCGTGAGTGCGGGTTTCAAGCATTGGGGTTTACTCCCGTTGGGCAGCAGGACCGGAATCAGGCCAGCTCGACACTGAGCTTGACCGGGTTGCGCATGGTGTTGGCTACCGGCGACCAGAAGTCGGCATGGGCGACCAGCTCCTTCAGCTGTTCCTCGCTGGCATCCCCTTCCAGGTTCGCCTTCACCCGGATATCGGAGAAGCCGAGGTGCTTGTTCACGTCGGTATCCCCGACGCCCCATACGGCGGTCACGTTGATGTCGCCCTCCAGGGTCAGCTCGAGCTTGGTCAGGGTGATACCGCGATCGATGGCGTTGGCGTGCATCCCCACGGACAGGCAGGCACCCAAGCTGGCCAGCGCGGCCTCGGAGGGGTTCGGCGCGGTGTCGTCGCCCAGCAGGTGCGGCGGCTCGTCGATCACGTGGGCCTCGAGGTCGCGCACGAAGGTCAGGTTGCGGAACTTGCCTTCGCAGACCGTGGTGGCCTTCAGCGTCACGATGTTCTCGGGGTTGGCCTTGCCCTTGGCGGCGAGGTTATTGAGGCCATCCTGGTCGATCGGCTCCAGGGCGTTGATGGACAGGGAGGTAGTGGCTTCGGCTGCAGACATGGTGGTGCTCCTGATAGTTGGGATTCGTGGATCCCCGGCATTCGACCGGGTCGTCCATCCCGGTGCAGAAGCCGTGCCAAAACCGTGCGGACCGCACCACAAAGCCATTTCCAGCCGGGCCACCCGAATCCAACCCATCCCCCCGTCGGACAATCCGTCCGATTTGTCCAATCGAACTGGTCCGCATTGTCCGGATTGTCCACTTCTCGCCCCCCACGCCGGACCCCCCCGCTTCTGCGATGCCTCGTTCGCCGCTCCCTGTATTGCGCACCAGCGCGCCGTTTCGCCCCCGGTCCGGACGAAATTCCCGGGCAACACGACGGGTTTGGCACGCCCCTTGTAAGGAACCCCCTTGAACGCGCCGCCGATCCGATCCATCCGGCGGCTCATGAACGAAGGTCAAGAGGGAAACGCCATGGGCGCCGCCATCTCCATCGACTACATCACCCACCACTATCCCGGGCAGGAAGCCCCCACGCTCAAGGACATCCAGGTCACCGTCGCACCGGGCGAGACCGTCGCCCTGATCGGCCAGAGTGGCTGCGGCAAGTCCACCCTGCTGCACATGCTCGCGGGCCTGCTGCTGCCCAGCGAAGGCTGCGTGCGAATCAACGGCCACCAGGTCATCAAGCCGAGCCCGCGCTGGAACATGATGTTCCAGAAGCCCTCGCTCTACCCCTGGATGACAGTGCGCAAGAACGCCTCGCTAGGCCTGATCTTCCAGGGCCGCAAGACCGACATGCGCGAACGCATCGACCAGCTGCTGGAGACCGTGGGTCTGAGCGAGAAGGCCGAGGTCAACGTGCAGTCGCTCTCCGGCGGCCAGCAACAGCGCGTCGCCCTGGCCCGCAGCCTGGCCACCGACCCCGAGCTGCTCCTGCTCGACGAACCGTTCTCGGCCCTGGACGCCTTTACCCGCGTCGCCCTGCAGGACGAAGTCACCCGCCTGGCCCGGGAGCGCGGGATCTCGGTGGTGTTCGTCACCCACGACATCGAAGAGGCCGTCGCCATGGCCGACCGCGTGCTGGTCATGGGCTCCAACCCGGGGACCATCACCGCCGAACTGCCGATCGACATTGCCCACCCTCGCGATCGCAACAGCCAGGCCTTCGTCGACCGCAAGGCCGAACTGATGGGCTACTTCGGCGCCACCCGCACCCCGGCCGCTGACAAGGGTTCAGCGGAGGCCGAAGCCCCGACGCCGGATACCGAAAGCGAACAAGACGAGTCTTCTTCATCCGAATCCCGAGCGCGCGTACGCGCCGCCTGATCCATCTCCACCACTGCCCCGAACCCGAGCGAGGAACCGCCACCATGTGCAACTGCGACAACCACCACGACATCGACAGCGAACTGGACCGGCTGCTGGATCGCAGCTTCTCCCGTCGCAACTTCCTGCGTACCGCCGCCGTCGGCGGCCTGGCCGGGAGCGGGCTTGCCCTGCCCGGTTCCCTGTTCGGGGCCGAACCCGGGAGCCTCGAAGAGCCCGAAGGCGTCGTCATCGACTTCGACGGCGTCGTGCGCATCGGCTACATCCCGATCACCGACGCGGCCGCCCTGCTGGTCGCCCACTCCGAGGGCTATTTCGAGGACGAAGGACTGGAGGTCGCCGATCCCCAGCTGATCCGCGGCTGGTCGCCGCTGATCGAGTCCTTTGCCGCCAACCGATTCAACCTGGTGCACCTGCTGAAGCCGATCCCGCTGTGGATGCGCTACCAGAATGACTTCCCGGTGAAGATCATGTCCTGGGCCCACACCAACGGCTCGGCCGTAGTAACCGGCCGCCATGTCGACGTGCAGAGCTTCGCCGACCTCGGCGGCAAGAGCGTGGCCGTACCTTACTGGTATTCCATGCACAACGTAGTCATGCAGATGGCCCTGCGCGATGCCGGCCTGACGCCGGTGATCCGCGATCAGGGCGACGCGCTGGAGGCGCACGAGGTCAACCTGATGCTCATGCCACCGCCGGACATGCCGCCGGCCCTGGCCGCGCGCTCCATTGATGCCTACATCGTCGCCGAGCCGTTCAACGCCGCCGGCGAACTGCTGGCGCGCGGCAACGTGCTGCGCTTCACCGGCGATATCTGGAAGAACCACCCCTGCTGCGTGGTCTGCATGAACGAGCGCCTGACCGACCGCGAGCCGGAGTGGACCCAGAAGGTGATGAACGCCGTGGTCCGCGCCCAGGGCACGATCCAGGAAGACAAGAAGAGTGTCGCCACCATGCTCTCGCGCGATGGCAAGGGGTATCTCCCGATGCCCGCCAACGTGGTGGAACGCGCGATGACGAACTACCACGACGACAGCACCTACGCCGACAACGGCGCGATCCGTCACCCCGAATGGGAGAACGGCCGCATCGACTTCTCGCCCTGGCCCTACCCGTCCGCGACCAAGATGCTGGTCGGCGCCATGAACGAGACCCTGGTCGGCGGCGACACCACCTTCCTCGAAGGCCTGGACCCGGACTTCGTCACCGACGACCTGGTGAACTACGACTTCGTGCGCAAGGCGATGGAAAAACACACCGCCTGGCAGGGCGCCCCGGGCGTGGACATGGATTCGCCCTATGCCCGCGAGGAGGTGGTGGTCCTATGAACCGCGAAGCCACACTCTCCGTCGACACCGCGACCGTGGAGCGGCTCATGCCGGTGCTGCGGTTCGCGGACCAAGCGCGCCGGGCGCTGCAGTACCCGGCGCTGGGCATCGCCGGCCTGTTCGCCCTGTGGTACTGGGGCGGCTGGGCCATCGGCAACAACGAGGACACGATGGCCTTCGCCAGCTTCGCCCCCGGGCCCACGCTGGCGGCCTTCTGGGACATCGTCAGCTCCGGGGCCGTGTGGTCGCCGATCGAGTCCAGCCTGTACCGCGTGGGCTGGGGCCTGGCCTACGCCATTGCCATCGGCGTGCCACTGGGCGTAATGATCGGCTACTTCCTGACGCTGAAGCAGGTCACCCACGTCCCGTTCCAGTTCCTGCGGATGATCTCGCCACTGGCCTGGATGCCGGTCGCGGTACTGGCCTTCGCCACCTGGGATGCGGCCATCATCTTCCTGATCGCCATCGCGGCCGTCTGGCCCATTACCTACGCCACCGCGCACGGGGTGCAACGCATCGATCCGATGTGGCTCAAGGTGGGCAACAACCTGGGCGCCAATCCGTACCACACCCTGCGCTACATCGTGATGCCCGCGATCGCCCAGGATGTGTTCGCCGGGATCCGCCTGGCGGTGGGTGTGGCCTGGATCGTACTGGTGCCGGCCGAGTACCTGGGCGTCACCTCGGGGCTGGGCTACGCCATCAACGATGCCCGCGACACCCTGGAGTACGACAAACTGGCCGCATTTGTCCTGGTCATCGGCATTATCGGCTACATGCTCGACGCCATCTGCGTACGCCTGATCAAGCGCAGCAGCTATCACGCGGAGGGCTGATCCCCTCGGGCAATACCCGGGCCCGGCCATTCATGGCCGGGCCTTTTTGTGCGCCCGCAAAGCGGGCAAGCGCAACCCAACAGTGCAAGGCCCTGCCCCGCCTCGAGGCAACCGCGTCATCCCGACCCGGCCAGACGCCCCCGAACGCCCACCAACACGTCGTTTTCGCACTGGCAGGCTTTCTGCATAACCCACGGCATGGCACTCCACCGCATATCCGATTCGACCCCACCGGACCTGGCCACCCGGGAGCAGGAGATCACCCTGCTGCTGGAGGTTGCCAAGCTCATGGGCCGCTCCGGCGACCCGGATGCCGCGATCTACCGCATCCTCGGGATGATGTCCCAGCTACTGGGGCTCAACCGCGGCCGGGTCCTGTTGCCGGATCCGAACAGCGGCCAGCTGCGCATCCGCCACGCCTACGGCCTGACCGATGCCGAGCGCGACCGCGGCAGCTACAGCCTCGGCGAGGGTGTCACCGGGCGCGTCATGAAGACCGGCCAGATCGCCCTGATCCAGGACATCGACAACGAGCCCGAATACCTCGCGCGCGCCATCGACCGTTCCACCCTGCCGCAGGAGACCGTCGCCTACATCGCCGTGCCCATCGTCCAGGACGAACACGCCATCGGCGTGCTGGGCGTCCACCGGCTGCGACGCCGCTCGCGCCAGTTCCAGGACGACCTGAACCTGCTGCGGGTGATCGCGAGCATGATCGGCCAGGTGCTGCGCATCCACCAGCTGATCGCCGAGCGCACCGCCGAGCTGGTCTCGGAGAACCGCTACCTCAAGAGCGCCCTGGATACCCAGGGCGGGCAGTACGGCATCCTCGGCGAGAGTCCGGCCCTGCGCCATGTCCTCAAGCAGGTCCACCGCATCGCGGACACCCAGGCCACGGTGCTGGTGACCGGGGCCTCCGGCACCGGCAAGGAGAAGATCGCGCGCATGATCCACCGGATCAGCCAGCGCAACGCGAAGCCGTTCATCTCCATCAACTGCGCCGCCATCCCGGCCGACCTGCTGGAATCCGAACTGTTCGGCCACGAAAAGGGGGCCTTCACCGGCGCGTCCAGCGCCAAGACCGGCAAGATCGCCCTGGCCGACGGCGGCACGCTGTTTCTGGACGAGATCGGCGACATGCCGGAGGCGTTGCAGTCGAAGATCCTGCGTGTATTGCAGGAACGGGTGGTCCAGCCCATTGGCGGCAACCGCGATCTCCCGGTGGACGTACGCATCATCGCCGCAACCCACCAGAACCTGCAGGCCGCGGTGAACGCCGGGAACTTCCGGCTCGACCTGTTCTACCGCCTGAACGTGATCCCGCTGCACATGCCGGCCCTGCGCGACCGCGCCAGCGACATCCGCCTGCTCACCCGCCACTTCCTCGACCGCTACACCCACCTGCACGGCTGGAACGTGGTCGTCGACGAGGGCGTGCTGGAACGCCTGGAGGCCTTCGACTGGCCCGGCAACATCCGCCAGTTGGAGAACGTGCTGGAGCGCGCCGTGCTGCTATCCACGGATGGCCGCATCGGCACGCCGCTGATCGACGAGATCCTGCACGAGGAATCCCGCATCAGCCCGTTCGAGAGCGAGAGGCACGGCCTCCGCGACGAGCATGCACCGGCACCATCGCGGCACAACGAGCCCCGAACCCTGCCCTCTTCCGGCGCGTCCTGCACCAGCGCGGTGCGCCCATATCAGCGCGTGCACGCCACCGAGGCGGAGCGCCTGAAGCGCGCGATCGAGCAAACCGGGGGCAACAAGACCCGCGCCGCGATGGACCTGGGCCTGACCCCGCGGCAATTGCGCTATCGCCTGAAAAAGCTCGGCATAGAAACCACTTAGGCCCACCGCTCAGACACCAGCGGACCTTTTGTCCCCTTCGTCGACAATGTCGACGAAGGGTCCGATCTCCCGGCACTCGCGCGCCGCCCTGGCGGCCCATTCCCCACGCTTGGCATGGCACCTGCAATGACCCTCGACATGCGCGGCAACGATGCCCGCATCGATTCGACCCACGAGGAGAGCCGACCATGCCGACCAAGAGTCTTCACGATCCCTTTGACGCCAATGCCGATCTGCGCCACGGCTCCAGCTGTCGCCACGGGCACACCGGCCCGGGCAGCTGCAGCTGCTTCGACACCGCGTCCCCGGACCTGGAAGAGAAACTGGAACGACGCGCCACCCATGAGCCCGTTCAGGCCGATGCCCACGCCACCGGCGAGGACCTGAGCGACGAGGCCATGGTCGATCGCGCGGTGGAGAGCGCGATCGTGCGCGGCATGTTCGGCCACAACGAGATCAACCGCCGCCGCTTCCTGCAGATGATCGGGGGCGGCACGGTGGCCGCGGCCCTGGGCTCCATCCTGCCGCTGGACAAGGTCAAGGCCGCAATCAAGGACGGCGGGCCGCTGGAAAAGACCAATCTGCGCGTCGGCTTCGTGCCAATCACCTGCGCCACGCCGATCATCATGGCCCACCCCATGGGCTTCTACGAGCGCCACGGCCTGGATGTCGACGTGATCAAGACCGCCGGCTGGGCGGTGGCCCGCGACATGTCGCTGTCCGGTGAGTACGACGCCTCGCACATGCTCTCGCCGATGCCGCTGTCGATGACCCTGGGCTCCGGCTCCTCGCGCGAGCACTACATCATGCCGGCGGTGGAGAACATCAACGGCCAGGCCATCACCCTGCACAACAAGCACAAGGACAAGCGCGATCCCAAGGACTGGAAGGGCTTCACCTTCGCCGTGCCCTTCGAGTACTCCATGCACAACTTCCTGCTGCGTTACTACGTCGCGGAACACGGGCTGGATCCCGATCGCGACATCAGCATCCGCGTCGTGCCGCCGCCGGAGATGGTCGCCAACCTGCGTGCCGAGAACGTCGACGGCTACCTGGCCCCCGACCCCTTCAACCAGCGCGCGGTCTGGGACGGCATCGGCTTCATTCACATGCTGACCAAGGAGATCTGGGACGGCCACCCGTGCTGCGCCTTCGCCTGCTCGGCCGCCTTCGCCGACGAACACCCGAACACCTTCGGCGCCCTGTTCCGCGCGTTGATCGAGGCCACCCAGTACAGCTCGGATATCAACAACCGCGCCGAGATTGCCGAGGCCATCTCCCCGCGTGCCTATCTCAACCAGCCGCAATCGGTGGTCGAGCAGGTGCTGACCGGGCGCTATGCCGACGGCCTGGGCGAGGTCAAGAACGACCCGCACCGGATCGACTTCGACCCCTTCCCCTGGCACTCGATGGCCACCTGGATCCTCACCCAGATGAAGCGCTGGGGCTATGTGGATCGCGACTTCGACTACAACCGCCTTGCGGAAGACGTCTTCCTCGCCAGCGAGTGCGCCGAGGTCATGACCGAGCTGGGCTACGAAGCGCCGAGCGACACCTACAAGAACTTCGAGATCATGGGCAAGGTGTTCGACTACACCGACCCGGAAGGTTATCTCGACAGCTTCGCAATCCGCAGGAGCTAAGCCATGTTGAGCAATCTCAACTTCCGGGCGACCGTTCTCTCGCTGGTGATGCTCGTGGTCTTCCTGGGCGTGTGGCAGCTGGCCACCGCCCCGGAGGTCCTCGCGCCGCAGCAGGGCGAGCTGAGCGAATACGAACAACTGATGGGGGGCGGGACCGATCGCAGTTCCAGCAGCGGCATCCCGGCCCCCACCCAGGTGTTCAGCCACGCCTTCAGCGAACTGAGCAACCCGTTCTACGACGCGGGCCCGAACGACAAGGGCATCGGGATCCAGCTGGCCTACTCGATCTACCGGGTCCTGCTGGGCTTTGCCCTGGCCGCGCTGATCGCCATCCCGCTCGGCTTCGTGATCGGCATGTCGCCGCTGCTGAACAAGGCGTTCGATCCGTACATCCAGATCCTCAAGCCGATCTCGCCCCTGGCCTGGATGCCGCTCGCCCTGTTCGTGATCCGCGACTCGAACATGTCGGCGATCTTCGTGATCTTCATCTGCTCGATCTGGCCGATGCTGGTGAACACCGCCTACGGCGTCGCCTCGGTGCGCAATGACTGGCTGAACGTCGCCAAGACCCACCAGCTGTCGAACCTGCGCACCGCGTTCACGGTGATCCTGCCCGCCGCGGCGCCGACCATCCTCACCGGCATGCGCATCTCCATCGGCATCGCCTGGCTGGTCATCGTCGCCGCCGAGATGCTCGTGGGCGGCACCGGCATCGGCTACTACATCTGGAACGAGTGGAACAACCTCGATCTCGCCAGCGTGATCTTCGCGATCATCATGATCGGCATCGTCGGCTTCCTGCTGGATGCGTCCCTCGCCCAGGCCACCAAATTCGTGCGCTACGCCGACTGAGTCAGCGTGGCCCCAAAAGGAGACCAAACATGAGCAAGGGATTCCTCGAGATCGAGAACCTGAGCCAACGCTTCCCGCAGCCCGACTCCAGCGAACTGATGACCGTGTTCGAGGGCGTCGACGTGACCATCAACAAGGGCGAGTTCGTCTGCCTGATCGGTCACTCCGGCTGCGGCAAGTCCACCATCCTGAACGTGCTCGCCGGCCTCGCCACACCCACCGACGGCAACGTGATCATGGACAATAAGGAGATCACCGGACCCAGCCTCGACCAGGGCGTGATCTTCCAGAACCACAGCCTGCTGCCGTGGCTGTCGGCGCGCGACAACGTGATGTTCGCGGTGCGCGCCCGGTGGCCGAACTGGAGCAAGGCGAAACGCCTGGAACACGCCGAGCGCTACCTGCACATGGTGGGCCTGGACCACGCCATGGACCGCAAGCCCGCGCAGCTCTCCGGCGGCATGCGCCAGCGCGTCGGCATCGCCCGGGCCTTCGCCATCGAACCCAAGCTGCTGCTGATGGACGAGCCCTTCGGGGCCCTGGACGCCCTGACCCGGGGGGTCATCCAGGAAGAGCTGCTGAAGATCTGGTCGGAGACCCACCAGACCGTGTTCATGATCACCCACGACGTCGACGAGGCGATCCTGCTCGCCGACCGCGTGCTGCTGATGACCAACGGGCCGCATGCCCAGGTCGCCGAGTCGGTGAAGATCGACATCCCGCGGCCGCGGGAACGCGCCACTTTGCACCAGAACGACGCCTACTACCCGATCCGCAACCACCTGGTCGACTTCCTCGTGAACGGCGCCAAGGAGATGTCGGCCAAGGCCCAGGCGGGCGCCGCCCGCGGTGACAACCCGCGCCACAGCCCGCGCATCGTCAACCCGGCCAAGCCCGAGGCCAACCCGGAACCCGGTCCGCGCATGGTTCGCGCGGTCTGACCCCCAGTCCATCCATCGCATTCAAGGAGCACATGATGAGTCTCAGCAAGAGCGCCATGACCACCACCATCCTCGAGGCCAAGGAGAACCGCGGAACCACCTGGGCCGCGATCGCCGAGGCCACCGGGCTGCACGAGGTCTACGTGACCTCCGCCTGCTACGGCATGAACCACCTGGAGGGCGACCAGGCCGACAAGCTGGCGACCTTCCTCGGGCTCGGCCCGGAGGTCTCGCAGGCGCTGCAGGCCTTCCCGCACAAGACCTGGGACAAGACCATCCCCACCGACCCGGTGATCTATCGCTTCTACGAGGCGATCAACGTCTACGGCGACACCATGAAGGCGCTGATCCACGAAAAGTTCGGTGACGGCATCATGAGCGCCATCGACTTCACCATGGACATCGACAAGGTCGAGGACCCGAAGGGCGACCGCGTGAAGATCACCTGGAACGGCAAGTTCCTGCCCTACAAGAGCTGGTAGCGTCCCCATCGGTCACGCGGCGGCCGGGCGCGCCGCGTGACCGCCCTTTCCCGCGAGCCGGTACCCCAGCGCCCGTTCGCGCCCGAACGTGTACGGCAAGTCCCTTCGCATAGTAGGCTCTTGCCGATGTGCCATCCATCCACCCTGCCCCGTCTGCTGATCCTGCTGATCAGCCTGTCCGTTGCCGCCCCCGCAATGGCGGCAAATAGTGACGACGCCAGCGTATACACCATCGGCGTGCTGGCCTTTCGCGATGCCGAAGAGACCACGGCCCAGTGGCAACCCACAGCCGACTACCTGAGCACGCAGGTCGACGCGGCCGAATTTCGCATTCAGGCACTTAACTATCCGGACCTGGAGCAGGCCGTCGCCACCGGAGGCGTCGATTTCGTCCTCACCAACACCGGCCATTACGTGCGCCTGGAGGCGCAACAAGGCATCACCCGCCTGGCCACCCTCATCGCCGAGGAGCAAGGCCAGCCCATTCGTCAGTTCGGAGGGACGATCCTGGTCCTCGACGAACGCAATGACCTCCAGTCACTGGACGACCTTCGTGGGCAGCGGTTGCTGGCGGTGGAAGAAGACTCTCTGGGCGGTTGGCTGGCCGGTTACGGGGCCCTGCGCAACGCTGGCGTGGATCCGTTCGAGGACCTGGCGTCGGTTCACTACACGGGCATGCCCCACTACCGGGTGATCGAGGGCTTGCTAACCGGCGAGGCCGACGCCGGCATGGTGCGCACCGGCGTGCTGGAGGAACGGCTGCAATCGGGCGACCTGCCCGCCGACACACTGCGCGTACTGGCGCCCCGCAAGACAGCGGGGTTTCCATTTGCCCACTCCACCCGGCTTTACCCTGAATGGCCGTTCTCGCGTCTTGGACACACCCCTGACCAACTGGCCGAAGCCGTCACGATCGCCCTGCTGAGCCTGCCCGCGGATCACCCCGCGGCGCGTGAAGGCGGCTACCACGGCTGGTCGGCCCCGTTGTCCTACGGGGCGGTACACAAACTCCTGGAAGAACTCGGCTACCCGCCGTACGACCGCACCGTGGCAATCAGCCTGCGCGCCTACTGGGAGGCCCGGCCGGAGGTCCTGCTCGGCTTCATGGCGGGGCTATTGCTGCTGAGCGGGTTGGCTGCGCTCTACTACCGGCGTCTGACTCGGCGGCTTTCCCTGGAGGTCGAGCAACGCCGCGCGGCGGAGGGCCGCCTGCGCGCACACGAAGCTCGCCTGGCGTACCAGGCCGGGCATGATCCGCTGACCGGACTGCCCAACCGCACGCTGCTGCAGGAGCACCTTGACGAGGCCATGCAACAGGCTCGCCAGCGGCAAGGCCTGGTGGCCATCCTGTTCGTGGATCTGGACCGCTTCAAAAACATCAATGACAGCCTCGGCCACCGCGTCGGCGATGACCTCCTGCAAATCCTGGGCGAGCGCCTGAAGACGCGCTTCGAGGCCCGCACCGTGGCCCGGATTGGGGGCGACGAATTCATCGCGGTAATCGACGACGCCGCAGAGCATCAAGAGCTCGAGGCCCGCGCCCGCCAGCTTCTGGAGCTCATAGCCGAACCCTTTGCCGTCGGCGGCTGGACCAACTTGCAGGTCGGCGCGAGCATCGGTATTGCACTGTTCCCGGAGGACGCCACCGAAGCCGGTGAGCTTCTCACTCAGGCCGATGCGGCGATGTACGAGGCCAAGGACGCCGGGCGCAACACCTTCCGCTTTTACCGAACCGCCCTCACCGATGCCGCCAACCAGCGCCTGGAGATCGAGAACCGGCTGCGGCACGCCCTGGCCCAGAACGAACTGGAGGTGTTCTACCAGCCTCAGGTACACATGACGTCCGGGAAGATCACCGGGATCGAGGCACTGGTGCGCTGGCGGGACCCCGAACGCGGCCTGATCGCGCCGGACGTGTTCATACCGCTGGCCGAGGAAACGGGCCTGATCGCCGCCGTCGGGGATTTTGTTCTGCGCGAGGCCTGCCGCCAGGTCGTGGAATGGGATCGTCAGGGCCTGCCGCCGCTGGAGGTCTCGGTCAACCTGTCGGCGCGCCAGGTCGCCGCACCGGGCCTGCTCCATCAGCTCCGCCAGGTCCTGCACGAATCCGGACTCCCCGCACAACGCCTGACCCTGGAGCTCACCGAAAGCACCCTGATGGAACAGGCCGACACGACCCGTGGCACCCTGCAGCAGATCAAGGGCCTGGGCATCGCGCTGGCCATCGACGACTTCGGCACCGGGTATTCGTCGCTGGCCTACCTGAAGGAATTCGCGATCGACATCCTGAAGATCGACCAGACCTTCGTGCGCGACCTGCCGGAGGACCGCAACGATGCCGAGCTGGCCATGACCATCATCGACATGGCCCACAACCTGGGGCTGGATGTGCTCGCCGAGGGGGTTGAAACCGAGGATCAGCTCGGATTTCTGGCCGCAGAGGGCTGTGATGCCTGGCAGGGCTATTTGTGCAGCCGCCCCCTGCCCGCCGCATCCCTGGCCGAGCTCGTGAGCCACCACGAACCCGAACCGTTCGCGCGCCGGACCCCGGTAAAGGCCGCCATGGCCCCACGGGGCCACCTGCGCAGCTGAACCTGAAAAAGGAAAAGGCCTGCGAAAGCAGGCCTTTTCCTTGGTGTTTGGTGGAGCGGAGGACCACCGCCCCGGTGTTTCAATAGGTCTCACAGACCCTCTCTATCTCTCTGGTTCTTCGGCCCTTTTCCGGACTCCCCGTTCTCTCCTTGTTGAACTTCGTCTCAACCTGTAGCATCCAAGAACATCTTTTTTGGGTATACAGGAGGCACTACACAAAAAGCCTCCACATAACTCTGTGAGGGACACCGTGCCGAAGAAGGCGAAGGAGCTAACCGCCATTGAGGTCAAACGGATCGACCGTCCAGGCTTCCATGCGGTGGGCGGCGTGTCAGGCCTGGCGCTGCGGGTGACGGACACCGGATCGCGGCAATGGGTGTTGCGCACGCGCGTAGCCGGAAAGCGGCGCAACTTCGGTCTTGGAGGATTCCCCGATGTCATGCTCGCACAAGCCCGTGAGCGGGCGCGGGAGCTGAAGGATCAACTGTGGCGGGGAATCGATCCAGTAGCCGAACGCAGAGCCGAAGAAGACGCGAGGCGCGCCGAGGAAGCCAAGCGGCTCACCTTCGCCGAGGCCGCCCACCAATGCCATGCCGCGAAGCAAGACGAGTTCCGCAACCTGAAGCACCGCAAGGATTGGATTCGCTCCCTGGAGCACTACGCCTTCCCAACGATGGGCAAACTTCCGGTCTCCGCTATCGAGTTGGGGCACGTCAAAGCCGTATTGGACCCCATCTGGAAAGAAAAGACCGAGACGGCCAGCCGGATACGCCAGCGCATTGAATCGGTGCTCAGCTGGGCCACCGTGAGCGGTTATCGCGAAGGCGACAACCCGGCCCGCTGGAAAGGGAACCTGGAGGTTGCGTTGCCTGCCCCGCGCAAGATCCGCAAGCGCGACCATTACCGAGCCCTGCCCTGGAACGATGTCCCAGCATTCATGGAGGCGCTGCGCCAACGGCCGGGCATGGGCGCACGGGCGCTGGAATTCGCCATCCTGACGACCGCCCGATCGGGTGAAGTGCGCGGCGCAACGTGGGATGAAATCGATCTGGACGCCCGAACATGGACAGTGCCTGCTGAACGGATCAAAGCAGGCAAACAGCACAGGGTTCCGTTGTCCGATGAAGCCGTGGCCCTGCTGGAAGCCCTGCCGCGCTTCGCGAACTCCGATTTGGTATTCACCGCACCCCGAGGTGGCACGCTGTCCGATATGAGTATCAGCGCCGTCTGCAAACGGATGCAGGTGGACGCGGTACCGCACGGCTTTCGATCGAGCTTCAAGGACTGGGCACGATCCTGTACCACCTACGCCGATGAGGTGAGCGAGTTAGCGCTGGCGCACGTCAACAACGATGCCACCCGAGCGGCCTATGCCCGCGACGAGTTGTTACCTCAGCGGGCGCAATTAATGGCCGCTTGGGCGCGCTTTCTCCGCGAAGGGACGCCAGACGGGGCCACCGTTACCAGCATCGAAGATGCTCGGGCCTGACAGGCCTGCGCAAAGAGAATCGACGTCGAAACCCTGAACGTCGACATCACCTCGGGCATCCCGGTCCAGCGCACACTGCGCCAGCCGTGTGCACTGGAGGCACGGGTCAAGGAGGCGTTCGAGCGGTCGGAATGGACCTACGGCAGCCGCCGTGTGCAGGCCGCCCTGCGTTCGGGCGGTGTGACGGTGGGCCGCTACCGGGTCCGCCGTCTGATGCGGGAACAGGGCCTGCGCCCGGTCTGGAAGCGGGCGTTCGTCGTCACCACCCAGCGGGATGCGACCGCGCCGGTGGTGGAAAACCACTTGGACCGCCAGTTCCAACCCTCGCGTCCGAGTGCGGCCTGGGTGACGGATATCACCTACATCCGGACCCGCACTGGCGGGACGTATCTGGCGGCGGTGCTGGACCTGTTCCACCGCAAGGTGGTGGGCTGGTCCATGGGCCGAAGGCTGGATGCCGAGTTGGCCTGCAGTGCGCTGAGCATGGCGCTGCAGAGCCGGCAGCCCGAGCCGGGACTTCTGGTGCACTCCGACCAGGGCTGTCAGAACACCAGCGACGCCTGGCGGCGTCTGCTGGCGCAGCACGGCTGCCCGGGCCATCGTGAGTCGGCGGGGGCACCTGCTGGGATAATGCGGTGGCCGAGCGCTTCTTCCTGAACCTGAAGATGGAACGGGTCTGGCGGCGGGACTACGCCAACCATGGCGAGGCCACCCGGGACATCACCGACTACATCGTCGGCTTCTACAACGAGCGCCGAATGCACTCGACCTTGGGCTACCTGTCGCCCAACGCCTACGAGCGAAAATGGACAGCCGAACCTCCTATCGAGGTGTCCGAAATCGCTTGACCACTACAGCGGGAAACGACGGCCCGGTCGGCTCGGCTTCCAGCTCCCTCTTCTAAGCCGCCCATGGGGCGGGAAACTGGTGCGCGCCGGTGTACCCGAGGAGGAAGCCCTTCTAAGCCGCCCATGGGGCGGGAAACGACGCGCTGGAGCAGGGCGGTGACCTGAATCACTTCTAAGCCGCCCATGGGGCCGGAAACGTTTCGGACTGCCACTGGGGATGGTTCGAGGTCTTCTAAGCCGCCCATGGGGCGGGAAACTTTGGCGTGCTGACGTTGGGGCTGTTCACGCTCTTCTAAGCCGCCCATGGGGCGGGAAACGAATTGCAAAGCCGGCAATCTGCCGGGGCTTCCTTCTAAGCCGCCCATGGGGCGGGAAACGCTTGCTACCACGACTGGCTCTACCGCCACCACTTCTAAGCCGCCCATGGGGCGGGAAACGTTACCCTGCCACGCGGGGAGCTGCTGGTAGGCTTCTAAGCCGCCCATGGGGCGGGAAACATCTGCGCGAGGCGGCCTTCGATTCGGCTCACCTTCTAAGCCGCCCATGGGGCGGGAAACCACCTTTGCGGCCCCATTGCGGACGAGCTGGACTTCTAAGCCGCCCATGGGGCGGGAAACGATGAGGTGCAGGACTACATCGACCGTCTTGACTTCTAAGCCGCCCATGGGGCGGGAAACCTCGATGAGCGTCCGTTGCTCGGTGTCTTCGTCTTCTAAGCCGCCCATGGGGCGGGAAACACGCCAAGGCGGCGGGCGCATGGTCCGTCGTGCTTCTAAGCCGCCCATGGGGCGGGAAACAGTTCGCCATGCACAGCGACCTGCTGGCCCTTCTTCTAAGCCGCCCATGGGGCGGGAAACGTCCGCATTGGTATTTCCGCGGTCCCCAATGGCTTCTAAGCCGCCCATGGGGCGGGAAACGAGCTGCGGGAGATTGCGGCTCGAATGCTGCGCTTCTAAGCCGCCCATGGGGCGGGAAACAGGTTGGCGACGTTCGGTTCGTTGGTGCTCTCTTCTAAGCCGCCCATGGGGCGGGAAACATGCGGTGGCCTGGGCTGAGGATTTGGTCAATCTTCTAAGCCGCCCATGGGGCGGGAAACGGGTGAGTTGATCGCAGAGACACCGAAGCCGACTTCTAAGCCGCCCATGGGGCGGGAAACGAGGGGAACACCCTGGTGTTCACGCTCGACAACTTCTAAGCCGCCCATGGGGCGGGAAACTTGAACAATCCCAGCCGGTGCCGGATATAACGCTTCTAAGCCGCCCATGGGGCGGGAAACCCGTTCATGGTATTTCTCCACCGGCTCCGGGCCTTCTAAGCCGCCCATGGGGCGGGAAACTCATCGTAGAACGACGGGCGCACGCCCATTGTCTTCTAAGCCGCCCATGGGGCGGGAAACGCACCGCTTGCCCCGCCACGGTTCGCCATAGTCTTCTAAGCCGCCCATGGGGCGGGAAACTCCTGCTGGGCCAGCGCCTCGGCCATTGAACACTTCTAAGCCGCCCATGGGGCGGGAAACGCCGGAGACGCAGAGGATCACGCCTGCAAGCTCTTCTAAGCCGCCCATGGGGCGGGAAACGAAACCGGAATACCCATCTGCTCCGCCAGCCACTTCTAAGCCGCCCATGGGGCGGGAAACTGGGACGCCAGCCAGTTCGGCTGCGGACTTTACTTCTAAGCCGCCCATGGGGCGGGAAACTTCTCTGGTGGTGGCGGTGGCGGCGCGGGGCACTTCTAAGCCGCCCATGGGGCGGGAAACGTCTGATGAAGAGTCCAGACCCGACCGATCAACTTCTAAGCCGCCCATGGGGCGGGAAACCGAGATGCCGTCTGCGTCAATCCACGCTGGTTCTTCTAAGCCGCCCATGGGGCGGGAAACGATACCGTAGCGCCGGACTCCACCGGGTTCTCCTTCTAAGCCGCCCATGGGGCGGGAAACCAATCCGGATCCGTATCCGGGTTGATCCCTTGCTTCTAAGCCGCCCATGGGGCGGGAAACCTCGATGAGGACTCGAGGCAGCGTTTTAAGCTCTTCTAAGCCGCCCATGGGGCGGGAAGCCACGGGAACATCTGGCACGCCCGCCTGGAACCCTTCTAAGCCGCCCATGGGGCGGGAAACTGACGCACACGACGACGTTCCCTGCTGGGTTGCTTCTAAGCCGCCCATGGGGCGGGAAACCTACAGGTGAACTTTGGCGACCTTTTTACAATCTTCTAAGCCGCCCATGGGGCGGGAAACTCTTCGCCCAACAGAGCCAGCGCCCGCTTAGACTTCTAAGCCGCCCATGGGGCGGGAAACCGTAGATGAAACCCAGTAAAACACTGATCCAAAAAGCGAATCATGTCACGGGGTCGCAAATACCATTACACGAGAATGGAGTTGTAACTTACTGATTTATAAAAGAGCGGCATTCACTCATTGCCAACATGGTCTTTTATTGGCAAAGAGCCTTGATGGTATCGATCATCTTTGACAGCGACTTGGATTCGTGTGCGGTTTCGATAACCCGACCGCGAAACTCCCGGTTCAGATCGCGCTCAGAACCTTTCTTCGCGGCCATCTCAAATGCGGTCGGCATAACAAGGGAATCCTTCACCAGGTCCGCAACATCGAACACCAACCCCCCTCGCCGTGTCTTCCCGTGCAATACCGGCATGGCATACGGAATCCCCAGGGCGTGAAGCGCGGTAGCGGCATATCCGTACGCGAGATAGTTGCCGTGGTCGATTAAACCATTCGCAATATCCGAAACGGATTCACCTGCATTCTTGCCTTCTTCGCGTTGAAACCCTTCGACCGACCAGTGACGCGCCAGGAAACCATAAAGCTCTTTCGCCCACCCAGCCTCGGCCGACAAAAGCTGAGTTGCGGATTCGGATCGCTGAATGCCGGATTCGAATCGATCACACAGATCCGGGGGGAGCGAGAGCCCGTGATCGAGCCACGCCTTGCGCGCCCATTCCATGCGAGTGCGTAATAATGACTTCCCCACCTCAAGGCGGGCCAGGTCATCAACCCACATCCGCATCCACGCCTGCATGTACTCGGTCGGACGATACTCATCCTGCGGCAGGAGGAATGTCATGTCGCAGGCGGATACCAGGGGCGAGCCCCCGCCGCCCGCAAAACCAACAAGAACGTTGGACTCGGAGAGCTTTCGGATGGCCGAGTTCGTGATGGAGGTCCCGGTGCCCAGAAGCAGAAACGCCGTATTGCGATCCGGGATGTTGAAGTACGACTCAACATCCGACCCGGTATCTGTGAGATAGACCACCGACTCGTTGCGCTGGAGAACCCGGCACCGTTCGAGGTAGAAGATGTTGGCCCGCTTGCTCAGGATGACCGAGCGTGGGCGTTCCTGTTTCTTCACCTTGCGCGCCTCTACCGCAGAACGGGGAGCCAGAACGGATGGGCCGCGCTCGAAAGCCCGTAGCCATTCAGCGCGCCTTGCTCGGGCGGAGCCCCGCCTTCCTGGGAAACGCGCTTCACGGACAACCCGAACGAGCGCCCCTTATCCTGCCCGGTCCGCCAAACGATGGTCGGGAGCTTTTCTTCATCGGATACCGCCTGGACGCGAGCGCGGCACCGATGGGCAAAGCGTTCATCCGTGTCCGTGTCACGTCGACGGTTATCCGGAACGCGGAAGCGGGTGAAGGCATCCCATCGCTCCACCCCGGCCGGCACGCCCTGCACCTCGCGATCGACGCGAAGCATTTCGGCAAGACTCCGAAGCCCCTCGATCCGCCCCTTGATGGACCCCAGGTCAAGCTCGCTGTCCGAGAACACCTGGAGCACTCGGCCGGGGTGCGGGCTCGCGCCCTCGCTCATGCCCGGGAACGCCAGGGCCACGGAACCCGGGGCATCCTGAAGGTGCCCATGGACCTGGCGCACCACAGCGCCGGCCAGATCCCAGACGGACGTGCCCGCCGCCGGTCGAAGATGAACATCAATGAAGTTCGTCGGTTGCATGCGAACCTCCCTGTTCACTTGCCGGCTTTCTCGGCGGTATCCGCTTTCCCGGTTTCCCCATAGACGCCACCGCGGATCAGGGCCCCCATCATGTACATGCCCTCCGGCGAATTCGGATCCAGGAGCCCCATGCCCCGCGCCAGGGTGAAGGACGAAGCACTGGCCCCGCGCGCCTTGTGCTTGCGGAAGAACTCCATCGCACCCAGGCTCGCACCCTCCGGCTCGACCGGAATCGGTTCATGGTCGTTGTTTTCCGACTCGGGATACCAGGTGTCGATCGTGCGCAGGGCGTTCCCGATCTTCTGGTCACGAAGTGCGGCCACCCCCATCACCCGAACGTCGTTAAAGCCGATGTTGCTGCCGGAGGCGTTCACCGGCTGGGCGCGACCCAGCTTGTACAGCGGCCGGGCAAAGCCCTTCGGCTTGTTCTCGACATAGTTCTGCGAGGGGAACACTTCGATCGAGCCCGAAAAGCCGGGGTCGATCACCGCTTCAACATCGAACGAGAGCATCTTCGAGCCCTTCCGGCCCGCCAGCGCGTTTTCGATGTGTTCCGCCAGCGCCTTTTCCGGATCGGTGAACGCATCGAAATGCTGGAGCGGGACCGCCAACGCCTCGGCCTCGATCGTCTCGACTGGCCCGGACGCCTGCTCCTTGTTATTCACCGACACCTTCACATCGATGCGCTGACCGAGGCTTCGGTTGCGCCAGAGCCACCGCCCGTTCAGGACGTTTCGAGCCAGCCGGCGAGCCACCTCTTTCAGGCCTTCGCTTTCGCTCGCCGCCTGGGCAAACACCTTGAAGTGTTCCCGCATGGCCTCCGCCTCATCGCCGGCGCAGCTATGGAGACTCTCCCGGAGGGGGAGAAAACGAAGGCCGAAACGAACACCAAATCGGTTGGCGTTCTCGCGAGTCCGCGCCGTTTCCGTGACCTGGATGTTCGACACATCGCGCGCCTTAGCGGATTCCTTGTTGACGTTCTGCGTGCCGCGAATCCCGTGACGAATCACTTCCAGCGGCGATTCGACGTCATCGGCGTCGAGGTTGAAAAACACGCCGTCGCTGACAATCGCGAGACGCTGAAAGCTGGTCACACCCGGAATTTTTTTGAGGGTAGCGAGCTCATCCATGATGAAATTCCTTATTGCAGTTGCGAAGAAGTAGAGCCGGAAGCGCGATCCTGCTCCAGAAGAAAAGCGGTCTCGTCGGGCCAGGAATAGCTCCAGAACAAATCCGCCGGGTCGATATCGGGACGGTCTTTCAGGGTGCGAAGACCAAGGTACTCCACGAGGCCTACCATGGGCTCGGAATACGCGTGCGTCAGGTTGTTGCGCACATTTTCGCGGTATTCCACCGGAGAAGTGAGCGCATACCCCAGTACCGCCGGGGTCAACCACCCATTAAACTTTACGGCCCCACTGGCACCGGGGTTCGGATCATTGCCGGCCAGCGCCAGCAGGCGGTCGAGTCGAGTGTGGGACTCATCACCCACCAGCAGCCCGCTGCGGTCCGCAAGGATATGGCCACCCCCAATCGCCCGATCGATCACACCCCAATGGTCCCGGTCGCCGCCATCGCGGCCCTGGAGGGAATGCGACATCACCGGATCTCGGAAATCGACGATCAAACCGCCGGCCAAGCGCGCCCGCTGGAGAAACGTGTGGACCTTGCTCAGAATCCGCTCCGACACGTCCTCGTCGAAACGCAACACCAAGGACCATTCCAGATCCATGGAGGCCGTTGGCTGGAGCGAAAGCGTAGGGTCTTTCGAGTGCGAGCTGTAGTCGTCGCCATCGATATAAGTCGAGGCTCGATACTGATGCGGGTGACGATCATTCCCGAACGATTCGGCATGCAGGTGAGCATCATGGTGGATCACCGCCACACCGGACGGCTGCACTTTCAGAGCCCGCCCCAGGGCATGACTCATCATGACCGCGGCCATCACGGGGCACAGCGAGATCATCCATTGTGTCGAGAGTGCATTCGCCCGCTGGATACGAAGATGCGGAAGGGCCAAATAGGTCATTACGCACCTCCTTGTGCCAGGGTTTCTGCCATGCGGCGTCCGTCTTCGTCATCCAGCTCACACACACGATGGGGGCTGAACGAGGACGAGCGCACCATGGTGACCACGGAAGCGGCCACCTCTCGGCTAACGGTTTCACGCCATTCACGAGATCGTCTTTCGGGGTCGATCCAGCCTTCCAGCATGGGCTGCTTCTCCAGCGCCGGGAGCGGGCTGGGGAGATCATCCTCGTGCTGCCGGAGGCAGCTACGAACCGAGGCCGCCTGGTTTTCGATGGCCTGCCAGAGGGCCATCAAATACGCCGCTTCGCGCTCACGATTGCGAACCGTCCAGACGATGCCCGATGAATCGTCCTCCCCCGCCAGCTGGAGCTGCCCCAGAAATGCCTGGTGCTCCGCCACGAGCTTGACCGGGAGCCGGTAGCGAAATCCGGCATACGCGAGATGGAAGGCGCGCTTAAGTTCGCGATCCAGCGTCGGAACGGAATCAAACACCAGCGGGCGCTTGGTCCACTCACCCACCCGCGCGCCGGCGTTTTGGGGCTTCGAGCCCCCGACCGAGAATTGAGGGACCAGTGGAATTCGCCGGGTGGAAGGCGCTTCTGCGGCCTTGCGGCTCGCGAAAAACGCATCATCACGGGCACGAATGGCCTCGTTGACGGCCAGCCCGACCCCGGTGGACGTGAGCGGCGTCACCGCCAGATAGCCGTCCTCACGGGGAAGCAGGATCTGCCGCAGCCGGGGCGAAAGGCGGTCGCCATTGATGACCGCCGGGCTCTTGCTCGCCACATCGAGGTAGGCGTCCGTGACCTCGGCTTGCTCGGCAAGATCGGCTTCGGGCGGCGAGTCCAGCTTGACCGCTTCGCCGCGGAACAGGCGGACGGCCTTGAGCAGTTTCGCCGGGCCAATGGTGACGCGCTCCGAAGCGTTATGGCGGGCCGGGCCGGAAACGGAAATATTCGCAATCGAATCCAGACCGCTCAAGACGGCTCCCGCCGCCGCCGGGGATTCACAAAGATAGGTTCGCGCACAAACGTGCGGTCGATCCAGCGCCTGGTTCTGGCTGATTCGCACACCGCCTCCGGGTGCGATATTTGTGTTGACAACCTTAAAACTGAAATGAACAAGCTGCTGCGAAAACCATCGATGGATGGTGTCGATATCGGGGAGGCTCACGGACCCACTCCTTGGGTTGTCGGGTTATACCTTTCAGTGCACAGTAGCAAAGGAAAAAGTTGAAGTGAAGGGCAACGATGCAAGTGATATTGGTCTCGCTGTGCGAGAAAAATTCGAAAAACAAAACCCGCCGGATTCTGGATCGATATGCGGTCCGTCATGGGGAGGGTTCATGGATTACCCCCGTTACCCAGGAAGGTCTTGAGGAAACACGGAAGGCGCTTCGGCGAACCGCCTCCCGAAGCACCGCTGTCGGCTGTTACCGGGTTGACCGGAATCGGCATCAGTTGCTTTGGGTAGTCGGTCGTCGCAGTGCCTTTGGGAACGCCGGGGAAACCGCTGTGGGGACGACGCGCGTGAAGCCATCCGATCCACCGGCCCCCTGGGTGCGAAAAACGGCTCTCGTGGCCGGAATGGCGGGCCTGGCGCACGACATCGGCAAAGCCTCGCCGCGATTCCAGGAGAAGTTACGCGCGGCCCTGAAGCCGAAGAGTCACGAGGGCATGGCCGATCGAATCCGGCATGAGTGGGTATCCACCCGCGTACTGGAAACGTGGCGGGCCATGCAGAAAGAAACGGACGCCAAAGTTTCGATTGAACAGGCATGGAATCGCGTGCAGTCGATGGAGGCCTATCCGGGTTTTTTGGAAAACGAAGACGCGGACGGTTTCGATCCCTATGACGAAGATGACAACCCCGTCTCCATCGACAATCCCCATGCAGCCGTCGATGCTGCGGTTTTGACGCATCACGGATTGATGGGGCCGCAGCGAAGTAAGGATGCGGACGGTAAAACAAATCACGCCCCGTATAAGCCTCAAAGCCAACGTCATGTTCGATCGAAGGCGGACTATCCCGACCAAGGGGTGCAGCTCTACGATCATATTTTTGAAAAACAGGCGCTCGACCCGAAAACCGAAAAACATCTGCGCGGGATGCTCCGACGGGTCAGTCAACTGGAAGGGCAACCGGACGCGGACTACTGGCGCGCGGTCACCCTGCTTTCCCGGGTGGCCCTGATCGCGGCCGACCACGAGGTCTCGAAACGGGTCTTTTCCGGAAACACGGAGAGCGTCGCGCTTTTTGCGAATACGGGCCGCGATGAATCCGGTGCGTCGACCATCCTCAATCAACCCCTCGACTACCATCTCGAACACGTCGGGAAGAAAGCCCAGGAGTGGGTGTATCGGCTCGACCGACTCAACCTCCCCGGGCTGCACGCGACCACGCGCGAGCGCCTTCAGGAGCGCGCAGGGCCCGGTCGCTTCCAGTGGCAGGATCAGGCCGTCGATCACCTGGAGGCCCATCGTCAGGAGGGGGGTCCATGGCTCCTGCTGAACAACGCCGAGACCGGGGCCGGAAAAACCCGCGCGAATCTGCGCGCGCTCGAGGCCATGACCCCGGACCATGAGCCCATGCGCGCATCGCTCGCGTTGAACCTTCGATCGCTGACCCTACAAACCCACGACGCCCTGAAGAATCAGCTCCATCTCGGTGAAGAGGAGCTGGCCTGCCTGATCGGGGACTCGTTTGCCCGCGCTGCGTTCGATGACGCACGGGAGTTCAGGGCCGACAACGACGAGGACGAGGACGAGACGGAAGCCGGAGGGTTCGATGTCATCGGCGAAGGCGTCGATCATGAGATCCCGGAATGGCTGGAGCAATGGGCACCCGGAGCCGCCGAGGCCCGGACCCGGACGATGCTGGGATCACCGCTTCTGGTGTCCACCATTGACTACCTCATTCAATGCGGCGAGCCGGGCCGGCAGGGGCACCACGTCAAAGCGTTCCTTCGGGTGGCCGGGAGTGACCTCGTGCTCGACGAGATTGATAGCTACGAACCGAAGGCCTTGGTCGCCGTGCTCCGCGTGGTCACCCTGGCGGCGATGATGGGGCGCAAGATCGTCGCCTCCAGTGCGACCCTCTCCTCCCCGGTCGCCCAGGCGCTCGTGACCGCGTTCGCGGTCGGGGCCCGGATGAACGCCGCGCTGATGGAAAACCCGGAGGGTACGAAGTCCGCCCGTGTGTCGGTGGTCGACAACCGGCTGAAACCGGAAACCAAACCCCTAGAGTCCGTTGAAAGCATTACGAGCTGGTACGGCGCGCGCGTGAACCGAATGATGGGCGAAGTGCTGGCCGACACACCACGCAGAAGGGCCTTCATCCAGTCAGTGGAGGTCGAGGGGGCTGATACCGAGGAGGAGCGGTTCCAGATCGCGGTGGGATTGGCGGTGCGGCAACTCCATGGCTTCCAGAAATGGGAGCATCCCAGCGGAAAGAAGGTGTCGTTCGGCCTGGTCCGGGTGGCGAATGTGCCGCCCTGTGTCGAACTCACACGGGTGCTGAACACGAAGCCGGGGCTGTACGCCTCCTCGTATCATTCGATGGACATCAAGGCGCGGCGCGCGATGAAGGAAGCCCGGCTCGACCGGCTCTTTCAGCGCGGCGGCGAACGGGACCCGCTGGCGGACGATCCCGAACTCGACCGGATCATCCGCGAGGCCGAAGAAGATGAGCTGACGTTCGTGGTCGTGGCAACGCCGGTGGAGGAAATCGGGCGGGACCACGACTTCGACTGGGCGGTGATCGAGCCCTCGAGCACGCAGTCGATTGTGCAAACCGCCGGCCGCGTCAATCGCCATCGCCGCAACGTCATCGACCGACCCAACATCGCCATTCTGGACCGGAACCGCCGGTCCCTTGTGAAGGGAGAAGGGGAAGCATGCTTCATAATGCCGGGCAACGGGTATGCGTACCCCGACGCGGATAAGAAGCGCCACCGAATGCGGGATCTGCTGGCGTCTGCTCCGGGGTGGGAGGATGACGTGCTCACTCTGACGGCCGCGGTGCATTTCGGACTCGACGGGCAAAAGGCACGATTCGCGGAGATGGACGATAAGGCCGTCGAGCGCACCGCCCGAACAGGGATGGAGGTCATCGAGGGCGATGAAGGGATGAATATGGCGTGGCTGGTAATGGCGCACTACCGCGATTTTCAACTACGAGATTCGGATTCCAGCGTTACGTTCGAACTGGCGCCCCGGGATTCCGCGCAATTCGAGGCCTATCGCCTGGATCGGGAGACACAGGCGCTACTCGACGATCACAGCTTTAAGGTTGAACCCGGGCAGCGATCGTGGCTGTCATGGGGGCTGAGCGAGGCCAAGGAGTATGCGGAACGAATTGGAATGCCCCGCCAGGGGATGCAGGTCGAAGTGGCCGAGGCCGTCGCGAATGGCCGCTCCGGCGTCGCCTTCGATGAAATCGAGGGAGGGCGTTAAAACGCCGCCAGTATCGCGGTTTCAAAGGCAAGGCGCGAAACCTCGCGCCTTATGGGGAGCGCCGGATCCCCCACTAGGTGTGATCTCTCAATAGGTTGTCCACGGGGCGAGTCCGAAAAATGTTGAGTTTGCCGACTTAGACATCCCAAGGAGGACGGCCCGTGAACCTTCATAAAAATCCTTGTTTGGACCGCGCGGTCGAGAGCGCATGGTCCATTGTGTGCTGGATCGAGGCTGGAGCATTCGAGCGACGGCCCGTGCCTGTGGCGTGGACCCCAAGGTCGTACGCCGCTGGGTGCAGCGGTTCCAGGAGGAAGGCCGTGCCGGCTTTCTGGATCGCTCGTCCCGGCCTCGGAGTCTGCCGCGTCGAGCCTCCCTCAGAATCCAGCGTCAGGTTGTGGCCCTGCGTCGGCAATACTGGACCATGGATCGGATCGCCCGGTTCGTGGGCGTCTCGCGCGCCAGCGCCAGCCGCATCCTGCGGCGCGAAGGGCTGAACCGCGTGGCGGCGCTGGAGCCGGCCGAGCCGCGGCGGCGCTACGAGCACGAGCACGAGCATCCCGGCGACCTGTTGCACCCCGACATCAAGAAGCTGGCCCGCTTCCGCCATCCCGGGCACCGGGTGAGCGGGGTCCGGGCCAAGGACCCCATCGGTGTGGGCTACGAGTACGTGCATGTCGCCATCGATGATCGCTCCCGCATCGCCTTTAGCGAGATCCATCTCGCCGAGCGGGCCGGGGATGCAATCAACCACATGAAGGCGGCCGTGCACTACTACGCGACCCTCGGCATCACCATCCGGCGGGTGCTAACCGACAACGGGCCCTGCTATCACACCCGGGCGTTCAGCCAGGCCTGCCGCGAGCTGGGGATCCGCCACCGTCGGGCCCGACCCTACACGCCGCGAACCAACGGAAAAGCCGAGCGTTTTATCCAAACCGCCTTGCGGGAGTGGGCTTATGCCTTCACCTACGCCACGTCGAAGGAGCGGAGGGCGCACCTACCCCGGTGGATCCATGACTACAACTGGCACCGACCACACGGTAGTCTGAACAAACAACCACCCATCACCATCCTCGGGCTAACCAGGGACGACCTCATGAGACTCCAAATCTAGACCGAAGGATCTTCTCGCTTCGCACGCCCCCATGCGGAGAGGTCCGGGGTTAGTTCGGACAACCTTCGCAGGTCTTTCCCGTCGCGCGCACTCACCATCCTGACAAAGTCTTCCTGGTGTTGCTGCCCCAGAGCCAGGCGATAAATCGCGCGCTGTTCCTTCAAACGCGCAAGGTCATCCAGTTCTTCACTGGCCGGAATGTGGAAAAAACGGGCGTCGACCGAAGCACCCGGATAATGCCACCAAGGCTGCAGCCCCGACTCTGTCGGGTCTATCTCCGCATCAACCTTTTTCTCAAGGACTTTCCACGGGCTTCCCAATCGTGGAATCCCTTCTAGCTCCTCATACTCCCGCCCAATGGCTTGTCGCACGCCCAATCCAGCATAGCGCTGAATCCGTCCTTCTCTTTGTTCCAAGTCGACGGGGTTTCCGGGTAGGTCCCAGTGCAGCAAGGTCTTGCACCAAGGGTGGAAATCTAGGCCTTCCTGACCGACCGAGGTCGTAGTGAGCACATACGGCCAGAACGGTGAATTGAAGGCGGCACGGATCTGTTCGGTGCGCAGAGGTTTTTCATGCGAACCGGAGGAGCGCGCCAACTCCTGCGCGAAGGGCATTGCGACCTCACAAGGCGCCCTGAACGATTTTGACGGATTCTTCGGGTCGTGAATGGTTACGTGCCCACCCTTGACTCCCAAGACCGTTCGAAGACCGTCCATCACATCCGTAACCGACATAGAGGTACCCTGCGTCTGATACCAGATATGCTCATCCAGAACGGATTCGAGATTGCCGTCTACTACCGCCCGCTGCAAAGCTCGGGGATATCCAGGAAGCTTAGCCTCTCCGCGCCTTTTTGACCGTTTTCTCAAGGCGGCGACAAACACCGGGTTATCAAAGTAGAGCCGCCAGGCATTCATACTGAAGTCGGCCAAGTCGACGCGACTCGCCCCGTCTATCAGGGCTGGGAAGTGACGAAGCAGGCTGCGGGCCATCACAACTCCAGGCGCCGATAGGCCATGCCACGCTAGTGCGTCAAGCTCCGACCTAGAGATGGCAGCAAGACGCTTCGTGCCCGCCCCCCTCCAAGCCTCCACTACCTCCGGGGCGATCTTCGCGTCCGCCAGGGTATCTCCAGACCGGAGTCCAAGGGACGTCTCGATCCCTGCAAGCAATTGCCAGACAGGCCTTTTTTTCCCTCTGTGCCGAACCACTTCAACTCCAATCCGTTCCAGGCGGGTTACCAAGGCCTCCCTTAGAGCCCCCGCGAAATCCCGCCTCCGGTTCGGGTGAAGCGCCTCCGCTAGGGGGTCACAAGCCTCCGCCAGCCAGAGACACGGATAGAAACACGCCAGCACCGGCATCCGGGATGGCCTTAGAGGAAGATGCGCGCTCGCCCGGCTCCACGATCCGATACTGGTCGCAACGGCTCGGGCCTCATGGTTAATCGCAGCTGCCACGATTTTTGGGGTTGCGCGGAGCCGACTGAACAGAAGCAGTTTGCCCTCGATGTCCCGCGTCGTATTCCATGAGTCAGCGAGCCGCCACCATGGAAGCGTGGGTGGCATCCACGGCAAGGTCAGTGTCTTCGGTGCCAGGGTTTTGAGCAATGCGCGAAGCTTGGGATGTGGCCATTCGAAGCTAACCTGCTTTACTAGGCGGTCTTTGCAGAAAGCAGGCGCCTTGCTGATTGCTTCCGGGTCTTTCGCAGGCACTTTTGGCCAAGCGACATAGCCACGCCCCATGCTTTGCAGAGGCAGCGGGATCGAACGCCAGTAAGGAACGGCGGCCGACCGATATTCCAGAGCCAGACGTTCATGGAATTGACGGAATACCTGCCAGTCTTCCTTTGACGTTGTAATTTGGATGGCACGCGGGGTTTTTTTCGGGGGCGGACTGCCATCATTTAAAGCCGCAATCCGGGCACGCTCCGTACGACTCATGACTTGGCCGAGATGCTCCTCAATCTCGCTCTTCACGTTTTCGATCCTGTCGAAATCCAAGGAGGGTTTCCGAACCTGATCTGCAAATTCTCCGAACAGGCCCCTCGCATGCTTTGCGGCTTTCTCGCCCCCGTCCCCGTCCCCGAACAAGAAGCACAGAAGGTCGAGAAATTCTCCATGGTGATCGCCGAACAATTCCCCTTCGTCCCTCTGTCGATAGAGCGAATAGGGGGTCGCCGACAAGAGCAGAAGAGGTACTCGCCTGCCTGTCTCGTCTCCTCGCAAGCGCCGCGCTGGGTCTAATGCCGCAGGACCCTCTAGCTCCGACATTTCTTTCCCGTCCTCTCTCAGCTGCCCGTGATCCGCCATGACCAGATCACGAAACCGCTGAAACTCGTCGAAGATCACCAGATCCGGCTGCAGGCCCTCCAATTCGAAAACGGCCCCCACCATGGCCGTTCGGGCGAGACTTACCAGTTCTAGGGGGTTGTCGGTCCGCCGGATCGCGGATGGCACATGCGCCCCCGTACCCAAGCTAAGCTGTAGGCGCATCTGCTCTTGGAATCGGCGGGTCAACTTACCAAGAGGGACAGTTCCTTGCCGCCCCTTAGTCGCCTCCAGTCTGGCAGCCGCTGCCGCGAGAGCCCCGGGCCAATTATCCTCGCTCACTTGGCCACGGAAGGAGTCTTCGGAAATTAGCTCCGGCCAGCACCGGTTCAATAGCTGGTGGAGAAGGGCGCGCTCTTCCTTGCGGCCGTCACGGCGCTTCCCCTTACGGTTTGGCAACGAAGTATCCGGCGTGAGGCTGTAGAGATGGACTTTCGGGTGGCTCGGAGGCTCCTCGAAAGGCAGCATGGACAAGCGGTCCGCTCGGCAGACCGCCGTGTCCACATCTCCGCCATCCCCCACCACGGCCTCCACCAGCTTACGGCTATTCTGCCCGGCGATCGTGAGGCTGCTGCAGACGTAATACACCACGAGCGGACGGTCGCCCCGCTCCTGAGCCATGCGCCGGATGATCTGCTGGGCCACCACCGTCTTGCCCAGCCCTACCTCGTCAGCCACCAGGAAACGCGGCCGCAGCCGATGCGGATCGGTCAGCACCCTGCATGCAGACTCCACCGTCGCTACCTGATAGGGCTTCGGTCGGGTCATCGTCTGTCTCCCCCCAGCGCCGACTTGAGCTTATTCAATTGCTCACGAAACGCCTTGATGCTGGCGAATGCCTCCCGGCCGGCAGCATCGTCGGCGCGCTCCTCCAGCGTCTTGTCATCCAAATAGCGCTCCAACGCCTCATGCACCGTCTGCAGGCTTTCCGGGGCACGCTGCCAGACTTTCAGAAGGGCCTCCACGGTCGGACGTCCGGCCACCGGGCGTCCGGAGCCGGATGTCGCCACACCGGTCGCATTAATCACCTCGCCATCCCACGCCACGGGGTCCAGGTCATACCCCTCCAGCAGTCCGTGTACCCAATCGAGATATTGGTGGGGGGTGAGATAGCGCGACAGCAATCGGCGGTCTCGGTCGCGGGGTACGCCTGACGCAATTGGTATGAAAAGGACCCAATGCAACTGAATCCCCGCCGCGTCTGGCGCTACTCTGGAACGGTCTCGCAAACGGAATCGGAGCAACTCGGTCTGACCGGCCAGATTCAGTTCCTCGATTGGAATTTGGACCGAGGCCTGCCCGAGAGGCCAGAGCACGTAAGCACTCTCCGGCGCCCCGAGTGGGCCAACATCCAACTCGACCCCAGAGAGTTCGAAGTCAGCCAGATCCACGGCAAGTGGCCTGGCCGTCTCGACATGGATGGTGACACCATCAGGATCGGAAACCTGACAAAACTCCAGGGCCGACAGCCCATCTCGCAACTGTTCGAGGCGATCGCGCGGCGTCGGCTCTGGCTTCCCCTCACCATCTTCGAGAACTTCGCTCGCCTCTTGAAACAAAGTCTTGACGGCATTCAAGAGTTCGATCCCGCCCGTTAATTCGACAACAATCTCCGCATTCGCTGACCAACCCCTGCGGGTCACATTCGCACTGCCCATCCACAGAGAGACGCTCCCGCCCTTACGAGTCGCGATCAGCTTGGCATGCAGGCCCAGTGGTATCACTTCGTCCATGCCCCCCTCGCTCGGTACCGATGCGTCGAGGGGTTCTTCCTCAGCTTCAAAGGGTTCCGCTGTCGTCTGCCAGGAGTCTTGCAGAGTCCAGAGCGCCCAACCCGGCAATTGCTTGTGGCGATCCCGGAGCCGGCGATCCATCTCTAAAGGCGTGCTCAGGAGAGAACGATCTGCCGCCGGCGCTTTCGCAGCCAGCCGGTTCAGCGTCTCAAGGGTGAAAAACGGGCTCACGACAACCAGCTCGTCCGCGTCGGTCGGAAGTTCCGGTTCCCACCCCTGCGCACCATTTAGCCACTCGATCCGCCGGACTGACTCCACCTCTGCAGGCGGCTCCCACCGCACCAGCTTCAGCTCATCCGAAAGCTGTTCGCGTAGATTCTTCTCTTGTTCCGCATCGAGTGCATTGGCAAAAAGCCCCTCGGCGATGGTCTGCAGACCGACGGGGGTGTCACCTTCACTCCCGGGACGCCCAATCAGGACTAGGCCGCTGTCCCAAGAGATGTCACGAGTGAGATTGCGACTCCCTATCCAGAGCCGCCACTCGACAGTCGGGCTACCTGCCGTATCTCCCGAACTTTCCACTCGGACCAAGGCAGCTTTCGCGTGCCAGGACGACTGGCGCGGATCCCGCGGGACTTGACGAACGAACTGATCCAGCAAGGACAGCACCTGTGGACTAGTGGATGGAGCCGCAATGCGTCCCTTCTGAACCAGGACACGGAAACAATGACCCGAGCCTTCGCCAAAATGCTGCAGTGCTGTAGCCAGGCCCACCTTGCTCCCCCCGCCGTCCAAATCATCCCGCCCGGCCAAAGCCAACAGGGCCGAAACCATCACGGTCAGATCCAGCGAAAACGTCGACAGGATGGCATCCGTCACCTGCGCGCCAGCCGGCGGACGCAGGACATCCAGTAAGGGCAAATGCGACCACTGGCTCGAATCCTGCGAGTCGCTCAAGCCGTGTCCTCCAGATCCCGCAGAAGGTTTGTCGCCACCCACCAGCGGTAGTGCAGGGACCCGGGGCGCGATTCGTTGCTCCTGGCCTTGTCCAGCCACCACTCCTTACGGCGCTCACGCCCCAACGCTCCGAGCCGGGCCCGACCACCCTTCAGAGCAACCTCCTGCTTGCGATAGGGCTCGAACAGACCCTTCAAGTCGAGCCCCGCGGTACCGGTCTCGCGCAACCAGTCCCGAGTCCTTTTCATCACATCCAGCACGCCTTGCGTGCCGCGATCCAGTGGTCTGAGATCCGTTCGCAGACTCTTCAGCTCAAGCTGCTGCGCATCGCCGAGGCATTCACCAACCACCATCTGCAGGTTCTTACGGCAAACGTCCCGCTTTCCCAGCCCGTCGGTATGCACGGCCGTCTCCTCCACCAGAGCCAGATAGACCGCACGAACAACGGCTGCCAGAGCCGCAGCGTACCGTGCCTGTTGCAAAACCTCTTTCTCCTGCTCATCCAGCAACTCGTTCCGGACTCGATCGCAATACAACCCGTCGCCCTTTGCCAAGTCCGCCCCCGCCCTCGATTGGGCAAGGCGCCCGAACAGGGAGCGACGTGCGGATTCGGGCTCGAATACATGCTCCAGTACGTCACGCAGAAATTCGCGCTCCTTTTCCTCCAGACGAAAGCCGAGTTTTCCGCCGGAATCCCAACCCGGGGGCCGGGGCGGCAAACTTACAAATGGCGATTCGCCCCCCGCGAGCCAACGACCCTCGGCATCGTGCAAGGCCGGCGCCGAACTCGCGCCCTTCAGCCGGGCGACCACCTCAGATCGAGTCGGCACACTCCCGTCGCGATGGCGGTGCAGAATGCCCCACCGGCCCAACGCAGACCAGTACGTCATGCTCGGGCGCTGCGACGGCATCCTCGGTAGCGTATTCCGCCCAATCAGCCCCCATCCTTCGACGCTGGATTCGGAGTCGTTTTTCTTCAGGGCTTTGGCGACCTGCAGCTCCCTTCTGGCGATCTCCTCTTCCGGATCGGAGATGTTACGCCCGGAAATCCAAAGGTCATCGAAAATCCATGCAACGAAGAGCACGTACCGCAAACGCGTATGCAACACAGAGGTGCCGGGAAAGAAGCGATCGGCATAATGTTGGTGGATCCTCAGTAGGCCGAGTTCGTCCACAACGCCTTGCGCCCCGGTTGCAAGCTGGCTTTCCGCCCTTTGAACCGCCGTCCGAGAAATCTGTGTCCACCCAAGCTGCGACTGCATACCCGTCCCCTTTGCCTCTCCGTCCGCACTCAGCCGATCTGTCGACCTCCCCGGATTAGGTCCACACATAACTAGATGGTCCCCGGGTGTGTAACTGCCGGCATTCGACTGGCGTCATGCCCCCCAGCGAGTCGTGAGGGATGGTTTTGTTGTAGTCCCGCAGCCACAATCGAAAGGCCCGACGAGGCCCGTCCGGTCTTTCCGCGACCGCAGGCGGGTCACGTTCTTCCAGCCAGGGCTCCAGGCCACGGGCGGAAACAACCCATTCACCGCCGCCTGACTGCCCCTGCTGGGGTGACAGAAGCCGAACACGGCGGGTGCACCGCGGAAGCTCCAGCAACAGATTGCCCACGGTCCATGCCCGAATGTCCTCGCGCGTTGCCAGGCGCCTGCGACCGGACAAGCACGTCTAGATGTTGCGCAAGGCACGGAAGCCCCTCATGCGGGATCCTTCGCGCGGTAGGCCAGACGGGCGGATGCCAACTCCAAGGCAATGGCGTCGCGCAGTGCCTGGGGTCCAAGGACCTCGACGCCCGCCCCCAGACCCAAGAGCCACCACTTGAGCCGGGCGGTGTCGCGCACGGTGGCCGTCACCCGCGCAGTGCCGTCGGGACCCGGCTCAATGAGCTGGTCTTCCGCCAGGCGGGCCTCGTGGAGGTGGTAGGCAAGATCCGCATTGACGCGCAGTTCCAGGGGGATGGCATCACCCTCGGGATAGTCGAAGGCGCCGTCGCGGATGATCTGGTCGAGGTCGAATCCGCCCTCGGGATCGCGGGCGGGCTGATCGGTCAGGGCCGCGGCCTCGATACGGTGGGCCGCCAGATGCACGACATCCTGGTGCGGTTCCATCGTGGCCAGAACGTAGATAACCGGTTCGCGAAACACGAGTCCCAGCGGATGGATCCGGTGGTCCTTGACCTGCCCCTTCGAACGGGAGCGGTAGGTAATATCGAGGCAGCGGCGCTCCAACAGGCCCTGCTGCAGGATCGGGAATACCCCGTCCGGCATCTCGGGCGGGTTCAGTGGCGGCCCGTTGGAAAGGATGCGAACCCGCTCGGGCCACAGGCTCAGACCGGAGGCTTCGCCGGCGGAATCCAGTACTTCCCGGGCGCGGGCCACCTGCGGCTTGAGTCGCGCCCGGGCCGAAGGCGGCAGCAGTTGGGCAGAGTGTGCATGCAGGATCTGCAGCGTCAGGGCCGTTTCCGGATCCATCGCCGGCACATCCTGCAACGGCGCCTCGTCGGACCAGTACCAGCCGTAGGGGCGCTCGCGGTCGTCGCAGACCAGCGGCAGGAACGAGGAGAGATTTTCTACGTCGCGCTCAATCGTACGCAGCGACACGTCGATCCCGCGATAGGCGAGCCGATCCTTGAGATCCGGGGCGCTAAGCCGCCTCGGGCGACGCGGAATCATGCCTAGCAATAACATCCGGCGCTGCAACGTGGCGCGCATTCCCTGCCCTTCCGGCATCCCTTTCCCTTTCTCGTCCGGTCCGTTAAATGCCGGTGCATTTGCCGCCACCTTATCCCACATCGCCCTCATGGCAAACCGGACCCCTGCCCTGTCGTTTCTCCGAGTACATCGCATCGGGGCGTCAGGTCATGTCGCACAAAGGTGCCAGACTGATGGGGCAATGCGGGTCCTGCCTAAGGTCCGGGAAACCCGGGGCGGTTCACAGCGCGAAATTGGCGCTTTTTTGCGAAAATGTGGGTATTTAAAAATAAAAATACCGGATCTTTTTCCCCTTCTATTCAGGCGCTTGGAAGAAAGCGTCATAGTGACGTTTAGCTATATTTTTCGTAGGGTCATCGACTGCGCGTCGGCGAGTGTACGCGCGTTTTCTACGCCCCGGGGCCAAACGCCAATTCTGGACTGGCGGCCTCTTGTTCGAAGCTTCCGCCTCGGCCTCCGCCTCAAGCCCTACGGAAGGACTGATGACACCGCAAACACCGAGCCGGCCTCGGTCTGCAGCTCGGTACAAAGCGGTGCCAGAGGTCCAAAGGACTGATAGACCTCCTCGATAGGCAGCAGGTCCGGGTTCCCGGCCAGCAGATCGCGCACCCAGGCCTCATTCCGACCATCGGTAAACCCCAGCGGCATCCGGCGAGCCGTGGTGAAGGAGCCGTTCCCATCCTTTCTAAGAAGAATGTTTCCGCAGGCCGGCATACGCTGAATCGCCTCCGTTACCCTTTACACAGTGCTTCGGGTTCCATAACCAGCCCCTTGCACAGTACTTCGGCTTTCTCCGCCAACTCCGCCAGGTGCGACACCATATCCGCGATCAATGTGCGGCGTACCTCCTCATCCAAGAGGCCTACGGCTGCGCCATTGAAAGCGTCGAAATTGACCATCTTCTCATCATCACCCTCAGCCGGGTTGTAGTAGTAGCAGACCAGCCAGTCGGAATCGCCGTCCGCCACGGCGTTCCCACTACCGAGCCCGTTTCGGACCATCTCCCTCAGATCAGGGGAAGAAACGACAGTACCGGACTCGTCTTCCACCCTGAGGCCATAGTGAACGGCGTGGTAGAGATTGACATAGAGACAGACCTTCCTATCTCCCACCCGGAAGATCGGCATCTTGATGCCGATATGCTTATTGTTCCTGTTCTTCGAGTAGTAGTCTGCAGAAATGGTGGCGATATTCTTTCCACCATAAACGCTCGGGGAAGATCCAAAATGGGCCTCGAGAGCTGATCTCAATTCGTGCCAGAACCTTTCCTGCACTGAGGCCTTGGCCTTGGGCAGTGTTTTCTCGACCGCAAGGGCCGCCTCAAACTTTTCAACGTCACTGCTCAGCTCGCCGGCCACCAAATCGTTCATGGTATTTCCCTTCCCTGTGAGGTTATGAATAAGCTGTTGGTACTGCTGGATAGCATGCGCCAAAGGCGGCTTGTGCTGGCTTCTCTCAATGCAGCTATCCAGCCAGCGTGAGATATCTTCTGCGAACGAAAGGCAGGACACCTTCTCTTCGGTCAACGCATGCAAGCTGCTGGCCGACGGGCTTACCCCATCCAGGGTCAAATACACTAGGGTGACCTGTTTTTCTCCACCCGCGCGCCGCTGGAGCTCCCGGTAGTAGTCATGAAGCTGTTTTTTCTGGTCGGCCGCATCAATCTTGAGCTCGATGCCAACGATGGTGTCTGGTGACTCGATGACAATATCGACCCGGCGCTTTTCTTCCGTGAGAAGTTCACGACTGATCCTATAGCAGCCTTCGCCAAGCCCTTGGAGGCCAGGCACACCCTCGAGAAACAGCTGCAGGAAGGCGCTACCCTCGCCATGCCGCCCATTGGGTTTCAGCAGCTCATGCAGGAACCTGGAGTGGGTCTCTGCTTCGTTTCGCTGCATCCTGAGGATGGTGAATATATTGAAGCACTCGCCATGCTGGTTGGCCTTCTCGCGGGCCTGGCTGACGACCTCCTGGAGTTCGTCTGTCATCAACAGGTCATTAAGCATCGGTCTCTCCCTTGATCCAAAGTTGCACCCGCTGGGCGAGGCCCTCCCCGCTTTTCGCGAGTGCCTCCTCCAGTCCCATCGAGCCTGTGGTTTGTTCGGCATGGTCGTGCTTGATGATGGTGGCGCCGGTGGCTTCCAGCTCCTTCAGGCCTGACAGTGCGACCTCGCGCCTGTCCGCCTCGACCCGAAACGGCAGGGTCACAGCCACGAGAAGATTCAGCCCCCGCTGCACCACCTCGCTGGCGATTGCAGGCATAGCGCCGGTGCCGGCACCGCCCCCCAGCCCCGCCAGAAGCACCACCTTGCCGCTATTGGGTAGTCGCGCCCTGATGTCCTCGAGCGACTCTTCCACGGCCTTGCGACCGCGAGCGGCTGATGCCGCACTCGTGCACTTGCAGGCCTCAGGGCCTATTACCAGCCCTTGCCCCGGCGGCAGGTCTTCCAGTCCTATGCGATCAGTATTGATGGCCAAAAAACGACCACCAATCACCTTGTGCGCTTGCCGTGCCAACGAAAGGCCGGCTCCGCCCACACCGACTACAGTGCATTCCTTCATCCCTGATTCCTTATTGCCAAATGCGATAGCGGCATCCTGATCATGCTTCACCGCTGTCGAGATTACGGATGCGTCAGGTCAGCGGTCGGACAGTCTGTGTACTTCCTTCAGCAAACTCTTGGCTCCCTTTCATCGGAGCCCATCAGCGGCTTCTTACCCATGACCTTGTCGATGATCTCGAGCATGCGGCGCTTGCGCTGTTGACGCAAGGCGTCGAAGTCTTCGGCACGCAGGGACTTGGCCGGAGTACGGTGGCCTTCCCATCCATCGCGCCGATGCCGAGCAGGGCTTCGATGCCTTCTTGACGGCCTACGGCGACAAGTACCCGAAAGCCGTGGACACCCTGGCCAAAGACCGCTTGGCACTCCCGCCGTTCTACTACTTTTCGGCCGCGCCCTGGCAATGGATCCGGACCAACAACCCGATCGAGTCTACGTTCGTGACCGTGCGCCTGCGCACGGCCAAGACCCGCGGGTACGTCACCCGCAGGCGATCCTGAGCCTGAGGTTCAGGCTCCGCCATCGCGCCCAGAAGCGCTGACGTTCAGGGTCTGCAGTTACCAGTGAGTCGACACGCTCGAGCGCGGTGTTCAGTTCATCATTGGCATCGAGCAAACCGAGCCATCCAACACCGACCGGCGCGCCGCCTAACTCTCCTCATAGCAAAGCGGACCCCTGCCCCATCGTTCCCCCAGTACATCGCATCGGGGCGTCAGGTCATGTCGCACAAAGGCCTCAAACTGCCCGAAACATCACCGGATCAGGAGGTCGCCATGAGATGGATCGTGATCGGAATCGCATGCCTGTTGGCAGGGTGCGCCGCGACGGTGCCTGCCGGATTCGGGAAGCCCTCCATCTATGACGCCGACGGGAACCGCAAGGGCTACATTGCCGAAGGCGCCCTGGGCCAACAGCAGGTCCGCGATACTCGAGGCGTGCTGCTCTACGAGATCCGCGACTGACGTGGAAACGTGCGTTCGGCATGCAGTACGAGGCCCGCCCCTTTCGAGGGATAAGTGCGGACTTCCCAAATCCGCCACGCGACAAAACCTGTCGCCCTCCTGTGTAAGGCTGGAGCCCTACTGACACCAGGAGCGTCACATGCCCATGAGCCATCGTCGTCGACTTCGTAAAAACCGCGTGCACTCCAGCCGCCCATCCCGTTCGGGGACACTGAACGGGATCCGCATGCTGTGGGGCCTGCGCGTCGTCGCAGCGGCCTTGCCGCAGGACGCAAGCGGCAGCATGGATCAGCTGCTGAGCAGCGACTTGCTTGAGGGCCTGGGCATACACCTCGACGACGAAGAACGGGACCTCGACGAGCGCGCTTTGGAGCGGGCGGTGCAGGAACGGCTTCAGATATTCGAGTCCGACGCCCCGCGCCTGCGAGACCACCCGATCGCGCAGAACGTCCGGATCCTAGGCGAACCGTTGGGCCTGAACGGCACGGAACGCGAGATCCTGGAGCTTCTCACCGTCAATGCCTCCAACCGCGCCTTTGCCACGCTGCTGTCCGAAGTTCGCGAGGCCTGTGACCTGTCCCCGGAGGGGGTGCTGGCGTTTGCCCTGCAGCGGACCGAACGCGAGATCCGGACCGTCCTCGCCCCCAGCGAGACCCTGGTACGTGCCGGTCTTGTCGAGTTGGACACGCGCGGCACGTTGATGAGCAACGATCTCGGGTTCGAGCTGCTGCGCGGTCTCGCTTCCGAACTCTCCGGCACGCTGGACTCCCCGGATCGCATCTTCGCGGGGTTCTTCCGCGACATGCCGGCTCCCGAGGAAAATCAACTCGCCCTGCCGCACCTCGAGTCGGACATTGCACGGCTCAAGGCGCTTCTTCTGCAGGCCATTGCGGACGGCGTTCAGGGGGTCAACATTCTGCTGTACGGCCCCCCCGGCACCGGGAAGACGCAGATCGCGCGGCGCATCGCGCAGGAGACCGACCTACGCGCACGGGAGGTGAACCATGAAGACGCCGAAGGTGCCCCCATGGAACCCCATCATCGGCAACGGGCCTACCAGCTCTGTCAGTACCTGCTGCGCCGTGCTGACGATGCCCTGATCGTCTTCGATGAGATCGAGGATGTGTTCGGGCGCGACCCGTTCGCGGCGCTGTTCGGCGGCCGCCGTCACCCGAAAAGCGGCGGCAAGGCCTGGACCAACCAGATGCTGGAGGAGAACGCCGTACCGGCGATCTGGATCACGAACCATCCGGATCAACTGGATCCGGCTTATCTGCGTCGCTTCGATTACGCGCTTGAGGTGGGGCACCCACCCCGCTCAGTCCGCCGCGCACTCCTGGCGCGCGCCTGCGACGGCCTCGACGTGACCGAAGCCTGGCTGGACCACACGGCCGGGACCGAGGCCCTGACCCCCGCCGAGATCCGCCGCGCCGCACGTGTGGCGCGGCTCCTGCGCAATGGCCGGGATGCGCCGGAATCGATCATGGCGGATCACCTGAACCAGCAGGCCGAACTTCAGGGGCGCCCGCCACTAACCACGCCCCGCGGGCTGGATGCACTGGACTATGGCCTCGAATACCTCAATACCGACACCCCGGTGGAGGCGGTTATCGAGGACCTGATTGCGGGTGGGCAAGGCACCCTGCTGGCGTATGGCCCGCCAGGGACCGGCAAGACGGCGCTGGCTCATCACCTGGCCGAGCAAGCCGACCGCCCGCTGCGCAAGCGCACGGCCTCGGAACTGATCTCGCCGTACGTGGGCATGACCGAGAAGAACCTGGCCCGGGCCTTTCGGGAAGCGCGCAAGGAAGGCGCGGTGTTGCTATTGGACGAGGCCGACAGCTTCCTGACGGATCGATCGCGGGCCCGGCAATCCTGGGAGACCACACGAACCAACGAACTGCTGGTCCAGATCGAGGCGTTCGACGGCATCCTCGTCTGCGCCACCAACTTCCTGGAGGCCCTGGACCCGGCCGCCCTGCGTCGCTTCGACCACAAGCTGGAACTGCGCCCGCTGGATCACCAGCAGCGCGTACAGCTCTTCGATCAGCTTATCTCGCGACTGCAGCCAAGCGATGCAGACGATCGCGCCGCAATCGATACCGCTCACGCGGTCGTGCGCCGACTCGACGGTCTCACTCCCGGCGACTTCGCGACGGTGGTGCGAGGCCACTCGCGCCGGGGCACGCCTCGCGCAGGCCTCACCTTGCAGGCACTGGCCGACGCCCTGGTCGGCGAACATCGGATCAAGCCTGGTACGGGCGCACGACGCGCAGGCTTCGCCTGACCCAAGACTGCCAACACGTAGTAGCACGGATTGCAGAGGCCAAGGAGCGCCACATGGATGACATTCAAGATGCGACACAAGCTGCGACTATCGCCGCCCTGAAGGCGGAAAGGGATCAACTCCTCACGCTCCTGAAGGCCCTACCCGACATCTCCTTCGTTTTCGACGAGGACGGCCTGTACGTAAAGGTGATCGGCGGCGCGAATGAGAGCATGTACGTCAGCGGACAAAGCCTGGTCGGACACTACCTGCATGATGCCCTGCCGGCTCCGCTCGCGGACCAATGCCTGGAGATGGTGCGTACTGCGATCGAGTCCGGCGAACTGCAGACCGTTGAATATTGCCTGCGAACCGCCGATGTGGCGTTACTGCCTGATGACGCCCGCACGGGCGCGCGAGGCACGACAGAGCAATGGTTCGAGGGTCGCGTGCTTCCCTTGCCCACGTATGATCACTCGAATCGCGTCGCCCTTTGGGTCGCGGTGAACATCACGCCCCGCAAGCAGCTTGAACACTACTGGCAGGAGGTTGCCCACACGGATCCCCTGACCGGGCAGGCCAACCGTCAGCGACTGTTCGCACGGGCCCAACAGGAGGTGGAGCGCGCGCATCGCCACCAGCACCCTCTCTCCCTGCTGGAAATCGATTTCGATTACTTCAAGCGGCTGAACGATCAGTACGGCCATGCGGCGGGCGATGAAGCTCTTCGACGCATCACGCAGGCCTGTGAAGGGATCCTGCGCGAGTCGGATTTGATGGCACGTACCGGAGGGGAAGAGTTCGCGATCCTGTTGCCGGAAACAGACCACGATGGGGCGCTCGACCTTTCCAGACGGCTTCTCGATATCGTGCGGGAGGTCCGTTTGCCCGATTTCGCCCCGGAGATCCGGCTGACCATCTCCATCGGCAGTGCGACCTTGCTAACCGGCGAATCCTTCGACGGGCTCATGCGCCGAGCGGACGAAGCCCTCTACGAGGCCAAGGCGAATGGCCGCGACCGGGTGTGCTCGGATCGATGATATCCGTAGGAAAAGGGTCAATCGCCTGAAAAATTCTCCTCGCACCGCGAGACCTGCTGCAATGGGTGTCTGGGTATATCGGACTGGCTTTGATGTTTGACTCAGCCCCGGAGGGACCGACATGACTGCAGAGCACTACCCCGTCCGCATTGAGCGCGACGCCGCCGGGCGCTACCTCGCCACCTGCCGCGACGTACCGGAAGCGCTCACTGACGGAGCGGAACGCGACGAAGCGAAGGCCGAGATGGCGGACGCACTCATGGTGGCACTGGAAGGCTACCGACTCGATGGGCGTCCACTGCCCTCGCCATCACGCCCCGAACCGGGCGAGATCCTGGTCCGCGTGAAGGCGGGCTGATTGCTTGGAAGCGGAGCCTAGTCCCTGATGGCCGTGATTGCGCCTTTCTCGACAAACACGAATAGAACGCCCTGTCCCTGTCGATACTCCCAACGCTCCTCCACGCCATCGGGTGTCGTCAGCCGACGTACCCTACGCGGCTGGCCACAGAGCTCGGCGAGCTCCGAAGCGGCATCGCCGGGCGAGAAGACACGGGAGGGGCGGAAACAGGCCGCGAAGCGCCTCTGCTCCGCACGCCTTTGCTCGCGCTCGTACTGGTCCGGAAAGCCCCGGCGGCTGGCACCATCCGCACAGGGGGCGTCGGCGTACTCGATCCCATTGGCGGTTTCACATTTGAAGTAGCCCTCGGCAGCCGCTGGTGAGCTTGCGAACAGCAGCGCGAATCCGACCCAACCGGCCCACCTCATAAACACCCGCTTCATCAACGGCCCCGCCCGTGGCCGCCTGTCCGCCCATTCGCGTACTGTCCCACCGGCGCCTGCGCCAGGTAGCGCTCCTGCGCACGGGACTCGATCGCGCCCGGGCGCGCCTGACGCACGAGCGCCATCGCATCTCCTGAAGGGATACCCCGGTCCAGCAACAGACGGGCGGCGACGGTTCCGGCCCGGCCAAGGCCGCCTTTGCAATGGACCACCCAACGGCCCCCCGCGTACAACGACCGATGGATTTCCGGCGCCACGGCCTGCCAACGCTCGTCCCACCGCCGGTCCGGACTGGCCATATCCGGAATCGGCAGGTGATACCACGCCAACCCGGCGTCGCCGACTGCCTGGCCCAGACCCGGGACGCCCAACGCTGCAAGCTCCCCATTGGGGTTGAGGGTCACGACCGCCGTGGCGCCCCACGCCTGAATGCGTTCCAGATCCAACGGCAGGTCGCGGACCCAGGGACCGGTCATCGCGTCGTGTTGCTGCTTGCCTGGGCAGAAGGTGATGCCGATGCTGCCGCCTTCCGGCAACGCAATCGCAGCGATCTCCAACGGAAGGCTTGTACTGGTGCGGACGGTGGTCATTCAGAGTGCCTCCGGTGATCCGGTTTCGCTCACACCCGTGGGTGCTGAATCCGAGAGCTGCAACAGCGCATCGCCGAGTGCTGCGAGCCGGTCGTGCTGGCTGAGCCGGGCGCGCCATTCATCGGGGATGCCCGCCTCCCCGTAGTAGACCCCGGCCAATTGCCCGAAGATGGCGGCGGTGGTGTCGGCGTCATCGCCCAGGTTGGCCGCCATCAGGGCCCCTTCCCGAAAATCGCGGCTTCGGGCAAAGGCCCATAGAGCGGCCTCAAGACTATCGGCCACATAGCCCGTGCCGCGGATGCGGGGCGGATCGTTGTGCCGGAATGATCCCTGCGCAATCGCCTCGATCCGAGGCGCCAGCGCATCCTGCGCCTCGAAGCCCGGCAGCTCGCGCCAGGGACGTTCCAGGATCTCTTTTCGGGTCGAGCCCTCGAGAGCGGCCAGCGTATAGGCCGTCCACAAACGACAGGCATCCAGGCACTCACGTGCACCATGCGTCGTTTTCGAACTCTCCTGCGCCGCAACGTGTGCCTGAACCGGTGTGCGCCGATAGGCCAGGGGGATCGGAACCAGCCGCATCAGGGATCCATTGCCGGCGGTTTGTGGGTCTTCCGAGCCGCTCATGGGGTCGCCGGAATCCTCATAGCGATGGAGTGCCGCTCGCACCGTGTTCCCGATATCGAAACACCGTCCCGTACTGCTCGCGTACCCCTCCCGCCACCACCGCACGTACCGATCCATCTGGTCGTGTGCATCGAACCCGTGGCAGTGGACCAGGCTCTCGGCCAGGCAGATCGCCATCGAGGTATCGTCCGTCCATTGCCCCGGCTGCAGACCAAACGGTCCACCTCCGACCATATCGGTAAGCGGTGTGAAACTGCCGGGCCGCTGGAACTCCAGTGTGGTTCCCAATGCGTCACCGCATGCCAATCCCAGCATGGCGCCCCGGTAGCGGTCTTCGAGTGTTGGCATGCCCCGCCTTCTTCTTGTTGGCCTGATGAAACCCTGACGATACGCTCACGTGATTGCGGCCGGTGAACGGCGCTTTCGCTTCGTTGGTAGCACACGCAGGCGTCATCCCCTGACGCGTCACCCTGCACTCGACCGTGTCAGTATCGTGGTCCGGCCACCGGACATCACTGCAGCGCAATCCGGCCTTCCATGACCCTCAAGGTCAAAGGCGCCCTCAATCGCCACATCCAACGACCGGCGGGTAGCATTCATGCCATGGGGTGAAGAACGTCCCCAAACACGAAACATCACCGTCACGAATCAAAGCATGGAGCACCACATGGACGACGAAGAGCATGAACGGGACAAGGAGCTGGAAGAGCATGAACGCCAGCAGCGCCTGGAGAATATGCAGCGGCGCAGCGACGGCCAGATGGGCGTCGGCGGTTTCGAAGTGCTGAATGAACCGAAACAAGACGAAGGCGAAACGAAGGACCGCGAGTGAAATCCGAATGCAGGGCTGAGCGCTTGAGGCATGCAAGCCTGGATGGTTGCCCGACCCCGAGCTGACGGGAACCGACCGTGACGATGCTCAAGGTTGGAGAAAAGGACCGCGACGGGCGCCAGAAGCGCATCGAGCACACCGGGCGCTATCTGCGAGCCAGCCGAACCGGCGGGCTGTCGCTCCGGGCGCAGACCCGAGCGGCCGGCGTCACGGTCTCCACGAAGACGCCGATCGGCTCGTTCAACTGGATCGCGCCGGGCACCTGCTGGCCATACACTGGTGCCTTCTCCAGGTGTTCCCGACCGAAAGAAATGCCACCCGCAGTTCCCAACCCGCCACCGCGTCTTCGATCAGCGAACGCTGGCTGAGATCATCACCGAGTGCGGCTTGCCAGCCGTCCTAATGGGGCGGACGTGTCTGGAGCGAGCAACCACCCACTCGCGCCATGTTCTAAAAAGAGCGCCCTCGGAGCAGATCACCAAGCTAACGCGTTCCGAAATGAACGGTGGGGGTCACGACAAGCCTATTGCTTGATGTCGCGGTCGAAGAAGCATTCATGAGGGTCAACGATCTCGCCCCTGGGGCCTAATGCTTGTGAGTAGTACCGGAGAGTTCGATTCCATTCCGCCACGATGACCCCGGTCACCGACGCGGACGGCCATACGGCGTTGTGGGCATTGATTTGTCCGGCCCACTCGTCGGTCAATCTCTTCCGATACCCTCGATGTCCCCAGTCTCCCGGCTCATTCGACCACTCAGCGCAGACCACCAGAACTTTCAGAGGTGCGTGGAGGCACGCAAGTTTGCGTATCTCGTGACCGGCGGATTGAGCGTTGTTCTCTGACTCCACGAAAACGAGGGGAACCGCATTGCCAGATGAATCGACCTCACACATCGTGTAATCGACCTTGAACTCCTCTTTCTTGAACCGAAGCCCCATCTGCTGTGCGACTTCAGGGAGGACATGTTCTTCATACCGTTTCGTCCTGGCAGCACTCCCCTTCCAGGCCATAAGGAACTCGTCGGATCTCATCCCTTCGAGTGACTTCTCGAACGCTGTACGAAATTCTCTCCAAAACCCAATAATCGGTCGCATACCATCCTTTCAGTGTCGCGTCCATCTCAAGCATTCGCACCCTTCGTGTTACGAGGTGCCACATACCCACACGGATCGGTGAGCCAGCGTAAGAAAACTCAGAGAAACCCAGATTTCCGTCCCTCGACCCGGCCTTTCGAGGCGCTCTCACGCTCCAGGGCGTCGACGAGCATTTCGGGCTCGAAACGATGCCCGAGGTTGCAGGCGCATCGGAACAGCATCGCGAAGTCGCCGGGAGCCAGATTCTCGAGTCGCCCGATCCGTTGTCGCAGGTACCGAGTGTGCCCGGAGTCTGGCACGGCAAGGGTGAGTGCTTCCAGCAGGTTCAAAAACAGAGCCCAGCGCCGCTCGGCACTCGGGTATTGCAGTTCGATCTTGGCGTCAAAGCGCCTCATCACCGCTGCATCGAGTCGGTCGAACGCGTTCGTTGCGCATACGAAGATCCCCTGGAACTCCTCCATGCGCGTCAGGAGTTCGTTGGTCTGGGTGACTTCCCAACGATTTCGAGCACCTTCGCGATCGGCTAGAAAGCTGTCGGCCTCGTCGAGGAACAACACAGCTCTCGATTCCCTTGCATGCTCGAACATCTCGGCGATGTTGGCCTCGGTCTGTCCGAGGAACTGGCCCAGCAGGTCGGATGCACGCTTCAGGATCAACGGCGCATCAAGCTCCTGCGCCAATGCGCGTACGAGCTCGGTCTTTCCGGTTCCCGGTGGGCCGTGAAGCAGTAGACGCCCGCGGCCACTGCGCTGTAGACCCTCGAACAATTCCTCCAGGTCGGTGCTGGCCTCGAGGGCGTCGCGCTTCCACGGGAGCGTTTCCGGCGGCGCCTTCGGCACTGCTGCGAATCCCTGTACACCGAGGTGCTGATCGATCTGCTCTCTGAGGAATGATTCCGTCGTCGCGATGTTCGAGCCGGATGCTCCCATGCAGCCCAGGGCCGCCACCTGCCGCATCATCGCCGGTGTGACAGCGCGATGGTGTGAAAGGCAGTCCTCGAATTCCGCCGATATCGGGACCCCCTCGAAACAACGACGGACCATCAGGCGTCGCGTCTCGGGACCGGGGGATCGAAACTCCCTGACATAGGTGAATCGGCGCAAGTACGCCGATTCGATCTGAACCGTCGAATTGGCGACCCAGATACTGGGTACAACGCTCGCCTCCAGCCTCGAGTTAATCCAGGCCTTCCCCACTTTGACTCCGCCGCGCGACCAGACCTGGGGACCCTGGTCCCCGGACATGGTGAAAACATCATCCATATCGTCGAACAGCAGCAGCGCGTTGCGGTCCTGGCCGTAGAGATTCTGAGCCAGTGACCAACGGCGAAGACGCTGTAGCGGTCCGATGGGTTCGCCATCCGGTTCGCAGTGGACCACTTCAACCAAGGATGTCCCGAGCTCCTGAGCCAGGAGCCGCACGAACTCGGTCTTTCCCGTGCCGGGCCCACCATAGAGAAGGATGTTGACCGCCTTGCCGCCCCGTTGCTGGCTCTCCCGGATGATCCGGACCAAGCGGTGCAATTCATCCTCCAGATGCGGGATGTCACTTACCGTGATTTCCGGGGCCGGCGCACGCGTATAGAACCACCGAAGAAGGTCCTCGACCTCCGCGACGTCTTTCGATAGTTCCTCGTGCATCCGACCTCGAAGCTGAAACTGCAACTCGTTCGCGCGCCCGAGGCTAGGACCGAACGCGCACACTAACCCCGTCTCAAAGAGGCGCCCACTTTCATCCAGAGCGTCGCGGATCTCCCGCGTGGGAATACCGAGCAACCGACCAAGAATGCAGAAGCCACGGCCCGAACGTCGATCCAGATAGGCGTCCAATGCCTCGTACAGATCGCCACTAAGCTGGATCAGCGCCAAGGCGCCCAACAACCGAACCTCAACCGGGCTGAGGTATAACCGCTTCCCCAACCGCTCCAGGTTGGTGCGCATGGGCTCAGGAAAATCCTCGCCTACGCCTCGATCCAGGAGGTCCTGAATCCTGCGCTCGGTTCCGGCTTCCCTTTGAACATCCGAGCCTTCCGGTGCTTCCTCTCCTTCAAGGCCACATGCCGCCAACAATGAAGGAGTGACGTCGGACAACGAAACGTGCGTATGGAACTGGAGGTCGTGCAGGACGCGCAGACACCACAAGCGTATGAGCGCGTCCATCTCCGCCATGTCGTCAGTGTGCTTCGGATCGAGGCAGGCTACAGCGGCCACGAATATCTCCTGTCTGGGTGCGATTCAATCATCGACCCAGTAGGCGACAGATTTTGACGCCCCAGTGATGCGTTATGGCTCCACAGAAGCGCGTAGTGGCTGCAGATGTCATCGCATGTCGGCTCTCCCCCGCTGCGGACTTCCCCAGCCATTAGGCCCGCACATTATGGCAGCAGAGCGCGCTGCACTCAGCCTTCTAGGGCGGTAATACGAGTACACTATTCGCGGGCGACTACCCAGATTATTACGCCCCGAGTTCTACAGATTATTACGCCCCGAGTTCTAAGTGAACAGTGACAGCCAATGGCGTATTTCCACCGTCGAAAACGAACATAAAAACATTGTTCTAATTTTAGTTGACATCGCAAATTAGATCCGTATATTTGCACCCAGTCCACCTAGAGCGATGTGCGCTGAAGGTTAGCTCAACAAGCTTGGTTAACCGGTACGACGAGGGAGCCAAGAACCCCGGACAGGGCAACCTGTTTTGCTGATATTCAGTCACTGGACTGAAATAGAATCAAAACAGAGCGTAAGCGAGGGGGGATGTTGCATGGGGCGGCTTTTGGGTCGCCGGGTGGAAAGCCAGACCGGATCGATATCCGCAAAAAGGCTAGACGTTGCATGGGGCGGCCTTCGGGCCGCCGGTTGGAAAGCCAGACCGGATCGATATCCGCAAAAAGGCTAGACGTTGCATGGGGCGGCCTTCGGGCCGCCGGTTGGAAGGTCAAACCAGACAAGTATCTGAAAGTCTGAGCATTGCATTCGGCGGCCTTTTGGCCGCCGGTTTCAATTAGGGTCCTAACCCTCGAGCACGGCTAGCTTGACAGCCTTTCGACTTACCCGGATTCATGCCACGCATACCTAGCGACTTCAAGTGGTATAGCGGTCGATATTCGATAAGCGCGAGGCTCCCAGCGAGTCGTGGGCGATGACTTCATTTATATTCTGCAGCCAAGGTTCCGTGTAGCCCCGAACCTGGGTTCGGACACGGACAACAGACAGATCGATTCTTCCACGGCGGTACGTGCCCTTGAGCTGCTCGATCGAGCTGTTCTAGATCTGACGTTCGGGCTGAATGAAACACAACTCGTCGTCCACGCTGACGGGGTCGAAGCTCGAGCCGGGCGAGACCCTGGCCCATGTAAAACAGTACTGAACGCGAAGGCGCCGGCCCCGGACTTCGTGGCGTACGCTAGGCCCCTGGCGATAGCCTAACGACAATGCCCTACTCAATCGCCCTGCAATGAGCACGAGGCCATGGCGCTTCTGAAAGTAGGCGAGAAGGACCGCGACGGGCGCCAGAAGCGCATCGAGCACACCGGGCGCTATCTGCGAGCCAGCCGAACCGGCGGGCTGTCGCTCCGGGCGCAGACCCGAGCGGCCGGCGTAAATCTCACCGGGAACACCCGCCACGGCGTTCGCGTCTCGACCCGCCTCGCGAAGAACACCCAGGTCGCTTTGCAGAATGGGCGTTTCATCCTGCGCGGGCGCTACGGCTCGGATGCGGCGAAGTTCAACCTCTCCAAATCCGGCGTCACGGTCTCCACCAAGACGCCGATCGGCTCGTTCAACTGGATCCGGCCGGGGCGCTCCTCGGCGAAGATCGGGGGGGTTCAACTGCGCGGACACAATGCCGCGGCCATCCAGGGGCTGTATGGGCTATTCGCGGCCGCCTCCTGGTTCGTGGGTGCCCTACTGCAGATGGTTGCCGGTCTGTTAGGTGGCCTTCACCGTCTGGGAACAGCCGCCGCCGCGCGCCGCCACCTGGCCGAGGAGGAAGCCGCCCGGCCCGACGTGGCACTGGCTCACGTCAAGCCGCTCGGGCAACGCGTCCTCGACGAACACGCGGTGTCGATAGCCGACTGGCCTTCGCGGGATCAGCTCGCCGCCCTCGCCTTCGCGTTGCTGGTACTGGGACGCGGTTCCACCCATCCGCCCCAACCTGGTGCCGATAACTCCATTGCATCGGCGGCCGAGGTGGCCCTTCTTGAGGACATCGCCGAGGCCGGGCGTCAGTGGGACACCTGGCTGGGACCGTTGCCACCCGACGACATCGAGCCGGTCTTCGGGGTGCTGGTGTCGATCGCGGAAGCCTATGCGCGGGACAACGGTCCCGACCGAATCACCGAGACCCTGCTCGCCCTGGATGATGCCTGCCTGCTGGATGGCCCAAAAACGCTGCTACAGGAAACGATGATCGATCTCACGGCCGAAGCGATGGGCGTGGAGCTGGTGTTCGAGGGGGAGGCATGAGCGACCCCCGCCCCGGCTCCCTCGATGCCCTGGTGCAGATCCATCAGACCCTGATCCGGAATCCCGGCCCGCGGGAGACCTGCGCGGGCTGGCGCGCGTACTGCCACGAACAGACCTGCGGTTTTGTGGTGACCTTCGATGACCCTGCTTATCCGGAAACGGATTCCCGTTCTCTGGGCCTCGACGGACACGACCACTTCCACGACATCCCGGAATCCGATCTGGACGAAGCGATCATGCGGGTAGTGGATACCGAAGGCCCTGTCCACCTTCGATTGCTGACTCAGCGATTACTCGATGCTGCGGGGTTCAGTCGGGCCGGCTCCCGGATCCAGGCGCGTATCCATGAACGGCGTGCAACATTGGGGGCCACCGGACAGATCCGGCTTGATGGAAACTTCAGCGGCCGCCCGGAGCAGTTTCGGGTTCCGTGTCTTCGGGACTGGAGCGGCTTGCCGGACAACCTGCGCCAGCTCGATCACGTCCACGACACCGAGCTGATGCTCTCACTCGTACGCACCGTGGTGGAGGCCGGCTCGCTCGCGGTCGATACAGCCCTGAACGACGCCCTTTACCGCATGGGCTTCATCCGACTGACCGAGAACGCACGGGAGCGACTGCAGACACCACTGGACCGGGCGCTACAGGAAGGATTTCTGGTTCGGGGAAAAGAGGGGTTGGAGCCCGGCCGAAAAGCCTTTGAGCGGCCTCGACCGAGCACCTGATCAATGCGCCGAGATCGGCGCCACGCCATCAGAAGCGATAGCCGAGACCCAGATTGACCCGGGTCGCACCCAGGGCGACCTCGAGGTCGCCATAGGACTCGCTGCTGTACGCGGTATAGGTCACTTCGCCACGCATGAACCAGCCGCTGTCGCGCTGGATCTCGACACCGGCTCCGACGCGCGGGCCGCTCGCATCGTCCGTATCCGAAACATTGTTGACACCCGCCTCACGGATACGTCCCCGGAACTCGGTGTGCTGATAGCCAAGCAAGCCGTACAGCAGGACGTTGTCGCTGACGAGACCGCCCACGCGGAGGCTGCCTCCGATGCTGTGGCGGGCCTCCACCGAGGCAGTGCCCTCGCCTTCAATGCGGGCCGTGGCATCGGCGTTCTCACCGATCACATCGAGTTCGAACCCCGTGTAGACGCCCGACGCCGAGGTGACACCGTAGCCCCCGAAAAAGCCGGCGGAGAACCCCGTGGCACTCAGGCCCGACAGGCTGGCGACGCCGTCCAGGTCCACATCCGCATCGTACGAGGCACCCCCGATCTGACCACCCACATAACCGCCATCAAACCCACTCGCGTGGGCCACTGAACCGGCCCCTACCAACAGAACTCCGCCCAGTAGGACTGACGCGCCTCGTACCTTCCAATGCTCCATGTACCGCTCATCTTCGTAGCCGTGGATACGCGCTCTGCGACGCGCAAGAAAAACGCCCCAGAGTCACCTTGTACGGGTTGCCCTGGAGCCGAGGGCACGAAGCTACACGGCACATGCGACGGTAGGTGTCGCCCTGATATGGATCATCAGGTGCAGGTGTAGGCTGTCCACGTGACCGAAGGAGAAAGGAACATGCCTTCAATGATGCCCAACCGATCTCCAAACGAGCGCCGCGCACTCGCCCGAATGGTGACCACGCTGTTCAACCACTGGGCGCTGGATGAAGACGAATCGCTCGCCATGCTGGGGATGACGAAAGCCTCTCGCCACTGGCTGACGCGTTATCGCAAAGGCGAGCCGCTGTCCGCGAACCGGGACATGCTGGACCGGGCCGGGCACCTGCTGGCCATACACAAGACCTTAAGTCTGATGTTCCCGCACGAACGCGATCTGGCGTACCGGTGGATCCGCACCCGAAACCGCGCTTTCGATCAGCTCACGCCGGCCGAGATAATCGTCGAGTACGGATTTCCGGGCTTGCTGATGGTGCGTACGTACCTAGATCGGACACGAACCCACTAACCGACGACCCGCCAACGGCGCGGCCTGCTTCACTCGCGCCGTCGAGCCAATGACGATAGGTACGCGTTTTTCCGCAGGGGCAAGCCTGTCCGGGTGCCATGCTCAAACGAGAGAACATGTTCCGTGGGGATGGCCACGCAGCGGCCGATCAATCGTCCGTGAAACACCCGCCCCAAAATTACGTCCGGGGACTAGGCAGGATCTACAGGGTCAAGCACGGACCGATCGTCATTCGCCAGACGATTCACTCGGGTGGAAACTGGATACGCCCGCAAAGCGGAGGGCGGCATACGGCGAGTGATATGGCGGACCTGCTCACGCTCGGTGATCTCGGGGTCTAGCCAATCCCATCGGCATTCCGCGTCCAGCGCGAGCGGCTGTCGGTCGTGGATATGCGCCAGGTGTTCGGACGCAGGCTCGGTGATGATCGCGCAGCAGGCCCCTCCGTCCGCGGTCGGCGCCCAGATGCCCGCCAGGAACAGCACGTCCTGCGTCGCGTCGTCGGTCAACGTGATGAAATGCGGCTGCTTGCCCTCTTCGGTCTTTTGCCACTCGTACCAGCCATCCGCCGGGACGATGCAGCGCCGATGCGCGAAGGCACTGCGGAAATACGGACTGCTCGCTACCTTCTCGGCGCGGGCGTTGATGGGCCGCGGCCCATCCGTTACCCGTTTGGGCCGGAACCCCCAGTGCATCGGCTGAAACGCGGCCGGCGTTTCCTCCCCCGCCCGAAAGGCCTCAATGTCGGTGCCCGGGGCAACGTTGTACCGAGGGGCGTCGAATCCCTCGTCCACCGGCACCTGGAAGTACCGCATGGCCAGCTCGCTGGTCGCGCTGTAGCGCGCAAATCGTCCGCACATTCGGTATCGCCTTACCGGGTAGCCGCCTCATGTCGCATTCGAAGTCTTTCTAGACGCCCATCGGCGCGAGGTCCAGGTTCCAGTTGCTCAGCGTACCGGAGCGCCCGCTCCCAGTCCCGGCGCTGGTGTTCGTGGTACTTGGCCAGCGCCTCCAGTGCCTCCTGAACGCCCCGCTCGGCCAGCGCTTCCCAAACGGGCACCGCCTGGTCGAATCGCCCCTCTCGCCGCCATTCGCGAGCGAGCCACAGCAGGCCCGGCACCGACAGGCTCTTTTGGTGGCCTGCCAGCAGCCGACGAGCCGCCGCGGGGCCATCGAGGCGCTCCATCAGGCGTGCTGCGCCCTCGACCGACGCCTCATGGACGACGGGCTGCGCCAGGACGCTGGCCAGCGCCGGTCCCAGCAACGTGAGGGAGAGGATGTCATCGGTATTGTGCTGGACCACTCGCTCGAGATCCTCACTGCGCCCGAAGCTGAGATAGGCCTTCCAGGCCCACGGGGCCTCGGACCCCGGCAAGTCGTCCTGCCGGTCAAGCCCGAGCAACCGTTCCTCGACGGTGCGCAGGCGACAGTCCGGCCAGGCGTGCCCGTACAGGCTACGCACCGGGTGAAGGAAGTCGGTGTGCGCGGTCTCGGGGGCATCGGGTCGGCGCTGCATGCGGCGGCGATCCCGCAATAACGGCAGATCGAAGGTCTTGCCGTTGTAGCTGACCAGATGGTCACAGTCGCAAAGGGCCGCGTCCACGGCGGCCAGCAGCGCCCCCTCCCCCGCGAACGCGGTCATCAACCACTGGCGCAGGCGGACCTGGCCACCCTCGAGCGTCGCCAATCCCACCATGAAGGCGACGGTGCCGGCACCGCCGGCGAGACCCGTGGTCTCGGTGTCGATGAAACCCACCCGTTGGTCGGATGACCAGAAAGGGCTCGCCGGTTCGCGGGCGAGTTCGAGCGTGTGGCGTCCATGGGCGTGGCTCGCCGCGATGATGCGATCGACCCGGACCAGATGCTCGTCGATGAGCTCGCCGTCCAGGCGCTTCGCCAGTTCATCGGGTCGAACGGCGGCACTGGAGGATGGCGGGGTTGCGCGAATACGCCCCGTTCCCACGACGCCCATCCGGTCCAGGCGTGCCCGGATCTCGTCCAGCACGTTGCCGGATGCCGGTTCGGACGCCGGGGCGTGGGGCTCGGCCGAACTGCGGCCGGGCGCCGGCGGTTCACTGCCCGCCTGGCGGCGCAGGGTGTTCAGCCGGTCATGCAACCCCATGGGATTCCAGGCCCTCCAGGACCGTGATCGCGGCCTGTTTCGGCGAAAACCCGCGTACCTCGTCGCTCGCCAGGATCGGACCGATGCAACCCGGACAACCGTGAGCGCAGTCGCACTGCCGGATCAGGCTCAGTGCATCGCGAATGACCCGGCCCCGGTTGTCGAACAGCGGTGCCGACAGCCCGACGCCGCCGGGATAGTGGTCGTACAGGAACACGGCCGGGCGGAACCGGCCTTCCTGCTCCGGATCGCACTCGCCCCCATCGAGGGTGCGCAACTGGCCGCGGCCGTTCGATCCCACGGTCGCAAACCAGCGCGCATCGCCATCGCCGACCGCCCGGCCCAGGTCCTGCGGCTCGGACATCACCACCAGCGCCGCCACGTGGTGCATGGCGTAAGCCGCACCGAGAAACCCGTCCAGGGCCTCGTGGCGGGATGCGAAGCGCTGCTCCAGGGCCTCGGGGGCCATCTGCCACCAGACGGCGGTGGTATGCATCTCCTGGTCCGGCAGATGGATGTTGCCGTAACCGATGTTCTCGTGGGTGTAGTAGCGGATCTTCTTGTAGCCCGGGATGCGCCGGACGATGTGGACCTCGCCACGAGCCGCCTCGCCTTTGCCGGCGGGCGAGCGTTCAAAGTCGTCGAGGATCTTGAGGCGCGTGTAATCGATGGCGTCGGTGTAGTAGTCGGCGCGGGTGCGCGTGACGAACGCCTTGCGCCCGGTCCAGTCGAGGCGCTCGACCTGATAGGGCACGGCCTGCACCAGATAGATCGCGCCTTCGTAGAGGGTCTCGGCCGCACTGGAGAAGTCCACTTCGGCGATGATCTGCTGCTGGCCTTCGGTGGTATCCACCACCACGAAGTTGCCCTCGGCGACGGAACGCAGGCTGACGCTCTGGGCGGGATAGCTGTCCTCGGTCCAGTGCCAGGTGTCGGACTCGCGGTGCAGCACGCCCTGCTCCTCCAGATACGCCAACAACGACTCCAGATCCTCGCCGCCGAAGGTCTCGCCCTTCCGAAATGGCAGCTCGAAGGCGGCGCAGCGCACATGATCCAGCAGGATCAGGAGCTGGTCCGGCGCGATCCGCGCCTGCTCCGGCGACTGGCCGAGAAAGAACTCCGGGTTGCGGATGATGTACTGATCCAGCGGATCGGAACTGGCGACCAGCACACCCAGCGACGGGCGGTTGCGCCGGCCCGCGCGGCCCAGGCGCTGCCAGGTGCTGGCGATGGTTCCGGGGTACCCGGTCAGCAGGCAGACATCCAGGCTACCGATGTCCACACCCAGTTCCAGCGCCGAGGTGGCGATGACACAGTCCACGTTGCCGCTGCGCAGGGCCTTCTCCGTCTGGCGCCGCTCGTTGGGCAGATAGCCGCCCCGATACGCGGCGACCCGCGAGGCCTTGCGCGGGTCGTTGTCGAACACGTCCTTCATGTAGCGGGTGATCACCTCGACCATCAGCCGCGTGCGCGCAAAGATGATGGTGGTGAGCTTGCCGCGCAGGGCCATGCGCGCGATCCGCGTGACCTGGGATCGGGCCGAGGCGCGGATGCCGAGATCCGCGTTGACCACCGGCGGGTTCCACAGCAGAAGATGGCGCTCCCCCGCCGGCGCCCCGCTCTCGGTGATCGCCGTGACCGGTTCCCCGATCAGGCCCGAGGCCAGTTCCTCCGGGTTGGCGATGGTCGCCGAGCTCATGATGAACACCGGGTCCGCGCCATAGAAGCGACAGATCCGGCGCAGCCGCCGCATGACGTTCGCCACGTGCGATCCGAACACGCCCCGATAGGTGTGGGTCTCGTCGATCACCACGTACTGCAGGCTCTCGAAAAACTGGGCCCACTTGGTGTGGTGCGGCAGAACCCCCTGGTGGAGCATGTCGGGGTTGGTCACGACAATGTCGCCACGCGTCCGGACTGCCTTGCGGGCATCCCCCGGGGTGTCCCCGTCGAAGGTATAGGCCCGCACCCCGAGATCACCGGCCTCGTTGAGTTCCATGAGCTCTGCCACCTGGTCCTGCGACAGCGCCTTCGTGGGAAACAGGTACAACGCCTTGGCCTTGTTCTCGCGGGCCGCCTGGAGAACCGGAAGGTTGTAACAAAGCGTCTTGCCGGACGCGGTCGGGGTCACGACCACCGTGTGTTGTCCGGCGCGGATCTGGTCCCAGGCGGCGCGCTGATGGCTGTAGAGCTGCTCGACGCCCCGGGATCGGAGCGCGCCGGCAATGGCCGGGTCAAGATCGGCGGGCAGATCGGCGTACTGGGCGGGGCGCGCCGGCAGGACCAGCTCACCGGTGATGCGCTTGGCGTAACGTTCCTTGATGCGCTCAACCAGGCGCCGCGCACCCCCTTCTGTGACCGGGCGTTCCGTGCGCAGCTCGGGTTCGGGGACTTCGGGGAGGACGCGCGCCGGTTCGGTCATGGCAATCTTCTCGCGGGAGCCGTACAGTGGCGATCATAGCTCGGAGAACAAACGGAGAACAATGTTCTCTGCCCTGTGCGATGACGATCCTGGAGAACGGATGCCATGGAGGCACTGACCCCGCACCAGCGTCGGGTGCTCGAGGCCCTGCAGCGCTTCGCGGCCGAGGGGCACGCGCCAAGTCTGGACGAGTTGGCCGAGACCCTGGGTCTCCGCTCACGCGGGTCCCTGCACAAGCACATTCGCGCCCTGGAGGCCGCGGGCTACGTAAAGCCCGCCCAGGGACGCCATCGAGGCATCCGGTTGGCCGATGACGTACTGGATTCGCCTGTCGCCGAAGGCACGACGGGACCCGGCTCATGGGGCTCCGGCACCCTGCCTCTTCTGGGCCGCATCGCGGCGGGCCAGCCGATCGAGGCGCTGGCGAACCCCGAACCCGTGGAGGTACCGCCGGCCCTCCGCGCGCGTGGCGAGTGCTATGTCCTCGAGGTAAAGGGCGACTCCATGCAGGACGCCGGCATCCTGGACGGCGACTGGGTGGTGATCGAGTCGCGCAGCCACGCGCGCAACGGCGAGATCGTCGTGGCCCTGATCGATGGCGAAGAAGCCACCCTAAAGCGCATCGAGCAAACGCCAGAACAGGTCCTGCTGCACGCAGCGAACCCAGCGTATCCTCCGCTCACCCTCGTCCCTGAACAGCTGCAAATCCAAGGGGTACTCGTCGGACTAATGCGGCGTTACTCGGCCTAATTTGTTCCCTGCCTGCGTCTGAGTTTCGCGGCCGCGAAACCAACCAAGACACGAGGCGCCCTGGCGCCCTCGAAAGCAGAGTTAAAAAGCGAGAAACGGACGCGCAAAAAGACGGTACCACGGGAGGGTTCGACGGTGGTTTCGCGGGCGCGAAACTCGCATGACAATGATTCTCAGGCGAGGGGCAGGACTTCCATCATTCCCTTTAGCCCTAAATGGAATGATGGAAGTCCTGCCCCTCGCGAATGATTCGGCAGACAGAAATGACACAGCGGTCATCATTCACTTTAGGCCTAAAGTGAATGATGGAAGTTGAGCACATTCGCGTGGAGTGACCTACGGAGGGCCCGCCAAAAACCTAAAGTGAATGATGGGTCATCATTCCAAATAGTTAATACAGTGGACAGACCCCGGGGTCAGTTCCCCACAGCGGACCGCCCCGGATTTTGAACCGCCCCGGGTTTCCCGGAGACCCGTTGGTTTGGGTCACGCTGTACGAACGGCCCCCTGAAGTGGTTGATGGTACTGCGCTTCGATCACCGCCGGCGGTCGATACCCGTTGGATTCCAACAGGCGTCGTCGGTTGAACCAGTCGACCCACTGGAGCGTAGCCCACTCGACGTCGCGCAGATCGTTGAGACGCCCCCAGTAGGCCCGGACTTCGGTCTTGTACAGCCCGTTGATGGTCTCCGCCAGGGCGTTGTCGTAGGAGTCACCGACCCGGCCCACCGAGGGCTGGAGCCCGGCTTCCCCGAGGCGATCGGTGTAACGGACCGACAGGTATTGCACACCGCGATCGCTGTGATGGATGGGACGGGGCGTGCCCCGTCCCATCCGGGCTTGCAGCGCCTGTTCCAGTGCTCCCAGCGTCAGGTCGGTGCGCAGGCTCCGACTGACGCGCCAGCCAACGATGCGGCGGGCGAACGCATCGGTGATGAAGGCCGTGTAGACGAAGCCTTCCCGCGCCGTGGGCATGTAGGTGATATCCGCCACCCACAGGGCGTTCGGACGCTCAGCCCGGAAGCACCGTCCAACATGATCCGGCGGCCGCGCGACCCCGGGCGCTGGACGGGTGGTGCGCGGGGCCTTGCCCCGCGTTACCCCGCGCAGGCCCAGGGCGCGCATCCGCCGCGCCACGCTGCAACGCCCGGCGTCACAGCCCTCCAGCCGGAGGGCATGCCAGACCTTGCGCACGCCGTAGACCCTGAAGTTGTCTTCCCAGACGTCCCGGATCTTCGCGTCCAGCGCCGCGTCCTTCCGGACGCGGGCGGGAAGCCGCCCGGGATCACGTTCCCGGGCCTTGTGCTCGTAGTAGGTCGACGGGGCGATCGGCAGCTTGCGGCAGATCGGCTCGACCCCGTAGACCGCACGCTGGGCGTCGATGAACGCCCGCATCACTTCTCGTGGCGGTCGAGCTCCGCCTGGGCGCAAAACGCCGAGGCCTTGCGCAGGATCTCGTTGCTGCGCTTGAGCTCGCGGTTCTCCCGCTCCAGCGCCTTCAGGCGCGCCCGTTCGTTGTCCGACAACGCCGAGGCGTCATTCCGCTCCCGTTCGGCCCGGCGTACCCACAGCCGCAGCGTCTCCGGCGTGCAGCCGATCTTCGGCGCAATCGACTGCATCGCCGCATGCTGGGATGGGTACTCCGCTTGGTGTTCCCACTTCCCACACCAGCCAGATGAAGTGAAAAACGACCTCTGCAGCCATAACCGTATTCAGGCACGGTTGTATGGACCATGCCTGCAGGCCAGCTGCGGGCCATCAAACAAAGGAAGAACATGCACACAACAGACGTAGACCCGCTCATCACCATGAAGGATGTGTGCCAACTGACAAACCTGTCCCGAGCGTCAATCTATCGATTACGCAACAACGATGCCTTCCCGGCACCGAGACGAATCAGCAGGGGTTGCGTGCGTTGGCAACTGTCGTCGGTGGAACGATGGATTGAGGCTCTCCCGAAGGGATAGGAATGACGATCCGACAAAAATCCACGAACGTGGCCGTGCTCGGCTTCCAAGATGCGCACAGAGCACATCCGACCGGGATCAATTCAGGCCGAGAAGAAGCCCCGGACATGGGAGGCTATGTGCAATGCTCTACCGCACACCCTGCTTTGAGCCACCCCAGTGGCCCGGACTAGATCCTCGCTACTGGCCCACACGGTCCTTGGCCATCATCCACTGGATACGGTGGAGATATGTCACCATCGCCCCCACCGCCAGCAGAACGACACCCGAAACCGCATAAGCCCACACACCAATGGCCGTGTACCAGAATCCAGCGACACCCTGGGTCTCAGCGACCATGGCTCCGAACAACAAACCAGCTAAGCCCGCGACGACAATCACAGCCCAGCCAATCACTGTCAGGACGGGACCAAGTGAGTCGCGTGAGGCGAAAGCCCGCTTGACCGGGTCCTCCTCAGGCTCAGCGAGAGTCGCGGCCGCTCGACGCGTGGAATGATCCTCGTCGATGCTCACCACTTTCCCTTCCGGGTAGTCGGTCTCCGCTTTAGTGCGAGCTTCTTTCAGCGACAGCGCATGGATGGTCTTTGTGACTTCCTCTCCGTGCTGGAGAATCGTTGCCTTGAATCGAGTCATTAAAAACATCCTTTGTCAGGGTTGGTGCTTAGATGAGCGCACCCGTGAACCGACCTTGAAGGCCCCCGCCACGGAAGGCGGGGACACGTCGAGCGCAAAAAGGCCGTTCAGATCGGCTCCCACTCTCCGCTTGCCGTCTGGCATGCCGTCGTCTTCTGGAACTGATCTGCCTGATCTTCCGGCAGGTTGGACGCGTCCACAGTGAAGTCCACGCAGGTGAGACCGTTGGCATGGACGTATTCATCGCTGCGCTGGATGTCGATGTTCATGGCCTGGACATCCTCGTAGGTGATCGAGGATTCACCCGCCATGGCATTAAACGCCGCGCCCATTCCTGCGCCCATTGCACCCGATGCCAGGCCAATACCCGCGCCCGAAGCAGCGGCGCCGAGATTGCCCGCCATTGCGGCCGACGGCCCGCGCTGCCCGATCGCGGCGCCACTGCGAGCGGCGGCCGAGCCATCCATTGCGCCGATCCCGGCAGCGATAGCCTCATGCGCAGCCCGTGCCTGCGGATCGTCCCCCACCGTTGCGGGCACGGTTACGTCGTTTTCATCTCCCGCAGCCTGTTGAGCGATTGCTTCAGCTTCGAGCTGCGCCTGCTCCAGCTGACGCTCGGTGTTTCCGCGGTTTGCGATGGCACCAATGGCACCAGCTACCGAACCAGCACCCATACCGCCCGCGTTCGGGCCGGCCATGCACCCCCCAAGAGCCATGCTGGAGCCGAGAATGAGCAGGAGTTTCTTCTTCATTTTTCTATCTTCCTTGTTGTGATGGAGGCCTCACCGGCTGCGAGGCGGGCAGAGCCTACCGGCTTAAACCACGGAACCCCATAAACAGACTGGGAAGCTCGGATAAGCGAATCGATGAATCACCCCCACGCTCAGCGTGAAAAGGGCCCTCGGGCAGGCAAGGGCAGCATTAAGGCTGCGGCCGACTCGCCCGACTACTCTTGGCCCACTTCCAGGCACCCCAACGGGAACAGTCTGAATGCGCCATATTGGCGCGAGCACGCACTCCACACAGGATTAATCTTCGAGGCGAACGTTGGCGGCAGGGGGGCCGTCGCGAAGACCGGCAAGCTTGTCGGCCGGGACTGATGTCGCACGTCTGGGTAATATCAGCGCCGTCAAACATCCCACGGAGCCCTGATATGTCCCGTTTCTTGATTGCGACCCTGACCGCCCTCTCCCTGTCCGCACTGATGCCCGCCATGGCCGATACCCAGGCAGCACCTTTCGACCTACCGCTCGATGGCAGTTGCGAGGCGATCGAACGTCACCATGACATCCTTCGCACAACGGGCGGCGCACTGGATTTCGATGCGTTCCATCACCTTGATGCCAGCACCATTCGCTTCGAGGGGCTGCAGGGTCTGCTGGCAGTCTGCGACGCGGGCAACGACCGCCTCGTTGCCGTGGAAGCAACTTTCCGCAAGCGTTTTGGCGGCGCAACCTTTGACTCGCTCGTTGACATGCTGCGCGATGCCGGATACCGCCAGATCCACGTCAACCGCCCGCACGTCGGCGACAAATCGGCCCGGTTCGCGGCCGGTGACACGACCATCCGGCTCAACGAACCACACATGTCACGCGAAACCACGCTGAGCTACATCGCCCAAGATTACGCAGACGCCCTCAACCAGCATCGGATCGAGCGGGAACGCCAGCAGCGCGAAGCCGAATCGGGGACCCTTTAAGGGAGCACGTCGAACCTCCCCGGTCGACAAAGACCTCGGCTCCGAGGCCTCGTGCGTCCGGATCGGACTCCGGTTCAGCCCCCGGCACCGGTCGGAGTCGATAACAGCCCGGCCTCATCGTGGCGCCCTTGCCGGCATGCCACCACTGGCCGCCAAGGCCCCAGCACCGGCCCCGGCCGCCTGTTGGCAGCGTGCACGCCCCTCCCGCCTTCCGCCGGCACGTTCAATGCACCGCTGCCATTGAGTTTAAAAACACCCCCGTTGGAAACAGATAATGAGCCAGGAAAACGCCCGCACAAAAACCCGGACGACGGACGAACCGGAGGTCTCGGACCGCACCATCGGCTTCGTGGGATATGCCCTTTACATCGCCGCGCCATTCACCGGCGGCCTGACTGCACTTGCTGCGGTGATCATTGCGTACATCCAACGCGGAAATGAAAACGGGATCTTGCGAAGCCACTGGACCAACATAATTCGGATGTTCTGGACCTCGTTTGCCGTCTTCGTGGTGATCGTCGGAATCTGGATCATGTGGATGGCCTCCTTCAGCGCCGCCTTTACAGCCGGTCAGGCGCCCGCCATGGGCTCCCTGATCACGCTGACCTGGGCGGTATGGGTGATCATCCGTAGCGTTATCGGCATCTTGGACCTCAACCAAGGACGCGCGATGGGACAGCCGCCGGGCCTGTTTACGGGGCGGTGAACGGTTTTCGGCTCTACGCCACGGGCACGGGCCCTCGCCAGAACACACCCACCTTGATCATCGCGCCGACTGACCCGAATTCACCCATGGGATCCCGATAAAACCGTTCGGCCCAGTATCAGCGCCCACGCTCGACCCAGAGCATCACGCTCACACGATGCCGCGTTACTCGGCCTAATTTATTCGACGCCTACCCGTCTTTTTCGCGGCCGCGAAACCGTCCCGGATATGGGAATTGCGACACCCGTCAAAGCCTGTTTCGCGCCCGCGAAACGCAGCTTACCAGGGGGTTTTCCGGAAGGGGCAGAACTTCCATCATTCCACTTAGCGCTAAATGGAATGATGGAAGTTCTGCCCCTTGGATGCGATCGAGTAGCATGGAAATGACACAGCGATCATCATTCCACTTAAGGTTAAGTGGAATGATGGAAGTTGAGCACATTCGTGGTGGCTAGGCTACGGATGGTCGGCCGAATCCCTAAGGTGAATGATGGGTCATCATTCCAAATAGTTAATACAGTGGACAGAACCCGGGGTCAGTTCCCTTGCCCGAAATACCCAATCCGAGGCCTTAGACCTCAGCGGGGCTGTCAGCGAAAAGAAGTCGACGGTGGAGCGCAACGAAGCCATAGGCCAATGGCATCGCGTGGATTCCGCGGCCCAATTCGTATTCCGCTAACCACATCGCCCGATCGATCGTGTCCCGCGGCACATCTGGTCGGCTCCATCGTGTGGCAGCCCGCCATAGACATCGCCGCATATCCTCTATCCTTGGTTCCTTCGAGTACCGATACCACTCATACCCACTCGGAGTCATCACCGCTATCGCGTGTATCACTCGTCCGTCGTAGTCGATCCCCACCGCGGTGGACGCTTCGAGCGACCCCAATATCCATTCCGCCTCATGCCATTGCATCGATTAGCTCCTGCTGCGCCCGGACGTAATCGGCAGCAACCGACGACATAGCATCGCGGAGCACCCAATCCCCGGTCACAGCAGAGTGCACAGCAGCGGCCAGATCTCCACTGGGGCTCCCTTCCCACTCGCGCGCCACCGAGCGCAGACATACCACCAGCGCGGATCCCAGTATCTCCTTTGCCTCCGCATCAGGCATGCCGATGCTGGTAATCTCCTGGCCGATCTCGTGGAGGGCCCGCTCCACGTACACTTCTGCGATCACCGCCGCTAACCCCCAAAGTGCGTAGGTCTCGCCGGAAACCAAGGTCGGATCAATCTCGCTGACAACGAGTTCGACCCTATGCTCGATTACTGAAGCCTCTATCACCATCGAGGCTGACCCCGAACACAATTTCCGCACCGTGCAACTGCAGGGCCGATAATCCAGCCCAAGGAGTGCGCATATCCGTTGCGCGAAAATGCCCGAACTCACCCCACTGGATAGGTCATAGAGCATGTGATCGTGACTCGATGAGGCGTTGATGAAAATCGACCGGCCATCGCTCAACGCCACTCTATAGCTGCGCCACCATCCGGCGGATGGCCCCATCCCAATAGTCGCTGGAGCTGTTTGGAACCTATATGTCTTCATATCGCTATCCCTCGTGATTGTTGGTTTCGTCCTGCCCGTCTGGCATGGAGGAGACCAACGTATCCGAGTAATCATCACTGTCCATTTCTTGTAAGGTCTAGAACCCCAAGGAGACGAAATGACTGAAGGCTCTCAGAGACCACTGTGCGCGTCAGCCGCACTACGTGAAAAACGACCTATGCAGAATTAATCGAAATCGGGCACGGTAGTACGCGTATCAACGGTAAGCCCTAGATCTAGGGAGAAGCCGAGAAAGCCAAGGAAAGCCCAAAGATACGAAAAGGAAAGCGAAAATGGATACGAAACAAATCGACACGCTAATCACCATCCGCGACGTATGCGACATGACACGCCTGTCGCGAGCGTCGATCTATCGATTGCTCCAGCGCGATGCCTTTCCGGCTCCCCGTCGAATCAGCGCTCGGTGCGTCAGATGGCGCCTCTCCAGCATTGAACGCTGGATCGATAAGCTGCCTGCCAACCAAGATGCAGAGTGATCAGGGCACTAAAGTGTTGGGGCACGCGTGGTTGCAAACGGCGTGGGCAGGCATCACGGCGAGCACGCGTCATTCGGAAGCGTGAGGCGCGCCAGAGATGCAGGGAGAGGGGCGTGAAGCTCCATCCAGGTAAACGACCCCAACTGGCTCGCTGTCCCTGGATGGCTTGGTGTTCGTGGCGTGTGAGTTGGTACCCGGTGGGCGGCCCTGGCCGACTTCTCGCCCCGACAGGGCGTGGGCACACTGCGAGCCCCGCGGGGGACGTAGCCCGAGGAGGCGGCGGAGACGACGCACGAGCCGTTTCGGCAATTTATCCCAGGCTTTGCACGTGGGCCTCAGACACATACCCCAGATGGCCGACCATCGTCCGGCTATCAGTGCATCGCCATCCACCGCGCCAGTCGCTTGGTCTATCTGGCGCTCCAGAGGGCTCGCAGAGTGCCGAGGCCGCGACAAGTATTCCGAAAAAGCGGCTGTGCAACGCTCCTTGCCATATGAGCCATGCCTTGTACGAGAACCGAAAGAAATCTACTGGTCGCTTTGGCGCCGCCCGAGAGCGGAAGCCGGCGGGGAGCATCCCTGCGACCGGCTGTGTGCCGAGAAAGACATCGACCGCCGTCTGATCCGCCCCCAAAGGGCCCCAGACCAACGGTATGGTCGTAAGCTTCAACCGCCGCATCACCGACCTGCTGCTGACGCGCCCCTTTCACTTGGGTCAGTGCTTCAGGGGTGAAAGAGGAAGCCCCGGCCACGCAGGACTTAGAACCGCTATCCGATAGCGCGGAGCAGAGTCACTACGACTGCTTGGATCTGGTGACAACTACGCTGACCGATAGGAACCTGCGGGAAAGGGCAAAGAGGCATTGCGAACACAGGGCGGCCGTGGATCTGCCCGCAGCCCGGTCGAGCACGCACCCCCGTTTGGCGCCACGGGTATGCCTCTTGCGCTCGGCCGACCCCGGTTTCGTATATGGCCAGGGCCTGTTTTGTCTATGTGTCCAGCACTTCGGCCGTGTCGTCGGCGAGACGGTCCAGCAGAATCTACAAGTCGGACGGGGCGTCTAGGTCAATTGTTACCTGTTGGCCCGGTTTTCGTGCCTCGGGAAGCGTAGGGCCCAAAAAAGAAAAGCCCCGCCAGTAATTTACCGGCGGGGCCTACCGTTCCTAAGAATGGCACACAGGATGGTATATATGGCGTTTTTTGCCCTATAACTTCCTGATTTTCTGGGGTGTTTGGTGGAGCGGAGGAGGATCGAACTCCCGACCTTCGCATTGCGAACGCGACGCTCTCCCAGCTGAGCTACCGCCCCAAACAGGACGCGCATTCTAGCAACTCCACCGGGTGGCGGGAAGCCCCGCCCGCACAAGATTCGCGAGACGCCCCGCCATGCCTCGGGATCACCTTTTCGCGCCGCACGTCACGGAACTTGGGCCTGGACCCGGTCTAGCATTAGGGCATGTCCGTCACCCACATCCAACGACCCGGGGCGACCGACCCCAGCCTCCGGCTCGCGGGTCTGGCCACACGACGGCCCGCTGCTCGCTCGATATACTGTCCGACATGAGTCTGTCCGTTCGCATCCTTGGCGCCAGTGGCGGGATTGGCCCGGGCCGGCGTACCACATCCATCCTCATCGATAACGACATCCTTATCGACGCGGGCAGTGGCGTGGGCGATCTGACCCTGGAGGAGCTGCGGCGCATTCGCCACGTCTTCCTGACCCACTCGCACCTGGACCATATCGCCTTCCTCCCGATGCTGGCGGACATGGTCTACAGCCCGGATGCCCCGCCCGTCCACGTCCACGGCCTCCCGGCAACACTCAAGGCCCTGTGCGATCACGTCTTCAACTGGGTGATCTGGCCGGACTTCACCCGTCTGCCACGGCCCGATCAGCCCTTGATCCGCCTGGAGTCGCTGCAACCCGGTCACAGCATCGCGGTGGAACATCGCGAGATCCAGGTGCTGCCGGCCCGCCATACCGTGCCCGCGGTCGGCTACAGCGTCACCAACAGCGACGGCGCCGCCTTCGCCTTCAGCGGCGACACGACCTCCTCGCACCTGCTCTGGCCCGCGCTGAACGCCCTGCCCCACCTCGATCTGCTGATGATCGAGACCGGCCTCCCAGACGAGATGGAGGGCATGGCGGATCTGGCCAAGCACTACACCCCGCAGCACCTGGGCGAGGACCTGGCACAACTGCAGCACCGCCCGCGCATTGCCATCACCCATCTCAAGCCAGGCCACGAACAGGCCATCCGCCAGCAGCTCGCCCGCTCGCCGCACCACGACGGCATGATCTTCCTGCACGGCGACGAACGCTTCGAACTCGGCGCCCACCCTTAGCGGCTACTCATCGCTCGTCATCCACGATGATCGGTCGCGAGCCGCCCGAATACGCCACAGGCTGGTTGCCGCCGCACCACCTCCCGTTCACACGCCTGTAACATCCCTGTTATCTAATGCGGACCAGGTAATCACGAGACGGGGCCATGGCCACTCGAATTCTGCTGGTGGAAGATGATGCAGCGATCCGCGAGATGCTGCAGGTGCCGTTCCAGAAGGCGGGCTACGAGGTCCGCGAGGCCGGAGATGTCCGCTCGGCAAAATCCCTCCTGCTGGAAGACCCGCCGGATCTGATCCTGCTGGACTGGATGCTGCCGGACATCAGCGGCATCGACTGGGCGCGTACGCTCAAGACCAGCCCGGTCACCAAGGACATCCCGCTGATCATGCTGACTGCCCGCGGCGAGGAAGAAGACCGCGTGCGCGGCCTGGATGTCGGCGCCGACGACTACGTAACCAAACCGTTCTCGCCGCGCGAGCTGGTCGCGCGCATGAAGGCCGTGCTGCGCCGCACCTCGCCCACCACCAGCGAGGAACCGATCGAGATCGAGGGCCTGCGTCTGGACCCCGTCTCCCATCGCATCACCGGCAACGGCGCGGCCATCAGCATGGGCCCGACCGAGTACAACTTGCTGCACTTCTTCATGACCCATCAGGATCGGGTGTTCAGCCGCGAACAGCTGCTGGACAAGGTCTGGGGCACCAACGTCTATGTGGAGGAACGCACGGTGGATGTTCACATCCGCCGCCTGCGCAAGGCGCTGGCCGACACCGGGCATGACCACCTGGTGCAAACCGTGCGTGGTTCAGGGTACCGTTTCTCGCAACTTCCCTGACCTTCGGCGGTCCCCGTGCAGCCCCGCAAGACCTGGCCCGACATCCTCATTACCAGCCTGCTGATCGCGCTGCCGCTCCTGACGCTTGGCTGGGCCACCGGCCAGTTCTGGCCCACCCTGGCGTTTCTGCTTGGGGCTGCACTGGCCTGGAACATCGCCAACCTGCTGTGGCTGGAGACCTGGCTGCGCCGGGGCGGCCGTGCCGACCCACCGGACGTGCGCGGCCTGTGGGGCGTGATCTTCGACCACCTCTACCGCCGCCGCAGACGCCACGAGAACCGCGTGCATCGGTTGCGCCAGCTGCTGGAGCGCTACCGGGACTCGGCGAAGGCCATGCCCGACGCGGTAGTGGTCCTGAACGATGACCTGCGCATCGAGTGGCTGAACGACATGTCCTGCCAGCTGCTCGGGCTCCACTGGCCGCGCGACGAGGGCCAGCGCATTACCCACCTCCTGCGCCACCCGGAGTTCCTGACGTTCATGGAACGTGCCCGCGAGTCCCTCGCGCGGGTGACCGTGCCCTCCCCGCTGGACAGCGAGCGCCAACTGGAGATGCGCATGCTCCCCTATGGCGACGCGCAGTACCTGCTGCTGGCCCGGGACACCACCCACCTGCACCGCCTGGAGGTCATGCGGCGCGACTTCATCGCCAACGTCTCGCACGAGCTCCGCACGCCGCTGACCGTTCTCTACGGCGTCACCGAGAGCCTGGAAGACGAACTGGAGGACCAGCCTCAGCTCGCGCGTTCGGTCCAGATGCTGCGCGAACAGTCCGAGCGCATGAAACTGCTGGTGGACGACCTGCTGCTGCTCTCACGCCTGGAGACCGGCGAAACCACCGGCCCGCAGGACTGGTTCAACCCGTTCCCACTGTTCCAGAAGCTGACGGACGAGGCGCGCATCCTTTCGGGCACGGAAGCGCACGCGATCGTACTGGACGCCGACCCCAAACTGGAGTTCCAGGGCAACCCGGACGAACTGCGCTCGGCCTGCGCCAACCTGCTGTTCAATGCCGTGAAGTACACCCCTGGCGGGACCACCATCACCCTGCGCTGGCGCGCCGACGACGACGGTGGGCGCCTGAGCGTCGAGGACACCGGGCCCGGCATCGCCAGCCATCACCTCGGGCGCCTGACCGAACGTTTCTATCGCGTGGATGCCGGACGCACCCAGTCGCGCGGCGGGACAGGCCTGGGCCTGGCCATCGTCAAACATGTCCTCGCCCGCCATGAAGGCCACCTCGCCATCGAGAGCCAGGTCGGCCGCGGCAGCCGTTTCACCTGCCTGTTCCCCCTGACCCGCATCCGCCGCGCCGAACCCTCCGGCCCCTCCAACTAACGTCATTGCGAGGGCCCGCAGGGCCCGTGGCAATCGTCCGCAAACGCCCCGAACCCATGGGCCTTTTAGACCGATTGCCGCGTCGCTTCGCTCCTCGCAATGACCTATACCAATACCCGTCATTGCAAGCGCAACGAAGTAATCCCCCCCACGAACCCGGCCCCAACCCTACCGGGCCAGATGTCACGCGGCTGTCACATGCGCGTCACGCAACTGCAAGCACCGCTCCCGATAATTCGTCATCAAGGACCGAGCCACTCGGCCTTGAAAACCTCAAGCAAGCCCAAGGGAGTACACCCATGTTGTTGAAGCGAAGCATCCTCGCGCTGGCCACGGCCACAGCCCTCGCCATCGCCCCGCTGACCGCCTCGGCCGAAGTCGATGCCGACATCCCGACCTACAAGACGGTCTCCGGCATCTCCGGCAACCTGTCGAGCATCGGTTCCGACACCCTGAACAACCTCATGACCCTGTGGGCGGAAGAATTCCAGGGCTTCTACCCGAACGTGAACGTCCAGATCCAGGGTGCCGGCACCTCCACCGCCCCGCCCGCCCTGACCGAAGGCACCGCCGACTTCGGCCCGATGTCGCGCATGCCGCGTGACAGCGAACATGCCGAGTTCGAACAGCGCCACGGCTACGAGATGACCGCCGTGCCGGTCGCCATCGACACCATCGCCGTGTTCGTGAACCGCGACAACCCGATCGAAGGCATGAGCATCGATCAGGTCGACGCCGTCTTCTCCTCCACCCGTCGTTGTGGCGGTGCCGAGGACATCACCCGCTGGGGTCAGCTCGGACTGGAAGGCTCCTGGGCCAACCGTGACATCACCCTGTACAGCCGTAACGCCGTCTCCGGCACCTACGGGTACTTCCGCCAGCACGCCCTGTGCGATGGCGACTTCAAGAACGCCATCAACGAACAGCCGGGTTCCGCCTCGGTGGTTCAGGGCGTCTCCGAGTCCCTGAACGGCATCGGCTACTCCGGCATCGGGTACTCCACCTCCGGCGTGCGCGCCATCCCGCTGGGCACCGAAGAAGGCAACTACTTCGAGCCGAACGGCGAGAACGCCGCCTCCGGTGACTACCCGCTGGCCCGCTTCCTCTACGTGATGGTCAACAAGCACCCGGAAGACGGCCTGACCCCGCGCGCCGCCGAGTTCCTGAAGATGGTGCTGTCGAAGGAAGGCCAGGAGGTCGTGGTGCGTGATGGCTTCATCCCGCTGCCGGCCACGGTCGCCGAGCGCGAGCGCAAGAACCTCGGTCTGGAATAAACCGGGCGCAGTACCCGCGCCCAGGGAATGGGTGCAAAGGCCGGGACCCAAGGGTTCCGGCCTTTTTTGTGTGTTGCGCGCAGGCCTTCCTCGCCCACCGGTCAACCAGCCGTCACATGGATGTCACGTCCCTGTCACATAGCGGCCGTAGCATCACGCCCCGACATCCAATGGTTTTGCACGCCCTTCGCGGCGGCTCTCAGGGGAACTTCATGTCCACCGCCACCATCGCCCCGCGTCTCGCCGGTTTCCAGCGCTGGCGCCGCACCAAGGATCGCTCCGCGCGCTACATGATCGGGTTTTTCGGGATCGCCGTGGTCGGTGCCCTCACCCTCATGTTCGTCTACCTCCTGAGCGAAACCCTGCCGATGTTCCAGGGCGCCAAGCTCGACCCCCTGACCGAGTACGACGCCCCCGGCGGCGCCGATACCCGCACCGTGCACCTGGCGGTGAATCGCCACCGCGAAATGGCCGTGCGCATCACCGACGACCGGCGTGCCGTGTTCTTCCGCCCGAATACCGGCGAAATCGTGCGCGAACAGACCTTGCCGATTCCCGATGACGTCCGGGTCACCAGTTTCACCGCGGCCGAGCCGCGTACCCGCCTGGTGGCGCTTGGCCTCGACAACGGGCAGGTCCTCGCCATCGAGTACGAATACAACGAGCGCTTCACCCCCGAGGGCCGCGAATATGACCCGCGCGTGATCTACCCGCTGGGTGACGAAGACTCCGCACTGCTGGATATCGACGGCGATGGCCCCGCCATCAGCGTGGTCGGGATCCAGCGCGGGTCCAGCGGTATTCGTGTCGCCGCCACCACCGAAGACGGCCACATCCGTCTGGTCCAGTTCGAGGAGACCACCTCGATGATGACCGGCGAGACCCAGGTGCGCCGCAGTGCCTACGACATGCCCGCCCTGCCCGAAGGCAGCACGCCCACCCGCATCCTGCTCGACATCACCGGCCGCATCATGCTCGTGGGCGACGACCAGGGCCGCCTGCACTCCTACGACATCCGTCGTCCGGCCAGCGCAACCCTGGAAGACAGCAAACGCGTGATTCGCGGAGACGAGGCCGAGGTCACCTCGCTCGAGTACCTCCTGGGCACGGTGTCGATCGTCGTGGGCGGCTCGGACGGATCGGTCACCCAGTACATGCTGGTGCGCGACGCCGACAACGTGAACCGCATCACCCGCGTGCGCGAATTCCCCGCGCACGCCGGGCCGGTCACCAACACCCAGCCCGAATACATCCGCAAGGGCTTCCTGACCGCCGACGAAACCGGCCAGATCAAGATCCACTACCCCACCTCGCAGCGCACCCTGGTGGAACGCCAGATTACCGATCAGGCGCTGCATCGAGTGTACGTGGACCCGCGCAACCGCCTGCTGATCGCCATCGACGAGGCCGAGAACTGGCACCTGCAGCGCCTGGAGAACCGTCATCCGGAGGTCTCCTTCCACGTGCTGTGGCAGAAGGTCTGGTACGAGGGCCGCTCGGGTGGCGACTATGTCTGGCAGTCCTCCTCGGCCACCGACGAGTTCGAACCCAAGTTCTCGCTGATCCCCCTGACCATCGGCACCATCAAGGCCGCCTTCTACGCCATGCTGTTCGCCACCCCGCTGGCGATCATGGGGGCGATCTACAGCGCCTACTTCATGTCGGCGCGCATGCGCACGCTCACCAAGCCGTCGATCGAGCTGATGGAGGCGCTGCCCACGGTCATCCTTGGCTTCCTCGCAGGGCTGTGGCTGGCCCCGTTCATCGAGGCGAACCTGCCCGCCGTCGCGAGCATCCTGATTCTGCTGCCGCTGTCCATGCTGCTGATGGCCTTCGTCTGGACCCGTGTGCTCCCCGAGCAGGTCCGCGCATTCATACCGGCGGGCTGGGAGGCCGCGATCCTGATCCCGGTGATCCTGCTGGTGGGCTGGTTAGCGGTGACGCTGAGCCCCCTGATCGAGATCTGGATGTTCGGCGGGGACGCGCGCCAGTGGCTGACCGACAACGGCATCACCTACGACCAGCGCAACGCCCTCGTGATCGGCATCGCCATGGGCTTCGCGGTGATCCCGACCATTTACTCGATTTCCGAGGATGCCGTGTTCAACGTGCCCAAGCACCTGACCCAGGGTTCGCTGGCGCTGGGGGCCACACCCTGGCAGACCGTGGTGCGCGTGGTTCTGCTGACCGCCAGCCCGGGGATCTTCTCGGCGGTCATGATCGGCTTCGGCCGCGCCGTCGGCGAGACCATGATCGTGCTGATGGCGACCGGGAACTCGCCGGTGGTCAATTTCAACATCTTCGAGGGCATGCGCACGCTCTCCGCCAACATCGCGGTCGAGATGCCCGAGGCCGCGGTCGGCGGCAGCCACTTCCGCATCCTGTTCCTCGCCGCACTGGTGCTGTTCGCGCTCACGTTCTTCGTGAACACGGTCGCCGAGATCGTGCGCCAGCGCCTGCGCAACAAGTACGCCTCCCTTTAAAACGCATTCCAGACAGGTCCCGATCCGATGAATAAATGGTTCAAATCCGGCACCCCCTGGATCTGGCTGAATGCGGGCGCGGTGGCCACCTCGCTGGTGATGGTTTTCGGGCTGATCCTGATGATTGCGGTCAACGGCCTGTCGTTCTTCTGGCCGTCCAGCGTGGCCCAGTTCGAATACCAGACGGCGCAGCAAAGCGAGCCTACCCAGGTCATGGGCGAGTTCCAGCGCTCCGAGACAATGACCGCCCAGGCCATGCGCGACGCCGGCTTCGACGTGCCCGAAGGCCAGGAGATCGTGGTACGGCACCTGGTCAAGCGCGGCAATCGTGACCTCGACTCGCGAGACTTCCGCTGGTATCTGGACGACTTCATGGGCGAGCGCGAGATGCCTCGCGATGCCGTGGTGCTGGAACGCCTGCAGTGGGGCAACTTCTACGGCTTCGTTCGCGAGTTCCGCGTGGACGGCGAGGCCGTGGCCACCGGCAACGAGGCCCGCGTGCGTTTCGAGGCGGTTATCCCCGAGACCCGCGGCCTGGTCCGCCAGATCGAACGCATCGAACGCGTGGACATCGGCGCGATCAATTTCCAGATCGAGCAGATCCGCATTGCCCTGCGCGGTATCGAGCGTGCCACCGAGCTGTCGATCGAGGAGCGCGCCGAGCGCGAGGCCGAACTGCAGGCCGAACGCGCGGAACTCGAGGAGCAGTACGCGGAGCTGGAAAACGAACGTAACGAGCTGCGCCGCGAACTGCGCCGCTACGCCATCCTGATGGAGACCGCCGACGGCGCCGAATCCGTGATCGCACTGGCGGATGTCGTGAACGCCTGGTGGCCGAACGACATGAGCATCCCGCAAAAGCTCGGGCACTACGTGCACACCTTCTGGGAGTTCATGACCGGCTATCCGCGCGAGGCCAACACCGAAGGCGGCATCCTGCCGGCGATCTTCGGGACCGTACTGATGGTCCTGATCATGTCGATCGTCGTAACCCCGTTCGGCGTGCTGGCCGCGATCTACCTGCGCGAGTACGCGAAGCAGGGCCCGCTGGTGCGCATCATCCGCATCTCGGTGAACAACCTCGCGGGCGTGCCCTCCATCGTGTTCGGTGTATTCGGCCTCGGGTTCTTCGTCTACCTGGTTGGCGGCAACATCGACCAGATGTTCTTCCGCGACGCCCTGCCCTCGCCCACCTTCGGCTCGCCGGCGATCATCTGGGCCTCGCTCACGCTCGCGCTGTTGACCCTGCCGGTGGTAATCGTCTCCACCGAGGAAGGCCTGACCCGCATCGGCGCCAGCATCCGCCACGGCTCGCTGGCCCTGGGCGCGACCAAGGCGGAGACCCTGTGGCGCCTGATCGTGCCGCTTTCGGCGCCGGCGATGATGACCGGGCTGATCCTGGCCGTCGCGCGCGCGGCCGGCGAGGTGGCCCCGCTGATGCTGGTCGGGGTGGTCAAGCTGGCCCCCAGCCTGCCGGTGGACGGCAACTTCCCGTACCTGCACCTGGATCGCGCCTTCATGCACCTGGGCTTCCACATCTACGACGTCGGCTTTCAGAGCCCGAACGTCGAGGCCGGCCGGCCGCTGGTCTACGCGACCGCCCTGATCCTGGTGATGCTGATCATCGTGCTCAACCTGACCGCCATCTCGATCCGCAACTACCTGCGTGAGAAGTACCGCGCCGACAGTGACTGAGATACGACATGCATAACGTCTTTCATATGCACCGTCATTGCGAGGCCCCGCAGGGGCCGCGGCACAAAAGCGCGAAGCGCGTTGAACGGCCGCAGGCCGGCCCGAAGGGCGAGCGCAGCGAGTTATCTCCCGACGCAACCCCGGAGGTCCGCCGGGCCCAGCGCCCGGGCCACCCACGGAGATCGCCACGGCGCTGCGCGCCTCGCGATGACGGTGCTTTTCCGTACCTTCGCGGTGCCGGGATGCGTCGAACCCCATTCCCCATGGAGTACCCGAAATGAGTGACACCCAGACCCACGCCGTCAACGTGGCCCAGAATAACCAGGCCCCGCGCGGCCTCAGCCTCGACCGAGAGGACATCTGCCTGACCGCGGAGGGCCTCAAGCTTTTCTACGGCGAGGACCAGGCGCTCAAGGGCATCGACATCCGCATCCCGAAGAACCGCATCACGGCATTCATCGGGCCTTCCGGTTGCGGAAAGTCCACGTTCCTGCGCTGTTTCAACCGCATGAACGACCTGATCGATTCCGTACGCATCGAGGGCACCATCCGCCTGGACGGCGCGGACATCAACGACAAGTCCGTGGATGTCCCCGAGTTGCGCCGCCGTGTGGGTATGGTGTTCCAGAAGCCGAACCCGTTCCCCAAGTCGATCTACGAGAACGTGGCCTACGGCCTGCGCCTGCAGGGCGTGAAGAACCGCCGCAAGCTGGACGAGGTGGTGGAGAAGTCGCTCAAGCGCGCCGCGCTGTGGGATGAGGTGAAAGACCGCCTGCACGAGAACGCCTTCGGCCTGTCCGGCGGCCAGCAGCAGCGCCTGGTGATTGCCCGCGCCATCGCGATCGACCCCGAGGTCCTGCTGCTGGACGAGCCCTGCTCGGCGCTGGATCCGCTGGCCACGCTGAAGATCGAGGAGTTGATGATCGAGCTGAAGAAGGATTACACGCTGGTCATCGTCACCCACAACATGCAGCAGGCCGCGCGCGTCTCCGACTACACCGCCTTCATGTACATGGGCGAACTGATCGAATACGCGGATACCGACACCCTGTTCACCTCGCCTGCCAAGAAGCAGACCGAGGACTACATCACCGGCCGCTTCGGCTGAGGAACGACGACATGGACAAGAGCTTCTTCAAGCAACACATCTCGCAGCAATTCAACGCCGAGCTGGAAGACATCATCAAGCAGGTGATGGCCATGGGCGGCCTGGTCGAGCAGCAGCTCGCCGATGCCGTCCACGCGATGGTCGAGGGCGATGCCGAACTCGCCGAGAAGGTCATGACCTCCGACTACGAGGTCAACGCCAAGGAGGTCGAGATCGACGAGGAGTGCACCCACATCCTCGCCCGACGCCAGCCGACCGCCTCCGACCTGCGGCTGGTGATCGCGGTCATCAAGACCATCACCGACCTGGAACGCATGGGCGACGAGGCCGAGCGGGTCGGCCGCATGGGCCTGCACCTGCTGGATGAAGACCGCAACAGCGCCCCGATGTCGGATATCGCCAGCATGGGCGAACATGTCCGCGAGATGACCCGCGGGGCCCTGGATGCCTTCGCCCGTATGGACGTGGAACAGGCCGTGCGCGTTGCCCAGCTCGATATCCAGATCGACAGCCTGTACGAGACCGTCACCCACAAACTGATGCGGCAAATGACCGCCGCCCCGGACTCCGTCCCGCGCCTGATGGACATCGTCTGGGCCACCCGCTCCCTGGAACGTATCGGCGACCGCGCGCGCAACATCTGCGAATACGTCGTCTATTTCGTCAAGGGCAAGGACGTGCGCCACACCAGCTACGAGCAAATGGCCGAGCAGGCCACCGGTGACCGCCACTGACCCCAGCGACTCGACTCTGCCCACGCGCGGGAGCCCCAATTCGGATGCCCCGTGCGCGGATGTTTGCTTCGTCCGGCGATCCCCGCTTGAATGGGGCCATGTGGATTACCCGCTCACGCCCTCAACCATTTCCGCTTCCCGCCTGGCTGTTCGTGGGCGGCCTCATTGCCATGCTGGCCGCGCCCAGCCTGCACGCGGGCCCCGTGACCTCCCCTGACCCGCTGCCCCCGGGCGAACCCTCCGCGGCCGTCCTCGAACTCCTGGAACGCGACAAGCTTCCCGAAGGCGTGGTCTTCGAGATCATCGAGAACGACCGCGCAGCGCTATCCGCGCTTCTTCCCGAGATTCGGGCCAATGTCGCCCGCCTGCGCGAACGCGACCCCGACTACCCAGTGGCCGTCGTCACCCACGGTGCGGAACAATTCACCCTGACGCGCCGCGAGGCGACGCAGCACCCCAGCCTGCACGACGAGGTGGAGGCCCTGGTCCGCGACGAAGGTGTGAACGTGGCAGTCTGCGGCACCTTTGCCGGCTGGCGCGGCCTGGACGCGGAGGCATTTGCCGACTTCGTCGAGGTCGCCGAGCGCGCCCCGGACCGCCTCGATGACTATCGCGAACTGGGCTTCGAAGTGATCCGCCTGCGCCCGTCGCTACTCGACGCGCCCTCGGAAGACCCTTGGGAGTTCGACTTCGGCACCCTCTGAGCATGCCGATTCTCAAAGATACGCGCCACGAAGACGCAAAGACGGTCGAGAGCCTGTAACCATGGAGGTCACGGCCGGACACCGAGAACGGCAGGATGGTTAACGGGATCGGAGCTTTGATGCGGGCTGAGCAGCGCGGATCGGTGTACCGATACCCATTTCTGCGCACCCTTGGGCCCCTTCACGCCGCGCCCTCTGTATACGCCGTGGTAAGACCGCCCTTGACCTTCTTCGTGCCTTCATGCGGTTTGTGGAAAAGCGCTCTAGGGAAACACTGATCAATGAACGCGTTCGCGTTGGTACCCCAGGTTTTCCGAGACAAGGCGCGTCGTGCAACAGGTAGTGGTTCTACCTGTAAGCGGCGCAACGCAGGATCGGGGAACCTGGGGCGCCAACCCCGCAAGTTATTGAAAGCAGGGGCTCGGCCGCCCGTTGTTATCAAAAACGGGCGCGCGCACAGCGTTCACGCAAAAGCGACTCGAGCGCGAACGCGTTCATTGATCAGTGTTTCCCTAAAGGTTTGAGGGTGAAACTAACGCCTCCATCGCTCGAGATGCTGTAACGGTGTCGGGCTCCTGTGGCATCCTTTCGCCATGAGATTCCTGATTCGCACCTTCTTCCGTGGCGTCCGCCTGATTCTGACCCCGTTCATGCTGATCGGTGAGCGCGTCTCGCGCCCACGCGGCATCGAACGGGACCCGGCCGAGCAAGCCCGAATCGACGAACAGACGCAACGCCTTGCCCTGTATCACTTCCCGGCGTGCCCGTTCTGCATCAAGGCCCGCCGCGCGATGCAGCGCCTGTCGCTGGATATCGAACTGCGCAACGCCCAGGCCACCGGCCCCTGGCGCGAGGAACTGCAGAACGAGGGCGGCCGCCTGCAGGTGCCCTGCCTGCGAATCGAGGAAGAAGACGGCTCGGTGCGCTGGCTGTACGAATCCGATGCCATCATCCGCTACCTGCGCGAGCGCTTCGATCCGGCACAGACGACCGATCCGACCCCTGCGCCCAACAGTCCGCCGCGTTCCTGATGTCGAATCGGCTTCCGAAGGGTCTGCCCATGCACCATCGCCTCCACCGTTCCCTGCTCGGCGCCACGCTCGGGCTGGCCCTGCCCTTCACCGTCGCCAGCGCCGAGCCGCCGATCTTCGATGCCCACCTGCACTATCGCCCGGCGGTGGCCGAAACCTTTGGCATCAGCGACGTGGGCCGCACCCTGGCCTCCAATGACGTGCGCAGCGCCATCGTCATGTCGACCGAAGGCGGCTTGATTCGTCGCCTGCAAGCGGGCTCGGATACCCGCATCGTGCCGTTTCTGGAAGTCTCCCACCGCCTGGGCAAGAAGATGGACTGGATGCACGTCGAGGACCTGGGCGCCCGCATTGCCGACATGCTGGACGAATCCGACGTGGCCTGGCGCGGGCTGGGCGAGTTTCACATCCTGGCAGACGACCGCTTCGGACCCGGCTTCGAACAGTTGCTGGACCTGGCCGTCGCCCGCGATCTGACCATCATGATCCACGGCGACCCCGCCGTGATCGACCATGCCTACGCCACCCACCCCGAGGTCCGCATCCTCTGGGCCCACGCCGGCAGCTACGCCTACCCGCCCCTGGTGCAGGACTACCTCGAGCGCCACCCGCGCATGAACATGGACCTGTCCATGCGCAACCCGCGCATCAACCCCGGTGGTCAGATCGACGACGCCTGGTTCGAGCTGTTCCTCACCCATCCGGATCGCTTCATGATCGGCGTGGACACCTTCACCACCACGCGCTGGGAACAGTACACCCACCTGAAAGACGAGACCCGCGCCTGGCTCGACCAGCTGCCCGACAACGTCGCCCGCGCCATTGCCTTCGAAAACGGCGAACGCCTCTTTCCCGCTCAGTAAGGGCCTTTATTCACCACGAAGCCGACGAAGGCACGAAGACGGGTAAAAGGCCTGAACCACAGAGGTCACAGAGAACGGCAAGGACAGTGACGAAAGATCACGATCGGAGTGTCGTCTGACGTCGTACGGCCATCATCCGACCTGTTCCTCCCCAGCCCTTCCCCCAGTCCTCTGTGTCCTCCGTGGTCCAATCGCCCTTGACCTGGCCCTTCTTCGTGTCTTCGTCGACTTCGTGGTGAAACAGCCCTTTTCCCCACACGCATAAAAAAGCCCGCGCTCCCCGAACAGGGAGGCGGGCTCGACACCATCGGGTCGAGTATCAGACCTTGAACTGACCCACGCGCTCCTGCTGCTGGGACGCGAGCTTGGACAGCTCCTCCGAGGCATTGCGGATCTGCTCGGAGCCCGCCGCGGTCTGGTCCAGCACCTCGGTGATGTTGGCCACGTTGCGGTTGATCTCCTCGGCCACGGTGGACTGCTCCTCGGCGGCGCTGGCGATCTGCGTGTTCATGTCGCTGATGCGGGTCACCGACTGGGTGATCGCGTTCAGCGATTCGCCGGCGAGGTTCACCTGCTCGACACTCTCGTGGGCCTTGGAACGCCCATCTTCCATCGCCTGCACCGCCTCGCGCGTACCGCTCTGGACCCGCTCGATCATCTGCTGGATCTCGTGCGTCGAGTCCTGCGTCCGGCTGGCCAGGGTGCGTACCTCGTCGGCCACCACGGCGAAGCCGCGGCCCTGCTCGCCAGCGCGGGCCGCCTCGATCGCGGCATTCAGCGCCAGCAGGTTGGTCTGGTCGGCAATGTCGCCGATCACCTCGAGGACCTTGTTGATCTGCTCGGCATCCTGCGACAGGCGGGTGACCACCTCGGCCGCATTGTCGACCTGCCTGGACAGGCCGTTGATCGCGGTGACCGTCTTCTGCACCACCTGCTGACCGGCCACGGCGTCCTGGTCCGTAGCCTGGGCGGCCGCCGCCGCATCCGCGGCATTGCGGGCGACTTCCTGCACGGTGGCGGTCATCTCGTTCATCGCCGTGGCGACCTGGTCGGTCTCCGCCTTCTGGCGGCGCACCTGCTCGTTGGTCTCCTCGCTGGTCGCGGACAGCTCGTTGGACGCGGCAGCGACCTGATCGGAACCCGCCGCCACTTGCTGGATCAACACGCGAATTTTCTCGACAAAGCGGTTGAACACCACCGCCAGATCGCCCAGCTCGTTCCGGCCGGACACCTCCAGTTGGCGCGTCAGGTCACCCTCGCCACTGGCGATGTCGTCCAGACGCTCCACCGTCTGGCACAGCGGGCGCACGATGCTGCGGGTCAGGAACCAGGCCAGCAGCGCGCCGAGAACCACCGCAATCACGCCGACCATGACCACCGTGCCGGTGGCGTTGCGGGTCATGGTCACGTAGGCGCTGCGGTCCACCATCAGTTCCAGCACACCCACCGCATCGCCGGAGAAATCGCGCACCGGCCGGGCAATCACCGCCATCGGCTCGCCCTGGTAGGTCACGTTGCGCACCAGACGCTCGCCCTGGAGCACTTCGCGCATCTCGGCCGCATTGAAGGTCGCTTCGCCTTCGATGGTCCCGCCAAAGCGGTTGAACCGTCCCTCATCGCGCAGGTAGAGCGCGACCGGCGCTCCCAACTCCTCGGTGAACTGCTCGAAGAAGGGGTCGCCGAAGGACAGCCCGAACTCCACCGAACCCACGTGCTCCCCGTTGTGAGCGATCGGGACCACGCCGCGGATTCCCAAGCCGGCCACGCCCTCTTCCAGGCCCGAGATCGGGGCCCGGCGGTCGTTGGTGTCGACGACCGTCTGGCGAAAACCGGACAGGTCATCGCCATAACGATCCGGGCGATGCACGCGCAGGAAGGAGGTCGCCGGCGGCGTGTGGAACTGATACTGGCGCACGCCGTAATCGGCGCTCAGGGACTCGAAACTCGGAACGGTCAGTGCGGCCAACCGATCGCGATCCCCATTGGCCATGGCCTCCTGCACATCCGGGATGCGCGCCACGGTCTCCGCCATCGCGGTCGCGCGCGCCGACTCCTGGTCCAGCCGGTCCAGCAACTGGCCAGCCAAGTCGTTCAGCTCACGCTGCTCCGCCCTGTCCGCCATCGTACCCAGGGCATTCATCACCACGACCAGGGTCAGCACCACGGCGAGGACCACCACGCCGATGATGCCCACCATGAGCCGTACGCCAATTCGAATATTGTTGAACATGTCTGTGCGTCCTTCGGTCCGCCGGTCAGCGCCAGCTCGCAAAATAATGGGCCGTTCGCCCTCCCTAGCGGCGGCGAATCCTAGAACTTGAGCATGGAAGGCTTTTCATCCCCACAAGAACGTCGGGGACACGGCCATCACAGAACGAATCCGCGCAGCAGCTACAACAGCAGGGCCTCGGCGAAGACGTAGACCGCCAGGCTGATCAGCACCAGCGCCACCACGGAAAGCAGTGCCCCGCCCCGCACCATGTCCAGCACCTGCAGGCGGTTGCTGGCGAACACGATGGCATTCGGCGGGGTCGCCACCGGCAGCATGAAGGCCACGGAAGCGGCAAAGGCGACGGGTAGTGCCAGCATCAGTACCGGCACGTCCATGCTCAGCGCAAACGCGGTGACCAGGGGTAGCAACGTCGCGGCCGTGGCCGTATTGCTGGTTACGTGGCTCAGCGTCATGGTCAGCAACACCACCCCGGCCATGATCAGGATCAGCGGCCAGGTCTGCGCGATCACCAGGGCATCGGCCGCCAGCTCCGCCAGACCACTGGACTCGATGGCCGCCCCCAGGCTCAGGCCGCCTCCGACCAGCAGCAGAACGCCCCAGGGCAGCTCGCGGGTGTTGTCCCAGGCCAACAACCTGCGCTGCCCCATGGAACCCGAGGGGATCAGGAACAACAAGCCGGCGCCCAGGATCGCAATGCCGGCATCGGTCAGCGAGATGGGCAACCAGCCCTCCAGCAGCGGCCGTGTCAGCCAGGCGAGCGCGACCAGCACGAACACCGCCGCCACGCGCTTCTCTGCGGTCGACCAGCGCCCGACCGTGGCGCGCTGCTCGTCCAGCAGGGCGCGCAGGCCGTTCAGTTCTATCCGGTGCACCGGGAACACCCAGCGCGTCAGCAGCCACCACGCGAGGGCCAGGAGGATCGCCGCCAGCGGCAGGCCCAGGGTCATCCACTCCAGAAACCCGATCTCCATCCCGTGGCGATCCCCGAGATAGGCCGCGGTCAGGGCGTTCGGCGGCGAGCCGATAATGGTCGCCATGCCCCCGATGTTTGCGGCAAAGGCGATCCCCAGCAACAACGCCAGGGCCGGGCGCCGCGACTCCGCACTCGCCCCCGGCCCCTGTGGCGATGCACCACGTTCAATCAGGCCCAGTACCGACAGGGCGATCGGCAGCATCAGCGCCGCGGTCGCGGTATTGCTGACCCACATGGACAACCCGGCCGTGGCCAGCATGAAGGCCCCGACCAGGGCGTGCAGACGATTCCCGGAACGGGCCACGATCGCCAGCGCCATGCGCCGGTGCAAATCCCAGCGTTGCACCGCCAAGGCGATCGCAAAGCCACCCATGAACAGGAAGATGATCGGGTTCGCGTAGGGCGCGGTCGCGTTCTCCATGGAGGTGATGTCGAGGACAGGGAGGATCGCGATCGGCAGCAGCGCCGTGACCGGCAGCGGCAACGCCTCGCTGATCCACCAGGTCGCCATGAACAGCGTCAGCCCCAGCACCCACCAAGCGGCCGGATCGAACCCCGTCGGCGCTGGCACCAGCAGGAACAGCACAAAGATCGCCGGGCCCAGCATCAGGCCGATCCGGGCGCGCCAGTCCACCGTCGAGCCCTTCGCCACCGCCGCTTCGCCTTCCTGCCCCGTCTCGTCGGTATCCGCCATGCGCCTCGTCTTGTGGGAAATCCGCCGGGGTGAAAACCAACCGGCATCATCGGGAATTGCATCGCCCGGGCAACGTGACTATCGTTAACCCGTTATGCGTCGCTCCCGGTTCGGGTGCGACGCCGCCTCAGTTTCTCACGACACCGTACAAGGAGTCTTTCATGGCCTACGAACTGCCCGATCTGCCCTACGCCAAGAACGCGCTGGAGCCGCACATCTCCGCCGAGACGCTGGAATACCATCACGACAAGCACCACGCGACCTACGTGACCAAGCTGAACGGCCTGTTGCCGGGTTCCGAGTTCGAAAATGCCTCGCTGGAAGACATCATCAAGAAGGCCCCGGCCGGCGGCATCTTCAACAACGGCGCCCAGGTCTGGAACCACACCTTCTACTTCAACTGCATGGCCCCGAACGCCGGCGGCGAACCTTCCGGCAAGCTCGCGGACGCGATCAACAGCGCCTTCGGTTCGTTCGATGCCTTCAAGGAGAAGTTCAACGAATCCGCCGTCGGCAACTTCGGTTCCGGCTGGACCTGGCTGGTGCAGAACAGTGATGGCTCGGTGGAGATCGTCAACACCTCCAACGCCGCCAACCCGCTGCGCGACGGCAAGACCCCGCTGCTGACCTGCGACGTCTGGGAACACGCCTACTACATCGACTATCGCAACGCGCGCCCGAAGTACCTCGAGAACTTCTGGGCCGTGGTCAACTGGGACTTTGCTGCCCAGCAGATGAAGTAAACCCCAAAGGGTTTATATACTAGGCGCCTTTGGCCGCATGATGCGGCTGCGCCTTTCATCGAGCCGGCGGTCCTCCGCCGGCTCTTTGGTTTCGGAGAACCCAATGAACGACGCCCTGCAGAACACCTACAAGCGCCTGCCCGTCGCCTTTGAACGCGGCGAAGGCGCCTGGCTGTGGGACACCGACGGCAAGCGCTATCTGGATGCCCTGTCCGGCATTGCCGTGTGCGGTCTCGGACATGCCCACCCCAAGGTGGCCCAGGCCATCTGCGACCAGGCCAGCACGCTGGTGCATACCTCCAACCTGTACCGCATCCCGCTGCAGGAACAGCTGGCCCGGCGTCTGTGCAAGCTGGCCGGCATGGACCGCGCGTTCTTCTGCAACTCCGGAGCCGAGGCCAACGAAGCGGCGATCAAGCTCGCCCGCCTGCACGGCCGCGCCCGGGGCATCGCCGAGCCCAAGATCGTGGTGATGGAGGGCAGCTTCCACGGCCGCACCCTGGCCACGCTGTCCGCCACCGGAAACCCCAAGGTGCGGGCCGGGTTCGAACCGCTGGTCTCGGGCTTCGTGCATGTCCCGCATGGCGACTTCGATGCGGTGGAGGCCCTGGCCGAAGACCCCGACGTGGTCGCAATCCTGGTTGAGCCGGTCACCGGCGAAGGCGGGGTCCATGTCCCGCCCCCTGGCTACCTGCGGCGCCTGCGCGAGCTGGCCGACCGCAAGGACTGGCTGCTGATGCTGGACGAGATCCAGGCGGGCATCGGGCGCACCGGATACTGGTTCGCCTTCCAGCACGAGGGCATCACGCCGGACGTGGTCAGCCTGGCCAAGGGTCTCGGCAACGGCATCCCCATTGGCGCCAATCTGGTCGCCGGTGCGGCGCGCGAACTGTTCAGTCCGGGCATGCACGGCACCACCTTCGGCGGCAACCCGCTGGTGTGCCGGGCGGCGCTGGCCGTGCTCGATGTGATGCAGGACGAGGCCCTGTGCGAACAGGCCGCCCGCCAGGGCGAATTCCTGCTGGGTCGCCTGCGTGACCGCCTGAGCGATCACCCGGGCGTCGTCGCCGTGCGCGGCCGCGGCCTGATGATCGGCGTCGAGCTGGACCGCCCGGCGGGCGAGCTGGTGATGGCCGCCCTGGAACGCGGCCTGATCCTGAACGTGACGGCGGACCGCGTGATCCGCCTGCTGCCGCCGCTCATCATCGACGACGACCAGGTGGAACAGATCGCCGCCACCGTAGCCGACCTGGTGGATGCCTTCCTGTCATCGTCTGTCCCCAAGGAGGTCTCTGCATGAACCCTCGCCATTACCTCTCGTTCCTCGATCTCTCCGGGGATGAAACCCGTGCCCTGCTGCAACGGGCGATCGAGCTCAAGCAGCAGTTGAAGTCGGGCGGGCACCACGACGACCTGCTGCGCGGCAAGACGCTCGGCATGATCTTCGAGAAGTCCTCCACCCGCACCCGGGTGTCGTTCGAGGTGGGCATGCAGCAGCTGGGCGGCAACGCCCTGTTCCTGTCCCCGCGCGACACCCAGCTGGGCCGCGGCGAACCGATCGAAGACACCGCCCGCGTACTCTCGCGCATGGTCGACTGCGTGATGATCCGCACCTACGAGCACGAGAAGATCGAACTGTTCGCCAAGCACTCCTCGGTCCCGGTGATCAACGGCCTGACCGATCTGGAGCACCCGGCGCAGCTGCTCGCCGACCTGCAGACCTACGTCGAGCACCGCGGCGACATCCGTGGCAAGCGCGTGGCCTGGATCGGCGACGGCAACAACATGTGCCACAGCTACATGTACGCGGCCCGCCAGCTGGACTTCCAGCTGGTCGCCGCCTGCCCGGAAGGTTATGACCCGGAGCCCAGCGTGGTCGAAACCACGCAGGAACACTTCGAGCTGACGCGCGACGCCCGTGCCGCGGCCGAGGGTGCGGATCTGGTCGTCACCGATGTCTGGGCGAGCATGGGCCAGGAGCAGGAAAAGAGCGCGCGGCGCCGGGCCTTCTCCGGCTTCTTCGTCGATGCCGACCTGATGCGGCTCGCCAACGACGACGCCCTGTTCATGCACTGCCTGCCGGCCCACCGGGAGGAAGAGGTCTCCACGGATGTCCTGGAAGGCCCGCAAAGCGTCGTCTGGGACGAGGCCGAGAACCGCCTGCACGCCCAGAAGGCCCTGCTCGAATTCCTGATCACCCTCAACGCCAGCTAGCGTCCTTCGCGCCCCCCTTTTATCCACTACGAAGCACACGAAGAAGGGCAAGGGCGAATTAACCACGGAGGGCACAGAGGACACGGAGCAGGTCCAGGGAAAATAATCGGCAACTATGGAATGCGGCATCCGGGCGCCAAGCCTGTTGCCCGCATCCCATTAACTTTCTTGCCCTTCTCTGTGCCCTCTATGAACTCTGTGGTTCCAGGCCTTTGACCACCTTCATGCCTTCGTGCGCTTCGTGGTTGGTGTAACGGCGTCGGGATCAGGCGCTAACGCGGCGGGCATGGACGCGGCGCCGGGTTTGCCAGCGGTAGAGCACGCGCCAGCCGAGGAGGAAGGCGAGGATCGCCGCGTACAGGGCGACCTCCACGTAGTCGGCGCGGGCCAGCCACAGGAAGTGGAGCACCGCCAGCACGCCGGCCAGGTACACCCCACGGTGCAGCCAGACCCACTTCTTCTTGAGCCAGCGCTGGGCGCCGTCGGTGGAGGTCAGCGTCAACGCCAGCAGGATCAGCCAGGCGGCGAAGCCGACCATCACGAACGGGCGCTCGGTCAGGTCGTAGAGCACCAGTTCCCAGTCAAAGAACAGATCCACCCCCAGCCAGATCAGGGCGTGCGCGGTCACGTAACCGAACGCCACCAGCCCCAGCATCCGCCGCAGCCGCACGATCCACGCCAGCCCCGTCATCTGCCGCAGCGGTGTGACCGCCAGCGCGATCAGCAGCGCGATCATCGCGTGGGTGCCGGAGAGTTCCAGCAGCTTCTCGATCGGGTTCACGCCCAGCCCGTCGAACCATCCCAGCGTACGCAGGCCGATCCAGGCCGCCGGGACCAGCGAGGCCAGCAGCACCGCCCACCAGACGCCACGCGGTGGCCGGGCGCGCGCCCGGCGCGTTGAGGACGTCATGCCGTCACCGCGTCAGATGTACCGCGTCAGGTCCATCCCCTCGTACAGCGAGGCGACTTCATCGGCATAGCCGTTGAACATCTCCGTGCGCCGGCGGCGGAACTCGCCGATCCGGCGCTCGGTGCGCTGTGACCAGCGCGGATGGTCCACGTCCGGATTCACGTTGCTGTAGAAACCGTACTCGTCGGACTGCGCCTGATTCCACAGGGTCGGCGGCTGGTCCTCGACAAAACGGATGTGCTGGATCGACTTGATGCTCTTGAAGCCATACTTCCACGGCACCACCACGCGGATCGGCGCCCCGTTCTGATTCGGCAACACCTCGTCGTACAACCCCACGGCCAGAATCGTCAGCGGATGCATCGCCTCGTCCAGGCGCAGCCCCTCGGTATAGGGCCACTCGAGCCCGCCACTACTGCCGCGGCGGCGGCGCTGGCCGCGCAGGTTGTCCGGATCGTAGATGCTCTCGAAGGCAACATAGCGGGCACCGCCGCGCGGCTGCGCCTTCTCGATGATGCGATTCAGCTCGAAGCCGATCCACGGGATCACCATGGACCAGCCCTCGACACAGCGCATGCGATAGATCCGCTCCTCCAGTGACCAGGGGCTGATGAAGTCCTCGACCGCATACTCGCCGGGGTTCTCGCACAGCCCGTCCACGGTGATGGTCCAGGGGTCGGTCTTCAGCTGGTCGGCGTAGGTCTTGGGGTCACTCTTGCCCGGCCCCATCTCGAAGAAATTGTTGTAGCTGGTGATCTCGTCATACGCGGTCTTCGACTCGTCCGTGGAGTAGTCGCTGCCCTCGAACTCGAGCGGGAAGCCGCGCAGCGCGGCCGAGGCCGGCAACGCCATGCCCAGTCCCCCCAGGGCAAGACCCGCGCCCAACCCGACCCCGGCACGCAGAAACTCGCGCCGCCGCGCATAGACCTCCGGCGGGGTGATCTCGCTATGGGAACACTCGGAACGACGTCGGTTGCGGATCAGCATGGCCTGCCCTCGCGACTGGTTGGGATGACAGTGAGAAGCGCTGCCACTCGTGCACGATGGACCAGAAGCAGCGTCCCGAGTTCGGCGCGCCATGCCCATAAGACAATCCGCCGAACAATAAGAATTTTCTGCTTGCGCAGCGCCGGGAACGATATATAAGGCTTTTCTGATACCGCAGTCCGGGGTGGCCCGGCCGGCATGTCAGGAGACCCGACAATGGATCCGACGATCGACGACGTGGCCGATGGGGCCGACGAAATCGCCAGCCTGTTCGACAACCAGCTCGTGAATGACCGCGGCCCGGCACGCCACGCCGCTCGCCGCGCCCTGGAACGCCTGATGGAAGAACGCGCCCTGCGCGCCCACCTCGAGGACGACTTCGACCTGGCCCCCGCCCACGAAGCCCTGGAGTGGTAACCCCCGGGGTGGCGCGCCCCGCCACCCCATTTCCGAAACGCCCCACATCATCGATGCGATTCGCTCCGCTGATCACATCCTACGAACCCATTTCTCCCCTCGTAGGATGTGATGAGCCCCGCGAATCGCATCACTCGGATACATCAATCACCCCGGGCCTCCCCCACAACCAAGCCATCCGATTCCGGCACGCCACCCCAATCCACCGGATACACACCTGCCCGCACAAACCGGTGAAAACTGGAGTACGGCCACTCGGCCACACAACGTGCCCAGCCATGCTTCACCGGGTTGTAATGGATATAATCGACATGGCGGACCCAATCATCCTCATCGCGGATGCAATGCTCCCAGAACCGGCGTTGCCAGAGCCCTCGCTCACCGCGTCTTGCCCGGCTACGCGTGCGCGCTTCGCCAGCACACACCAACCGCGAGAACCGCGCCTTGATCAACCGCCATCGGCGGCTGAAATCGGCATCATCGTCCGGCAGGCGCCAGATACAATGGAGATTCTCGGGCAACACCACCATCGCGTCGATCACGAACGGATGACGATTCCGCACCTCGCGAAACGCGTCTCTCAACGCGTCAATGTGATCCGTAAATAGGGTGTTTCCTACCCGAACGGCCGCATTCACAGTGAAAAAATACGTGCCACCCGGCACGCGCACACGGCGATAATCCGTCATCCGTCGCCTCCCTTCCCTGGGATTGGTTCGAACCGATGTTTGTGCTGCTCCGACGCGATGCGATTCGCTCCGCTCATCGCATCCTACGAAAATTCTACCCGCCCTTGTAGGATGCGATGAGCGGAGCGAATCGCATCAACGCCCGGGGGCAGAGGGACCCCCAAGCCAAGGCCTTCACCCGTCCTCATACCCCGTCAACTCCACGAAGCCCCGGCCGACCGGCTCGCCATCCGCGTCGAGGATATCCACGGCCCCTTCCCAATAGCGGACCACCGTGTCCATCTCCTGCTCGTCGCGCACCGCGACCACGGTCCACTCGCGCACAGGCCCGCCACCCGGAGGCTCGATACGCAGGGACCATTCCACCGGATAGCGGTTACCGGACGGCTGGGTGGCGTAGCGGGTGGGTTCGAGCTGCACCTGCTCCGGCTCCAGCAGGGCGTCCTCGGCATCCAACGGCATCCAGCGACCTTTCGATAACTCGTGCGGCGTGCCATCGGGGCGGCGCAACTGGTAATACATCACGTCCAGCCCGTCATCCAGCTGCAGCGCGAACCAGTCCCAGCCCGCCTGATCCTCCGCCAGCGCGCTGGTACTCCATTCGCGGTCCATCCACGCCTGTCCGGTCACGTCCAGCGTTGCCCCCGAGGCACGGCGCACCTCGCCGGCCACCGCGATACGCGGCATCGAGTAGTAATACGAGGCATCGCCCGGCTCCGGCCCCTTCTGGCTCAGGCCGGCCTCGCCCTGCAACACCGGCTCGCGCGCCGGCTCCAGTTCCAGGGACAGCACGTAGTCCTCGACCGTGAAGCGCAGCGTCCAGCGCGCCCCCTCCAGCCCGGCCAGTTCCCAATCCTCGGCCCAGACCCGCCCCGCCGGCTCGGTCGCCCCGGCCAGCCCGCCGCCATCGCGCACGAACCGCTCCTCGGATGCGTGAAACCCCGCGTCACGGTCCAGCACCGCCGTATGCACCATCCACAGATCGGGGCTGGCCCAGGCCGACTCGTGCCAGACCGGATCCCCGGCGAGCCCCGGCGCCAGCCCCACGCGGAAGAACGTCACGTGAAACGCGAAACGCTCGCCTTCGGGCCCGTCCAGATTCCCCGTCAGGTACCACCACTCGTTGCGAAACCCCGGATGCGGCCCATGATCGCGAGGAAACTCGAACGCCCGCGGCGCATCGGCGCGGCGAAAGCCCGTAGTGTCCTCGCCCCCGAGGGCCTCGCTCACCCGCAGTCCGGTCACCCCCGGATCATCCGCCTCCGGCGGCTCCCCACCCCCGCACGCGGCCAGCAACCCCACCAACAGAACCGCCACACCCCCCCGCAGGCGCACTCCCCGTAGATACCGTCTTGCCCTACGGGGTGCAAGGAGTTTCATGGCGGGCTTGATACGGGGTTTGGGATTTGAGCACACCGAAGGCGATGTGCAGGAGTTTGCGCATGGCCGCCCCGATCGCCGACATCTTGGCCTTGCCGCGTGTCAGCAGACGTTGATGCTGGTGTCGCACGTCCGGGTTGTACCGGGTCGCCACCACCGCCGCCATGTAGAGCGCCTTGCGCAGTCGGCTGGAACCGATCTTCGCCAACCGCGAGGGCCGCCGGACCGTGGTCCCCGATTCTTCCAGGAC